>JAEZTJ010000062.1 GCA_023421505.1 Bacillota bacterium
AAAAATGGAGGGCTGAAAATGAGCAGTACAGCACAACTGTCAGCAAGAGAAAGAATTACTTCTTTGCTTGACGACAATAGTTTTGTTGAAGTCGGCGCTTTCGTTACAAAAAGAAGTACAGACTTTAATCTTCAGCAAAAGGAAACCCCTGCTGATGGTGTAATAACCGGTTATGGTGTGATTGATGGAAATCTTGTATATGTATTTAGTCAGGATGCTTCATCAATGGGTGGATCAGTAGGTGAAATGCACGCAAAAAAAATAGCACATATTTATGATTTGGCACTTAAAGTAGGAGCACCTGTCGTAGGTTTGATTGATTCAACCGGACTTAGGCTACAGGAAGCAATCGATGCACTTAACGGCTTTGGAGAGATTTATAGGAAGCAAACCCTGGCTTCTGGTGTAATCCCTCAGATAACCGCTGTATTCGGTAATTCCGGCGGTGGCTTAGCGGTTATGGCTTCTTTAAGTGACTTTTCTTTTATGGAGGAAAAACAAGCGAAATTATTTGTGAATTCTCCGAACGCATTGGTTGGAAATAACAAGGATAAATGCGATACCTCTAAGGCCGTTTATCAAGCGAAGGCTGGTTTGGTAGATTATGTCGGACAAACAGAGGCAGAGGTAATCAGCAAAATCCGTGATTTAATAGCAATCTTACCGACGAACAATGAAGATGATGCCTCTTTTGATGAATGTACAGATGATCTAAACCGTCTGCTTCCCGATCTATCCGGTGAAGTAAACGATTCTAAAAAAGCCTTGGTAGATATATCCGATAACCGTAGTTTCTTTGAAATAAAATCGGAATATGCAAAGGAAATGGTTACTGGTTTTATAAGACTGAATGGAATGACCGTAGGTGCGGTAGCAAACCGCATAGAAGTGACTGATGAGGCCGGTAAGGTAGTAGAACGTTTTGATGGAACCTTAACAACTGCAGGCTGTGAAAAAGCTGCTGATTTTGTTAACTTCTGTGATGCTTTCAATATACCTGTATTAACGCTAACGAATGTAGGTGGCTTCAAAGCAACAGTGGAGGAAGAGAAGACGATTGCGAAAGCCTCTGCTAAATTAACCTACGCATTTGCAAATGCTACTGTTCCGAAGGTAAATATTATTATTGGAAAAGCATATGGTTCGGCATATCTTACTATGAATTCAAAGCATATTGGGGCTGATATGGTATTTGCTCTGCCAGGTGCTCAAATCGGAATGATGGATGCAGGCTTAGCAGCTCAGATTATGTATGATGGAGAAGCCTCCGATATCATTAAGGAAAAAGCCGCTGAATATTCAGCTCTGCAAGACAGTGCCGAAGCAGCTGCAAAACGCGGATATGTGGACAGTATTATTGAACCGGAAGCTATTCGTAAGCATGCCATATATTCTTTTGAAATGCTCTTTACAAAGAGAGAATCCCGCCCTGCCAAAAAGCATGGCACCATATAGGATGAGGTGAGACTATGGGTATATTTCAGTATGGTATAATTAGTAAAACAACTTTACTTTCCAGCAATTCAGCTAGCGATATCGTTGATATTAATACTTTGTTTTATGCTGTGGTTGCTTTAGCAGTTCTGTTACTAATTATGCTAATCACCTATTTTACTAGTATAAAACCGAATTTGAAGGGTAATTCTTCAGATCAGAATAGAGTATATAACACTGCTGCTAATCATACTGCTGCGCAAAGCTTGAACAATGAGCAGGAGAATTTAGTAAATGATAGTGAATTGGTAGCTGTTATCACAGCAGCGATTTATGCTTCTCTGGGTGGAGAAGTTCCGGCTGACGGATTGGTTGTTCGTTCCATTCGTAAGGTAAACAGTAAGAAATGGATTAACGCATAAACTGATTGTTTTGGATGATATATAGTAGGACACCAAAGGGTGCCATTGAACAAGGAGGATCTCACAATGAAATATTATACAATTACAGTAAACGGAAATACTTATAATGTATCTGTTGAAGAAGGGGTTGCAGCACCCGCAGCAGCTCCAGTTAATACCGTTGCCAGTGCACCGGCAGCACCGGTAGCTGCACCAGCTCCACAGGCTGAGGCTGCTAAGCCTGCTGCTCCTGCAGCAGCACCTGCAGGAAGTGCGGGAAGCGTGAAAATAAGTGCTCCTATGCCTGGTAAGATTATTGCAACGAAGGCATCTGTTGGACAGGCAGTAAAGAAGGGTGATGTTATTTTAATCCTGGAAGCAATGAAGATGGAAAATGAAATTGTATCACCTCAGGATGGTGTTATCGCAAGCATTAATGTAACTGCAGGTCAGTCAGTTGAAGCAGGTACTTTGTTGGCTACGCTAAACTAACCATAAACATTAACAGGAGGTAGAGTAATGGCAGAACAAGGAAAAAGACCGGTTAAAATAACCGAAACTATATTACGTGATGCCCACCAATCCCTGATTGCAACAAGAATGTCAACAGAAGAGATGCTTCCCATTCTTGAGACCATGGATAAGGTAGGCTATCATGCAGTAGAATGCTGGGGCGGCGCGACCTTTGACGCATCCTTACGTTTCTTAAAGGAGGACCCCTGGGAAAGATTAAGAAAATTAAGAAAAGGCTTTAAAAATACAAAACTGCAAATGCTATTCCGCGGTCAGAATATTCTGGCATATCGTCACTATGCTGATGATGTAGTTGAATATTTTGTACAGAAGTCAATAGCGAATGGTATAGATATTATTCGTATCTTTGATGCTTTAAATGATATCCGTAACTTAGAATGTGCTGTTAAGGCTACGAATAAGGAGAAGGGACATGCACAGATTGCAATCTCCTATACCTTAGGGGATGCTTATACACCAGAATATTATGTAAAAATGGCAAAGAGAGTGGAAGAGCTCGGTGCTTCCTCAATCTGTATCAAGGATATGGCAGGACTTTTAGTTCCTTACGAGGCAACCTCCTTAGTAAGTACGCTGAAGTCTGCTGTAAAAATCCCGATTGATCTTCATACCCATTATACCAGCGGTGTAGCAGGAATGACTTATTTGAAAGCAGTAGAAGCAGGCTGCGATATTATTGATACTGCAATGTCACCGTTTGCTATGGGCACAAGCCAGCCGGCAACTGAGGTTATGGTAGAGACCTTCAAGGGAACTCCTTATGATACTGGCTTTGACCAGAATATATTAGCTGAGATTGCTGATTATTTCCGTCCTCTTCGTGATAAATGCTTAGATAACGGATTATTAAATCCGAAGGTTATGGGTGTTGATATTAAGACACTTTTATATCAAGTACCCGGTGGTATGTTATCCAACCTTGTTTCTCAATTAAAGGAAGCTAAGCATGAGGATAAATATTACGAAGTATTAAAAGAGGTTCCTCGCGTGCGTAAAGATTTTGGTGAGCCTCCGCTCGTTACACCATCCAGCCAGATCGTAGGAACACAGGCTGTTCTTAATGTACTTGCTGGAGAACGTTATAAGATGGTTACAAAGGAAACAAAGGCTTTACTTGCTGGTGAATATGGTCAGACCGTTAAGCCTTTTAATCAGGAGGTACAGAAGAAGGTTAACGGAGATAAGAAGCCGATTACCTGCCGTCCTGCTGATTTGATTGAGCCTGAGCTTCACAAAATTGAAGCAGAAATTGCTGATTGGAAGGAACAGGATGAGGATGTATTATCCTACGCACTATTCCCTCAGGTTGCACTGGACTTCTTTAAATATCGTCAGGCACAGAAAACCGGTGTTGATGTAACAGCAGCAGATAAGGCAAATAAAGCATACCCGGTATAATGACATATCAATAACATAAAAATCAACTTGATAATAAACATTTTAGATGAAGCTACTTTCATCTTATCGCAGAAAAAACACTAAAAGTAAGATAATTTACTTTTAGTGTTTTATTTATTAAATAAAAAGATAGAAGTGCCAAAAGCCCATTTAGTAAAATATTTTTATCAATCTATACATTCACAATCTTAATCAAAGTGATGAAAATTATAGTTTGTAAGCAACTGATCTGAAGTTGATGGTACTAAAATCCAGTAGTTTTGAACTTATGTGTACTGCGTACTCATCTAATCGAGAGTGCGTTGCGAATTTCCGCAGAAACCATTTTAAATAGATGACTTTTCATTAATAGTTTAAGTAAAGAATTGAGGATACGTGTTGAAGGGAATTAACTTATTATTTCAAAATTATAACTCTACGATAATGACTTTTATTGGTTTCATTATAATGGCAGGTATGGTTATAATCTTCCTAATATTGATAGTTTATTTAAGTAGGTGTTTTAAGAAGATTAATCATAATCTATATTATCAAAAAGAGTTATTACATATCTTTAGTGCAAATGTCAACAATATTTTTATGATATATGATACGGTCAGTCATAAATTTGAATATATATCGAAGAATTTTAAAGAATTAATGGAAATTGACCGGTCTATCATTAAGAAAGATTACATGAAAATACTAGACTACATACCGGCAGAAAGCAGTAATAAAATAATTGATTTTATTAGGAACTTTAATGAACGGAATATACTTGAAGAGGATTTTGAATATATTAAACCCCTCACTAAAAATAAGTGTTGGTATTTATTAAGAATAAATCGTGTTACTGTAAAGCGAAAGAAAGAGCAACTTATTATCAGCACCAGTGATATTACCAGAGAAAAGCAAATTCAAAAGGCTCTTGAGGAAGCTTTATGTAATCTGCAAATAGCAAATGAGGCAAAAAAATTATTTTTATCACATATAAGCCATGAGTTAAAAACACCTATTAACGGTATCTTAGGTATGGTACAGATCGCTTTTAACTCATTAGAGGATAAAAATAAAACAGAAAATTGTCTGAACAAAATTAATTATTCCTCTAGAAAATTATTGACAATCATTAACAATATACTGGATATTTCTAAAATAGACAGTAATAAGCTGGTGTTAACCTATGAACCATTTCATATCAGCGAGATTCTAACCTCGTTTTCGTCTATTATGAATTCACAGGCAGAGTTAAATTGTCAGGAGTATTCTTTTTCAATGAACAATATTGTTGATGACAGTTTACTTGGAGATAGTCTACGACTGATTCAAATTTTAGAAAATTGTGTTTCTAATTCTATTAAGTTTACACCGAAAGGAGGAAAAATCGGGTTAGAAGTAACTGAATTGGAGAGGCATGCAGATAAAGCGTTATTTAGCTTTGTTATTTCTGATACCGGTAAGGGGATGAGTGAAGCTTATTTAAAGCATTTATTTGAACCCTTTGAGCAGGAGGATTACTCTATTTCTTTAAAATATGGCGGTACCGGAATTGGAATGACTATTGTCAAGGATTTGATTGATTTAATGGGTGGAAATATACATGTAGACAGTAAGGTGAATCGCGGAACTACTATTACTATTCATATAGTATTTCGAATCAATATAAATACTACAAAACAGGAAGAACCGAAGAACTTACGAGATCAAAATGTTCGTTATGATTGCATGGGGAAACGGGTTTTGATAGTAGAGGATAATGAAATTAATCAGGAAATTACATGTGAGCTTCTAAAGAATATCAATATGAAGGTTGAGACAGCGTCTAACGGTTATGAAGCAATAAAGCTTTTTGTGAATTCTAAGAAAGGTTATTATGATGTAATATTAATGGATTTACAGATGCCGGAGCTGGATGGATATCAGACCGCAAAGGCAATTAGAAATTCATTACATCCTGATTCACAAACAATTTGTATTATCGCAATGACGGCAGATGATTTTTCTGAAGATCAGTTAAGTTATGAAAGTGGAATGAATTATCATTTTACTAAATCAATAAATGTAGAAAATATTTATAACATTATTCAGAATGTAATAAAGCAAGAAGTAAGTTAGAAAATGAATAGCCTATACCATTATAAATACAAAATCTAAGATCCGAAAGGTAAAGTTATGGAAAGGATGAGTCTTCAATTAAAAGAAATAGGTGTAGATGTTGATAGCGTTATCCTCAGACTTGGAGGAAACGAAGCGATATATTTAACGATATGCGACAAATTCAGATACGATCAAAATTACCAGCTGTTTCAAACTGCAATTACAGAGAATGATTTACATAAGGCAGTCTTTCATATCCATACCTTAAAAGGTATAGCTGCAAATCTGGGTTTTAATCGCTTAGAGCAAATCACAAGTTATATAATGGAGAATTTAAAAAAGAATGATCTTGTAGCGTTGCAGCATAATATAAAAGACTTAACAGAGGAACAAAAGAGATTAATAAATATCTTGGATAACTAATTTATTATGTTACAGTGAAAAACATGAAAAACATTCTGATCATATTTGGCTTGACAAATATCATTAATTAAGTTATACTCCACCTGTAAAGAAAAAAACTTTACAGGTGGTGGGTTTATGGGACAAAAGGAAGCACAGATAGAGAAGCTGGAGGAAATTGTCCAGTTATCCATACTTTATGACTTCTATGGCGAATTGTTAAGTGACCATAAAAAGAGAATATTTGAGGATTATATATTAAATGATTTGTCTCTCAGTGAAATAGCCGAAGAGCAGAGTATCAGCAGGCAGGGCGTACATGACGTTGTAAAACGCTGTACCTATGAATTAAAGGAATATGAGTCAAAACTATGTCTGGTTAAGAAATTTCAGAGCATTAAAGATAAACTCAACAGTATGAAAGAAATTGTAACTTTGACAACTAATTCGGGAGATTTAACAAATATCAGTAACATAGTGACACTGGCAGATGATATTTTAAAGGAGCTGTAGATATGGCATTTGAAAACTTATCCGATAAACTTCAGAATATATTTAAGAACCTGCGGGGAAAAGGAAGACTTTCCGAAGCAGATGTAAAAACCGCCTTAAAGGAAGTTAAGATGGCACTTTTAGAGGCTGATGTTAATTTTAAGGTTGTTAAGAATTTTGTGAATACTGTTCAGGAGCGTGCAGTGGGACAGGACGTACTCAATAGTCTGACTCCGGGACAGATGGTAATCAAAATTGTTAACGAAGAAATGGTAAAATTACTTGGCGAGAATACAGTTGAGCTTCAGCTTAAACCAACGAATGAAATCACCGTGCTTATGATGTGCGGTCTTCAGGGTGCAGGTAAGACAACTACTGTAGCAAAGCTGGCAGGAAAATTAAAATCCAAGGGTAGAAAACCGTTATTAGTTGCCTGTGATATTTATCGTCCGGCTGCGATTGATCAGTTGCAAATCAATGGAGATAAACAAGGAGTGCCCGTTTTCTCCATGGGAGATAAGCATAAACCGGTTAATATTGCGAAAGCTGCGATGGAGCATGCAGCAAAGAATAATTTTAATGTAGTAATTCTGGATACTGCAGGACGTCTGCATATAGATGAAGCTATGATGGAAGAGCTACAGGAGATTAAGGCGAATATCACTGTGCATCAGACAATACTTGTAGTTGATGCGATGACCGGACAGGATGCTGTAAATGTTTCGGAAATGTTCAATGAGAAGCTTACAATAGATGGAGTTATTTTAACAAAACTGGATGGCGATACAAGAGGCGGCGCGGCCCTTTCCATCCGTGCAGTAACAGGTCGTCCGATTTTATATGCAGGTATGGGGGAGAAGCTTTCCGATTTAGAGCAATTTTATCCTGATCGTATGGCGTCCCGTATTCTTGGAATGGGTGATATTCTTACTCTGATCGATAAAGCACAGGCTGAATTTGATGAAAACAAAGCCAGAGAGTTAGAAAAGAAGTTAAAGAAGGCAGAATTCGATTTTAATGATTTCCTTGATCAGATGCAGCAGGTAAAGAAAATGGGTGGTCTGTCTGATTTGCTTGGAATGATACCAGGAATGAGCAAACAGCTTAAGGGTGTTGAAATCGATGATAAGGCAATCTCTAAGCCTGAGGCTATCATTAATTCCATGACTAAGGCGGAGAGAGCTAATCCGGATTTGATTAATCCTTCCCGAAAGAAACGAATTGCTGCAGGTGCCGGAGTGGATTTAAGCGAGGTTAACGCACTAGTTAAGCAATTTGATCAAATAAAGAAGATGACCAAACAATTCTCAGGTATGATGGGAAAAGGCGGAAAGCATAACCGTTTCAAGCTGCCTTTTGGTTTATAAACAGGTATTGCATGCTGCATCAACTGATTATATACGCATTGATTAGAATATTGTTTTGATGCAGACATTAACAATATAAATTTATATCACAGTTAGAGTAAATCCTACCGTGATATCAAGGAATAGGCATTTTCGATTAAGAATTAGCAAGGTCTGTTCTTATGAATTTTTAAGGAGGTGAAAAACATGGCAGTAAAGATTAGATTAAAGAGAATGGGACAAAAAAAGGCTCCTTTCTATAGAATCATTGTTTCTGATTCCAGAACACCAAGAGATGGTAGATTCATCGAGGAAATCGGTACTTATGATCCTACTAAGAATCCCAGTGCTTTCAATGTGAATGCAGAAGCAGCTAAAAAATGGTTAGCAAATGGTGCACAGCCAACAGATACTGTAGGCAAGATTTTTAAAAATGCTGGTATTCTATAATTGGCATCGGAATGGAGGTAGTGCGAATCGCAGGAAGCGATTTCGCACAGAAAAGGACATTACGTCTTTTCTACTTCTATATGTTTATAGGAGGTAATGATAATGAAGGAATTAGTTGAAGTTATCGCTAAGTCACTCGTGGATCATCCCGATGAGGTTGTAGTTACGGAAAAGGAAACCGAAAAAGCAATTGTTGTGGAATTAAAGGTCGCTTCTGATGATATGGGTAAAGTAATCGGCAAACAAGGCCGTATTGCTAAATCCATTCGTACCGTAGTAAAGGCAGCCGCAACAAAGGATGACAAAAAGGTAGTCGTTGAGATTCTGCAATAGCAGTTACTCCATTTGCCGTTTTCCCTGTGCAGAATTTTAGAAGCTGTCTGTTATGTCCTAAGAAAATACATTATTTTCTTTTACGGCATAGTAGACCAGCTTCTTTTTGTACATACTGTAAGGATCGAAGATAATCTAAGTCATTTGTTGAGTATAAATTGATATAGTAAATAATGAATCAGGAATAGAAGTTTTAAAATTGCGAAAAGTTCAGGACGATTTAGAAAATTGATTAAAGGGAATAATATATCGTCAGATATTAAATATAAAATAAATGCAGAGGACTCAAGTATATGGAGAATTATTTAAGAGTAGGGGTTATCTCTTCGACGCATGGTATCAAAGGAGAGGTGAAGGTTTTTCCTACAACCGATGATCCAAATCGGTTTAAGCTTTTGAAGGAAATATTGTTGGATACAGGTAAGGAACATTTACCATTAGAAATAGAAGGCGTGAAATTCTTTAAGCAGATGGTGATTTTAAAGTTTAGAGGGATTGATGATATTAATGATATTGAAAAATATCGAGGAAGAGATCTTCTGATTACAAGAGAGAATGCTGTTAAGCTTGAAAAGGATGAGTATTTTATCTTTGATTTGATTGATTCTGAAGTGATTACGGAGGAAGGGCAGAAGCTTGGGGTATTAACTGAAATTCTGACAACCGCTGCTAATGATGTATATGTTGTCAAAACAGCAGAAGGGAAAGAAATTCTACTACCATCGATTAAAGAATGCATTCTTGATATTGATACAGAGAATAAGAAAATCACAGTCCATTTAATGAAGGGATTAATGTGAATTGTTGAAAAGAACAATTCACACTTAGAAGTTTGTGCCTGTGTCTTCCTCGGCACAAACTAATTCAAAGGGTAGGCATTTTAGTTATAGTGATTTTTGTGGTTCGTATTATTAGTGAATAAAACTGCCTTATGACAGTTGTGGAGGTTAGGTTGAAAAATCAAAGATTTTTCAACCTGCGAATTTGTGCGCTGCCCAAATTCGCAGGTGTTGGCAGTAGATGGAGGGTTAATATAAGCTTATGAATTTTCATGTACTTACGCTTTTCCCTGAAATGATTACACAGGGGCTTGGCACCAGTATTACAGGAAGAGCAATCGATAAAGGACTGATATCGGTTAATACGGTAAATATTAGAGATTTCAGTGAAGATAAGCATAACAGAGTGGATGATTATCCATACGGCGGCGGAGCGGGTATGGTGATCCAAGCTGAGCCTGTTTTTAAGGCATACGGATATTTGGCAAATCATATTAAAATAACCGGAGAAGCTTCTAATTCCTACAAGAAGCCTCGCGTGATCTATGTAACGCCGCAAGGAAGTATTTTTAATCAGGAGATGGCTAGGGAATTTGCTAAAGAAGAAGACTTAATCTTTTTATGCGGCCATTATGAGGGAATTGATGAGAGAGTTTTGGAAATGATCGTAACTGATTCTATCTCTATCGGCGATTATGTATTAACCGGTGGGGAATTACCTGCTATGGTAATGATTGATGCAATCTCGCGCTTAATTCCAGGCGTACTAAATAATGAAGTATCCTCAGAATTTGAATCCCTTCAGGACAATTTACTGGAATATCCTCAATATACAAGGCCGGAAACATTTATGGGAAAAAGAGTGCCAGAGGTATTACTGACAGGTCATCATGCCAATATACAAGCTTGGAGAAGAGAACAGTCCATACTCCGTACTTATGAAAGGCGTCCCGATTTACTTGAAAATGCAGATTTAACCGAGAAAGAGCGGGAATATCTGACCCGGTTAATTTTTCAAAAGAACTACGATATTTATTAAAGGATTAAGCATCAGGATTTATAAAAAATACTTGCAATTACCATCAGTTTATGCTAAAGTAACTTGATGTGAGATGGGATGGTCCTCTGATACATGGTTATGACCTAACGTATTAAGAACATCTAAATAGATTAGGAGGTCACATAATGAACGATATTATTAAGAGTATTGAAGCTGAGCAGCTGAAGGCAGAGGTTACAGACTTCAACGTAGGCGACACAGTTAGAGTGTACGCAAAAGTTAAGGAAGGTAATCGTGAGAGATTACAGGTATATGAAGGAACCGTATTAAAGAGACAGAACGGCGGAGCAAGAGAAACCTTTACCGTTAGAAAGACATCCAACGGAATCGGTGTTGAGAAGACCTGGCCGCTTCACAGTCCCAGTATTGATAGAATTGAAGTAGTAAGACGCGGTAAAGCGAGAAAAGCTAAGCTCTTCTATTTACGTTCCAGAGTAGGTAAGAAGGCTAAAGTTAAGGAATCAATAAGATAAATATTACGAAGGGACAATACTTGAGTGATTGTCCCTTTTTTATCAATTAAATTATGCATTGACATTACAATGATTAAAAACATACTTCTAATAAAAATTTATTTAAAAATATTGATTAATACGAAAATGTATGTAAAATTGAAAATAAGTACTTCCTATAAACGTTAGTTATAGTATTACATAAAGGTTTGAAAAATTGAAGAAGGGTAAGGATAAAAATGGAATTTGATTTCGATAAAGAAAGCAAACGGCCGATAATCAGGAAAATTCTAATTAAAATAATTATCTGGGTTATTCAGATAGCCGCAGTTATATTTTTGGCTTATTTTATCGTTTATTATGCCCTTGAGAGAACGGATATGGTCGGAATTTCGATGGAAACTACGTTAAATGACGGTGATTCTATCATAATTAATAAATTTTCATATCGTTTTAATGATCCCAAACGTTTTGATGTTATAGTTTTTAAACAAAGTGGTAAGGAACACAGCTATTATAATATTAAACGTATTATTGGATTACCCGGTGAGAAAATTCAGATAAAGGATGGAGTAATCTACATAAACGGTGAGATCATACAAGAAACCATTAACGTTGAACCAATGAATAATTTTGGCCTTGCTGAGGAAGAAATTAAACTAGAGGAGAATGAATATTTTATTCTGGGAGATAATCGTAATAACAGCGAGGATAGCCGTTTTGCCAGTGTGGGAACCATCCGAAGGGATGAAATCGTAGGAAAAGCTTTTATAAGACTAAAGCCCTTTAACTTTATTAGTAAATTAAATTTGATTAAGGATGCTCCGGAAACTAAGGATACTGAGGAATCAAAGTAGGATAAATGGGACGAGGACTTTGTTACTTTTTGAACATAATTATAGATAGAATAAGTGAAGATAATTTAAATACAGAAAGAATAGGCAATTGCGAAACTCAGTAATTGTAAGTATTGTATATGCAGTGTATACAATTAATTAAACGATATAGTTTCGTAATTATCTATACAGAAAGAAATTTTGGAGGTTGTTATGCATTTTCAATGGTATCCCGGACATATGGCCAAGGCGAAACGTATGATGCAGGAGGATATGAAGCTGATAGACGTGGTAATTGAGCTGGTGGATGCCAGAATACCATATTCCAGCAAAAATCCTGATATAGATGCCCTGGCTAAGAATAAGTCGAGAGTCATTTTACTAAATAAAAGCGATATGGCAGACCAACGATATAATTTGGCCTGGAAGGAATATTTTGAGAAAAAAGGATATTTTGTAGCATTGGTTAATTCTAAGAATGGCACCGGAGTCAAACAGGTACAGGATATTGTTAATAAAGCCTGTGCTGCTAAGATAGAGAGAGATAGAAAAAAAGGGATCTTAAACCGCCCGGTGAGAGCGATGATAGTAGGAATACCCAATGTCGGTAAATCAACCTTTATCAACAGCTTTGTAGGAAAAGCTACAGCAAAGACCGGCAATAAGCCCGGTGTAACAAAGGGAAAGCAATGGATTCGCTTGAATAAATTCACCGAGCTATTAGATACGCCCGGAATACTATGGCCTAAATTCGAGGAGCAGTCTGTTGGCTTACGGCTGGCACTGATTGGTTCCATTAATGATAATATCATTAATATTACAGATCTTACACTGGAATTAATTATTATATTAAGAATGCATTACCCGGAGGTTTTAGCAAAGCGCTATGAGATTGATGCAACTGCAGAGGGAGAAGGCTTGAAGGGAGCTTCGGAGCTTCTTAAAAAGGTAGCAATCAAGCGGGCTTGTCTGTTAAAAGGCGGAGAGCCTGATTTGGACAGGGCAGCAATGATACTACTGGATGATTTCAGGAGTACGAAGCTTGGTAATATTACTCTTGAATTTCCTCCAGAAAAGAAAGAACTGCAGGATGAGGATAAAGCAAATAAGGTGGAAGCGGCACAATTATAATATAGAGGCTTATCTATAAGCAAAACGATAAATCCGTTATAAGGAGCTACTTAGATGGAAAAGGAACAATATCAAGAGGAAGTACCTAAGAAAATATCGCTGATTAAGCTTGAGTTCATGCAGGCAGAGGATTTACAAATCCCGCTGCTATTAAAAAAATATGAAGCAGATGAAAGAAGCGGTGTCATTACGATCTGTAATCAATACAGAAGCAGATTAAAATCCAAACAAAATGAAATAGAGCGTCTTGCGGCTATGAAGGAGTATGAGACAAAATACAGCGATTATCAGTATATCTGCGGTATCGATGAGGTGGGTAGGGGTCCCTTTGCGGGACCGGTCATCGCCTGTGCAGTAATCTTACCGAAGGATTGTGAGATTTTATATATTAATGATTCGAAGCAATTATCGGAAAAAAAGCGCGAAGAATTATATGATGAGATTATTTCTAAAGCAATTGCTTTCGGTATCGGCAGTGTTCCGCCGAATCAAATTGATGAAATCAATATCCTCAATGCGACCTATGAAGCAATGAAAAAGGCTATTGGTAATTTGTCTGTAAAACCCGATCTATTATTAAATGATGCAGTGACTATTCCGGGTGTTGATATCAAGCAGGTACCGATTATTAAGGGTGATGCAAAAAGTATCTCTATTGCTGCAGCGAGTATTGTAGCCAAGGTTACAAGAGATCGTATTATGGTAGCATATGATAAGATCTTACCCGGTTATGATTTTGCGAATAATAAGGGTTACGGCTCGCCAAAGCATATTGAGGCGATTGGAAAGCTTGGTCTTACACCAATCCATAGAAGAAGCTTTGTAAAGAATTTCTATCAGGAGTAGCTTAAGGAGGTATCCTTATGGAGCAGAAAAATAATACGCAAAAACCAAGAACAGCAGTTGCTATTTCCTTTGAACCGGAGGACAAAGCGCCGAAGGTCATTGCGTCTGGAAAAGGTTATTTGGCGGATAAGATTATTGAAAAGGCAAAGGAAACATCGGTTCCCCTGCATAAGGATGAAAAACTAGCAGAATCCTTATCTAAAATTGAAATCGGAGATATGATTCCTCCCGAATTATATGAGGTTGTTGCAGAGGTTTTGGTTTTTGTTGATCAGATGGATCGTATTAAGAGTAAATTATTATGAAGTTAGTTTGGCAGAAGCCTTATATCAGTATTGGTTATAATTGGGGGATAGATTGAAAAATCAAAGGTTTTTCAATCGGCAAATTTGTGCGCTGTCCAAATTCGTAGGTTTTTGGCGGCATGGAGGGATAGTATGAATAACAGAGCTGTAGGTGCAAAATTTGAGCAGAATGCAGCGGAATTCCTTCAGGAGAACGGTTATCAAATACTAGCAAAAAACTTTCGCTGTAGAATTGGTGAGATTGACTTAGTTGCGAAAGCTGAAGGCTATCTTTGCTTTATCGAAGTGAAATACCGCTCCGATACCGGCAAGGGATATCCGGCAGAAGCGATTAATTATAATAAAATCCGTAAAATTACACGAACAGCTGAATTCTATATGCTGCTGCATAAGCTTCCTCAGAATACACCCTGCCGCTTTGATGCTGTTGTTATTCTAAATCGTGAAATTTCTCTGATAAAGAATGCCTTTGAAGGTGTTTAAATTGCGACTATAGTTTGAATAGTCTCAAGAAAGATATGCGGGACAAAACTAATTCAAAGGGCAGACAGGATACATCAATTTGAATAAATATGATTTATATTAAGACATTATATAGAACTTATTATGAAATATTTTTATGCTATCATAGTAGATAATTATTTATGAAAGGCCTGATTTTATGACATTTGAAAATAACAGCTCGGCGCAAATTGATTTCTCAATGGAGGTTCCTTATCTATCCTTTCCGGTACTCTCTCAAATTCCCTTCCTACGGCATGGCTTTTCTACACGCTTAGGCGGTGTAAGTAAAGGTATCTTCGCTTCCATGAATTTTGGTGCAGATACAAGCCCTTATCAGGATGAACCAGCTAATATTATAGAAAATTACAGGCGGATTGCAAAAAGCCTTGGGGTATCTAAAGAATCCTTCGTTATTTCCAGACAGGTACATAAGACGAATATTCGTATCGTTGAGGAAGAGGATAAGGGAAAGGGACTTTTTAAACCCGCAGATTATGAAGAAATTGACGGTTTGATTACCAATAAACCAAATATTACTTTAGTAACAAAATACGCAGATTGTGTTCCGTTATATTTTGTAGATCCGGTGAAAAAAGTGATTGGATTATCCCACTCAGGCTGGAGAGGTACGGTTAGCAAGATCGGTAAGATTACGGTAGAAGAATTGATCAGAAGCTTTGACTGCAATCCGAGTGATATTATTGCTGTGATAGGACCCTCGATCTGTCCTGATTGCTATGAGATAGGAGAAGAAGTTGCTGCTGAATTTAAAAAGGCTTTTCCGATGAATTGGGAGAGTGGAATAATAAGGGATCGGAATAATGGTAAATACAGCTGCGATTTATGGGCAGCTAATCATACGGTATTGGCAGAAGCAGGGCTAAATCCTGAGAATATTCATATCAGCGGTGTTTGTACCTGCTGCAACAGTGAATTATTATTTTCCCATAGAAAAACTTTAGGAAAACGGGGAAGCTTAGCTGCCTTTTTATCAATTGCAGAGTAAGCAGGAGCTGTTAAGTTTAAAATTCAACATTTAACCAGAAAGATAGAGAGATTTGGTGTATTTTATGAAGAAAAAAGCACACATTATTAAAGAGATAGAAGCAGGAAGTATCGCAGAGGAACTAGAGCTTGTACCCGGTGACGAGCTGATATCCATAAACGGAAACGTGGTTAAGGATGTTCTTGATTATCATTACCTGATTAAGGATGAGAATATTATAGTTTTGGTGAAAAAGTCTGACGGCGAGGAATGGGAGCTGGAGATTGAAAAAGAATATGATGAGGATCTTGGAATTGAATTTGAAGAAGGACTGATGGATGAATATCGGTCGTGTCGTAATAAATGTATATTCTGCTTTATTGATCAGATGCCGCCCGGTATGAGGGATACCTTGTATTTTAAGGATGATGATGCCAGACTTTCCTTCCTTCAGGGGAATTATATCACCTTAACCAACTTAAGTGAGGAAGAGGTTGATCGGATTATATTCTATAAACTATCACCGATTAATATTTCGATTCATACAACGAATGAGGAGCTTCGTTGCAGAATGCTTCATAATCGTTTTGCAGGAAGCTCATTAGAGAAGCTGATGAAATTAAAAACGGCAGGAATAGCGATGAATGGTCAGATTGTTCTTTGCAAGGGTTGGAATGATGGGGAAGAGCTTGAAAAAACCATACATGATTTAGCAGCCTATCTGCCCGAGCTTAACAGTGTTTCTGTAGTTCCTGTCGGACTGACCAAATACCGTGAGGGACTTGAAAAATTGGAGAGCTTTAGTAAAGAAGACTCTATGACTGTACTTGGACAAATTCATAAGTGGCAGAATATATTTTTAAAGCATTACGGAACCAGATTCATCTATGCAAGTGATGAATGGTATTTGAAAGCGGAGCTTCCTATTCCGGAGGAAGATGATTATGAAGGTTATCCTCAGATTGAAAACGGTGTGGGACTGGTTCGCTCCTTAAAGAAGGAATTTGATGAATATTATGAGGCTTTAAGCGGGGATGAGCGAAGCAGAAACATCTCAATCGCAACAGGAGAGCTTGCAGCACCTGTAATTCGTGAGCTAGCAGATAGGCTTAGTATAAAATATCCGAATATTAATATTAAAGTGAATACTATCGTAAATCAATTCTTTGGGAAGCAGATTACCGTAGCAGGACTTCTTACGGGAGGCGATATTATAGCACAGCTTCAGGGTCAGACGCTAGGTGACTGTCTCTTACTTCCTGAGGTTTTACTAAGAAATGGAGAAACAGTCCTTCTGGATGATGTAACCTTGCAGGAGATTGAAAATACTTTACAAACGAATATCCGTATTGTACAATCAGATGGAAAGTCCTTCATTGATTCCATAATACTGTAAAGTTTAGGGAATTAAAAGTTGGCATTAATGAATGAAACTTAATAATTTTGATAATTAAAATCTATTCTTGATATTTGCATGAAAATGATTTGGATACACAGATGTGATTGGAACAGATTTTTTGGAGGTACTAAATGAGCAGACCGATAGTAGCTATTGTAGGCAGGCCGAATGTGGGGAAATCAACACTTTTCAACTCATTAGCAGGGGAAAGAATTTCCATCGTTAAGGATTATCCCGGTGTAACCAGAGACCGTATTTATGCTGAGGTTACATGGCTTAATTCACAATTTACCATGATCGATACAGGGGGGATAGAGCCAGATAGCAAGGATGAGATGTTATCTTATATGAGGGAGCAGGCTCAGATTGCGATTGATACAGCAGATGTCATTGTATTCTTAGTAGATGTACGTCAGGGACTGGTGGATGCTGATTCCAAGGTAGCTGATATGCTAAGACGTTCCGGAAAGCCGGTCGTTTTGGTAGTCAATAAAGTAGACAGCTTTGAGAAGCTGATGCCTGATGTATATGAATTTTATAATCTTGGTATTGGTGAACCATTTCCGATTTCCGCTTCCGGTAAGCTTGGTTTTGGTGAAATGTTAGATGAAGTAGTAAAGCATTTTACCCACGGTAATACCGAGGAGGCTATTGACGAGCGTCCGAGGATTGCGATTGTCGGTAAGCCAAATGTAGGAAAGTCCTCTATTGTTAATAAATTGGTGGGCGAGAACAGAGTTATCGTTTCAAACATTGCTGGTACCACCAGAGATGCAATTGATACGCCGATTAAACGTAACGGTAAAGATTTTATTCTGATTGATACAGCTGGTCTTCGCAGAAAAAGTAAAATCAAGGAGGAATTAGAGCGCTTTAGTATCATTCGTACCGTAAGTGCGGTAGAGCGTGCTGATGTGGTAGTACTTGTGATTGATGCGACAGAGGGAGTAACCGAGCAGGATGCCAAGATTGCAGGTATCGCCCACGACAGAGGCAAGGGCATGATCATTGCAGTAAATAAGTGGGATTTAGTTGAGAAAAACAATAAGACGGTTAAAGAGTATACAAATGATATTAAAGAAATCTTATCTTTTATGCCCTATGCGGAGATTATCTTTATATCAGCAGAGACAGGACAAAGACTTCACAAGCTTTTTGAAACAGTTGAGGTGGTTATTCAGAATCAAAACCTGCGTATTGCAACCGGAGTCCTCAATGAAATTATGATGGAAGCAACCGCTTTACAGCAGCCTCCGTCTGATAAGGGAAAGCGTCTGAAGCTATACTACGTTACTCAGGTATCCGTCAAACCGCCGACCTTTGTTATATTTGTAAATGATAAAGAATTAATGCATTTTTCTTACACCCGATATATCGAGAACAAAATCAGGGAAGCCTTTGGATTTTCCGGCACATCACTTAAATTTATCATCAGGGAACGAAAGGAGAACGCATAAAAATGCTTCTTAAGATCATACTTTGTTTATTTTTTGGATATTTATTTGGATGCTTTTCAACAGGATATTTTATAGGAAAGATGAATAAGGTGGATATCAGTAAATATGGAAGCAGCAATATTGGTGCGACCAATGCACTGCGTACTCTTGGGGCTAAGGCAGGTGCACTTACTCTACTTGGAGATGCGCTGAAGGCAGTTATTCCGATCCTGATGGTAAGATTAATTTTATTTAAAGGCTATGATAATGTAGAATTACTTGCTTTATATACAGGACTTGGAGTTGTTATCGGGCATAATTATCCCGTATGGCTTAAATTCAAGGGAGGGAAAGGTATTGCCGCAACCGGCGGAGCTATGGCTGCCTTTGATCCTCTCATCATTCCTGTCGGATTACCTCTATTCATATTAATTGTTGCAATTACAAGGTATGTTTCACTGGGATCGTTATTTGTCGCCGTTTTATTTCCGGTATGGATAGCAATTACGCATCCCGGTGAGATACATATGCTGATTGTAGCTCTGTTATTTATGGCTTCTGCATTTATTAAGCATCATGCTAATATCAAGAGGCTGTTACAAGGTACTGAGAATAAAATCGGACATAAGGTGAAAATTGAAAATAAATAATTTGCATATAGTTAGGAGGAGTTTATGAGTAAGGTTAGTATATTGGGAGCAGGAACTTGGGGTTGCGCACTGGCTATATTACTTGCGGGTAAGGGTCATGATGTAACGATATGGACTAAAATTGAAAATGAAGCCCGTATGCTTGATGAAAATAGAAAAGCGATTAAAAATCTTCCTGGTGCGCAGCTGCAGGATGAGGTAAAAATTACGCTGGATTTAGAAGAGGCCTGTAAAGATAAGGATTTGATAGTAATGTCTGTTGCATCTCCTTATATTCGTGTCACGGCACATAGTGCAAGTCCATTTATTAAAGAAGGACAAATCCTTGTGAATGTATCAAAAGGAATCGAGGATGGAACACTGTATACGTTATCCGAGGTACTTAAGGAAGAGTTACCGCAGGCGAGTATTGCAGTACTATCCGGACCCAGCCATGCGGAGGAGGTAAGCCGTGGGGTTCCTACTACAATAGTAGCAGGAGCCGAAACGAAGGAGACTGCAAGGTTTATTCAGGATATTTTTATGACAGATGTATTTCGTGTATATACCAGTCCGGATATTATCGGTATTGAGCTTGGCGGATCACTGAAAAATGTTATTGCTTTAGCTGCTGGTATTGTAGACGGACTTGGTTGTGGTGATAATACAAAGGCCGCTTTAATGACAAGAGGTATGGCAGAAATCAGCCGCCTTGGTATGAAGATGGGCGGCAAGATTGAGACCTTTGCAGGTTTATCCGGCTTTGGAGACTTATTTGTTACTTGTACCAGTAAACATAGCCGTAATTGGAATGCCGGTTTCTTAATGGGTCAAGGAAAGACGATGGAAGAAGCTATGAAGCAGGTTAACCAGGTGGTGGAGGGAGTAAACTCTGCTAAAGCTGCTTTAGCTCTTGCCAAAAAAAATGATGTGGAGATGCCAATCGTTGAACAGATTAATCTGGTTCTTTTTGAGGGAAAATCTGCTCAGGATGCCTTAACTGATTTATTAATGAGAGATCGAAGAAGAGAATATAAAACCTTGGAATGGGAATAGACTCGTAATCATATACTGTTAGAAGTATCTTCTCACCTACTATTTCAAATATTGCAGGGAAGCAACTAGGATTTGAAGGTAAATACAAATTTAATATTGTTTTATTGAAAGAGGGAGTATAGTGGTAATATGAATACTCCCTTTCTATAATTTATATAGGATTTGATACCTTAATCTAATATTGGTAATTGTGAAATTTATTAGCTACTGGTATTGATAGATAGACATTACGGTTCTAGGGTTAGAATTTTCTGTGATACTTTACATATTTTACAAGTAACTTCCTAATAATGAATATATCATTCACCTTCGACTTAAACAGAAGGGTAAGCACAATGAATTGAGGCAGAATTTTAGCCGAATCATTGCACTGGTTAGAAAGGAAGTTTAGTATGAATAGTATTGCAAAGTACATGCACTCCATTTTATGCCCAAAAGACATGGGTGTTAGTATGAAAAAGTATAGTATCGTTTTATTCTGTTTTCTCGTAATGTTTGGGTTAGGCGGCTGCAGGGCAAAGGATTACATTATGCCGACAGATCAGAGTAATGAGCAGCCTAAGGTAGAAGAGAAGGATAGGTTGGTAACAAATGAGTTAAATCCGAAAGAGCAGTTGGCAGAGGAGGTAATTAATGAGTCGATTCTGGTATCACCATTACCGCAGTCATCTTTATCATCAGAACAATCAGTATATCCTGAGGAAGAGAAGTCTTTTGAGGATACTATGGAGATAGCCGCAACTCTAAATAATCTTAAAGCTTATGTGAATGAAAAGGATGCTTTAGAGATTATCATTACAGGTGATAGTAAGGACAAGCTTAGGGTCAAGGACAGTCTTAATCTGATAACTTCTGTTGAAAAGCTTTATTGGCTAGATCAAAATAGACTGGTAATTATAGCTCACATTAATCCTTCCCTGCAATGCTTTATGCTCTATGATTTAAAGACAAAGCAATTAGGGAATGAAAAATACGGGATAGGTTTTACCTGGAAGGATAATGATATATCTACACTGATTTATATTGTACCGAAGCCGCATTTTTCCAAGAACGGTAATCTGGAAATGATTAAAGATTATCAGGATAAAATATTGTATCAGGCACCCAAAGGTATCACAATTTCTAATTTGAAATGGGAGAAGGGTAATCAAATTAAGTTTATATTAATAGGAAAGAGCGGTAATGCGAAAGAGAAAATAATTGAACCAAAAAAGCAATAACGTTAAGTTTATTACAAAAGAAATTTATATCATAAGGCAATTGTGAAATACAAAATAATTATGTTATATAGAATACGAAGGAGGGCAAAAAATGCTTGAGGATATTAAAAAAATTGTTAAGGCTGCGGGTCAGATTATGCTGACTGCTCATCATATTCAAAGTGGGGTAGAAAGTAAACTAGGAAGAGCAAACTTTGTTACTAAATACGATGTGGAAGTGCAGGACTTTCTATTCCGCGAGCTTAGAAAGCTTTACCCACAGGCAGCTTTTATCGGAGAGGAGGATAAAAGCAGAGAGGAAGTGAATGCAGAATACTGCTTTATTATAGATCCGATAGACGGAACTACGAATTTTATCTTTGATTACAGACACAGTTCTATTTCAGTTGGTGTCTTATATCAGGGACAAATTCATATGGGGGTTGTATATAATCCATATCTGGATGAACTTTTTTATGGTGAGAAAGGGAAGGGAGCTTATTTAAACGGCAGGAGAATAGAAATAAAGGATATAAGCTTAAGCGATGGTATCGTAGGCTTCGGAACCTCCCCGTATGATCGCAATAAGGCGGATGCCTCCTTTACTATGATACGAAAATTGTATGATAAGGCACTAGATATCAGAAGAACCGGCTCAGCAGCACTGGATATCTGTTATGTTGCAGCCGGACGCTTTGCCTTGTTCTTTGAATTAACGCTTTCTCCCTGGGACTATGCGGGGGCATCCTTAGTTCTCATGGAAGCGGGAGGATGTATCAGTACCATGGATAAGAAAAAGCTCCCATATACCTTGCCCTGTCCGGTAGTTGCTGCAACTCCTACTGCTTATGAAGAATTCTTTAAGCTTGGTACAAACTAATTCAAAGGGCAGGCATATTTATTAGTAAGAAAACTACAAAAATAGTTGTAAAAGAGAATTTATTGTGTTATCATATGACTGCGGTCACAATGTGACTGGCGTTTAAGATGGGAGGGTTACATAAGTTGTCACTATATAAGCTGCAAAAAGAACAGATAAGAAATAGTATCATTGAAAAGACTATACTACTATTTAAAGAAAAGGGCTATGATAATGTTTCGGTTGAGGAAATTACTAGGAAAGTAGGTATTGCCAAGGGAACCTTCTACAATTTTTTTCCCTCCAAAAAGGAGATTCTGTCAATCTGGTCTAATAAGCAATTTCAACAGTTGAAAATAGAGGAGCTAATATATCCGGACACAATGATAGAAGAGAATTTATACCACTTGACAGATACGGTATACCAGCTGATAAGAGAAGAAAGAGATATGTTTTACTACTTCTTAAAAGAGTTGATTTATTCTGGCTTAGATGAACAGAATGATAATAATTTTGACTTTGCAGCAATATTAAAAGCAGTTATTATGAACTCTAAAGATCATTTGAGTATTGATGTAACCAATATAGACATAGAAGTTAACATTATTAATAGTGCATTATTTTACGAAATTTTAAAATGGTTTCAGGCAGATAGGCCCCTTAATGAACTGGGACATCATCTGAAGGAAATAGTAAAGTTCTGTTTATATGGATTATATCATAAAGGAGGTAACATATAATGAAGAGGATAAGAACGATATATTGTATATTTATTGCTATTTGTATGATAGGAGATTGGGGATTTTTGCTTGCAACGGGAAATGTTCCTGAAGTTAAGACAGAACCGCTTCAGACAGTTTTGCATATTTCTTCTGAACTTGCCACTGCAGGAATCCTTTTACTCAGTGCAATCGGAAGTATTAAAAAAAGAATATGGGCAGAGAAGCTGTTTATGCTGGCGAATGGAGCACTGCTATATTCCGCCGCCACTGCTGCAGGCTATTTTATACAGAGTAAGGATTATGCTATGTTAATTATGTTTTCAATCATTTTCATCCTATCAGTATTCTTTTCAGTAAAAAGTATACATATCAAGGATAATGTGTGAAAAACTGAATTTACACATTGTATCTAGAGAAAAGGCGCATGAATGGATGCCAGGAATAAATAATTAGGCGTCTATCGCTTGTCATATTTTACATTTATCTTATATCATAGAATGAAAATGCCCCGCATATCTTTAACTATAACCATAAGGAGGTTGCTATATGTTAGGGCAGTTTGATGTTTATAATGATATTCAGGCTAGGACAGGCGGTGAAATATACATAGGTGTGGTAGGGCCGGTCAGAACAGGCAAGTCTACATTTATTAAGAGATTTATGGATCTCCTCGTGATACCTGGTATAGAAGATGTCCATAGCAAAGAGCGGGCGATTGATGAATTGCCTCAGGCTGCAGCCGGCAGGACGATAATGACCACTGAGCCGAAATTTATACCAAAGGAAGCTGCTGAGATTACCTTTGATGATGAAACAAAAGTGAAAATCCGTCTGATTGACTGCGTAGGATATATGGTGGAGGGAGCAGCCGGACATATTGAGGATCAACATGAACGAATGGTTAAGACTCCGTGGTATGACCATGAGATTCCATTTACACAGGCGGCAGAAATAGGGACGAGAAAGGTTATCAATGACCATTCCACAATCGGCATTGTAGTGACTACGGATGGCAGCTTTGGAGAACTTCCGCGAACCAGCTATCTGGCACCGGAAGCAAAGACAATTGATGAATTAAAACATCTTGGTAAGCCATTTATTGTTTTACTAAATACGAGTAAACCATATTCTATTGAAACGATTAAGCTTGCCGAGGAGATGGTACAGGGCTATAATGTACCGGTGCTTCCAGTTAATGTTGAACAGCTAAAGAAGGATGATATCACTAAGATAATGGATAATATTTTATCCGTATTTCCGGTAACACAGGTAGACTTTTATATGCCAAAATGGGCGGAGATGCTTCCTGCTAATCACTGGCTAAAGGTTGATATGATACAGTCAGTAAAGAGTTTATTTCAAAATCTCACTCAGGTTAAGGATGCAAGAGTCCAGAATTTAAATACCGACAGTCAATTTGTGAAACGCTTTAAGATTGACAAAGTGAATATGCAGGATGGTACGGTGCAGGTTAATATCGAATTTGATGATATGTATTACTATAAGATTCTTAGTGATTTGATAGGTGTTCCAATTACAGGAGAATATCAGTTGATCTCAACCTTAAAGGAACTTGCCGGAAGGAAATCAGAATTTGAAAAGGTCTCCTATGCGACAGATCAGGTAAGGGCTAAGGGCTATGGTATCGTATCACCGCTTAAGGAAGAAATAACAATTGATGAGCCTGAGATTATGAAGCACGGTAACAAATATGGGGTGAAGATAAAGGCAACAGCTCCTTCCATTCACATGATAAAAGCGGATATTCTGACAGAGGTTGCTCCAATCGTAGGCTCAGAGGAACAGGCAAAGGATTTGATCGGCTATATCAGTGCCAATGCGAAGGAGAATCCGGAAGGCATCTGGGAGACCAATATATTCGGAAAAACAGTACGTCAGCTGGTGGACGAAGGAATTAATACGAAGATCAGTAAATTGACGGATGACAGTCAGCTAAAGCTACAGGAGACCATGCAGCGTATCATTAACGATAGTAACGGTGGCCTGATTTGTATCATAATTTAATTAATATATATCTTATAAAGCTGCCCACAATACGTAACAAATCGTATTGCGGCAGCTCTTTTTTTGCGTTTTTGTTGCAAATGACTAAATTTTAAAATATTTGTGACATATAGTTGACAATATTTATGGTATTTGGTATAATAACCATGTAATAAATTTAACATTTACGTAATAATTCATTTAATAAATTGAATTTTATATTGAAACTGAGGATGGAGCAATTCATATCTGGTATTACTAAGCGATTACATATTATAGGACAGATTATTTCGTGTGAATAATACAAGAAGATTTTGGAGGACATAATATGAGGAAGTTATTCATGATTTCCTTGGTCTGTGCAGCAGGATTTATAGCACTCACAGCCAAACCCCAAACAGCTATGGCATATGAAGAAGGCGTTGCAGGCTTCGTCTATGATAAGGACTCCAGCAGTACAGGCAGTTCGTCCGATAAAGCGATTATGAGTCTATCGGCTATAGATATACCTATTCCAGGTTATACCAATCTCGGAATAGCAGATGTTGATACAAATCTATTAATTCGTTCCGGTCCGGGAGAGAATAGTAAAATAATAGGTAAGCTTCCCAAAAATGGCGGTTGTGAAATACTAGCTGAAAGAAAAGACGGCTGGACAAAGATACTTGCAGAAGCAGGTACAGGTGATTTAAAGGGCTATGTTAAGAGTGAATATTTACTATCCGGATTAAAGGCTATTCAGCTTGCGAAGAAAGTTGGAAGCTATGTAGCAACCTCTAATTCTGATGGTCTTAATGTAAGAGGTAAGCCAACAACTGATGCATCAATCATGGATAGAATAGCTACAGGAGAAGAATTAATCGTAGTTGATTCCAAAGTTACCACGGACGATAAGGATCATGATATCTGGGTTGAGGTAAGTCTTGATAGTGATACAGCAGAGGGCTCGGTAGCATACGTTGCTAAGGAATATGTTGATATAACCTTTGAACTGATTCATGCAGTTTCTATAAAGGAACTACAGTATGGTACAGGTGTTTCATCAACAAGAGTCGGCTTAATTAATTTGGCTAAAGATCATTTAGGTGAAAGATATGTATGGGGTGGAACCAGTTTAGGAGTTGGAGTTGACTGTTCCGGCTTCACACAGCAGCTTTATCGTAAAATGGGTTATAGCATACCGCGTGACTCAAGAAGTCAGGCAAGAGGCGGCAGTTCCATATCTGCTTCTCAGCTAAAACCGGGTGATTTGGTATTTTACGGTAGTTCTAGCTATATTAATCATGTTGCGATGTATATCGGTAACGGTCAGATTATCCATGCTAGTAACCGCAGAGACGGAATTAAAATTTCGAATATGTATTACAGATCTCCTGTTAAGTTTGTAAGATATATTCATAATTAATCTTAATACGTAATTAATGGTTGAATCGTCTAGGTTCAGCCATTTTTTTCAACTAATATTGAATTACTTGGATGATAAAAAAATTAAATTGTTAAAATAACAGATTATCCCATCGTATCATAAACCCTAAATAAATCATTAAAAGTGGATTAGATTACCAACTCCTTTGTTGACAGTTTAATAATAGAATTTTATAATAGCCGTAATAGAAATTTTAGCCCCTAAGGGCAGACGGGAGTAGAAAATCGTGCAATATATCTTTTATGGCTTAATTATCGTATTGGCACTTGTAATTTGGAGTATGGTTAATGATAATAATCTAAAGAAAAAACTTCAGATTAAATTAAAACAGCAGTGGGGTGAGGTACCCGAGGAGGAATATACCTCTGAAAAATATAAATCTTTAAAAGCTTTTTATTTAGCAAATAAGGATGACCGTCTGGACATTGATGATATTACCTGGAATGATTTGGATATGGATGAAATCTATATGCTGATGAATAATACCCAAAGCTCTATAGGAGAAGAATATTTATATGCATTGCTTCGTAAACCCTGTTATTCACAGGAGGAGCTATCGGAAAGAAATCGATTGATAAAGTTTTTTTCAGATAATGAGGAGAAGCGTATTCAGTTACAGACAAAATTAAATCCGATCGGTAAAATCAGAAGTGTATCAGTATTTGAATATATTAACCGTTTGGAGGAACAGAACGCAAAAAGTAATCTGTTACATTATTTCATGATATTAGCATTAGTAGTATCAATCAGTCTTATTTTTATTAATCCCAGTCTTGGTGGTATCTGTACCATTGTTGTAGTTGTTAATAATATAGTGCAGTATTATAAAGAAAAAGCAAATATTGAAATTTATCTGATGGTTTTTTCTTATATTCTTCGTCTACTGGATGGAGTGAAGGAAATCTATAAGCTGAGTATTCCTGAGTTAAGTACTTATACGGATCAGCTCAAACAGGATGTAGATCATTTCAAAAATTTTAAAAGGGGTTCCTCCTGGCTCACGAGTAAAAAAGTCAGCGGTGATTTTTTTGGTGCGGTACTTGATTATATCCGTATGTTAATCCATGTCGATCTGATTAAATATAATTCTATGCTGAGCTTTTTGAAGAAAAACCGTATCACCTTGAACCGAATCTATGTAAATATAGGAATTTTGGATAGTATGACTGCCGCCGCTTCCTTCCGCGCCTATTTACCCGGTTATTGTGAACCGGAGCTAAGAAAGGCAAACCATACCGGTATTACTGTAACGGATTTATACCATCCTCTGCTTGATGAGCCTGTAGTTAACTCGATTTCGGAAAACAGGTCTGTACTTCTGACGGGCTCCAATGCTTCCGGTAAATCAACCTTTATAAAAACACTGGCTATTAATGCAATACTTGCGCAGACGATCTATACATCAGTAAGTACGAGTTACAAGGGAAGCTTCTTTATGATCTATTCCTCGATGGCCTTAAAGGACAATATATTTAGTAATGAGAGCTATTATATTGTTGAGATTAAATCCTTAAAGAGAATTTTAGATCGTGTAAATCATGAGTATCCCATCCTATGCTTTATCGATGAGGTGCTTCGGGGAACCAATACATTAGAAAGAATTGCAGCTTCATCAAGGATTTTAGCTTCGCTTGCAAGGGAAAATACGATTTGCTTTGCGGCTACCCACGATATCGAATTAACTCATATTCTGGAAGAAGACTTTTCTAATTATCATTTTCAGGAGAGAATTGAAAATAATCAAATTTTATTTGATTACAAGCTATATAAAGGAAAGGCTGTATCAAAGAATGCAATTAAGCTGTTAGCTATGATGGGATATCCGAAGGAGATTATTGCCTCTGCCGAAGGTGCTGCTGAAGAATTCCTGTCGAGGGGTGAATGGAGCAGGGTTTAGCGTAATATTGTGTATACAATTAGTAAGGCTATATCGTTTCGCAATTACCATCTGATAAGGGGGGTGTTTTGTTATGCATTATCAATGCTTGATAATTGATGATGAAGAGGCACTAGCAAAAGCAACTGCGCAGTATTTTAATGCATTTTCGATTAAATCCGAATATGTTACGAATGGAACAGAATGCAGAAGCTTCTTAAAGGAAAACAACGTAGATTTATTTTTGCTGGATATTAATCTTGAGCGGGAGAGTGGCTTTGCGTTATGTGAGCTCCTTAGGAAGGATTATAATTGTCCTATATTATTTATTAGTGCCAGACAGGGTGATGATGATATTTTGCAGGCACTGAGTATCGGCGGAGATGATTATATCAAAAAGCCCTATTCATTAAGTATATTGTTAGCGAAGGTAAAAGCAGTCCTAAAACGCTATGGCAGCAATGAACAGTTAGAGCCTGTCCATGCAGGCGTTTTTGTAATTGATCCGGCAGCGATGCGAGTTTATCGTAACGGCGTGGATTTAAAACTGAAAACGATGGAATTTAAGCTGTTTTTCTATCTGTACCAGAATTTAAGTAAAGTTATCACCAAAGATAAGCTATTTCAAAATGTGTGGGGCGACAGCTTTTTCAGCGATGGAACCCTGAACGTACACATTCGAAGATTACGTGAAAAAATTGAGGAGGATCCTAATAATCCTAAGATAATTCAGACGATCTGGGGAACGGGATATATAATGGAGTTATGAAAAAGAAGGGTTTTCTCATTTTATATTTCATTATTGTAATCACTCTATTCTTCCTTCATATTATCTTGTTTCAAGAAAAAGTAATTCCTACTGCGAATACTGTGCTGATTAATCAACTCGTAAAGCAGACCCAAGATAATTGGGATGAGTTAAATAAAGAGGTATATCCAGTATCGGAATATAACTTCACTGTAATAGATTATAACGGCAGAGTACTTTACAGTACCGAAGATAAGAAATATTCCTCGTATGAGGAAGGCATGAATTTAGCAATTAAAAATTATGATATTATTCTAGATATTAATATTGAAAAGAAGACTGTCGGAAAATTGTTCGTTCATAACACCTCCAATAAAAGCTTTCATGAAAAACAGATAAAACTTCGTAATAATGCTTTCTTCTGTTTTATAGTTATGGCTTTCCTGATGCTTTTATATTATGTTTATCTCGACAGGAAGCTTCTGCAGCCCTTTCATTCCTTACAAAAATTTGCTTCAAGTATTGCAGCAGGGAATCTCGATATTCCGATTAAAATGGACGAAAAGAATATATTCGGTGCATATACGGAAAGCTTTGACCTTATGCGGGATGCTTTACAGACGTCGAGACAGAATGAATATTTGGCAAATAAAAGTAAGAAGGAGCTAGTTGCTTCCTTAAGTCATGATATCAAGAATCCGGTTGCCTCAATTCAGGCTATCTGTGAGACAATGGCATTAGACACAGAGGATGAAAGAATAACTACCATATTGCAGAAAGCGGTACAGATTGATGCGTTAATCAGTGATATGTTTCAGTCAACGCTAGACGAATTGGGTGAATTAAAGGTTCTTAAGGAAGAACATAGCAGTGAAGTTATTTTAGAAATCATTGAGGGTATTAATTACTATAACAGTATTCAAATAATTTCTGAGCTGCCTAAATGTCTGATCTATACCGATCTGCTTCGTCTTACGCAGGTTATGGAAAATGTAGCAGCTAATTCATATAAATATGCAAAGACACAGCTTCATATTTCCTTTGAAATATCAGACCGATTTTTCATCATTAAGATAAAGGATTTCGGACCCGGAGTACCTGAAAATGAGCTCCCTTTTATCTGTGAAAAATTTTATCGGGGTAAGAACACCGATGGGAAAGAGGGTGCAGGATTAGGTCTTTATTTGTCCAGACTATTTATGAATAAAATGGGAGGACAAATGGAGTGCATGAATTCTACTGATGGATTTGTTGTAGTTCTTGAATTGCTGCTGGTAGGGAATATAAGCTGTAGGAAATAAATTTAGATTTCTATTCCACTCATTTGTAAGGATTGGTTAAGAATTGATTAAAGACTTAGTAAGAATATATATTCTATGATAAGACTATGAAAACATCATAGTCTTATTTGTCTTTTGAATAGCGGTTGAAAGCCGCTTAAGGCATTTATGATAAAAATATTATTCTTGGAGGGAAATAGAAGATGAGCACTACGATAATTAAATGCAATATGTTAAGCAAAACCTTCTCAACTGGGGGCAATCAACAGCATGTATTAAAAAATCTTAATTTAGATATTAAGGAAGGAGATTTTACGGTGATTATGGGAGCCTCCGGCTCCGGTAAGTCAACACTTCTTTATGCATTATCCGGGATGGATAAACCGACTCTGGGAGAGATAACCTTTAGAGACCAGGAGATATCTAAATATTCCAATGATAAGCTTGCGGTATTTCGCAGAGAAAATTGCGGCTTTGTTTTTCAGCAAATTTATCTTCTAAGTACCATGAGCGTACTTGATAACTGCCTTGCGAGCGGCCTTCTAACGAGTAAGAATAAAAAAGCAACTGCAAAGATGGCAAAGGAGCTTTTGGAGCGGATAGGTTTAACAAAACAGGACTGGAGTAAGTTTCCTTCACAGCTTTCGGGCGGAGAAGCACAAAGGGTAGGCATTGTTCGTGCTTTGATGAATAAACCCTCTGTAGTATTTGCTGATGAGCCGACCGGTGCTCTTAATTCTGCCTCCGGTCAGGAGGTATTAGAGCTATTAACCGAGGTGAATGAAGCTGGACAGAGTATCCTGATGGTTACCCATGATATCAAGTCAGCAAGACGTGGAAGCCGAATTTTATATCTGAAGGATGGCGTAATCTGCGGAGAATGTCTGCTTGGAAAATATATAGAGGATGACCAACAAAGACAGGATAAGTTAGCTGCATTTTTAAAAGAAATGGGGTGGTAGGAATGAATAAGCTCTGGATGTTAGCTAAATCAAATATGCGAAAAGGTAAGAGTGCGGTTGTCTCACTTTTTTTGGTTATTTTTGTTGCAGCAATCTTATTGAATGTTGGCTGTTTGACCATTATAAATTATAAAAAATCCTTTGATAAAACTGCTGATAAATTAAACAGTGCACATACTGCGATGCTTATGCTAAAAAGCTCCTATCAGGATACCTATGAAGAATATTATAGTAATTATCCCGATGTTTTACAGGTACAAAAGGAAGATATCATATATTTTACATCCGCTAATTTTAAATTCGGTTCTGGAGAAATGGCTACCTCCCTCTTTTTTCGAAATATAGATAAAATCAGTGAGCTTTCAGGGATATCGTTTGTAGGAAAGCATGAAAGTGAGGATAACGACGATATTTATGTCTCTTATCTGATGAAAAGCGGAGGCGGATATAAGCTTGGGGATAAACTTGTAATCAATTATTTCGATAAAGAATACACCTTTAAAATTGCAGGATTTGTTGAAGATATCATGTATGGCAGCACGAATTCAGGCTGCTCAGGCTTCTATCTGCCAGAAGCCTCTTATCGTAATTTGCTTGATCAATTGGAAACTCCGGAAAAAGCAGAGGGGATTCTGCTTCAATCAAAGCTTAAATCATCTTTGAACGCAAATAATCTGATCAATGACTTTCAGAAAAATATGTTAACTTATAATCAGGGAAGTCAAATCCCTGGCTATTGGTTTGAATCAATGCCTAATATTAAAAGTGCGAGAACCTTGACAGCTGATATCGGTGGAGCAATCATAGTATGCTTTTCCTTTATTATCATACTTGTCAGCCTGTTGGTAATTCGTTTTCGAATCAACACCAGTATAGAGGAGGGGATGACCGATATCGGAGCGTTAAAGGCAATCGGTTATTCTAGTAAGCAGATCAAGGCTGCAACCCTGCTGCAATTTCTAAGTGTAGCGGCGGGAGGTTCTTTCCTGGGTATCGCAGCTTCCTATCTTTTTGTGAAACCGCTTGCTGCGATGTTCAGTGCTCAGACAGGACTAATCTGGAAGCAGGGCTTTGATTTTATAGCAAGCTTAATCAGCTTAGGGTTCATTCTTCTAAGTGTTCTTTTAATTACAGCTGCTTCGACTGGTAGAATAAAAAGATTACATCCGATTGTAGCTTTAAGAAATGGTATTCATACGCATAGCTTTAAAAAGAATCACTTTTCTCTGGATCGAGGGAGGGGAAGCCTTAATTTTCTTTTGGCAATGAAGAGTATGAGGATGAATATAAAACAAAATATTATGATAACTATCATTATTGTAGCAGTTTCCTTTTCCTCGGTTTTTGCCATTATCCTTTATTATAATATTGTTAAGGACGATAAAGCCTTTATAAATATGCTGGGAGTAGAGATGTGTTCCGTCTATGTAAATACGATGCCTTCAATTGATGCCGAAGTACTGCTTGGAGATATTCGGGATATGGAGGAGGTTAGAAAGGCCGTTAATTATGAGTATAAAAAATTGATGATTGGTTCTGAGGAGGTTCAGGTTTACATAATGAAAGATTTTTCCATGCTGGAAAGTGATCTTGCCTATGATGGTCGTTATCCGGAATATGATAATGAGGTGATTATTACAGGTTTTGTGGCTGAAGAATTCCATAAGAAGGTTGGCGATATGATTACCATTCAATCGGGGGATAAATCAGCGGATTTTCTCATCTCAGGATTATTTGAAAGCTCTAATAATTTCGGAATGGGTATCGCTGTTACCGATACAGGCATGAAACGGCTTCAGCCTGATTATCAGTTTGGCGGTATTAATATCTATCTTAAGAAGGGCCTTAATGCAGAAGAATTCACGCAGAAGCTTTTAATCAAATTTCCTGATGAAATTGCCGGAACAATGAATATGGATATGATGACAAAAAGCCAATTAGGGGTATATCAGTCAATTGTAGCTATCTTTGCTTATTTTATTCTTATTATTACTGCCCTAATTGTTATTATGATACTTTATCTTGTGATAAAGGCATTTATAATCCGCCGAAGAAAGGATTACGGCATTCAGAAAGCAATTGGCTATACGACGAGTCAGCTCATGACCCAGACCTCCTTCAGTTTCCTGCCGGTTATACTTTTTGGAACAGTGATCGGAAGCATCCTAGGAGGTATGTATGTAAATTCTATTCTCACCTTGTTGTTCCGTGCAATCGGTGTCATGAATGTCAATTTTATAGTTCCTGTCTTATGGATTGTATTTTTATGCTTTGGGATTGGACTGTTAGCTTATCTGATATCGATGTTGATATCCTTAAGAATACGAAATATATCTGCTCATGCATTAATGATTGATTTATAAACAAAAAATATGCGATAATCATTTAACACTTTTAGTGTAGATTATTAGCATACTTCTAAGCAATGGTTTTCGAAATAAACATTGCTATTGATAACAAAATATAGTATTTTAGAGAAAGTAAAGTGATTTGGAGATTAGAATAAGTTGGATGCAGTCTTTCATAAGCCGTTCCAAAATCTTTCAATAGATATGCTTATGTCAGCGCTGCATCCAAAAACTTAAGTAGAAGCATTGTCGCACAAAGCGATCCAAAAAGTAGCGCAGAAACGAGGTAAAATATGGAGGTTACAATATACACCGACGGCTCGGCGAGAGGGAATCCGGATGGTCCTGGCGGTTATGGAACGATCCTTGTATATGTAGATTCTAAGGGTGTTACACATGAGAGGGAATTGAGTGCGGGCTATAAGAAGACAACCAATAACCGTATGGAGCTGATGGCTGCCATAGCCGGTCTTGAGGCACTCACAAAGCCCTGTGAGGTTTTAATTTATTCCGATTCCCAATATCTTGTCAAGGCCTTTAATGAGCACTGGCTGGAAGGTTGGATGAAGAAGGGCTGGAAAAGAGGGCAGAATGAGCCTGTAAAAAACGTTGACCTCTGGAAACGGCTGTTAAAGGCAATAGAGCCTCATAAGGTAAAATTTGAATGGGTTAGAGGCCATAATGGCCATCCGATGAATGAGCGTTGCGATGTACTAGCTACAACCGCCGCTGATGGCACTGACTTGGCTGATGACATACAAATGGATGCTTGAATTTAAATATAAAAGCATAATAAAAAAAGTAGGGCTGCCTTAAATGAGTTAAATTCCGCTATAGACTAAATGATTTCTGGATCAGACCAAGGAAGTCTAAAATCATGGAGTTAATTTATAATCAGGCAGCCTTTTATTGATATTTATTTTTATGATCATCAGATAATAGTTTTATCTACTAATCACTTTATTCTGTTTCAGAGTCCTTATATAATTCAAAATAGAAGCAAACGCCGCTTTCGGTATTGTAAGCTCCATAACTGCTTCCATGGCCTTCGAGAATTGATTTTGTGATGGCAAGTCCCAAACCGGTTCCTTCTGTATCGCGGTTATGCGAAGTATCTGCCTTATAAAACCGATCCCATATTTTTGTTAAGGCCTCTTCGGAGAAAGGTTTACAATCGTTCCTAATGTTAATCACCTGCTTTTGTAGAGTGCATTCTCCTTGGATTGTTATAACGGTATTAGTATCACAGTATTTAACAGCATTACCCAGTAAATTATTCATAACGCGTGCGAGCTTTTCTTCATCCGCATAAACAGTATGAAAGCAGCCTGTAGCCTCGATCATAACTCCTTTATCCGTAGCTTTTTGTATATAAAACTGTATGGATTTATCTATTAAATTTTGTAAGTTAAATATTTTCTTATGGTAAATAACTGCACCGGCATCGAACTTCGATATTTCAAGCATCTCTAGAAGCATCTGATCCATATGATTTACTTCATCTAATATAACTTCCAGATAGTAATCTCTTTTTTCTGCTTTTATGCCATCCCTGATCCCCTCAGAATAACTTTTTATGATACCTAAAGGTGATTTTAATTCATGGGAGACATTGGCAACAAATTCTCTTCTTGCTTTTTCCTGCTTAAGCTCTTGTTCATAATCAGTTTTTAATTGTTCATGGGCGGTACTTAATTCCTCCAAGGTATTCTTTAAGTTTGAGGAAAGTGTATTAAGACTCCTGGATAAAGCACCTAATTCATCCTTTCGTTTTAACTCCGATACGATACCTAGCTCCATTAAAGCCATACGATTGGATATCTTAGTAATATGAACAATGGGTTTTGTGATAGTTTTTGAATATACTGCGACCATTATAACAGATAAAAAAACAGTTATTCCTATGAGAAAGGGAAAAAAACTCTTTAAGAATTTCATAACCTCATCAACGGATTGTAATGAAAGAGTTACTGAGGCTATTTTATTCTCACCATGAACAGAAAAGCTTTTACTGAAGCTGACCTGATGATATTGTGTATAGGGTATTGTACTGATTATGTATTCAATTCCATGCTTTTTATTAATTTTATATAATTGTTCGGAGGAGCTGCTGCCGCTAATTATGGTAAATTTTAAAGGATAGAGGACATTTACTCCGTTGATATTCGTTGCAGTACCGATACTGAATTTCGGTATATTTTCTTTTACGGTGAAAGTTATTGAATCGGGCTGCTCTGTCGTACTAAAAGCAGGTGTAGTTATATTTAGTTCTCCTTTTATCGGTTTAGCTTCCACGGAAAGCGCTACCTCCGGAATAATACCCATAGTGGCATTATTTTTTTTCATGAACTTAGATACTTCGGTATAGAGCTGCTCGTCAGTCCATTGATTTGACTTGTAGGCTGACGCAAATTCATTCATCGAAGTGATGATGTGATTTATCTTCTGAGGCTCATAAAATTGATTAAAATAGAGGTATAAGGAAGCAATAATGGCAAGGATCAGTATAGTAAAAGAACATAGGGTAAGTAATAACATCTTTAAGGATATTTTCATAATAACCTCCATGCTGCTGTTAGGCAGCCTAAGTAATGATGAGTAAACATGGAAGGAACCCGTCTATGCTTACAATAGAGGGCTTCCAAGATAACAGGCCTTTTCCTTAGAATTATGTTTCAAATTTATAGCCGACGCCAATCACTGTCTGTATATAACGGGAGTATTTACCTAATTTTTTTCTCAATGTCTTAATATTAGTATCTACTACCCGGCCATCTCCATAATAATCGTATCCCCAGATTTCATTGATTAATGTTTCGCGTCGAAATACTTTACCGGGACTTTCTATAAAACGCAGCAGTAACTCAAATTCTTTCACAGTAAGAGATAATGGCACCCCGGAAAGAGTGGCTTTGTAGGACTCCTTATTAATAATCAGCTCTTGATTTTTGATTAATGAATTATCTTCCTGACTGTTTGATCTGCTTCGTTTCAGCAAGGCAGTGATACAGGCAAGTAGAACCTTTGGACTAAAGGGCTTTGTTATATATTCATCTGCTCCTAGCTCATAGCCAAGCAGCTTATCCTCATCCTCACTCCGTGCACTGATTATTATGATAAAGGCATCAGATTTTTGGCGGATTCTCCGACATACGGACCAACCATCAAGCTTTGGCAGCATAATATCGAGAATTACAATATTAATATCTTCCTTTTCAAATAGGTTTAAAGCTTCTACACCGTCACCGGCCCGATAAATCTTATAACCTTCTGTTTCCAGATAATCTGTCAGGATGTCATTCATCTTTTTATCATCTTCCACAATAAGAACGCTATTCCTCATAAAATATTACCTTTCAAGTTTTCTATCTAGGATTAGAGTGACAAAAGCCCCTCATACAATTTAGCTTGGTCAATTTGCACAAACACTACCTATAACAGAGTGATGCAAACTATGTTTTGTATCACAATTTCACAAACATAAATTGTGCAAATTGACGAAACACATTTTGCAACTGGGCTATTGATACTCTAATCCTATCTAGATAATTGTGAAACTATATAGTTATATTAATGTTTTGCAAATGCCTAATCCTATTAGCTAATTGCGAAACTTTAGTATTTCGTTTTATTCTCTATCCTCTTTATCATAACACAGTCTTGTGTGATTTGTGTGAAACTGACAAAATATGTTTCACATAAGTCACAAATCAGTTACATGTATTTCACATATAGAGCGCTTATGATTGATTTAAGAAGACAGTCTGTCAAATCTTTTCAATAGAAGTAATAAGGAGGAATGAAATAATGAGAGCAGTAAAACATGCGGTTCTGAGTCTAATCAGAAAACCTACGAAGGCAATCATGATATTGATTATATTATTCGTAGTATATGGCTTGGTTTTTACCGGTATTATTATTCAAAACAGTGTTAAATCATCAAAAGAGTATATACGTAAGGAGCTGGGTGCTATTGTTGAACTAAAACCGGATTATCTCAAGGCAATACAGGATAAACTGTCTGATCAGGATAGAAACTCGATGCTAAGTTTATCACCTGCACTCGCAAGAACACTTGCTGATGATTCACGAGTGAAAGAACTCTACATGACAAGCTTTGCCGATGCAGTTAACGCTAAGCTTGAAAGTGCGGTAAAAACAGAAGAAATTAATCAAGAGGGTGTATTTTCTGTAACAACAGCGGAAAACGGTATGGAAGGAAGCTTTACCCTGGTGGGCTCCAGCACTAATATACCGCTGGAATTTGAAGATAGCACGCTTAAGCTTACGCAGGGAAGATTTCCGGATAAGAATGATAAGGGAAAGGATACCTTACTAATTTCTGAAGAATTTGCCAATCAGAATAATCTGTCTGTCGGTAGCCAGATAGAGTTAACCTCTCAAATTAATTTACAGACTTATTCTTTTGAAATTATAGGAATATTCAGTGGTAGTAATTCCTTTATGGTGGATGAGATGAGAACCTCCCTGGAGAGTGTTTTTAAGCTGTCAAATGTTAAGGAAGAGGACTCATATATATCGTCTGTTTCCTTGTTACTCAAAGATCCGCTTGAGGTGGAAGGCTATATCAAACAGTATCAAAGCAGGATGCCCAATGATTATATCAGCTTGTATTCCAATGATAATGAATATAAGGCATTGACCAGACCGCTTGAATTTGTAGATATAATAATTTCTATACTGATAGGGATTGTTTTCGTTGCTGGAATTATTATTATGATAGCTATTGTTACTATGTTTGTTAGAGACCGTAGATTTGAGATTGGTTTACTACTTGCAAGCGGTGAAGGAAAAATAAAAATCCTATTTCAATTTATCATGGAAATTTTAATTGTATCGGTTATTGCCTTTGTTCTTTCGGCAGGAGCAAGTAAAATTACATCTTCCTATACTGCCTCCTGGATTATTAATAATCAATTGACAGAGGAAAATATCGATACAGGTAAAAATATAATTATATCCGGAATGAAGGAAAAAGATGAACTAGAAATATCAGATGTCGCGAGGGATTTTAATGTGACAATTGATAGTATAGTAATCAGGAATCTTCTGGCAGTGAGTCTATTTATTGTAATATTCTCAGCAAGTGCACCGTTACTTATTATACTGGGATATAAGCCCAGACAATCTCTACAAAATTAGTTCTTGGAGGTACATATGTCATTATTTGAATTAGACAAACTTTCTTATGGTTATATAGATGGTGGGAAAAAGCGGATGATAATAAAGGATTTATCCTACCAATTTGAGAGGGGAAAGCTCTACACTATACTAGGACCCTCCGGTTCCGGTAAAACAACCCTTCTTGCTCTTGCAAGTGCTCTTGACGTCCCGGAAGCAGGAAAGGTAATTTACAAAGGAAATGATATTAGAAAAATAGGGTATACAAAATTTCGACGTAACCATATGGCAATCGTATTTCAGAAATATAACCTGACTGATTATCTGACAGCGGTTGAAAATGTGGAAGCAAATATGATGGTTGTTGATAGGAAGAGAAAGAAGGAACGTAAGAAAATTGCATACAAGCTTTTAGATACAGTAGGTATCGTAAAATCAAAAGCAGACCGCAACATTAATAAATTATCCGGAGGGGAGCAGCAGAGAGTAGCAATTGCAAGGGCACTGTCAAAGGATGTGGATTTGATTTTGGGAGACGAACCAACCGGAGCGTTAGATACAGCTACGGCAGCAGAAATTATTGAACTATTCAAGCATCTGGCACATGATTATCAAAAGACGATTATTCTCGTAACCCATTCTGATGCAGTTGCGCAAAACAGTGATATTACGCTTCGGTTGCAGGAGGGTAAGCTGTTACAGGACTTTGGAGGTTATTAGGAGAAGAAGATGGATAAGAACGCAAGCTTTTTAGAGGAGCTGTCTGGAGACAAACCTGAGAGCTTTAAAGAGGAGAATTTTGAACCTGTTAGAATATCGAAGGGACGTATCTTTGGTATTGTTACCATCGTATTACTTGTGATTGCTGCAATTCTTCTCGTTCCGCATTTCACTGATATCACAGTACCGGACATGTCGAAATGGCAGTATGAAGAAATAGAAGCCTGGGCGACAAAGTATCATGATAATACAATAATAAACGGTTTATACAGCGAGGACATTCCTCAAAATAATGTATTGTCTCAGGATGTTAAGCCTGGAAGCAGGATTGCTAAAAGTAAAACCTTGACAATTAATTACTCTCTGGGCGCGGACCCGGAGGAATACATAGAAATCCCAAATATCAAAAATATGAGCTTAACTAAAATAAAAAAATGGATTACGGATAATCAGCTCTCAGGGATATCGATAAAACAGGAGGAAAGCGAGGTCGTATTAAAGGATAAAGTAATTGATTACGAATTGATAGATGGAACAGCCGATGAATTTAAGCGAAAGAACAGAATGATTATCTATATATCAAGCGGTTCGATAAATTTAGAGGAAACCCTTCTGATGCCGGATCTATACGGTAAAACAAGAGCTGAGGTAACGAAATGGTCAAAGGAGGTAAAGCTACCGATTAAAAAAAAGGAAATTTTTAATCAGGATGTTGAATTCGGAAAGGTATGTGATCAAAATATAAAAAAGGATATGAAGATATCTCGAAAGGATTCTGTTGAAGTATTTCTATCCAGAGGAAAAGCTCTTTTTGTACCGGATTTTACCGGTATGACCAGAAATGAAGCACAGGAGCTAGCAAAGCTTTTGGGAATCAATGTATTCCTTAAGCTGGTCATCAGTGGTGAAAAGGCAGATACTGTAATTAGTCAGGATGTTCCTGCTAAAACAGAAATTGACATAAAGCAGATAGTAACCGTAGAAGTAGCTAGGGAAGAAGGGAGGGTTGTAGTACCTGATTTTCGCGGACTTTCCTCTGCAGAAGCAAATAATCTCGCAGCACTTTACGGGATTAAGGTATTTCTTAGGAATTTAGAGGAGGCAGGAGAAGCTGGCACGGTAGTATCACAGAATGTAACACCGGGTATTAAGCTGGAACAAAATCGGATTATTACGTTAAAATTAAAAGAAAGCAACAAGAAAATAACGGTTCCTGATTTTATAAAAGTATCAAAGAACAAAGCAGTACAGCTAGCTAAAAATCTAGGAATTGAACTGCTATTTAACGAAGAAGAAACAATGACTGCTAAAAATCAAACTGTAGTCGGGCAGGACATAAAAGCTAAGAGCATAACTAAGCCCGGAGCAACAATCCTACTGACCATAGCGGTAAACAGTGGAATTAAGGCAGTGAATGTATGGGATATGAAGCTAAGAGATTTAAAAGCGTGGGCACTTCAAAACGGTATTACCTTAAATGTAGTTGAAAATTACAGTGACAGCTATCCTTTAGGAAGCATATTCTATCAGGATTGTGAGGAAGGTAACTGGATACCGTCAAGTAAGACTTTAAGCGTTTATTACTCATTAGGGGAGGTATTTGTACCTGATTTTACCGGCAAGAGCAAATCAGAGATTATAAAATGGCAGGAGGAGGTTAATGGAAAGGGAGCGGATCTTCATTTATCTTATAAAGAAGATAATAATACATCTAAGGGCAAAGGGATTATTACAAAGCAAAGTATCTCAGAAAAGAATACGGTATTGGATGCAACCATCGATATATGGGTTTCAGTCTCTGATAACGGAGTATTAATAAAAAATTATGAAGGCACTGATGTTGATGATTTTAAGCTATGGTGTGATTCGAATTCAATCCCATATATTATTAAGGAGTGTTATCAGGATGAGTATCCGGCGGGCACTCTGTATGGACAAAATTATAAGGACACCTATCTTCCAAAGGATACCTATCTTAAAATTAACTATTCTTTGGGTAAGATTTATATTGATGATTTTATCGGTAAAAATAAATCAGAGCTAGTTAAATGGCAAAAGGAAGTAAATAAGAATATGGCAGATATTCAAATCGAATATTACTATATGTATTCGCTTACTGCGGATAAGGGAGAGATCATAAATCAGTCTGTAAAGGATGCGGAGCTTAAAACAGGCAGTAAGATTACGGTAACAATATCATCAGGATTAGTGAATTAATATACCAGCAAAACCATTGCAATCGATTATCTTTATGATATAATTGTAATGGTTTTGTTTAATCTCACCAATTACTAAATAATTGCGAAACTATATAGTTTGATAAATTGTATACACAGTAGATACTATTCCTTCGCTCCAACGCTCCTTAGGGCTTAACTTCCGCTCCGGAATAGTATCTACTGTGTATACAATACCTGTAGTTGATGTATTTCGCAATTGTCTATAACTAATTACGAATGAAAGGAAATTCAACATGACACAATTAACTCCGTTAATGCAGCAATATATACAAATCAAGGAACAATATAAGGATTGCATTTTATTCTATCGACTAGGTGATTTTTATGAAATGTTCTTTGAGGATGCCCATGTTTGTTCAAAGGAGTTAGAGATAGCATTAACCGGCAAGAACATTGGTCAGGAGGACCGTGCTCCGATGTGCGGGGTTCCATTTCATTCCGTAGATGGCTACTTAAGTAAGTTAGTTAGCCGTGGTTATCGGGTAGCTATCTGTGAGCAGGTGGAAGATCCTAAAGAAGCAAAGGGAATCGTAAAGCGGGAAGTAATCCGTATTGTTACGCCCGGTACGAATTTAAATACTCAGATTCTTGACGAAACAAAGAATAACTATCTTATGGCTGTGATCCATACTACCAATGCCTTCGGTATATCTATTATTGATATTACGACAGGCGATTATTATGTTACTGAGGTGGATACGGAACGTAAGCTTATGGATGAGATCTTTAAATGGTCACCCTCTGAAATTATCTGCAATGACACCTTCTTTGTATCCGGAATTAATATCGATGCGTTAAAGAGTAATTCTAATATAACCTTATCTCCATTAGAGCCCTGGTATTTTGACGACGAGCTGTGTGTTAGGGCACTGAAGGAGCATTTTAGGGTGGGAACCATAGATGGTCTGGGATTAAAGGATTATTCCATCGGAGTGATTGCTGCCGGCTGTATCATGCAATTCTTACAGGAAACACAGAAGAATTCCCTGTCCCATATCACAAAGCTGACACCTTATACCTATGAGAAGTTTATGCTCCTTGACAGCTCCACAGTACGTAATTTGGAGCTTACACAGACAATGCGGGAGAAACAAAAGAAGGGATCGCTGCTATGGGTACTCGATAAGACGAAGACAGCAATGGGGGCCAGACTCTTAAGAAGCTATATGGAGCAGCCGCTCATTGATTATACATTAATTAATGAGCGACTGGAGGCAGTCAGCCAGCTGAAAAATAATATGATTACCAGAGAAGAAATGAGAGAGTATTTAAATCCTATCTATGATCTGGAACGTCTGATGAGTAAAATTAGCTATAAAAGTGCCAATCCGCGTGATTTAATCGCTTTTTGTTCCTCCTTGTCCATGCTTCCCCATATTAAGTTTTTGCTGCAGAATTTTGATTCCGAGCTGCTTCTTCACATATACGGCGAGCTTGATCCACTTCAGGATATCTTTGAATTAATCGGAAAAGCAATCAATGAAGAGCCGCCTCTAAATGTAAAGGAAGGCGGTATTATTAAGGAAGGCTATCATGAGGAGGTTGACCGCCTAAGAAAGGCGAAGACAGAAGGTAAGGACTGGCTGATGGATTTAGAGGCTAAAGAACGGGATGCCACAGGAATTAAGAATCTAAGAATCAAGTATAACCGGGTATTCGGCTATTATCTTGAGGTAACAAATTCCTATCAGAATCTTGTTCCGGAGAACTGGATCAGAAAGCAGACCTTAGCCAATGCAGAGCGCTATACAACTCCTGAATTAAAGGATTTGGAGGATATCATACTAGGCGCAGAGGACAAGCTATTTTCCTTAGAGTATACCCTTTTTAGTGAAATCAGGGATCAGATAGCGCTTGAGGTTAAGAGAATTCAGCAAACCGCTAAGGCAATTGCAAAAATAGATGTATTCACATCACTTGCCTTAGTTGCAGAACAGAATAACTATGTGAAGCCGGAAATCAATACAAACGGCACGATACATATAAAAAACGGTAGACACCCGGTAGTTGAACGGATGATATCTCATGATATGTTTGTTGCAAATGATACTCTGTTAGACAATAAGCAAAATCGCATATCTATTATTACAGGCCCCAATATGGCAGGAAAATCCACCTACATGCGCCAGACTGCCTTGATCGTTTTGCTGGCGCAGCTCGGAAGCTTTGTTCCGGCAGACTCTGCAAAGATCAGTATCGTTGACCGCATCTTTACCCGTGTCGGGGCCTCAGATGATTTAGCCAGCGGGCAAAGTACCTTTATGGTAGAAATGACTGAGGTTGCGAATATTCTTCGTAATGCTACGAAAAACAGTCTTTTGATTTTAGATGAAATTGGTCGTGGTACAAGTACCTTTGATGGTCTCAGTATCGCTTGGGCAGTAGTAGAACATATCAGTAATGCAGCAATACTCGGTGCCAAAACCCTGTTTGCAACCCACTACCACGAGCTGACGGAATTAGAAGGAAGGCTGGAGGGAGTTAACAACTACTGTATTGCAGTGAAGGAGCAGGGAGAAGATATTGTATTTCTTCGTAAGATTGTAAAGGGTGGTGCCGATAAGAGCTACGGAATTCAGGTTGCTAAGCTTGCCGGAGTTCCCACAAGTGTCTTAAAAAGGGCGACAGAGATTGTAACAGAGCTTACCGGTAATGATCTGGCTTTGAAAGCAAAGAATTTAACGGTACCTGAAGCAACGCCTAAGCAAGAGGTGATTATTCAGGAGGAGTTAGCGTTAGACGAGCTATTGAAAGAAGAAACGCATCTCACTGAGCCAGAGATAAAAAGGGGAAAGAAAGCGAAGAGTTTAGTTCAATTTTCGTTATTTTCCATGTCAGGCAATGAAGATATTATCGCAGAATTGAGAGATTTAGATATCGCAAGGCTGACTCCGATTGATGCAATTAATAAGCTTTACCATATGCAAAAGAAGATTAAGGATAGAATTTAGATGGAGGTTAGATTGAAAAATCAAAGATTTTTCAATCGGCAAATTTGTGCGCTGCCCAAATTCGCAGAGGTTGGCAGCAGATGGGGGTTATTATGCCGTTAATACATGTACTTGATGAACCTACCATTAATCAGATAGCTGCCGGAGAGGTTGTGGAACGCCCAAGCGCCGTTATCAAGGAGCTTATTGAAAATGCAATGGACGCGGGAGCAACAGCAATCACAGCGGAGATTAAGGAAGGCGGTTTAAGCTTTATCAGGATAACAGATAATGGAGCGGGCATCGCTAGAGAAGATATCCCCCTGGCGTTTCTTCGTCATGCCACAAGTAAGATTCGCAGTGCAGAGGATTTGTTGTCCGTTACAAGTCTTGGCTTTCGGGGAGAGGCATTATCAAGTATTGCAGCAGTTGCTCAGCTAGAGCTAATTACGAAGACTCCTTCTGCTTTAAACGGTTACCGGTATGTGATAGAAGGCGGAGAAGAAAAATCTATAGAAGAGATCGGCTGCCCGGGTGGTACTACAATTATCGTAAGAAATTTATTTTATAATACACCGGCCCGTAGAAAATTCTTAAAATCTGCTGTAACCGAAGCGGGTTATATCAGCGATTTAATGGAAAGACTTATGATATCTCATCCTGGTATTTCCTTTAAATTTATGATGAATAACCAGGTAAAGCTGCAATCTACCGGCAATCATAACAGCAGGGATATCTTATATAATGTATACGGCAGAGATATTACAAGAGAGCTTTTGGCGCTTGAATATCAATCACCCGATTTTAAACTGGAAGGATTTATCGGAAAGCCGATAATCACGAGAGGCAACCGTAATTATGAGAATTATTTTATCAATGGCAGATACATCAGAAGTAATCTGATTACCAAGGCGATTGAAGAGGCATATAAACCATATTTGATGCAGCATAAATACCCTTTCACCTCTCTTTATTTTGAGATGGATCCTTCTCTTATCGATGTTAATGTACATCCGCAGAAGTTAGAAATCCGCTTGAAAAACGCCGAGGAGATATATCAACAGACTTTATCAGCAATCCGCAGTGTATTAGCGGGTAAGGAATTAATTCCTAAGGTTTCTCTCACTCCTTTGACTGAGCAAAAAAAAGAATCTGTTCCGATACCGGAACCTTTTGAAGAAATCAGAAGGAGACAATCGGGTTATTATAATTCCTTTCCGATTCAATATGAAGACAGTGGTAAGGCAATAGCAAATCTTAAGGTTGCAGAGGAAAATAAGGGGTATCGGATATCTGATCATAAGTCCGACCTTAATAATCAAGTCACGGAAAGAGTAGTTGCAGAAGATACGTCTCTGAAAGGAATTCAAAATATAGAAGTAACAAAGGAGACTATATCAGAAAAACAAAAGCAGGAAGCTTTCTTAGGATTATTTACAGATAGGAAAGAGTCTCCAGCTACAATTGATAAAGTTAAAGAAAATAAGTATATCGAAGCTTCAAATAGTAATTCAACGGGTACTATAGGCCAATATCAAGAGCCTGAAGCTTCAAAGAGTATTAATGAAGAATATCAATTACCCGAAGCCTCAAATAGCACTAACGGAGAAGATCAAGTGCCTGAAGCCTCAACAGAGATTTCCATCGATAATGAGAAGCAATCCATAATCAAGACGAATACACCGCAGATTATAGTAGAAGAACAGATCAATTTGTTTGAAAGTACTGCTTCGCAGTCAGAAGCACCATTTTTATCTTCAAAAGCTTTAGAGGAGCACCGAATTATCGGACAGGTGTTTTCAACCTACTGGCTGGTGGAATATAAGAAGGAGCTTTACATCATAGATCAGCACGCTGCGCATGAGAAGGTGCTATATGAAAGAATTATCTCATCTGCTAAATCAAAGAACTATGTATCACAGCAGCTGCTGCCGCCAATTGTATTATCCTTAACCCTTAAGGAACAGGAGCTTGTAAAGAAGAATGCGGAGGTACTTGCAAGTCTTGGCTATGAAATTGAACCCTTTGGGGGTAATGAATATTCCGTCAGAGCCGTACCTGCCGATTTATACAGTATTTCGGAAAAGGAATTATTGATGGAATTTATTGATGCGCTTTCAGAGGATTTTACTGGGAATATAAGAGATACAAACTCCATACTAGAGCGGGTAGCATCGCTTTCATGTAAAGCAGCAGTAAAGGCTAATCATGCCTTCTCTAATGAAGAAGCAGCCACGTTAATTAAAGAATTGTTAACACTTGAGAATCCTTATCATTGCCCTCATGGAAGACCGGTTATCATTTCAATGAGCCAGTATGAGTTGGAGAGAAAATTCAAACGAATCATTTAGAAAGGATATACAATGAAGCAGAAGCCTTTAATCATTTTAACCGGACCAACCTCAGTTGGAAAAACAGCCTTATCTATCGCTATGGCAAAATCCGTTAACGGTGAAATTATATCAGCCGATTCCATGCAGGTATATAAAGGAATGGACATTGGTACGGCAAAGGTTACGATGGAGGAGATGGCTGGGGTGCCTCATTATTTGATTGATGAGCTTAAACCGGATGAGGAATTTAACGTTGTTAAATTTAAACAGCTAGCTAATAAGTATATGGAGAAAATATATGAGAAGCAAAAGCTGCCGATCCTTGTTGGCGGAACCGGTTTTTATATACAAGCAGTATTATATGACATCGACTTTACTGAAAATGATTCCGATCATTCTTATCGTACAGAGTTAGAAAAGCATTTAGAGGAACATGGCAGTGAGTATTTGTATGAGATGCTAAAAGCCATTGATCCAGATAGTGCGGTGGCTATTCATCCCAATAACAGTAAGCGGGTTATCCGCGCACTGGAGTTCGCCCAACAAACCGGTGAAAAGATATCAGAGCATAACAAAGAGCAAAGAAGCAGGCAGTCCCCCTATAACTTCTGCTATTTTGTACTAAATAAGGATCGCTCAAGGCTGTATGAAACCATAAATAAACGTGTAGATAACATGCTTGCGGACGGACTGATTGATGAAGTGAAAAAGCTTAAGGCCATAGGCTATAACAGAGAGCTTGTATCTATGCAGGGACTTGGCTACAAAGAAGTGCTAGCTTATTTGGACGGAGAGTATACCCTGGAAGAAGCAATCGATATATTAAAGCGTGATACCAGGCATTTTGCGAAGCGGCAGCTTACCTGGTTTAATCGGGAGAAGGATGTTATCTGGGTGGATAAGGATGAGTTTCCTGGAGAAAAAGAGTTACTTGAATATTTAATGGAGCAATTAATCCATAAAAATATAGTAACTTCATAACCTAGGTTCAAGCTTCGTAGGATATATAAATGAAGAAGGTGAATTATTAGTAACCTTCTGGTTTGAAGAAAAAGCAGTTATCAAGTTTATGTAGAGAGGCTTAAAGTCCCTTATTTTGCAAATTGTTCCTATTTACATCTGGAAGAGATTAAACAATTAATCTGTCTTAATAATATAGAACTTATGAGTATTATATACAAAGAATAATCGACATAAAAATATTATGTCAACTAATATAGATTTGCTTATCAAATCTGTAAATTTAACTTTGATATACGAATAATATGCATGAATAGAGTGCCAAAGTACTTAATTGACAAAATTATAATATAGAAGGAACTGGGGTTTACTTTATTACAATATATCATCTTTCATCAAAGTAATTGTTATCTTAATTGGTCTTAATGATAGGTAAAAGTAAATCTGATTTAAATATATTACAGGAGGATAAAATTGAGCAGAGAAAAATTAAATGATATCTATGTACAGCTGGGAATTCATCCTGAAGTACTTGCTTATTGTGATGATGTAGAAAAGAAGCTATCCGACCGCTTTCAAACGATAGATCAGGTAGCTGAATTCAATCAGCTTAAGGTAATTAAAGCAATGCAGGATAACAGACTAAGCGATGTACATTTTGCGGCAACCACAGGCTATGGCTATAATGATATAGGAAGGGATACGCTGGAAAAGGTATATGCTGATATCTTTAAGGCGGAGGATGCTTTAGTCAGACCGCAGCTAATCAGTGGTACCCATGCGCTGACGATTGCATTATCCGGAAATCTAAGGCCGGGTGATGAGATATTATCTCCTGTAGGGAAACCCTATGATACGCTAGAGGGAGTGATTGGAATAACCCCTGCCAAGGGATCACTTGCAGAATATGGTATCACTTATTCGCAGGTGGATTTACTTCCTGATGGCAGCTTTGATTGGGAGGGGATAAAAGCGGCTGTCAATGACAGGACAAAATTAGTTACCATCCAACGTTCTAAAGGCTATGCCAGCCGACCAACCTTATCGGTGGATAGAATAGGAGAGTTGATTTCTTTTGTTAAGAAGCTAAAACCGAATGTAATCTGTATGGTTGATAACTGCTACGGTGAATTTGTTGATACAATAGAGCCTACACAGGCAGGCGCTGATTTATGTGTCGGTTCTCTGATTAAGAATCCTGGTGGTGGGCTTGCTCCGATTGGCGGCTATATTGTCGGTAAAAAGGAGTATGTTGAAAATGCTGCCTATCGTCTTACAGCTCCCGGACTTGGTAAGGAAGTAGGGGCAACACTAGGCCTCAATGCGCCCTTATTTCAAGGTTTATTCTTAGCACCGCAGGTCGTATCCGGAGCCCTTAAGGGAGCGATTTTTGCAGCGAATATATATAACAAGCTTGGTTATAAGGTTCTACCGAATAGCACAGAGGAACGCTATGATATTATTCAGGCGGTAACCTTGAATTGTGCTGAAGCTGTGATAGCCTTCTGTAAGGGTATTCAGGCGGCGGCACCGGTAGATAGCTATGTATCCCCGGAGCCTTGGGCTATGCCTGGATATAATTGTGAGGTTATCATGGCAGCCGGAGCCTTTGTACAGGGTTCCTCTATAGAGCTTTCCGCAGATGCTCCGATCAAGCCTCCATATACCGTGTTTTTTCAGGGAGGGCTGACTTGGCATCACGCAAAATTCGGTATATTAATGTCAGTACAAAAACTAGCAGAAGCCGGTATCATCCGGTTATAATAATGCTCTTATATCAGGTTAATAAATTGATATAAGGTTAAAATGCAAGGTTGCTATTCTTCATAATTGACTTTCAAGTATACAAATATATCTTATTATGGTAAAATGATATTTGCTTATGATATGAAATAAAGTAAAGCATAAGTTGATTTGTTTATGTAGAAGGGGGACAAGCATATGGCCAGAACAGCAAGGACCTTAAATAAGAATTACTGGGCTTTGTTTCTGCTAATCTTATTGGGTATTATTGTCGGTAGTTTTATCGCTCATTTTACTAAGAAAATTGAGTTCTTGAAATGGCTCGATTACGGCTTAGCATTTGCTGTCGGAGAAAATAAAGAGGGTGGCGTTGTTACCCTGAATTTGTTGAATGTAATAATAATTAATTTTGGCTTACAAATTAAAATTTCGGTAGGAAGTGTAATCGGAGCCATTGCCTCCGTTTTCATTTATAAAAAGCTATAAGGTAAAGAAAGGCCTTATGATCCAACTGATTTCTTGGAGAGAAAAATGGAAGTTTATCATCCATAGGAGGATCATTATGAAGGAAGAATATTTAACAGTCAAAGAACTACCCATATCCGAACGTCCTTATGAGAAATGCGAAAAATATGGTGCAGAAGTCTTATCCGATGCTGAGCTTTTGGCAGTTATATTAAGAACAGGAACAAAGAAACAAAGAGCAATTGACTTAGCAGTGTCTGTATTAGGCTATTCAACAGCCTATTCCGGACTGAAGGGACTGAATTACCTTTCAATGAAGGAGCTTACCCGGATTAAGGGGATAGGACGTGTCAAAGCAATCGAGCTTTTATGCTTAACAGAAATCACAAAACGCATGTCAAAGGAAGTCCACCGCGAAAGTCTTAAATTTGTTACGCCCCAGAGTATAGCGGATTATTATATGCAGGATTTGAGGCATCTGACCAGAGAACAGGTATGGCTTGTACTGATGGATTCGAAGAATAAAATGATAAAGGATATGATTATATCCGAGGGAACAGTCAATACTTCCATTATGCCTACCAGGGAAATCTTCGTACAGGCAGTCAAGTATGAAGCGGTCAACATTATTTTACTTCACAATCATCCAAGCGGGGATCCTACACCGAGTGCAGAAGATGTAAGGGTAACAAAACGACTAAATGAAGCAGGTAATATGATTGGTATTACTCTTATGGATCATATTATAATTGGTGATAATAGATATATCAGTTTAAAGGAACAGGGATTACTGTAAGTTGTTTTACCTGATCATAAAAAACAACTTAATTGAACGATTTAGGAGGTTAGAAGCGTTATGGCGTCAAAATCATATGGTATAGATTTTGGTACAAGCACAATTAAGATATATAAAAAAGGACAAGGAATTGTACTGGATGAACGTAATATCATTGCTATCTCTAATAATAAGAATATAATAGCAAGCGGTAATGAGGCTTACGAGATGTATGAAAAAGCCCCTTCCAATATACTTGTTACTTATCCGGTAAAAAATGGAGTTATCGCAGATGTAGCGAATATGATGGCACTTTTAAAATGCTTCATGAAGCAGATCAATGGCAATAAACATATTGGTGCAGCGGATTACATCGTAGCGACTCCGACAGATATTACTGAAGTGGAGAGAAGATCCTTTTATGATCTGATTGCAAGCTCAGGATTAAAAATCGGACACATAAAGATAGTAGAAAAACCGATTGCGGATGCATTAGGTGCAGGGCTTGATGTAATGACAGCCAGGGGAGTTATGATTGTTGATATCGGAGCAGATACAACAGAGGTTTCCATACTTTCACTCGGGGGTATCGTACTTAGTAAACTGATTCCTGTCGGTGGAAATAAGTTAGATGAATCGATTAAAGCAATCGTTAAGAAGAAATATAATCTTCTGATTGGAGATAAGACTGGTGAAAATATTAAGAAAAAGCTGGCCAGCGCTTTTGCTACGCTTGAGGCCTCCATCAAGGTTTTTGGCCGAGATGTGGTAACCGGACTGCCAACCGAGATGGAGATTAAATCCTCTGATGTATATGAAGCAATTTCCGAATATATGTATTCTATTATAGATGCTATAAAGATAATTCTGGAGCGTACTCCGCCCGAAATTTCCTCTGACATTATAGATAGCGGGATCTATATTACCGGTGGATCAGCTAAAATATTTGCTTTGGATGAACTATTGCATAAAGAAACAGACTTGAAGATAAATATCTGCCCTGATTCCTCAAATACGGTGGTTAATGGTCTGGGTAAAATTATGGAAGAACACAGACTCTCCTCTCTGGCGGATGTATTAAAGTCAAAAACATATGTTAACTAAACAGCCGAAGGTTACAAATTCAAAGGACAGGCATGTTATGTTAGATTGGCAATTAATTCTTCTATACACACGTATAAATAAGTTGTATATTCAATAAAACGGAGATTAATATGAGGCGAAGGACAAAAATAAATCTAAACCCAAAACATGTTCTTATCGCATGTGTTATATTACTTCTTGCATTGATAATCTTTTCTTTTCGATATGGGGAGCAATTGTCACCTGTAAAAGAGGCAGTCGGTACGGTTATTACACCGATGCAGCGAGGTGTAAATACGGTAGGAACCTTTTTTTCTAATCAATTGGACCGATTCAAAAGTGTCAATGATTTATTAGAGGAAAATAAGAAGCTGAAGGAACAGGTTGATGCACTTTCCTATGCAAACGGGCAGTTCCTTAAGGATAAATATGAACTCGATGAATTACGTAAGCAATTTAAGCTGGATAAGAAATTTATTGATTATCCAAAGGTTGCAGCCAGAGTCATCAGCAAGGAATCAAATAACTGGTATAGTACTTTTAAAATTGATAAGGGCACCAGAGATGGTCTTGCTAAAGATATGAATGTAATTTCAGAAAATGGACTTGTAGGAATCATCACGGAAGCACATTATAATTATTCCTTAGTAAGAGCGATTATTGATGACAACAACAGTGTTACAGGAATGTCTCAGACAACTGCTGATATCTGTTATGTCCGCGGTGATTTGCAGCTTATGGATCAGGGTAAAATACGTGTGGAAAAAATCTCAAAGGATGCCCAGATGAAAGAAGGGGATGAGATTGTAACAGCACATACCAGTCCTAAATATCTGCAGGGAATTTCGATTGGTTATATCAGTGATATTGAGTATGATTCCAGTAACATGGCAAAAACAGCATTACTGACACCGACTGTGGATTTTCAGCACTTAGAAACTGTATTAATTATTACTGAACAAAAGGAAACTTTGATTGATTAACAAAGTAGGGGTATTACGTGAAACGTCTGATCATATATACATTAGAAATTATCATATGCTTTTTGTTTCAAAGTACCATGTATGACTTTATCAGCCTGGCTGAGATTATGCCGAATGTTCTGCTCATACTTGTTGTATCATCGGCCTATATGCGCGGCAGGATGACAGGCTTATTTCTTGGCCTGTTTTGTGGTCTTTTACTAGATCTGTCATCGGGAGCATATGTTGTTGGGTTATATGCATTAATGTACATGTTAATAGGTTATTTCATAGGATATACCCATAAAGTCTATTCGAATGAAGATTATACGTTACCTATTATAATTATTGCAGTCAGTGATTTGATCTATGGTTTCTTCTTTTATGTATTTGAATTTTTACTCAGAGGCCGTCTGAATGTCTTTTATTATTTTCGAAGGATCATTTTACCTGAAATTATTTATACCGTTGCAGTATCCATCATATTATACAAGCTGTTACATATGATTAATAATCATTTGGATCGTAGACAGGATAAGGAGGCATAAGCTTGTTTGATGTATTCCTGGATAATATTAAAAAGCTACTAAAGTCAAGGATTTTTCCAATTACATTAATATATCTTGTATTGCTCGGTGTTATTGTTAATCGTTTATTCGTTATACAAATTGTAAACGGGCCCGAAATCGACGAAAAAGGAGTACTACGGGATACAAAGAAAAGAGAAATTGAAAGTACCAGAGGAAACATCTATGACCGTAACGGAAACCTTCTTGCTTCAAATGCTTTAACCTACTCGGTAGTAATGGAAGATAGTACTAAAATTGAATCAAATGAGCAGAAAAATGCTATTATATATAAATTGATCAAATTGATTGAAAAAAATGGCGATACTTTAGATAATGATTTTTTTATTGCTCAGGATAAGGAAGGTAACTTAAAATTTACTATTGAAGGTGCGGCATTATTGCGCTTTAAGAAAGATGCCTATGCCTACGCAATCGGTAAAGGTGAATTGACTGAGGAGCAGAAAAATGCGACCGCAGAAGAAGTTTATGAATTTTTGCGTAGTGGAAAAGGCTTTGAAGATCAAGTCGATAAGATGTTTGATATATCAGATTCCTATTCGGTTATTGATACCTTGAAGATTATGAGTGTACGTTTTGCCCTTCACAGTGTCTATCCAAAATATCTTCAGATTAATGTTGCCTCTAATGTCAGTGATTTGACGATTGCTGCCGTTGAAGAAAATAGTGACGAGCTGATTGGCGTTGAGGTGAAGCAGCAGACCCATCGCATATACGAGGATAGTATTTATTTTTCTAATATCATCGGTTATACTGGGTTAATCAGTTCTGAGGAGCTGGAAGAGAAAAATAAAAAGGAAAAATTATATAATTTAACGGATGTAATTGGAAAAACTGGTCTTGAAAAGAAATTTGAAGAATACTTAAGAGGGAAAAAGGGTACTGAGACGGTTAGTGTGAACTCGGCAAATAAAGTAACTGATATTATTGATCATATTGATCCGGCTGCAGGTAATGATATCTATTTAACGATTGACAGAAATTTGCAAATATCTACCTATCATCTTTTAGAAAAGGAGCTGGCAGCTGTACTTTTAGAGTACATAACACCAGATCTTAATTATGGAAGTAAGGGAGAAAGTGCAACTGATATTCTAATACCGATATATGAGGTGTACTATGCACTGATTAATAATAATATCATTGATATTAATCACTTTAATGATAAAAAAGCTACTGCTTTAGAAAAGCAAACCTATGATAAATACAAGAATAGGCTGAAAGAGGTATTTCAAAAGCTGGATACCTTATTAAAGGCAGATAACACCGTAACTAATACACAAGCCGTAGAAATGAAAGAGTATCTGGATTATTTTTATTCGGTACTTGTGAAAAATAACATTTTAATTACCAATGCTATTCCTAAGGATGATCCTACTTTATTAGATTATCAGAATGGTAAGATCAGCTTAAGCAGCTTCTTACAGTATGCTCTAGCAAATAACTGGGTGGATTTATCCGAGCTTAAAATAGGTAATGATTATTATAGTGCAAATGAGCTATATCAAAAGCTGATAGCTTTTACGAAAAATATATTAAAAAGTGACAGCGAATTTAACAAAAAAATCTACCGTGATTTAGTATTTTCGTACAAATTATCGGGAAGTGAAATTTGTCTTTTATTATTCGACCAAGGTGTGTTAAAATATAAGGAAGAGGAAGTAACTGGCTTAAAGAACAATTCACACTCTGCTTATACCTTTATTACTGAGAAAATTAAAGCTTTGGAGATAACTCCTGCAATGTTAGCACTTTCACCCTGCAGTGGTTCAGTTGTTATTACTGATGTTAATACCGGAGATGTACGTGCGCTAGTTACTTATCCGGGATATGATAATAACAAATTTGCAGGCAGAATTGATGCAGAATATTATAATCAAATTCACAGTGATTTATCCTATCCTTGGATGAACAGGCCTACAACGCAGAAAATAGCACCTGGTTCTACCTTTAAGATGGTAACCTCTGTAGCTGCTTTAGAGGAAGGTGTAACAACACCTTCTTATGAAATATATGATGAGGGCGAATTCTCAAAGATTGACCCAGCTCCAAAATGTCATGTTTATCCCGGTACGCATGGTTCAGTTAATATTATAGATGCTTTGGCTGTTTCCTGTAACTATTACTTTTTTGAAATGGGATGGCGCTTAAGTATAGATGGTGCAGGCAAATACAATACGCAGAAGGGATTATCCAATTTAAAGAAATATGCTGCTTTATTTGGACTTAATCAAAAATCCGGACTGGATCAGGAGCTCGGCGAAGCAGAACCGATGATTTCAGATAAGGATTCCGTAAGATCTGCAATTGGACAGGGTAGTAATGCATACACTCCGGATCAAATGGCTAGGTATGTAACCACTCTGGCTAACCGTGGGACATGCTATGACTTGACCTTGGTAGATAAAATCACCGCTAAGGATGATACTGTAATTGAAGACAGAAGCGCGAAGGTAAATCATAAGTTAAGCAATGTGAATGCTACAACCTGGGATGCTGTACTGGAGGGTATGCATGCCGTGGTGAACTCACCGAAGGGCTCAGTTTATTCCACCTTTAAGAATTTTGGGGTTGAGGTAGCAGGTAAAACAGGTACATCACAGATCAGCAAATCAATACCGAATAATGCTTTATTTGTTTCCTTTGCTCCTTACAATAATCCGGAGATTTCCGTCACTGTAGTGATACCAAATGGCTATACCTCTCATAATGCTGCAGACCTCGCTAAGAATTTATATTCCTTATATTTTAATTTAGAGGACGAGGAGACCTTATTAAATAGTGATATTACTGTTCCTAAAACCAATATAGATGCAGCGATAGAATAAGTTGGTAGAACCTAACAGCTCACAAGTAACAGGATATATGTGATTTTTAGTTTGCACATGTCATGAATATATCTGTAAAGGAGACTTTCAATGAATAATTCTGTAATTATAAAAGGTAATAAATATGGTATCATTGTAGTTTTAAGCCCTGACGTACCGTTTGAGGAATTAAAGCTTCTGATTGCAGAGAAATTCAAGGAATCCAGTAAATTTTTTGAAAATGCCAAAATGGCTATTACCTTTGAGGGACGTAAGCTGACTAACGAAGAGCAGAAAGAAATTCTTGATGTAATCGGTGAGAATGCTGATATGCACATTGTCTGTGTTATGGAAAATGATCCTGAAATTCAGGAGAGTTTTAAAAAGACTTTGGAGCAAAAGCTTATGGAACTAAATAATAACACCGGACAATTTTATAAAGGTATTCTACGGTCCGGAGCTTCTTTGGAATTTGAGACTAGTGTAATTATAATAGGAGATGTTAATCACGGGGCAAGAGTTGTATCCAAAGGTAATATTATAGTGCTTGGTGCCTTGAAGGGTACGGCATTTGCCGGAGCAACAGGTAATACCAATTCCTTTGTGGTAGCTCTTGATATGAGCCCAACACAGATTCGTATAGCAGATACGATTGCTAGAGCGCCGGATAAGCCGGTGAAGGATGAGGCGAAGGAAACCAAGATTGCATTTTTGGAAGAGGGAAATATTTATATAGAACCGTTAAATAAAAATATCTTGCAGGATATTAATTTATAAGCGGGATATATTAAATATAGAGATTAGCAGGGAACAAGAGGATATCCACAGAATTAACTGTGTGAGTATTCTACAGAGAAAACATACGGATAAGTGATGTTTTCCATTCATATTTAGAGAAGAACTTCTCCTATATAGAGTGGAGGGATAAATCCTTCAAAGACTTGATGGAGAAATTTTCTAAAAAGTGGTAAAGCCTTTTAATTGGTAGAGAAATACTTCCAAATGATGAAAGGATAAGCCTTTATAAGTCTAGGAGGGAAACTTCCAAAGAGGGGAGAAACCTCCAAAATTGGAGGAGAAAACCTTCAAAAATTGGGGGGAGAAAAACCTTCAAAAATTCGGAGGAGAAATCCTCCAAAAAATTCGGAGGAGAAATCCTCCAAAAAGCTCGGAGGATTAGTAAAAATGGGTGAAGTTATTGTAATAACATCCGGCAAGGGCGGAGTAGGAAAGACTACAACTACAGCTAATGTCGGTACCGGCTTGGCAATGTTGGATAAAAAGGTTGTTTTAATTGATACAGATATCGGTTTGAGAAATTTAGATGTGGTAATGGGCTTAGAAAATCGAATCGTTTATAATTTAGTGGATGTAATTGAAGGCTCCTGCCGTATCAGAAATGCTTTAATCAAAGATAAACGTTATCCCAATCTATATTTATTACCATCAGCTCAGACCAGAGATAAAAATGCTGTAACACCGGAGCAGATGAAGAAGCTCGCCGATGAGCTTAGAGAAGAATTCGATTACATATTAATGGACTGTCCTGCTGGGATTGAGCAAGGCTTTAAAAATGCGATTGCCGGAGCAGACAGAGCATTAGTTGTTACAACCCCCGAAGTATCTGCTGTTAGAGATGCAGACCGTATTATCGGCTTATTAGAAGCAAATGATATGAAGCAGACTCATCTGATTGTAAATCGTATTCGTATGGATATGGTGAAGCGCGGCGATATGATGTCAAGTGACGATGTTTGCGAAATACTCGCAATTGATTTAATCGGAGTTGTACCTGACGATGAAAATATAGTAATATCAACAAATCAGGGCGAGCCCTTAGTTGGTTCGGAATCTCTTGCTGGTAAGGCTTATATGAATATCTGCAAGAGAGTGATCGGAGAGGAAGTACCTTTCCTGAATTTGGATGAAAAGCAAACGTTTTTCTCAAAACTGTTTGGTAAACGGAAGAAGAATTAAGGGGGGCATCTTATGGGCTTTTCGGATTTTTTTAAGAAAAAGGGGACCGGTAGCATCGCAAAAGATAGACTGAAATTAGTCCTTGTGTCTGATCGTGCCGGATGTTCTCCAGAAATTATGGAACAAATTAAAAATGATATCATCACGGTAATCTCAAAATATATTGAAATAGACTTAGATGGTCTGGACATCAAAATCACGCAGACAGAATCGGAATCAAATAATGGTTCAGTACCTGCTTTATTTGCGAATATTCCAATTAAGGACTTAAAGACCTCTAAGAAATAAGGATGTAAATGAATGTTTAATTTTAAGCAATATGATTTTAAACGATATAATATAGTATTGGTTATTATAGTAATCATAATAAGTATTTTAGGTGCATATTTAATTAAACAGGCAAAACCTGAATTGTTTATGCGGCAATTAGCTGGTCTAGTTGGTTGTATTTTCATGGTGGCTATATTATCCTTGATCGATTATCACTTTATTAGCAGCTTTTATATCGTTCTTTATCTGATTAATATGCTTTTACTTGTGCTTGTTAAGTTAATCGGAGTAAGTCATTATCATGCACAGCGCTGGTTAGATTTAAAGGTTACTGAGCTTCAACCGTCTGAGTTAACCAAGATCATTTTGATCATTTTTGCCGCCAAGCTTTTTAGTATATTCAGACAAAAGATAAACAATGCATGGGTTCTGATATTAATAACCGTATCAATAGCTATTCCAACATTTCTCATCTTAATTCAAACGAATTTATCTACCAGTTTGGTAATAGCATTTATTTTTGTTATGATGATCTTTGCTGCAGGACTCAGCTGGAAAATTATATTGCCGATATTAATTATAGGCATACCGAGTATTTGGGGATTTTTCTGGTATATTCAACAGGACTATCAAGTAATATTAAAGCCATATCAACAAGAAAGAGTATTATCGATTATTAATCCGGAAGCATATCCTGATATTATGTATCAGCAGGATAATTCTGTTATTGCAATTGGCTCAGGTCAATTATATGGAAAAATATTAAGTAATGAAGACAATAGCCGCAATTATGATAAAATTCCGGTTTCTGAAAGTGATTTTATCTTTTCTGTAGCAGGGGAGGAATTTGGTTTTATTGGAAGCTGTGTAATAATTGGTTTGTATGTCGTAATTATATATAATTGCTTGATAACAGCCAAAAAGGCACCAGACTATATGGGAATGTTAATAGCAATTGGAATTGCTTCCATGTTTATGTTTCAATTATTTGTAAATATAGGTGTAGCAACCTCGATACTACCGAATACGGGTTTACCGCTGCCTTTTTTAAGTCAAGGTCTTAGCTCAATGCTCAGCGGTATGTTGGGGATAGGAATTATACTAAATATACGTCTACAGCCAAAACTAATCAGAGGAAGAGTATAAGACGCCATAATAAGGCAGAATGGAGGTTATATATGAATATCGGTATGATTGCACATGATGCAAAAAAGAAGCTGATGCAGAATTTCTGTATCGCTTACCGTGGAATTTTAAGCAAGCATAACTTATTTGCTACAGGAACTACAGGACGATTAATAGAAGAAGTAACGAATTTAACCGTCCATAAATATTTAGCCGGTCATCTGGGAGGTGAACAGCAATTAGGGTCTCAGATTGAACATAATCAGATGGATATTATCATATTTCTACGTGATCCATTAACTCCAAAATCACATGAACCTGATGTAAATAATATCTTTCAATTATGTGATAAGCATAATATCCCTTTGGCTACCAATTTAGCTACGGCTGAATTACTGGTAAAGGCACTAGATCGTGGAGACCTAGATTGGAGAGAACTTTTTAAGTCCTGATAACCTGATGAGATGAAGGATGTGATATGCAAATGAGAAAAATTATATTTTCTTTGCTGATGATAGCTACTATTTTATTATGCGGCTGTCAAAACTCCTCAGATAATTTTCTGAATTATCAAAACACTGTCAATATAGCAGGGACTGCTCTTGACAACCAGCTTACACAGGGAGCTTTTTTTGCTGAAGATATAGCCATTGTTACAGAAAAGGATAATAAAGGTGATGATAGTCAGCTGACTTGTGGTACGTCACTGCTTATTAATGATTCAGATAACCAGGTTATTTATGCAGATAAGGTATACGATAAGCTTTATCCAGCCAGTTTAACTAAGCTTTTGACTGCGTTAGTTGTATTACGAAGCGGCGAACTGACAGATACAGTAACAATTGGATATAATGCTACACATATTGCAGAAGGCGGAGTGAAATTATGTGGCTTTCATGAGGGTGATAGCATATCCCTAGAAGCTTTGCTTAACAGTATGCTGATCTATTCCGGTAATGATGCGGCAATCGCTTTAGCTGAGCATGTCGGTGGAAGTGTAGAAGAATTTGTAAAGAGGATGAATGAAGAAGCAGCAAAGGTTGGTGCAACTCATTCACATTTTGTTAATCCAAATGGTTTACACGATGATAATCAATATACAACAGCCTATGACTTATATTTAATATTTCATGAACTGATGCAATATGATACCTTTGTGGGTATTATAAGTACTTCTTCCTATACAGCGAAGTATTCTGATAAGGATGGAAACGCAAAGGAGAAGAAGTTTACTTCTACCAATTTGTTTTTGAAAGAGGATACACAACCTAACCCTCAGCTTACAGTAGTCGGAGGAAAAACAGGAACAACCCGTAAAGCAGGAAATTGTCTCATTTTATTAAGCAAGAGCAAACAGGAAAAAGAATATATATCAGTAATTTTAAAATCAGACAGCAGTGAGAAGCTTTATTCACAAATGTCATATTTGCTTTCATTGGCTTCTAAATAGTAGTAATTCTTACGCAATATTAAGCTTTATATTGGTATTTTATAGTTGTTTTTCAGATATGATTGTACTATAATTAATGTATAAATTAAAAGATTTGGCGTACAATTTAATATCCGGCACCGCACATCTTACGTTGCGCCCACCATAAGGAGGAGATTACAATGATACAGATTATTTCAGGTGAAAAGGGTAAGGGAAAGACCAAAATTCTTATTGAAAAAGCGAATAGTGAAGTAAGAGCTGCAAAAGGAAGTATTGTTTATATTGACAAAAGCAATAAGCACATGTACGAATTAAGTAATAAAATTAGATTAGAGAACATACGGGATTATTTTATTGAAAATCAAAGTGAGTTTATCGGTTTTATCTGTGGTATCGTATCCGGTGATCATGATTTACAGACAATATATCTGGATAGTTTCCTGAAAATAGCTTATGTAAGTGAAGAAGATTTTGAAGCGGTATATTCTAAATTAGAAAAGATTTCAGAGAGTTTTCATGTTGATTTTGTATTAAGTATATCTATGAATGAAAATCAATTACCTGATAGTTTAAGGGAGAATGTTGTAGTATCATTATAAGATACTTTAATTTAGAAGATAAAGGAGCGTTCGTAATACGACGCTCCTATTTTATGTCCGCAATTTTCTACGAACTCTTCTTTATTCATTTCTTAATCTGCCGAAGAAGCTTAAAGCATATAGACCTGAAACACCGACTAGTGCATAAATAATTCTTGAAATTAAAGTCATATCTCCAAAAATTACTCTAACCAAATCAAAGCTGAAGAAACCGATCAATCCCCAATTAACAGCACCGATGACTACTAATATTAGTGCGATATAATCTAATGTCTTCATAGTGAACCTCCTTCATTCCATGTTAAATTAAAAGCTCTTTATTATTTATTAAATTAATAAAATTTAATAAATAATAAAGAGAAAACTCTCTTTTATTAGAGTAACCATTAACAGAGTAATTATTCATGATTTATAGGAAAGATTAATCATTCCTTTTCTCATGCAGGTGTAAAAAAAGGGTTTAAAAATGAATTAAAAACAAGTATAATATTATGGAATACCGAAATAGGAGGCAGAAAACTTGAGTGAGCAAAGAAAAATAGTAAAATTCAAAAGACGTAAAACGATAAATATTGGTGTCGTTGTTTTTTTAATTTTATTTTTATATATTGCAATCAATGTATTTATTTATTTTACCAAGGAACAGCTCTCCATATACGAGGTACAAGATGGAACAACGTTTGTAGATAACCGCTTCACAGCACTGATCTTAAGAGAAGAGGAGCTAATTAATTCAGAGAAAGCCGGCTATATAGCGTATTATCAGAAGGATGGTGCGCGTGTAGCAAAGAACTCCTCAATTTATTCAATTAGCGACAATCAATTATATGAAGATAGTGACAATGAGAATGCAGTTATACTAACGAATAAAAGTAAGGCTGAGATAAAACGTGAAATCAATTCCTTTCAAAAATCCTTAACCAATTATAATTATAATGATGTTTACGAATTTCAAGAGAACATACAGAGCATAGTAATTGATGCTAAGAACAACTCCTTAGTCAGAGATGGAAAATCAGTATCTGATGCAGCTGAAAAGTCCCTTACCAGCGGTATTATTACTTATTATCAGGATGGCTATGAAGCAGTTACTCCTGATGAAGTTACTAAAAAAATGTTTGACAGTGATAAATATGAAAAAATAAATCTTAGAACTTCGGACAAGATCTCTAAGGATACACCGATCTATAAAATGATTACCTCTGAGATATGGAAGCTTGTTATGCCCCTTAATAAAGAGCAGTATGCAAAGTTAAAGGAGAAGGAACGTATTACCTTTACTGTTCTTGAGGATGCTTCTGAAATGACAGCAACCCTATCTCTTGAGCATAAAGGAACAGATTATTATGCTGTTCTTACCCTGGATAAAAAATTAGCGAATTATCTGGAAGAACGTTATCTTGACATAAAATTAGAGATTGATTCCACCAGAGGCTTAAAAATACCATTGACTGCTTTAGTAGAAAAGGATTTTTATGAAGTACCTAAAGAGTACTTTACCTATGGTGGAAACAGTAAGGAAAAAGGTTTAAGTAAGGTTATTTATAAAAAGGGTGAGACAAAATATGAATTTATTCAAACCGAAATCTATTATGAGGACGAGAAAAATTATTATATAGATGCACAGCTTTTTGATGCTGGTACGACGATACAGGCTCCGGCAGACTCAAAAATTACAGATCAATATACTTTATCAAAAACGATAAAGTTAAAAGGAGTCTATAATGTCAATCAGGGTTATTCCATATTTAAGCGTGTTGAAATATTGACCCAGAATGAAGAATACTGTATTGTAAAGGACGATACTCCAAAAGGCTTGGCAGCATATGATCATATCGTACTTGATGGTAAAACAGCAATTAATCAGGAGATAATTTATTAGGATTACAATTTGTTAATGCAATAGTCTGAAATTGTATATAGTAAGGTTTTATAATAAATTATTATGAATAGGGGATTGCGAAACTATATAATTTTACTAATTGTATAGGCATTAGATATATATTCTAACGCTCCTACTTATTTACTAACTATATGAGATTAGAGAGGGTAGATTAAATGATGAAAGAGAATATTGCTGAAGTAGAACATAGAATACAAAATGCTTGTAACAGAGCCGGAAGAAAGCGATCTGAGGTTACATTAATAGCTGTTAGTAAAACGAAGCCTAATGAGATGCTTGAAGAAGCTTATGAGCTTGGTATGAGACATTTCGGTGAAAATAAGGTTCAGGAGCTGGCTAAGAAATACGAGGATTTAAATAATAATTTCACGGATCAGGTAGCTTGGCACCTAATAGGTCATCTTCAGCGAAACAAAGTAAAATATATCATTGATAAAGCTGCTTTAATACATTCTGTCGATTCTCTAAAACTTGCAGAACAAATAGAAGAAGAAGCAGCAAAGAAAAATCTGATTAGTGATATTTTAATTGAAATAAATATTGCTGGTGAAGAAACCAAATTTGGTGTCAATGTAGAGGGGGTTCATTCGCTTCTAGATCAAATAAAACGTCTGCCACATGTCAGAGTAAGAGGACTTATGACGATCGCTCCATATGTTGAGAATCCTGAAAATAATAGGAAGTATTTCAAAAAATTGCGAGAATTATATGTTGACATAAAAACAAAAAACGTTGATAATGAAAGTAATGACAACAGCTTGTATACAGAATGTTTTGATATCCTTTCAATGGGTATGACGGGTGATTTTGAAGTCGCAATTGAGGAGGGTGCCACTATGGTTCGGATTGGGACAGGCATTTTCGGTGAACGTGATTACTCTAAAACAGTTTAGAAAATATAGATAGGAGAATAAAAATGTCTAATATTTTTAAAAATTTTTTAAATTCCATGAAACTTACCGAAGATGACGATGAATATGAAGAGTATCTAAACGAAGAGAACGAAAAAGAAGCCAGAAAAGCCAAACGAGTAGAGAAAAAAGAAGCAAAGAACGTAAGATATGAGGAAGTTCCTAAGAGTCAGCCATTTGTAGCGCAGCAGACAGCAGCGAATGAAATTAAAAAAGAGAGGGTGACTAAAATGGAAAGAAGTACAACTGGTAAGGTTGTACCGATTCGTATGACACCGAAAGGCCTGGAAGTCTGCATTATGAAACCCACATCCTTTGAAGATTCTCAGGAAATCTGCGACATGCTGTTAACGGGTCGCGCAACAGTAATCAATCTGGAAGGCTTTGACGATAAATTGGCACAGCGTACTATGGATTTTATCTCAGGCTCTGTTTATGCGATCAATGGTAAATTACATCGAATTTCCAGCTGCATATTTATCGTGTCCCCTGATACGGTAGATATCTCCGGTGATTATCTTGACCTCATTCAGGAAAGTGGCTTTGAGCCTCCGACCTTCCATTCAAAATTTTAGGTATATGATGAATCAGGATAAGGAAGAACAAATTCTTAAAAGAAGATTACTCGATTTGGCAAATACAGCATATAGAAGAGGGATATGTATCTTTTCTGATTTTTTAAATCTTAACGAGCAGAACATATTTTACAGCCTCAAAAATGATATACCAAGGATAAAGTATTTTGCTTACGGAGGATTTTCTGATGCCGAAAGGAAAGTACTTTGTTTTTGTGGAAATGATAATATTACAGAGGATATGAATATGGAATATCCAATTGCCTGCATTAAGGTAGTGCCGATCAATCAGAAATTTAGTGATAGCCTAAATCACCGTGATTTCTTGGGGGCAGTGCTTAATTTGGGTCTTGACCGAAGTAAAATTGGTGATATCCTAATCAATGAAAACGAAGGGTATTTATTTGTCCATATGCAAATAAGTGAATTCATTACAGATCAGTTGATTAAGGTAAAGCATACCAATGTAAATTGTAAGCAGATTGAGTGTGAGGATTTTCATTACGAACCGAAATTTGCAGAGATAACAGGAACGGTTTCCTCAGTGAGGCTTGATAGTATCCTGTCGGTAGCCTTTCACAGCTCAAGAAGCAGCTTAACCGGCTTGATTGAAGGTGGTAAGGTATCGGTGGGCGGTAAAATAATTATGTCCAATAGTTATACACTAAAAGAAAATGATGTTATTTCTGTCCGCGGTTATGGAAAATTTATTTTCGTCGGTACCTCATATCAGACGAAAAAAGGCCGGTACTCAGTTAAAGTATTGTTGTACACATAATCATACATGGTTGATCAATTCGGACAAATGCCATAATTGTAGTAATAGAACATGAAACAGAATTTATTTCACAGGATAGATAAATAGATAAGGAGGATGGCATAACCTGTCTAGAAAATTCGATATGGTTATGCATTTTTTTATGAATAGTACATTGATGATCAATTATGAGAATAAGCCCGCTTATGAAATTAATTATGAGCCTGATTTTAGCAAATTATCAGGAGCTTTAACGGCTTTGGGCATGAAGAATAGACGGTTAATGATAATAACTGAAAGTAATGTCGGCAAGTTGTATTTAGAGGAATTAAAACAGGCTCTTGCTTCGGTTTCAAATTCTATATATGATTATACCTTTCCCGCTGGAGAGGCGAGCAAGAATTTAGATACCGTTAGTAAGTGTTATGAACAACTGATACTGTCAGGCTTTGATCGTAACGATGTTCTGATTGCTTTAGGAGGAGGGGTAGTGGGTGATTTAACCGGCTTTGTAGCTGCTACTTATCTTAGAGGAATCCGATTTATTCAAGTACCTACCTCCTTACTTTCAATGGTGGACTCCAGTATAGGTGGGAAAACAGGAGTGGATTTTAAAGCATATAAGAATATGGTTGGAGCATTTCATCAGCCCAAGCAGGTGTATATGAATTTGAATACTCTGAAATCTCTTCCTAACAGGGAGTATCTGTCGGGAATGGGTGAGATTATTAAACATGGTTTGATTAAAAATTACGATTATTTTAACTGGCTTAAGCAGAATGATAAGGGTATTATCAATAAAGATTATGAGATATTAAAGGAAATGATTTTACAAAGTAATATAATTAAAAAGATGGTAGTTGAAGCGGATCCGAAGGAGCAGGGAGATCGTGCTCTTTTGAATTTTGGTCATACAATCGGCCATTCGGTGGAGAAATTAATGGATTTTAAGCTGCTGCATGGAGAATGTGTTTCTCTGGGTATGGCGGCAGCCTCTTATCTTTCCATGAAGAGAGGCTTCTTATCTGCTAGTGATTACGAGGGGATTTTAAAAACTATTCAATTGTATCAGCAGCCGATCAAAGTCAAAGGCTTAGCTGCTAAGAATATATATGAAGTAACGAAGTTAGATAAGAAGATGGATTCTAATAAAATTAAGTTTATATTACTTGAAAAAATGGGACATGCCATGATTGACCCCACAGTAACGGAAGAGGAAATGCTTGATGCAATTGGAGCAATACTGGATTAATATTACAGTTAATAAAGTTGTATTTATTATATTTTTAGCGCAAATTACTACACAAGAATAATCGGAGGAGCTATGAAAGAACGTATTAAGCATTTTATATTATTAATTATCCTTATTGCTATCGATCAAGGATCAAAGTACTGGGTTAGAACTGTTTTAATCAATAAGGAGAAGATTGATATTATTCCTGATGTATTAAATCTTCAATATAGTGTTAATACCGGTGCTGTATGGGGGATTTTCAGCGGTAAGGTGGATTTTTTGAAAATATTGACGCTCATCATGCTGGCGGCACTTCTGTTTCTATACTTTAAGATACCAGAAGGTAAAAAATATAAAGTATTAAAACTGCTTGCTGTTTTTATTATTGCAGGAGCAATCGGTAACTTGATTGACCGTTTTTATCTTGGACATGTAGTAGATTTTATTTACTTTGAAATAATCAACTTCCCTTTGTTTAATTTTGCAGACTGTTGTTTAACTGTATCTTCCATATTGCTCTTTATTCTTGCTTTATTCTACTATAAGGAAGAAGATTTCGTATTTCTTAATAATCTGTTTCGTGGGAAAAAGACTTTAGGGGCTGGTTCTGTGAAGGATAGCAATGATCAAAAACCCCTGGAGGACAGTGTAGAGGGTACTAAAGAAGATATTCAAAGGGATAGTACAGAGGATAAATAAAGAGGATAATGAGCAATGCAAAGAGAATTTTAGAAGTTAGTATAGCTGATTATACAAAAGAAGATGCATTGGGAAATTTAGAATATTACATGAAAGCGACTAAATTTGATAATATTTAGGGTTTAGGAACAAGAAGATAAAGATAATAAAAGCTTAATACGGATAGATCAATAAGGAAAAACATTTGACTTTAAATGGACTAGAATAGTTTTGATTTTTAAGAAAATAATTATGTTAAGCATATATAGCACCATTTATAGTTTTTATTAAGCTGTTATTGAAATTTGCATAATTATCTGGAAAGGAAGCATAAAATTCCATGTTGGAGGAATTACTTGAATTTAGCGAATCAGAGGCAGAAGAGCTGGAATTTGAAGCGCAGGAGAATAGCTTAGAATTTAAGGTTACATTGGAATACAATGGTGTTCGAATAGATAAATATCTCTCTGAAGTTCAGACAGAGCTCTCAAGAAGCTACCTTCAGAAGCTCATTGAAGATAACAGCATTCTAATGGATAATAATAGTGTTAAGTCGAATACAAAAGTAAAGGTAGGTTCTATCATAACAATACAGCTTCCTGAACTGAAAGAAACTGAAATTATACCTGAGGCTATTCCTCTTGATATTTTATACGAGGATAAGGATATTATTATCATAAATAAACAAAAAGGTCTGGTTGTGCATCCTGCTGCAGGTCACAGTTCAGGAACGCTGGTAAACGCCTTACTCTATCATTGCTGCAGAGAATTATCTGGTATTAACGGGGTTCTTCGTCCTGGAATTGTACACAGAATTGATCGTGATACAACCGGAGTTATGGTTGCCTGTAAGAATGATAAAGCACATCAATGGATTGCTGATCAGTTAAAAGTACATTCCATTACCAGAAGATATCAGGCGATTGTATATCATGCATTTAAAGAGGATAATGGCAGAGTGGAAGCTCCAATTGGAAGAGATCCCAAGGATCGTAAAAAGATGGCTGTTAATCATAAAAATGGTAAGCCTGCTGCAACAAATTATAAAGTAATAGAAAATTTGCAGAATCAATTTGCGTGGATTGAGTGTTCCCTGGAGACCGGTAGAACACATCAAATTAGAGTTCATATGGCAAGTGTTCATCACCCGCTGATAGGAGATACTGTTTATGGACCGAATAAGGACCCTTTTCACCTGGAGGGACAGGCCTTGCATGCAGGTGTCTTGGGCTTTATCCATCCGACTTCAAAGGAATATGTTGAATTTCAAGCTCCGCTTCCTGATTATTTTAACAGGCTATTGGAGAAATTAAGACATAAGGGGTAACTTATATTGAAAAGAAAAGCGATTGATGATTTAATTAAGTGGAAAGCATTAAAAAATAAAATACCGATTATTCTGACTGGTGCGAAAGGCGTGGGTAAAACATATCTTGCATATGATTTTTCCAAGGCCTTTTTTGAACATATTTATTATATGAATTTAGAACGAGAGCCATTATTATGGAATTTATTTGTACCAGCTGATCCGGTGAAAACGAATCAACAGCTTGCCGAGCATTTTCATCTAAAGCAAGGTGAAATTAATCTCTCTAAAATACTTATTCTGGATGAAATCAGTAGCTGTACGGCCGCCCTACAGCTACTGGATACAATACATATATATAAAAGCTTCGATTATATCATTGCTATTTCGAGCAAACCTATCCCTTATGAATATCAAAAGAATAAGCTTATCTTACCGATCTACCCACTTGAATTTGATGAATTTTTAAGAGCAATCGGGAGTGACTGGTATATTGAACTTATACAGACTCATTTTAATAGTAATACAAAAATACCTGAAATTGTACATAAAGAGCTGTTGGAGCTAAATCAACTATACTTACAGATAGGAGGTATGCCGGGAGCTATTAATGAATATCAGAATTTGAACTCGGTTTTAAATATCGCAGAGCAGCATAACCTTTTGATTGGGTCTTATCATGATTATATTAAACTGCTACATGCAGATAGTGAAGCTTTAAAGATGAATCAGGTGTATGACAGTATCATGCTTCAACTCATAAAAGAAAACAGAAAATTTCAATATAAATTAGTCAGAAAAGGTACAACTCATACAATGTATAAAGAGGCAATAAACAAGCTGACTGAATTAAACTATGCCATTAAATGCAACCGTATCAGCAACGCACAACTGCTGATGTCTATGGAAGAATTAGAACAAACAGATGCTTCAGGAGAGGATACTGAAACCTATTTTAAGCTGTATCTTCAGGATGCGGGTATACTATACACTAAAATAGCAGAACAATTCGGAGATATCTTTTATCATAATCAAAAAGTAGCCGTGTTGGAAAACTTTGTTGCACAAGCACTACAGGCTAAGAATTACTTGTTTGGTTTCTGGGAATCTGACTCTATGGCAAAAATAGATTTTATATTGTATAAAGATAAGGATATCATCCCAATTGAAATCTTTGAAAATACAAATACAAGATCAAAGAGTATCAGTGTATTAAAGCAAAAGTGTGATTTTAATTATGCGATAAAAATATCCACCAGAAATTTTGAATTTTCTAATCAAATAAAATACGTACCATATTATGCTGTATTCTGCATATAAATTCTTGATTGATGTCGGAGGAAGATAAGCGAGCAAAGAAGTGGCAACAAATTTGATATCGCAACATGCATCGCTTGGATGACAGTTGCTCATCAAATCATGTTCTACATCACTTTACTATAAGTAGCGTTTATGCAAAATGACGAAGCTATATTATCCGAGGGGCTTTTGACACTCTACATAAGAATAATAAAATAAAAAATTCAACACAAGCGTATTTTATTAATAATTTTAATTTATGGAATGCAGGTTGTTTTTTTTTTGAAACGAATAGAGTTTGAAGTGCTTTTTTATATTGGTTTTTCGGATATTATAAAGAAAATGGTTGACAAATATATTCTATTAATATAGTATAAATAGTACAGATTGCGGTCTACCAGTGTAGATATCTGAAAACGATACCCAGGTATTTTGTTCTACATCAGTAATTGCCTGATTTTACTATAGATTAACAATATGTAATTATTTTACATGTTTTTAAATAAATTAAGCTTTTAATGAATGTAACATGAATTGGAATATTATGTCTTGAAGTTATTGGGGTTTGATAGCTTCCGGATTTTAATTCTATATATGTAGAAAACAATATACTAAAGGGGTGTAAAGCATGTCGTCGTTACCGGATATACGACTTCACGAAGGGGAACTTAATATCATGGAATTATTGTGGTCGAATAAAGTTTTGGCTGCAAAGGATATCTCAAAGATTATTAAGGAGTATATAGGCTGGGAGAAAAATACCACCTATACAGTGATTAAGCGTCTGATTGAGAAGGGTGCAATAAAGCGTGAAGATCCAGGATTTTTATGTAAGGCAGCTATTTCAAAACGTACAGTACAGATAATTGAGACGAAAGTATTATTAAATAAATTATATAATGGCTCATTAAGTAACTTTTTGACGGATTATTTAAAAAATCAGGATTTATCAAAAGGTGAAGTATTAGAGCTTCAAAGAATAGTTGGAGAACAGAGGTTTTAAGTAATCTCTGTTTTTTAGTGTAATTCTTTCAAGATTTTAAAGTAAAACATGATAATAAAAGATGATAATAAAACTCTATTTACACCTTAGCTAACTCTTGAAGTCCTCTACACAGACTAACCCAAGGACAAATATATATTAAACTAACTATTTTATAATGAGTACATAACGTTCATTTTTATTATTAGACTATATCAGCTTAACGGCAGTATGGAGGTAATTTATGTTTAAGATAAGGAAATGACGCAGGATGAACTCGATCATCTGTTTAGCGATAATGGGATAAGTGAAAATGCTGATGGCATTTGTATAGAAGGAGCCAGAGAAAACAATTTAAAAGGAATAAATTGTATGATACCATATCATAAAATTACTGCTGTTGTAGGTGTCAGCGGAAGCGGTAAGTCAAGTCTGGTACAGGATACGATATATGCTGAGTGTCAGAGACGTATGATAGGCTTGACAGATGATAAGAGAATAATCGAAAAACCTAAAATAGATGGAATGTATGGCAGTATACCTGCGGTTATGATATCACAGAAGGAGATTGGAAAAAGTAGCCGGTCAACCGTTGGGACATATTCCAATGCTTATGATTATTTGAGAGTGATTTTTGCATTGGTTGGAATCCGCCATTGTCCTGAATGCGGAAAACCAATTATTCCACAATCGCAGGAGGAAATATTAGCACTACTCGTAAATAAAAAAGATGTTGTGATTTACGATTTGGATAAAAACGAGATATCAGAAGGTACTTTAGATAAGCAGATAAAAAAGGTACTGGAAATATCAAAAGGCGCACTTTATGCAAAAATGGATGAAGGTGATACTATATTATTGCAGACAACCCAAAAATGTTATCAGTGTGATAGGCTGATGTTTGCACTTACTCCGGCAACCTTTAATTATAGTGACTTGGAAAGTATGTGTCCGGTGTGCAATGGATATGGAGAAAAGAAGCAGATAGATTTGAATACCTTAGTTGAGAGGCCGCAGCTGTCAATTTTAGAGGGAGCTTCTTCTTGGTGGGGAAAACTCAGAAGCTTTATCAGTAATCCAAGTGCTAATTGGATGAAAGGTGAGGTGATAGGACTGGCAGAGGCTATGAAGGTGGATTTGGAACAGCCGTGGAACGAATTACCGTTTGATTTTCGTAATAAATTATTATATGGTTCAAGTGGTGAAGTAGTGACATTTCACTATTCAAATAAAAGGAATGGAAGAAATGGCTCCATAAGCCGTCCAGTAGAAGGTGTTTATCATATATTAGAAAGACTATATATGGAAAATGGCGATACAGGTGTCATCAATAAATATTTGAAAAGGGTAACCTGTGATTGCTGTCATGGAGAAAGATTGAATGCAGAGGGAAGACTTGTTTCAATTGGAGATAGTAGGTATCCACAGGTAGCACAAATGACATTTCACGATATATTACTGTGGTGCAAGGAACTTCCTAAAATTTTAAATAGAACGAATCTTGAAATAGCAAAGGAAAATATACAAAGACTATATAAGCTTTCTAGCTGTGCTATGGATTTAGGGATAGGGCATCTGGAATTAGACCGTAATACTGCAACCTTATCAGGAGGAGAAGGTCAGCGTATGAAATTTTTATCCAGTATGCAAAATCAGATGTCGGGAATTTTATATGTATTTGATGAGCCATCTAGGGGCCTTCATCCAAAGGATTATTATAAAATAGCAAATATGATTAAAAGCTTGAAAAAGAATCGTAATACAGTAATCATGGTAGAACATAATGAAGATATGATTAAAATAGCTGATTATCTGATTGAGATAGGCCCAAATGCAGGAGAAAAGGGCGGATATCTGATAGGTGAGGGCAGTCTTTTATCAATGCTCAAGAATAAGGATACACAGATCAGCCGTTATATGAAAGAGGAAGGTGCAAATACTACGCTTTTACAAAAAAATTTTAAAGCCCAGCAATGGCTTAAGATTTGCGGCGCAAGTTATAATAATCTGAAAAATATCGACGTATCAATTCCAATTAATGCAATCACCTGTATTTGTGGGGTGAGCGGAAGCGGTAAATCAAGTCTGATGAAGGGAGTCATGTATCCGGAACTGACAAGGCTTAATAATCATCAGTATCAAGTACAAAATTGCAGACTAATTAAAAATGCCGAACTATTCGATCATATAGTTATGGTAGAGCAGTCTGCAATTGGCAGAACACCTCGTTCGGTGCCAGCGACTTATGTTGGGATTATGGACGCTATCCGTAAATTATTTGCAGAAACCGAAGCTTCTCAAAATGCGGATTTGAATAGCTCAGCCTACAGCTTTAACAGTACTCAGGGGCATTGTGAGAACTGTCACGGGGATGGTCAGATTATGCCTGAGTTTTCACAGGATATCTGGGTGACTTGTCCTATATGCAAAGGTAAACGATATAAGAGAATAATATTGTCTATTGAATATAAAGGGAAAAATATAGCTGAAGTATTAGATATGAGCATAGAGGAGGCATGTGAGTTTTTTGGTGACAATGCAGAAATAAATAAAGTGCTTCAAGTACTCAAAGAAGTCGGGCTTGGCTATCTGAAGCTGGGGCAAAGCTCAGTTACCTTATCCGGCGGTGAAGCGTCTAGATTAAAGCTTGCGAAGGAGCTGATATCTAAGAATAAAAAGAATACATTATATTTGATCGATGAACCTACTACTGGACTACATTTTTCCGATATAAAAAATCTGATATACCTTTTGCATAAGCTTGTAAAGGAAGGAAATACGGTTGTTTTAATCGAACATAATAAACAAGTAATCAGAAATTGTGACTGGATTATTGAGCTAGGACCTGGAGCTGGAAAAGAAGGAGGTTGCATCATAAGACAAGAAAATAATCACGAGTAAATATAATAATATAATTGTATTACATAATCCTGAGGTTGTATTTTATATACAATTTACAACTATTATGTTGAAGTACGGTATTGTAAACCCTATAATTCAAATATAATAAAATATCTATATATGGCGAGAAAAGAAGGGATATTAATAAAATATTTTTTCCACCAGAGTAGCTTCATAACAAATATAATTTTATAGTCAGATCTAAAAAAGAAAAAACCGTTTAAAACGCGGTTTTTTTCTTTATAAAATAAAATAGCTTGATCTATTTCGCTTTAGGAGAGCTGAAGTCTAAAAATGATAGTATTTCTTATTAAAAACTTCTTGACAACTATTAGTAATTATGAATATAATTGTATCAGTTGAACAACTATTCAATTATAATCAATAAAATAAAGGGGGATATCAATGATAAAAACGATTGGATTGATTGAAGTATTAATATTCTACTTAGCTTATTTTTCGAAACTCATTAATCAGAAGAGGAGAGGAATTAAAACAAATCAATTAGGTTTAGGCAAGAAATCATTAAAGACTATTATTATAGAACGTTCTTTGAGATTGGCGAGTTTTGTTAATGTTGTGGTTATGATACTTAGTGTAGTGTTAAACACTTCCTTGTTTGAAAATTTAATAGTACGTTATATGGGTTTGATTTTATTTGCTTTTGGTACCTGTCTTTTTATCGTTGCAATGATTACTATGAAAGATAGCTGGAGAGCCGGAATTCCCACTGGTGAAAAAACAGTAATGGTTACTATAGGTATTTATAAATTCAGTAGAAATCCTGCTTTTTTAGGATTTGATCTTACGTACATAGGAACATGTTTAGCCTTTAGCAATATAATCTTATTTATAGTAGCCGTAATTACAATAACTATAATGCATTTGCAGATATTGGAGGAAGAAAAATTTCTTGAGAGTACGTTTTCAAAAGAATATATTACATATAAAAGTAAAGTTGGAAGATATTTTAAATTATTCTAAGGAGAGAATTATAATATGAATAGTTCAATAATATATAAAGGAATGTCTAAGGTATATGACTTGTTAGATATCATTTATTTTAAGAATAATAATCGTAATCCCAGAAATACTTTATTAGATTTTATCAATAAGCAGGATACTAAGATACTTGACATCTGCACGGGTACCGCAGCTAATGCTATAGCTATTGCCAAACGCAGGAAAGATGCCAAAATCGTTGGTATAGATATATCACAGGAAATGTTACAAATTGCGAAAAAGAAACTTAATAAAAGAAATCTCAATAATATAGAATTACTTAAAATGGACGCTTCTGTAACGACATTTGCAGATAATACCTTTGATGTAGTAATAATATCTTTAGTGTTACATGAAATTCCCCAGGATTTGGCAAGAAGAATATTGTTAGAGACAAAACGTATTCTAAAGCCGGAAGGGAAATTGTTGGTAATGGAATGGGAAGAACCTCAAAGCCTTTTAAAAAAGTTATTGTTTTTTCCTATTAGGAAATTGGAACCGAAAGGATTTGATCGGTTTTTACAGTGTGATTTGAAAAGCTATTTTGAAAAGTTTGATTTTGAGATATCAAAAATTAAACATTGTGACTTTACCAAAGTTTTATATATAAAAAATGCTGCTATGAATAAATAGATTATTGAATACTTGCTAAAACATTTCATCCCGATAATGGTGGAAACTGTACTAGCTTCATAAAAATAATAGTGTAATATAAGTATTTAAAAAGGTTGAGGGATATATTGATTGAAGCAATTTAACTACAAATAACAATTTTTATTTCTATATTGCAACAACAGATTTATGTCCCTCAACTGTCGATTGACATAAAAGTTCGTCAATAAAAGTTTCTATAATCCTAGTAAATACACAAATTGTATCTCATTGACGAAGTTTCTTGTCAAAATGTTTTGACATAATTCTTCGTCAAAGTCGTATTCTGACAAAAACATCGTCAATCCCGTATGTTTGACATAAAAATTCGTAAAAGTCGTAATTATCATTTTTTTAAGAGATTATGAAGAGCGTCCTATACTCATGAGGACGTCCTTTTTTATATTACTTAAGAATTTTCAGATTACATATTGACATATATAAATTTATATAGTATATATAAATCATCGTTTATATAAATGAATGTTTATATCACAGAAGCGAGGTGATTAAGTGGATGGAAATAGTCAGTTATCATACTATTTTCAAATATTAAGTGATCCAAACCGGCTGAAAATCATCAGTCTTATTGGCAGTAAAGAGCTCTCTGTCACGGAAATTGTATCAGCGATGAAGCTTTCCCAACCATTAGTATCCCATCATCTTAAGGCATTAAAGGATAGTGATATACTTGAGACAAAAAGAACAGGGCCGTTTATCTATTATCGGTTAAAGAATGTTAGGCTTCTGGATGTCTTAGGCTTGTTCACTGAAATTCTTCCTAATAATACAGAATATAAGGATATGATGCCTATGTTTATATGTCCGCCGTGGTTTAAGAATATCTTTCATCAGAACTGATAAAGTAAATTAAAATTATTGGAAGGAGTGTTTGTTATGGACAATATGCGTAAAATGTTCGAGACAATGCAGAAACAAGATAATGGCCAAATGGCTAAGATGATGGAAAACATGCCTATGATGATGGAAAACATGCCTATGATGATGGAAATGTGCCAGTCTATGTTTCAAAATGGATTTGACGTTAATTCCAGTTGCAGTGATTTTCCTGAAAGCAGTAATAATATGGGAACTACAACAGAGCTAGAATGCCTATTTAAGGACTGGTTGAGCCAGATTAAAGGGGAGATAGACCAATTCCGTAAGGATAATCCAGCTGCTTCAATAAAAGAAATAGCTGAGTATTTTAAGCTATCCGAGCAAAGTATAACATACTTTTTAAAGTCCGTAGATGGTAATAAGGAAATTTCTGAGTATACCGTATTGAATATCAGGAAAACAAAGAATTCCTGCTCTTTATGTGAGGATTATGTTCAAAAAAACCGACAAAAGCAGGTCGTCGTTGCAAGCTGTGAAGGAGCCTGCCTAAGGGGAGAGATATCAAGAAAGGTAGCTAACCATTTATGCCATACCATAGTGCCGGATAAGACAGTACGTTTATGCCTGGGAAGTGCCATTACAAAGGAAGCTGGTCAGCGGAATCTTGTTGATAATGCAGATAAGCTGCTGGTACTGGAAGGTTGTCCGGTAGACTGCGCATCCAGGATGCTCTGCGGTTTATCCGAAAAAATTCATCCCGAAGTAATACATACAGATGTATTAGCTGACTTTGATAAAAGCATGTTCGGAATTGACGAAATGTCAGAGGAAGAAGTAAATAAACTGACTTATCTTATTGCATGTAAGATAGCAGAAAAATATATTTTGTAATGGAGGAGGCTGGGTGATGAGACCGTATATTAATGATAAGAAGTGCATTGTGAACATGGATCTCTGTACGGTAATCCGCCAGTGTAAACAGAAGGCAATAGGTTATATAGAAGATGATAATGAACCATTAGGTGGCAGAATTACATTCGATTATTCAAAATGTATTGAATGCGGTAACTGTGCCAGATTATGCTGTGGAGATGCTATAGAAATGAAATGATACTAAATACATAATTCTAAAAATTAGCTAATTTGATAAAGGATTGATCTTTATAGTGGAAGTCAATCCTAAATTTGAAAGCAATATATTGACGCTTATCTATATGATGGACATTATATTATCACACTCGTAATCTGAAAGTAAATAAACATATATTTCAAAATTTTAATTCAAATTTAAAAGGAGAGTCTATTATGTCAAAGAAATGGTATCCGGTAATCGATAATGCAAAATGTTCTGAATGTGGTGTATGTGTAAATAAATGTACTCACGGGGTATATAATAAGGCTAAGGCGCCAACACCGGTAGTTGTATATCAGGAAGGATGTGTTGATGGATGCCATGGTTGCGGAAATTTATACCCCAGAGTGCGATTACATATGTCGGAGAAACATCAACGTCATTTAATCAACTTTAAGATATTCTTTCAATTGTTTACATTATATTCTTGTATTATCTGCGATACAATTATTGCTGAGAAAAGGATGCTTACTTTGCATCCATTTCTCAGTTTTTGGTTTTTATAAGTAACCGCTTATGAGATTAATATGAATACTTTGATTCAACAGCAGCATTCCGTACTACCTCCAGATAATCTACTATTAATTACAGCAGCAGCACAGCCAACGCCGGTTTTCACTGATATAGCTGAGAACGGACAATTCTTTGCGCAAGCACCACATTCCATGCAGAGCTCCTTATTTTGAAGGACAGATTTGTTATTTTTCATATGAAATACGCCATGCGGGCACACCTGAAGACACATTCCGCAACCGGTGCATTTATCCGTGTTAAGCTCCAGAGTTACAACATTCTTTAAATATTTATGTACCATCTTCACACCTTCTTTCAAACGAGACTCAAGATTTATGTATAATTCTTAATATATGATACTATTGGCTATTAAAAGAATTGCTCCCAACACAGCAGATGTTATGATTGCGGGGACTGCCACCTTCATCTCTTTTAGTACACCAGATAAAGAGGTATAGGTGGAGGAGCCGGTAAAGTTCATTGCATAGTAGGCTGAGACAGGTGGGAGAATTAATAGATATGCAACAGCCTTCAGCCAGCCATAATCAGGAATATCTGGAAAACCATTGATTACATTAACAAGTAATGCCCATAGGATTCCCATTATCCAGCCTTTTGCTGCAAATGCACGTCCTGGGATAAATGGTAGTAGGAGGGGAGTAAACAGGCATCCAGATAGAAAGGCGCCGATATAAGCATAAAAATCAATGCTACTAAACGGTCCCAGACCTATTAAATTTAATATAAATAATATACCAAATACCATCAAGGTGGGTTTTATTGCTGAGGTTAGCTCATTTGGTATGAGTACCATACGATTATAAGCATTGAATTTGACAGTACGCATCTCTGTTGTAGCTATCATGCCCGAGGAAAGGAATGCTTTAATATCATTTGCTCTGACCGGACCATATGTAATCTTAAAGGAAGTATTCTTTGTAACTTCGTGAGCAGAGATACCCGGCGCACCTAATTGTGGCAGTATCAAAGTCCTATGTGAGACTATCTTAGTCAACTTAGTCAAGCTGATACGGCGAATCAATTCCTTGGTTCCGAAAGTACCTTTACCCGCAGCACACCAGACATTCACTCCATTCGTATCAAGTACCATTATCCAAGCATTAATCCCAGCCAGTTCTTTTCTGAGCATATCAAAGGTAAGCTTATAATTCGCGGTTACCAACACCGGAGAATTCTTATCTGGGCTACCCACACAATAAAGTCCGGGGCTGATTTTATAACTCATTCTATTGATCCCCCAACGTACCTTCCAAGCGCCAAGAATATCCCTCATACTTAACTTTGTTGCTACCTGAGGAACTGGATTAATAGGGGTATTCATATATCCAGTTATCCATTTTTCCTTTGGTCTGCAGCATTCATTAGTAGTAGTACCGCACTTATTTATTGAACCGCAATCACATGCAGTGCTGTCCTCATTTATATAGCTATATTCACTTGCAGAATCACTATCACATGCTGAACTGCAGCCACTTTCAAAACGACAATCACATGCAGAATCACATTCACTTACAGAACTACAATCACTCATTATTTTATCATCTCCTTATTTTTTTAACAACATTCCTTCTCCTCAATCGCTGTCAACAGTAGCTCCAAACTTTCTAGAATTTGTTCTCTCTTTTCCACTGGAAGACGTTTGTAGATATGGTTAAAGTAGGTACTCATTCTGTTTTCAATATCATGATATAAGTTTTTACCAGTATCAGTCAGAGCTATGGTAACATATCGTCTATCCCGCTGATTAACCTCCCTGATTGCAAGCTCCCGGTTAACAAGATTGTTGACTGTCCTACTCATAGAACTGTTTTCAATATTTAGCAATTCAGCAAGTTCATTCAGTGAAATACTTTCGGCGCGGCCTATTTCAACAAGAGCATGGCATTGTGACAAGGTGATTTTACAACAGGACATCTGGGAATCACCCAGTATTCCCAACTTTCGTTCAAGGATGCGGATTATTTCACGCAGTTGTGTTGCGCTATTTAAATAAGTCATACGTATTCATCTCCATTTCTTAATCATTTGGCAATTTTTAAGCCACCGTCTGTATAAATAATCTTTCCAATAATGTAATCCGACATATCAGATAAGCGAAATGCATAATCACCTCCATTCCTACGTGTGTTTATATAAATCTGTAGGTAATCAATATATTTAACTATTAATAATCATTTGCAAATATACTAACATACAATAGTTAGCATATGCAACTAATATTCTAAATATTACTAAAATAAATAAGAGTATCATATTGACATTTATCTATATGATGTTATAATTTGATATAGAGACTTATCTATATCATGATAAATTACAACTACAGGAGGAAATTTAATGAAAGAGACGAAGAATTTGGCATTACTTTTTAAAGCTGTATCCGACGAGACCAGACTTAAAATTATTGAAATATTATCCTGTGGGGAAATGTGTGCCTGTGATATTCTGGAATACTTTCATATCACGCAGCCTACGTTATCCTATCATATGAAAACTTTAACAGATAGCGGTCTTGTAACCGTCAGAAAGGAAAGCTCATGGATGAAATATAATCTAAATCTGGAGCTTATCGCTGAAATAAAACAGTTTTGGATTAGTATACAGGAACCGAAAGAGGACTGTATCTGCCATTCCATAAAGGGGGGAGGTAAAACATGCGAATCATAATCATCGGCGCTGTAGCCGCAGGTACATCAGCAGCAGCCAAGGTGAGAAGTAATAGCGAAGAGGCTGAAATTATAATTTATGAAAAAGACAGCTTCATATCATATTCCGGATGCGGCATGCCATATTACATCGGAGGCGATGTAGAAAATGATGAAGATCTTACACCTTGTGATCCCGCATTCTTCAAAAGTAAATATAACACGTGGATATATTTACTTTGCATGAAGTATTGGGAATTGATACAGAGAAGAAAACCATTACAGTTAAGAAGCTGATATTTAAACTATAAAAAAGAATGTTAAAATGATTTTAGAGAAAATTTATTTTATATAAAATATGTTTTATAAACAAGGTAACATAAATTTTCTTCATCATATAATATGCATATATGCTCATATACTTATAATAGTAGGAGGTGGATATATGATCGATATGTTATTTAAAGCACTGTCAGAAGAAAGCAGATTAAGAATATTAGCAATCTTAATTGAACGCGATATGTGTGTATGCGAAATTGAAATCTGCCTTAATATGACACAATCCAATGCATCAAGACATCTTACAGCACTTAAAAATTGTGGGATTCTTGATTGCTATAAACAAGCACAATGGGCATATTACAAGATAAGCGAAAAGTTTAAAACGGACGATCATGAATTATGGAGTTACTTACAGCGCATATTACCTAAAATCCCAACATATCAGAAAGATCAAGATGAAACTAATAAATATAAAGGAATAAACCTTTGTTTTGAAAAAAATCAAGAAAGTTATATTAAAGAAAGAGGTAATAAGATATGAGTAAAAATAAAGCACAAGGTATTGGTTTCTTTGAAAAATATCTTACAATATGGGTAGCCCTGTGTATGGTTGCGGGAATTTTTATTAGTAAATTTCTACCTGGCATACCTACGTTTTTAGAAAATTTTGAATATGCAGAGCAGTCGCTCCCTATTGCATTACTAATCTGGATAATGATTTATCCAATGATGATGAAAATAGATTTTAAATCAATAAAGAATGTAAGACGACATCCTGTAGGTTTATTTATATCTACAGGAACAAGCTGGATGATTAAACCCTTCTTAATGTTTGGGCTGGCTTCATTATTCTTTAATATAGTTTTTAATGTATTTATACCGGCTGATCTAGCACAAAGCTATATTGCAGGAGCAGTTTTGCTTGGTGCAGCACCATGTACAGCTATGGTGTTCGTTTGGAGCAACCTTACGAAAGGAGATCCTGCACATACTCTGGTACAGGTATCGATTAATGATATTCTTATTATATTTTTATTTGTACCAATCGTATCCTTTTTATTAGGGATAAATAATCTTCAAGTTCCATGGGATACATTATTCTTTTCAGTTATATTATTTGTTGTTGTTCCATTAGTAGCCGGTGCCCTAACTAGATACTTAATGATTAAGAAAAAAGGGTTGAAGTACTTTAATGAAAGATTTGTTACTAAGTTTGACAGTATTACAACTGTTGGTTTGCTTTTAACATTAGTAATCATCTTTTCATTCCAAGGGGATACAATTTTAGATAATCCTTTCCATGTACTTTTAATTGCTGTTCCACTTATTCTTCAGAATGTAATAACTTCAGCTTTCGCTTATTTCGTATGTAGAGTAACAAAACAACCACATAATATAGCTGCTCCGGCAGCTCTTATTGGAGCATCAGATTTTTTTGAACTATCGGTTGCAGTAGCGGTTACATTATTTGGTGCTGACTCTCCAGTAGTTCTAGTTTGTACTGTAGGAGTACTCACAGAGGTACCTGTAATGCTTATACTTGTAAAATTTGTTAATAAAACTAAGTATTGGTTTCATGATATAATTGCTACAACAAGAGAACCAATAGAGAATTAAATAAAAAATAAGGATTACATCTCAAGTATAATACTTAGATTAAACATCTAATAATAAAAATTGGAGGCTAGATTATGAAGAAATTAGAAATATTTGAACCGGCTATGTGTTGCCCGACAGGCTTGTGCGGAGTTGGAGTAGATCCTGAGTTACTCAGAATTTCAACCGTACTTGATACACTGGAGAAGAAGGATATAAAAGTTGAGAGATACAATTTAACAAGTGCTCCGCAGGTTTTTATAACAAATAAAATAGTTAATCAATACATTAAAGAAAAAGGAGTGGAGGGATTACCTGTTGCTGTCCTGAATGGTGAACTTGTAGTTAGTGGAAGATACCCTAGTAATGAAGAATTTACCTCATTACTTGACTTATCACAGGATGTTCTAGAAGTACAAAAGGTAGAAAAGGAAGATTCAGATAATTCCGACGGATGCTGTTGCTCTGGGGGATGCTGCTGTAATTAAATAGGAAGGTATTAGTATGCCTGATTTAATAAAGGTTAAGGTTTTTGCTATTAAGAATCAAGCTGTCGGCGGAAGGAACTAATATAAATGCATTTTAAAGGAAAGGTGTATAAATAATGAATTTATTTCATTCAGATAATATACAACTGACGAAATATCTTTTTTATACCGGGAAAGGTGGCGTCGGCAAAACGTCTGTGGCATGTGCAACCGCGGTAAATCTTGCTGATAGTGGTAAACAGGTATTATTGATAAGTACCGATCCTGCCTCCAATCTCCAGGATGTTTTTCAGGAAAATTTAAATAACAAAGGTGTTGGAATAAAGGAAGTTCCGGGCCTAATGGTGATTAACTTAGATCCCATACAGGCTGCTGCGGAGTACCGTGAAAGTGTTATCGCACCCTACAGAGGTTTTCTGCCTGAATCAGCAATTACCAATATGGAAGAACAGATGTCAGGCTCCTGTACCGTCGAAATCGCGGCTTTTAATGAATTTTCAAAGTTTGTAACAGATACCAGATTACAGGGAGATTTTGACCATATCATATTTGATACAGCTCCAACCGGCCACACATTAAGGATGCTCCAGTTACCATCTGCATGGAGTAATTTTATCAGTGAGAATACACATGGAGCTTCTTGTTTGGGTCAGTTATCCGGATTAGAAGATAAAAAAGAAACATATAAAAATGCAGTTAAAACGCTTTCTGATGGAGTTCTTACAACTCTTATTCTGGTATCACGACCAGAAGAAACTCCTCTAAAGGAAGCTGACAGAGCGTCAAAGGAATTAAAGGAATTGGGAGTAAGGAATCAACTTCTGGTCATCAACGGAATAATCAATGATTATGATGATGATGTATCCCAAAGTTTCTATGAAAAACAACAAAGAGCTTTATCCGATATACCGGAGGAACTCAAATCTCTTGATAAATTTATAATTCCTTTAAGGGCTTATAACATAACAGGTATTGATAATGTTAGATCATTCCTTAAGAATGATAAATTTTATAGTAATACTGATAAGATCAAAGCAACAGTAATACCGAATTTAACTGATGTTGTTGATGACCTTTATCAAACTGGGAAAAGAGTTATTTTCACGATGGGTAAAGGAGGTGTAGGAAAGACATCTATAGCCGCAGCAATTGCATATGGTTTAGCTAAAAAAGGTGAAAAAGTTCATCTGACAACCACAGATCCCGCAGCTCATCTTAAGTTTGTCATAAATGAGAGCAATGGAATTACGATGAGTCATATTGATGAAAAGGCGGAATTAATAAAGTATCAGGTGGAAATACTTACTGAAGCAAGAAAAACGATGTCTGCAAATGATGTTGCCTATATCGAAGAAGACCTCCGTTCTCCCTGCACCCAGGAGATAGCAGTATTTAGGGCATTTGCAGAAGTAGTTGATAAAGCAGAAGATCAGATTGTGGTAATAGATACAGCACCGACTGGTCATACGCTTCTTCTTTTAGACTCAACGCAAAGTTATCATAAGGAAATTCAAAGATCACAAGGTAATATTCCAGAAAAGGTAAGAAAGCTTTTACCAAGACTTCGAAATTCAAAAGAAACAGAAGTAATTATTGTAACTCTTGCTGAAGCTACGCCGGTTTATGAAGCAATGAGACTTGAGGACGATTTAAAAAGAGCAGAAATAGCTACTAAATGGTGGGTAATTAATGCTTCATTTTATCAAAGTGGAACAGTAAATCCTCTTCTGTCAGCTAAGGCAAAAAATGAGATTGAATGGATAAATTATGTAGATAGTCATACAGCAGGTAATTTTGCGATAATGCCATGGATTGCAGACAAAATAGACGCTGAGAAGTTGTTGGGAGAAAGCTAATTTATCTTACGGATGAAGCTCAAGATTATTGATATAAAATGAAAATAAATATAAGTAGCCAATTACGAGTAAATAACCGCTGTTTTTGGCTACTTTTTATGTGTATAATATTATTAATAACAAAGGATTCCACAAAAAATCCATTTAAATTTCTTTTTAGTATATTAAAAGAATTATTGAAAATAACGGAAACTTTTCATGAAACGACGAACATTTATGTCAATCGACATGAGCGAAGATAAATAATGATTTGCAAGAAGATAATCAAGTTAGTTATAACTATTCGCAAAACCTAAGTTTAACGAATAGTATACAGTTTGGTTTTTATCTATTATCCAAGTGAAAATTGTTATAGAAAATTAATAAACCCAGCAATTAAGCATAATATCTAATATTCTACAACTAATTTAAATTGATTAGTTAGTGAATAATCATATTTATGCATCGTTCACAATCTTTCATACATAAATATACACATCTACAACTGCATTTTTTACTGGCTCTATATAAAGTATTTTTGCTATACCCGTTATATTTGTAATTTCCTAATAGTGTATCTATCTTTCATTTTTAATATTTCACTTAATTGCTTTTTAGAGTATTTATCTGGCCTTCCTGCGATTGTTACATTATTGTTTTGATGATTTATTTTAGATTTATATGCCCTGCACATTTCTTTAGCTCCTCTATTGCTTTCGCAATCTGTTCGTTTACGCCACATGGGATTTGTATGATGGGAAGTCCTGCAAGTATTTCCTCCCGAGTGGATTTTGGCTTCTTTTGGTCACGCAGGCTTCATGTATTCAATTGTTTCTTTTTGAAGCTGCACAAACTCAGCCAGATTTCCCTGTTCCATGTGATTATCGGTCCTTTTAAGTATACATAAAGTATACCATAAAACGGCTGAGTTTCCCACTAAAACAGGAACGAGAAAGCTCTGAAAAACGCTGAAAATATCGCATTCTGAGGCGTTTTTACCGTCATTTTTAGGTGTTAAAACTGCTTGTTTGTTACTGATTTGATTGCTTTTGGCTGGTCAATAGAAAGTCCTTCACATAGCCAGCGGTACTCCTGTCTTGTAAGGTTTCTTCCCTCAGAAGCATTCCTCGGCCACTGGAATCTCCCGTTGTCGAGGCGTTTATATAGAAGGACAAACCCGTCTTTCTCAAAGTGTAATGCTTTTAGTCAATCGCATCTCTTGCCGCAGAAAAGAAACAGGGAATTGCTGTAGGGATCCATTTCATATGTATCCCGGATAATTGCCATCAAGCCGTCTATACTCCGGCGCTTATTAGTATACCCAGTGACCAGGTAAATCTTCGCAACACCGGAGAGTTCACCTAACACAGTTTCTGCAGTGCAAGAAGGGTATTAGCGATTACTGACTGTTCTGCATGATTCAGAATTTCAATGTTCATACCATGCAGAGATATCCGCACTGCTGCAAGTTCGGTAGGTTTTGTTTTGTAACCGGGTTTTCGTCGATAAAGCTAATTAGAACTACATCCTGATGTGACGACTGCTCTGATTGGATTACCGATGGAATAGCACAAGCCTTGTTTCGAAGCGTTTTGATATGATAATAAAAGGTACTCGGTGAAACGCCGTTGGTTAGGCATCACTGTCGGTCGGTAAGTCCGCTCTTGCGGTACTGGGCAATTAAATCCAACCAATACTGGTCGTTGTTGTTTTTGCTCATCTTGTTCAAACTCCTTAAACTGAATTTTGGAGTGAACGGATGCAATGAAAGTTGGATGAAGTTCAAATCCGATGAAACGGATATGAAGTAGACTACTTCAACTTTCAGATATCCAAGAACAGGAATATGAAGTAAATCACTCCAAGTACTTAGATTATCTCAAAATTTGTAACACAGGGCGATCCGCCTGATTACTTTGCGCTTACCATTGCACTACCAACAAACTGCATCTTAGTTGAATTAAAAATCTCCCTCTGCCTGAATTAAGGATGTAATCAGCAGGTGGGAGATCTTTTAAAAAAGTAATGTTAAGAAAAAATCTATTTTGTTAATTCAATATTTCCATATTCACTAGACAAATTAATCTTATGTTCTACCCTGCTATTACCTAGAGTTCCAGAGTATCTTGCACCAATATTGTCAAATCCACGGATAATATCTGCAACAGGAATACTATCAGATTTAATTTCTCCTGACTGCGTCTTTACAGTTACAGTTCCTTGAAGCCCGGAGACTGCTATGCTTCCGTATTCCGTATGAACGGCCATATTTGTGATAACGGATTCTATTTGAATATTACCAAATTCGGAATCAGCCTTGAAAGAAACAAGCTGGCCACTGGGGATGTATATATACAATGGCTGGGGTTCGCTTAAGTGTACTCCGCCTTTTGATATTGGAAGTTTAATCCGTACCGTGTCACCCTCTTGAACAAATAACTTTTCCTCGTAACCGATAATGGAAGCTTTTATCACATCATTATCAGTACTTTCCACGATAATGTCATTGTCGCCTGTTTCAATGACCACATTCTTGATTGTATCAATGGAAAGTACCTCTGAGTTCTCAGTCTTTTCTCCACACCCGGCTAAGCCAATACACATAACACAGGTACAAAGCAGTAAAATAGCTGTATTCCATTTCATTTTCATGTTAAACACCTCTTTTCATTAATTTTATAAAGTTTCGATTGTCTAAAGACCACTGCTTTGCCACGCCTGTAAAAAGAAGTAAAGCAAATGCAATGAAATATACAACTGCGTGATTGGACTGCACTCCTAAAAAGTCTAGCGGCCCAATATTATTGATTGGTCCAAAATAAAGAAGCGCCAGATAAACACCTTCAAACAACCTCCGGCTTCCGGAAAGTGCTCCGCATAGCAGTGCAAGCGCAGAAATAAACAACGCTCCGGCTGCCCATGCAGCTAAATTTCCCCATGCTCCGTTTACAGCAAACCGAAACATAATTCCTGAAGACATAAGCATGCTTACACAAATTGCCGCCATTAAACTGGAAGCCCACTTGGTCACTCTGGGGCAACTGGAGAGGATTAGTTGGGTTGTGTTACTAAATTTTTCCCGGCAGCCCATCTGCGACCATATCCCGATTGGGAAAAGCATAATTAAAGAAATCCATTTAAGACCTTCGCCCATTGTAACAAAATAGCTTAAAGCAATAGCAGCTAACATCTCTGCATACCACCACAAGGATTTTCCAGCCATCATAATTCTAAGCTCACCTTTTAGCAAGGCCAGGAAACTGGCATGGCGGCTTTTCTTGACAGGTGATAGTGTGAGTGTACGGGATACATGCTTTTTCACTACACTTTTTGGCGGAGTTATGCGTAAAGTACAGCTTTTGGGTGTTCGGAAACGGTCAAACAATATGGTAGCAGCGATAACGAGCAGAACGGCAATTCCAACCCATAACAGTCGGGTTGATAAAAAGCCATTGTCCCAAGCAACTCCGTTCCAGACAAAGGTTGGAACCGTACCGCTATTCGGGTAATATCCAAAGCTGGCGGCATCCGGCAGTCCTGAATAGACAGCTTTTGCTCCTGCCAGCATTTGACCCAAAATAGTTCCGATGCCGAACAGGTCATAGGAATTACCGGGTGCTGCCACAGATACAGTGGAAAAAGTAATCCAGATTACAAATAAGATGATATTTCCGAAAACACCCTTTAAAGCTGGAATGACGTCAAAGAGCACGGTCAGTGCCGCTAGAACCAAAAGGTGAGGCACAGTGATAAATACAAACGATGCAGCGTAATGCAGCAGCTCAATGGACAGGCTTTCATGCCTGAAAATCTGCATAAAAATTACCGCAAGTGTAAACAACAGTGCAGAGGAAAGCAAAACAGCAAAGTTGGATAAGAACTTACTTCCAATGTACTGAATTTTACGAACTGGGGCGCTTGCGATACTCTGCCCAATTTTAAGCCTTGTGTCCTCTGATATCTGGCTTCTGAGCAGGTAAAATCCCGGAAGCCATAGCAAAATGACTGGGAGCATGGCGGCAATCGAACCAAGCCACGCAGAATTGTAAATACCGCGCACACCTCCAAGATAAAAAATCTGATACCCTTCATTCATTCCCGGCACACAGAGAAATGCAAGAAAAATGCTCAGCACGACTACCAAAAGATAACTGGTGCTTCGTATTTGCTTTATCATCGTGTGTTTGATAATGGTAAAAAGCTTGCTCACGCTGTCACCTCCGATACTCCAGTTCCTTGTAAATAGGCATCCTCTAAGGTAGGCTCCACAGAAACCGCATTGAGGTGCGGTTTTTGCTTGGAAATGATACGCACGTGGATACCATCACTTTTTTGCATAGCATTGCTGACAACAAATTGACTCTGTGTTTCTCCCAGCCTATCTTCAGGAACCACAGAAGTCCAGACAGCCCCAGCGCAGCTGTGTATCAACGCTTCCGGAGTGGTGTCTGCAATGACTTTTCCGGCTTTCATAACAACAATTTGCGGTGCGATAGATTCGATATCACTGACAATATGGGTGGAAAGAATGATAATCCGGTCTGCTGCGATAGAGGCCAGCAGATTGCGAAACTGAATCCTTTCCTCAGGGTCAAGCCCAACGGTAGGTTCATCTATAATTAAAATCTTCGGGTCATTCAAAAGTGCCTGAGCGATTCCCACCCGCTGCTTCATTCCGCCTGAAAATCCGCCGAGATATTTTTTACCAGCAGTTTCAAGATTTAAAATCTCCAACAAATCACGAATGCGCTGTTTAGCTGTTTTCATATCCAGGCTCTTCATGGCAGCCATATATTCTAAAAATTCTGCTGCACTCATATTGGGGTATACACCAAAGTCCTGGGGCAAGTACCCAAGAATCCTTCTCAGCTCGTTTGGGTGCTTCATCACATCGCAACCCTGATATAGAACGGTGCCGCTGGTTGGTTTATCAATGGTAGATAAAATACGCATCAAGGTCGATTTTCCTGCCCCGTTTGGGCCGAGAAGTCCGGTCACTCCATTGCGGAACGTTACATTAATGCCGCTCAGAGCGGATTTATTTCCAAATTTTTTTGTTAAATTTTGTACTGTTAACATCGTATGATTTCCTCCTGTTTGTTTTATAACTCTATTATAAGGAGCGGAATCCACAACAGAGCAACAGGAAAACCACAGAATGGTAATATTGTGCCGCGTTACTTGTCGGTCCTATCTTCCTATGCTAAAATATAAATACACAAAAGTGTGAAAGGAGGTTTTGTTTTGCAGAAAGAAAAAATTTTGCTTGTCGATGATGAAGCCGGGCTATTGCAGCTGATTAAAATCACGCTTAAAAACGAGCATTTTTATCACATCACCTGTGCTTTAACAGCATCAGAAGCATTAGATCATATAAAAAGCACTTCTTTTGATTTGATTGTATTGGATGTTGGTCTACCTGATTTTTCAGGGTTTGACTTATGTCAGGAATTGCGGCGTTATACACTGGCTCCGGTTATATTTTTGACAGCTAGAGACAGTACACTGGATAAGCTCTCCGGTCTCGCCATCGGCGGCGACGATTACATTACAAAGCCGTTTGAACCTTTGGAGGTGGCGGCCAGAATCAAGGCCATTCTTAGGCGGCAGTCCTATGCAAAAAACAAAGAGGCAGAGGCCCCTTCAACAGACGTATTTGATTATGACCGTTTTGTTGTCAATGTAGGTGATGCAACAGTTACAGTGGCTGGCGAACCGGTGGAATGCACTGCAAAAGAATATGAGCTTCTATTATTCTTCTGCAATAATCCGAACCGTGTATTTACAGCTTCTCAGCTCTACGAAGCCGTATGGGATAGCTTAAGTGTTGGGGATGACAAAACCGTATCCATGCAGATTTCAAGGCTACGAAAGAAGCTGCGGGATGAAGAAGCGCCGTTGATGATTCAAAATCTTCGTGGAATCGGCTATAAATTTATCCCCCCGAAGCAAGGTGGCACTTTATGAAATTGAGACTCCGTTTTATCTTCTTTTTTATGGGTGGCCTTTTTGCATTTATTCTATTTATGGGCATTTTTGTCGCTGTTTTCTTTGACATCTTTATTCCCCATATGGGGATACGAGAAGGGCGATTCCCGCTGATGGAAATCGCAGCGGTTCTCTTTCCTTTTTTGGCTGGTGGCGTTTTTCTGGGGCTATTTTTCGTGAACCCCCTTGTTTATATTATTTCGTTGATTCGAGACTTGTCTTCCGGTACGAGATTTTCATCTAATATAAATGAAAAACTCTATAAAAGGAATGGTAAACTGAAACTGCGCTATTTTTTGTATCAGGAACTGATTGTTGATATTTATAAACTGTCTGATGATTTGGCTTCTGCAAAAAAAGAGAGAGAAAAGGTGGAGGAGGTAAAGACAAATTGGATTGCAGGCGTGTCACACGATTTAAAGACACCCCTCTCCTATATCACCGGCTACTCCTCTCTGCTTCTTGATCAAACGAACCCTTGGAGTGAAGAACAGCAAAAAAACTATTTGAATGAGATACATGATAAAAGCGTTGTGATTGCCGAAATGATTGGAGATTTAAATTTATCTTTTAAACTGGATTCGCTAGGTGAAGCATATCCTCTCAATAAAACGCGTTTTGACCTTGTGGACTTTTCCAGAAGATTGATGGCTGATATTGCAAACAACCCGAAAGCACCTGAGTATGTGTTGGGGTTTCATTGCAACGCTGACCATGTTACCGTCCATGCAGATGAGAAACTGCTCTATCGGGCGCTTCAAAATTTGGTTGTCAATGCGATTTCGCATAATCCAAAGGGAACATCTATTGAGATTACGATCGAACGATATGAAGAAAGTGGTCAAGTATCCATCACAGTATCCGACAACGGAATTGGCATGGATCAGGCCGTATTAGAAAAGCTGTTTGCACGCTATTATCGGCCTGAAGAAACAGATAACAGCAGTGGTGGTCTTGGACTTTCAATGGTCAAGAGTATTGTGGATGCACACAACGGAAGAATTAAGGTCAAGAGTGTTAAAGATGAAGGAACAAGTGTGCGTATACAAATACCCTATGTTTTACAAATCTGTGCAAATGACATGCCCTGCACACCCATTCGGACATAAAAAGACTACCGAATTGACTGATAAAATCTAATGTCAGCAACCCGATGGTCTTTTTATCATCTTCTTAAATCAACAGGATGAGATTTTTATCACATAGCACGTTGATTGCTCCTCAAATGTATTTTTAATTTGAATGCTACTGCCGAGTTGCTATAATATGATGCACTTAGAAGAATTTCAAGCTATATACGCCATCCTTCCTAGTAATCAGCGCTTCATAAGTCTGTCCCCACTCTGCATTAAAGTCAGCAATTTCACCTATTTTACATTCGGAATCTTCCTCAATTGTAAAGAATTCAATCCGTAACTGTCTTAAGTCTGCATCTTCTGGAAAATCGGTTTTTGAGAATTCCAATGGAAAATCTGGACTCTCATATGCAAATTTTTTCTGAGTGACTATGTCATCTCCCAAATAACAACAATAGCCGAGCATTTGAGCATCCACATTCAATAAGATCATATGTAATGTAAATTTATCTTTCTCTTCCCTGTCCCAAATGATTTTCTCATTAGAACCTTTTTGGATAATCTGATTTATTTTTCCATCAATTGGTACTGAAAAAAATCCTCTCGTCTCGTCTTTTGGCAAGACTCCTAAAAATGTGTTAAACTTGACACCAATATAAAGTGTGTCGCCCTTCTGTGCTGCCTTGTATCCAATAAATGCGTCTGATGGAAAAATATATCCGCTATCCGACTCAAAAGACACTTTTTCTTCTCCCACATCAAGGATTTCAATATACATATCATCGCACATAGTAAATCCAAATAATCTCCACCCATAACGAGCTACTGTAAAAATCAGTACTATTCCAATTAATATACCCGCAAATACTATTAGCAATCGGTTTCTCTTCTTCATAAATCTACCCCAATACATTGGCCCCTTCTCATATATGATATAAATATAATCATTATATCGTTGACTTATCATATATACAACTATTTATTGACAGTAAAAAAAGAAGAATAAAGAGATTGACTTCAGGAAAAGCAGCACTTTTAAGATTAAGCATATTACAGATAAAGTTAAGATTTTTAGGCTCAGGTTATCCGTTTTATTCTGCTAATCCTAAGAGATCCAAAATCTTATTCTCTACATGCCGATTTTTTCCCTGGTATGGGTAATCATGAATATGGATGGCTGGATTGAAGTTAATCTCAATAATACCATAATTATTCTCGTTTGGCTTAGCTTTCATATCCTGTATCATAATATCAGCTCCACATATTTTAGCCCCGGCTGATTTTGCTGCCTTAACGGCAATCTGTTTATAGTCCTCTATAATATCATCCGTAATATCAATACTGTCACCGCCTGTACTGATATTGGAATTTTCTCTTAAATAAACCCTCTCTCCCGCTGCAGGGATTGTATCAAAGCTTTTATTCTGATGCGCAAGATAATCCTGTTCTGTTCTACCAAGTACAATTTTCTCAAGAGGTGTCACATATCCTTTCCCACGTAATGGGTCCTTATTCTTTAATTCAACCAATTCGCCAATGGTATGTTTTCCGTCTCCTAGTACATTGGCTGGTACACGATGCAAAACAGCCACAACCTCTTCACCAACTACAAAAAAACGGTATTCTTTTCCGTAAATAAATTCTTCAAGCAATACTGCTTTGTCATAGGTAAATGCCAGCTCCAGTGCCTTCATCACATCCTCCATGGTATATTCTCCTTTCAGGATGACAACTCCCTGCCCGAAATTGGTTGACTTGGGTTTGATAACCAAGTCTTTTCCCCAGAAGTCTTTGAGCTTTTGAACTCCAGCTTCAAGGCTTTCAATTGCTACTCCATCAGGAACCCGAAGTCCTTTTTCTCGTAATATGATTTTAGTCACTTCTTTGTTTTCCATAATAAGCGGCGCAATATAGGTATCGGCAGATGTTTTTGTAGCCTGCTTAATATACTCTACTTTGTCATTTTTCGTTAAGCGTATAAAATTATCGTTCCAATCCAGTACTTCTACCCGGATTCCTCGCCTCAAAGCTTCCTGTATCAACATCTGTGTAGATAATTCCAAACTCTCATATCCTTTGATCATTACAGTTCCTCCCTACTATAATATGCTTTGTATTCCTTAGCTTTTCTAATTCCAAATTCCAGAAAGCTTTCTTTTCTGTGATCCATCTCGTCTTGAAGCATGGCTGACGGAAGAAGTGATATATTCTTAAGTTTCTGATATTCTGCTAATACACTTTGGCGGTATACCTTTGCGTTATCTTGTTGATCAAGAAGTGTGGCAATCAATTGCAACCCTTCAAATATATTTTCACCCCATTCAGTCAGGCTGATTTTACCACCATTCAGACGATTTAGCATAAGATTTGGTCTTCGGCCTGATAGAGCAATCAAATGATGATTTTTATTAATTCGATTCATCTCTTTATTATCTAAGAGCGTGTTGTCATTGAACATGCAAAACAGCGTAAAAACCTGAAGAAAATGCATCTGTTGCAGACTGATTCCTGTCTTCTCAAATGGATTGATATCTAAAATACGTATCTCAGCATATTTCACTCCGCGCTTTTCGAGGGCATCAATCTGGTTCTCTCCATTCTCGACTATCTGCTTCATTCGGATAGGTGAATAAAATTCACTGTCTTTCTGCAAAACTCTATCATTTAGTTGAACACCTAGTTTCGCATACTTTCTGCTTTTCTTTGACATCAGTGAACGAATCCCTTTGATATACTCTTCTTTACTATTATAAAACACCGAATTTTTAGCTTGCTCCGGATTTGTATATCCAAAACGGCTTACCCGAAGTGATGTGGCATATTTCTCATATTGGTTACAGCACTCAGGGCAGCATTTTCTTATATTCTCCACTTGCTCCCGTAAAACAGCACGATAAGTATCCTCATAGGAAGGAGAGGCCCCAAATAAATAGATTAATAACCAACGGTATCGTAAGAAATTTCTTGCAAACGCAAAGTATAACTCATCCGTAAATTCCTGTATTTTACTATTTTTATTCAGCTCATTATGTAATAATTTTATAAGATCATTGCCAAAGGAAAAATTAAAATGGATTCCTGATATCATTTGCATTTTCTTCCCGTAACGATTTGCCAGTCCCTGGCGATAGGTATATGCTATCTGCCCAGCCTCCGAATTATCAAATCGGGCTATCGGGATGTATTCATCTTCCGGTAATCTCGGAGGCATACTGAGAGGCCAGAGATATTCGTTCCTTATGCCTGCTGCAGCTTTTTTATGAAGATAGTGTAAATAATGATCTACCTCTTCAACCTTTGAAAATGGCGGTGTTATCAACTCCAGCTGGCTTTCAGAAAAATCAGTCGTTATTTCCTTATTTCTTAACTTATCTCCAAAAACTTCTGGATGCGGTGTTAAAGCCAGATCTCCTTTATAGGTAACTCGTTGTAATTCTCTTTCCACACCCCATTTTCCATCAAGAAGCAGTTTGTGATATTCCCCTGAAAATACAGCATACATTCTCTCGAAATTCCATATCATCTTTCCATTCTCCTTGTTTATGTTCATTTGAATTTACAAATTTCCCAAGCTTTGTCTCAAGCTCCTCTATCTTCTGCTTTAAACATTGGTTTTCTTTTTTTAGTAGTAGTATATCGTCGAAAACAATATCCGGTAAATTGTTGTGATTTAACTCTTCCTTGGGAATTCTTTTATTATCCTGTTTTACGACGCGTCCTGGTATTCCTACTACAGTTGAATTTGGCGGAACCTCTGTAAGTAGGACAGATCCGGCACCGATTTTAGCATTATCACCAACCGTGATGGAGCCAAGGATTTTTGCACCAGCACTGATCATTACGTTATTTCCAATGGTTGGATGACGTTTTCCTGTTTCTTTTCCCGTTCCTCCAAGTGTCACTCCTTGATATATAGTTACATTATTTCCAATTATTGCAGTCTCACCTATTACGACGCCATTTCCATGGTCAATGAATAATCCCTTGCCGATTGTTGCGCCAGGATGTATTTCTATACCAGTTTTACGTACAATACGCTGCGATATATAACGTGCCATAAAGTAATGCTTCTTAAGATATAAGCGATGAGCGGCATGATATCCAAGTATCGCTCGAAAGCTCGGATAAAGCAGTACTTCCCAGGAAGACTTAATCGCCGGATCTCGTTCTCTTACGAGATTAATTTCATCTCTAAAGCTCTTAATAAATTTCATAGGATATCCCCCTTAATGATGTTATACTGTTTTATAACTATCGAACTTATGCTGTAAAAATATTGTTCTGCGGCAGTATTCCACAGAACAATATGATATGAATTAATTTAAAAAGTTACGTATTTCTTCCACTGCTTTTCTATTAATAGTACAGCAAAAGCTCTGACCCTTACGTGAACAGGAAATCAATCCTGCATTCTGTAATTCCTTAAAATGATGTGAAATAGTTGATTTGGATAAATTCATACAACAACAAGCTTTTGTAAAACACTTATCCATTCCTTCCTGATTAATGAATTCACCTTCCTTGTTCTCTTCTTTTTCACTCCATTCATACAGGGCCTTAAATAAATAAAATCTCTGTTCGCACGATAGTGCCTTAAATATTTTTACTAAATTGTAATCATCCATAGTTCTATTATAGTAGGAGTATCGAACTGTGTCAAGTAGACATCCAGATTTTTCTTTTATGCGATAAAGGATGGAGCTGTTAATTTACTGCTCCATCCTTTATCAAGATAGATTTAATAAATAACGGATGCCTATCTTTTATGTGTAGCTGTTGATTTACAATACTAATCTTCTTTAGATTTACCGATCTGCCATTTGATCATCTTCTTTACCAGTTTTACAAGTTCATACCATAGTACCGCAGCTGCAGCTATTCCTACAACTGTAAACAACTGACTGACTGATAGTGGTGCAAGCTTTAAGAAATGGTTAATCGGTGTATAAAGGATGATAAATAATCCAAGTACAGTGATAATATTAACTGCCCTCATTACCTTATCCTTAGCAAGACGGGTAATTGACTGAATTGCAAAATCATAATCTGAGCTATTAACCTGAACCAGAAACAGATTGGAAAGCATAATAATTGTTAGCCCCATTGCACGAGCTAAAGGCGCATGTTCAGAATTGTTATCAAGTACGGTATAGTATGTGCAAAAGGAAGCTGCAAAGATCACTAGACCCTGAATGATACTTTTCATAAAGATACCTGCGCTTAACAATTTCTCTTTAGGATTTCGAGGCTTCCTATTCATAATATTTGTTTCTGCAGGCTGACGCTCTAATACAATAGAACAGGTTGGATCTATAATTAATTCAAGTAAAACAACATGAAGAGGCAGCAAAAACATAGCTTTAGGTGCTACACCTAGTAATGGTGCTAAAAGTGATGCAAATGCGATTGGGATATGAATCGTGAAAACATAGCCGACTGCTTTTCGTATATTGTCATAGATTCTTCTACCATCTCTTACTGTTTCGATAATAGTAGTAAAGTTGTCATCCATTAAAATAAGATCCGCAGCTTCTCTTGATACTTCACTACCACGTTTACCCATTGCAATACCAATATCTGCATATTTAAGTGCAGGTGCATCATTTACACCGTCACCTGTCATAGCAACAATCTCTCCGTTGTCCTTAAATGCTTTTACAATACGCATTTTATGCTCAGGAACTACGCGGGAGAATATACTCACATCCTTAACCCGTTCACGAAGCTCATCATCGCTCATTTCATTAAGCATATCACCTGTTATAATATAATCATTGTTTGGAATATCGATTTTCTTTGCAATTGAGGAAGCTGTGATACCATTATCACCCGTAATCATTACAACACGGATGCCAGCTTTGTTGCAGATAGCAATATCATTTTTTACACTTTCTCTAGGAGGATCAGCAAGACCGATTAAACCAAGAAGCATCAGAGAACAATCGGTAATTTTTTCCGGAATGTCCTTATCTGTCTCTGGCTTCATGATTGCCACAGCTATAACACGAAGACCTTCCTTAGACATTTCAGTGATTTTTTGCTCTGTAATTTCTCTATCCTTATTCGCTATATTACAAATTGTCAAAATTCGTTCAGGTGATCCTTTAGCAGCAATGATTATCTCACCATTTCTACGCCATACATGGCCCATCATCTTAAGCTCATTGGTAAAGGCATATTCTGTGATAAGCTCGCTGCCAAATAAGTGGTCCTTTGTAATTCCATGACTGTCGCAGTAGTTAAGCATAGCTTTCTCCATCGGATCGTAAGCATCAGTTTCGCAACCAAGCCCCATGACCTCGATTAAAGAAGTAGTATCCTTATCTAGCGCCCAGACATTCTGCACGGTCATCTGATTCATTGTTATTGTTCCGGTTTTATCAACACATAAAACAGATACGGCACCTAAGGTCTCGACAGCTGGTAATTTTCGGACCAGAGACTGCTTTTTCGCCAAACGCCAAGCTCCCATAGAAAGGAATACAGTTAAAATAACAGGAAATTCTTCCGGTATCATTGCCATTGCAAGGGTTATGCCAGAAAGAATACTTTCAATAATACGTTCTCCAAAAACATGATCAGGAATATTGAAGTAGGTAAACACACCGACAAGTGCAAACAGTACAGCAGCAATTCCGGCACAGACCTTTACAAGACTGCCCGTTTGCTTTTGAAGAAGGGTATTTTCATTTGGTGCTGAGGCAACATTGGCACCTATTTTTCCGTATTCAGTAAGAGAACCGATTTTATCAACCAATATGGTTGCCGCTCCTTGCGTTACTAAGGTTCCCGCATAGCAGTAATCCTTATGCCAATAATCATTTGTGACTTCTAAGTTATCTATTGTAGTTTTCCAGACACCTTCAGCCTCTCCGGTAAGTGATGATTCATCAACACAAAGGTCATTGCATTTGACTACAATACCATCGGCAGGGATTTTTACACCCTCATATATCATCATCAGGTCACCAGGCACAAGATCAATACTTGCAATTACAGTTTCCTTTCCATCTCGTATTACTGTTACGTGAGGAGCTGATAAATCCTTTAAAGCATTTAAGGTTTTATCCGTTTTCCATTCTTGAATTACATCAATGCTGATAATACCGATAACAAAAATCAGCATAATTGCGCCATCCCTTGGTTCTCCAAGGATAAAATAAATAACTGCAGCAACAATAAGTAGCAAAAACATAGGTTCGCAAATGATGTGTAATACTTTATTCATAAAGCTCACATTTTTTTGCGGTATTAACTCGTTTCTGCCATATTTGTCCTGCAGTTTTTTGACTTCGGCGGAGCTTAGCCCCGTCAGGTTTTGCTTATAGTTTGTCATAAAAGTTACCTCCGTAAAGCCTAATTGGCATTCGATTGATAGCTCTATGGCACTCCATACAAGTTCACTTGTTCCTTTTGGTATAAAAAAACACACCTATGGAACATACTACTGTCCCACAGATGTGAATAATCTACTATCTGTTGCCACACTTGGTGGCCCAGCCCCACGACCTTATCACTAAGGTTCATCGCCTGCTCAGTTTGTACTGTTGATCTTGCATTTCATGATGAAATGTAATGCAGTGCAAAGAGATAATACTATACTATTATAATATTCTGATATTGTCAATGTGATATATTATTTTTACTATATATTGTTAAAAATACTGAAAATAAATCACCCTCTGTCAGGAGGGAAAATAAATTCACTTTACCAATCTAGCTTCTTCCTGTGGATTTAATAATGCATAGACATAGGTGTCCCAATAAATAGGGTTTCCTTTGATATCTTGATGAAAAGAAACGTTTTTTCTAAAATATGCTTCCCGTCTCATCCCAATCTTCTCCATTAGCTTCCAGGAAGATATATTCTGAGGAGCGCATTCAGCATAAATTCGATGAATGCCTTGATTGAAGAAATATTCTAGTGCCACTTTACAAGCTTCACTTCCATAGCCTTTCTGCTGATAATTCTCATTTAATACATAACCAAGTTCTCTTGAATTAAAATCCCTTTTTCCTAAATAGACATTTCCAATAACCTTATGCTCAGTTTTTAACTCAATCGCATAGAATTCATCGCTTTGTGCTCTGAATGCAATCTCTTCCTTCGCTTTCTGATAGGTAAAATCGGTATATGCTTCAAATTCTGCATTCACTCGTTGCAACATATATTCACATAAATCGTTTTCATCCTTCAATTCAAAATTACGAATAATCAGATCATTCGTCTCGATTCTCATTCGTATACTCCTTATAGTGTAATCTGATAATATTAATCAATATTACGAATTTTATAAAATTATCTTCTGTATTCTATTTCTACAGATAATAGGTTTGTATAATATTGTACTATAGCTAAATAAACTGACACATTACTATTATACTTATAAATCAACAATACAATGATTTGTGAGGCTTGTAACTAAGGCCTCAATTGTCTGAACATTCTGTATGGATTGAGCTAGTGGTATGACTGGCAGTTCAGTACCATGAATGACATCTGCAAAGTTCTTTAGCTGTAGTACAAAGGAATTAGCCTCCTCAACCTCATAGCTATCAGTGAGTATGTAGTCCCAATCAGGTTTACGATGTGTTTGAGTGATTTTAACTTCTCCATAGATACCCCAGGCGATCGGTAATCGTAATATACCATTTGAACAGGTGATTTGCAGCTCTTCACTGAAGTTCGCTTCCTTACTGCTCTCGATAAAGGCAACAACGCCGTTTTCATATTCTATCATACCAAGGAGTCTGGTTACTACATCATACTTTTGACTTATTGTACCTGATGCAAAAACACGCTTGGGGATACTTTGGCTAAAATGATTACTTCCGTTTACTAAATAGCTCATCCAATCGTATGGTACACCACCACCGCATTCCTTTCGATATCTCCAGTCTAACTCTTCTCCTACAGCTTGTGCTTCCTCTGGCTCATAGTTACTAAAGGTTGCGCGGATGCTGTCAATTTTTCCAATATCCCCATAGGAGAGTATTTTTTCCAACTTCCGTATCGCTGGGTGGTGACGATATTTGCAGCCTTCCAGGATAAAGGCATCGTATTGTTTTGCTAATTCTCCGATCTTTATCGCTTCGGATGCTGATAATGTCAGTGATTTCTCACATAGAATATTTTTAATACCACTTTTTAAGCAGGCTTCGATCTGCTCCAAATGCTGCATTGGCCAGGTACATAATATTACTCCATCAAGTTTTTCATTATCAAGCATCTGTTTTATATTTGTATAATAACCACTACAGCCATATTTCTCAGAGCAGGATCGGGCGCGGTCATGTGCAATATCACAGCATGCGACAATTTCAATTTCTTGAACTTGTTTTGCTGCTCTAAAATGTTCATGGCTGTGTTCTCCGCAGCCAACTATACCAAGCTTAAGTTTCTTATCCATAATTATCCTCATTTCTACGTTACTTAATGGCTTCCCTTGCGAGACTATCATAATAGTGATGCAATTATCTAAAGTGTGATTGATATGTTAATCATTGTAGTTATGGTTAAATTATACATTACTTTGAGTATATTTCAAGATATATGGGACAAAGTGTAAAAATATTGGAAGTATGTGAAGTTTTGGAATAAGTTGTTGTTAAATAAAGTAACATATAGCAATATTTTCATGTTATAATAATTACAAATGATTAAGGAGGATTATTATGGACTTTAAGGATATGGTATATGTAGTTACAGGAACACATTCTGGTATCGGAAAAGCCTGTGCAGATTTATTGCTTGAGCAGGAAGCATATGTGATAGGGATTGACAGAGATGAAAGCAGTATAAATCACCCGTCATATCTGCACTACTCAGCTGATGTGAAGGATGAAAAAGAAATTTCAGATATATTTGATGACATTTCCTTGAAATATAACCGGATTGATGGGCTTGCCAATTGTGCAGGTATCTTCACTAATGCAAAGCCTTTTTACGAATTAAGCTTGGAGGATTGGAATCGGGTTATTGAAACAAATTTAACGGGAAGCTTTCTGGTAGCTAAATACGCAGCCCGTAGAATGATCCTCCAGGAATTTGGGAATATCGTAAATATTAGTTGTATCCGTTCCGGGATTTTTAAGCCTAATATGGCAGAATATGCAGCTTCAAAGGGTGGTGTTGCTGCTGTGACATCTGCTATGGCATTAGATTTGGCACCCTACAACATTAGAGTAAATTGTGTAGCTCCGGGTTTTACCTATACGGGAATGACATCAAAAGCCTTTGACAATCCCGAAATACGAAAAGCCTCTGATAATCTAATTCCAATTGGAAGGATCGCAATGCCGGAGGATATCGCAAAGGTTGTCTTGTTTTTACTTTCTGATATGTCTGGATATATTAATGGCGAAACAATCTTTGCAGATGGCGGTTATAAAATATCAAAATAATGGAAATGTACTTAGAGTAGTGTATCAAAAGCCTTCAATAGCTGAATATATGAATAGATATGCAATCATATTATGTTCAGTACCTAGAGCAGGCTATGAGCACCCTAATTATATTATATAATTATTACCGGGAAAACATAGTGACGGCATTTTCTTATATTAGGTTTGTATGATTTTAGTATATTCATAGGAAACATTACTTTGAATAATAAGAACATTTTTATCGCATAATGAAGATGTAAATTAATTTCAAAGGAGTGTAGATGATATGAGTTTAGTTACAATGGAATCAACCAGACAGCAGTCTTGTATAGATGCTTGCAACAGATGTGCGCAGGCCTGTTATGAGTGTTTTCAGGCTTGCTTAAATGAAGCCGATGTTAGTGCTAGAAGAACCTGTATCAGTATGCTGGTGGAATGTGCAATGATGTGTCAGATGTCCTCTTCTATGATGACAATGCATGGACATTATTCAAAAGATCATTGCTCTCTATGTGCGAAAATCTGTGACAGCTGTGCAAAGGAGTGCAATATGTTTAAGGACGAGCACTGTAGAGTATGTGCACAGGCTTGTCAGGATTGTGCTAACGAATGTAGAAAAATGGCAGGGATGTAAGAGAAATTCACAAAACAGTACCTGGAATGAGAAGAACTTAAAGGATTGATATCATTTTTAGATCCCATCATTTCAGGTGTTTTAAATTATTGAAAATATTTTAAAATTATCTTTTCAGCGGTACGGGTTGCTAAGGCCTGTGTTGTAAGTGTGGGGTTAGGCCCGCCAATTCCATTATAAAGCACGCTATTATCAGCGATAAAAAGTCTTTTTACCTGAAATGCCTCACAATCTGTATCTGCTACATATCCCATACGCATCGTGCTCATAATATGTAAAAATATTTCTGGCGGCCAATTAGAGCGAATGACTGTTGCAGCACCTGCAGCTCTCATAATATCTGCGGCAATAACCGCCATTTTATCTCTTTTTTCTGCGTCCTTGGTACTTGGCTGATAATGAATTACCGGTATAAAGCCGTTTTCATCTTTTCGCGTCGGATCGAGCGTAATTGCGTTTCGCTGATCTACCTCGTCATCAGTAAAAATATAAACGCTTAAGGTTCTTGTATAATCCTTCATAAAAGCTTTTAACTGTTCACCTACAATTGGGCCTTCGTAATTCCAGGGTACAGCTTGGTTTGTATTATGCATCGAAGGATTATTTTGAGTTCCGGAGGCATATAAGGTTGAAGCATAAAGACCTGGACTATAGCCGACTGTGATTAATACACCAAGGCCAGGATAATCAAATCGGGCTGCTGCATTCTGACCAACATATGGCTTAATATCAGAAACTCCCAAGGCATCCATAATTGCTTTTTCCTCAAAAATACCGGTAATACTATCAAACCAGTGGTTCGTCAGTCCTTTTCCGACCCAGGGATTTTGCGGTAAATCTGAATTTAGCCATAATCTCGGAGTTTCTATTCCACCTGCCGACATAACGACAACTTTTGCTCTAAATTCATTTATTTCTCCGGTCCAGGTATCTCTTGTTCTTACACCAACAGCATGCAGACCTTCTGCACTGTCCTCCTCTGTTAATATCTTAATAACAAAGGAATTTGGCCTGATTTCAATATTTCCTGTACTTAATGCACGCGGAATGTAGCTCACTAGGGTTGAGCGTTTTGCTACGCCTTCAATCGTTGGTCCAATATGGCAGCCATTAACACAATGGCCCCTTAGTGTACAGCCAACTGAACGGTTATTCTGAAAATCAAAATTAGGATCGTTAATGGATGGATTAGTCCGTAAAATTGCATTTGGTGTATTTCGATATCCGGGAGCAGTGAAATCCTTATCCGACTGATATTGCCATCCAGCTTTTTGGGCACCGTAATAAAACAATTCTTCCTTTGCAGTAACAGGAGCTGGGCTGACTGGTAGGGCAGCTTCTACCTTTTCATAGTAAGGGATAAGCTCTTCGTAAGTAATTGGCCAGATATTATTAATCGCTTGAGGAAAAGCCCGGGGCGAATTGCCATAATAATGAAGTGTAGTTCCACCTACTCCGGAATTTTGCCATGCAGAACCGCCAAGCCTTGGCCAGGGCGGCATATTTCGATTAGCCGGGCCCCAACGGAATTTACCGGTAACTAAATCATTCATATCATCTTCTAAGTCAGTAAAGCTTTGTTTTAATAAATCAATGCTCAAATCCTCATAACTGGAGCTGCTAACAGAACCATGCTCGGCATTTGGTTTCGGCCATTTTTGATTACCGTACCAAGGCCCAGCTTCGATAAGAAGAACTTTTATTCCTTTCTCACACAGCTCCTTTGAAACAACTGCACCACCGCCTCCTGCTCCAATTACGATTACATCAGCGTCATATATGCTATTCATTTACTTCTCCTCTCATAATAATTAAGGGATAATCAAGTAAAGCTATATGTTCTTAGGGCATGATAACCCAGGGAAGGGCCGGGATATCCGATTTGTTTCCAACTGATAGGATAATACTCTAGCCTACGTTGATTTGGTCTTTTTAACCGTGTTGAACCATATCCAGCCCATTCGGAATAATAACCCATCATGGTATAGCTTAATAGGGAAGTTGTTATTTCAGCTACAAGCCACGGATTATTATAAAAGGGTAATGGCAGGTTAGACAGATCAGTTTGAAGCAGATTAAGCTCAGTCAGCACATTGAATTGATTATAAGGATTTTGAGCTTCATAGGAATTGGCAGCAATATTAAGAAGATCAGCTACTGGCTGCGCTAATGGAATACTTAAGCTGTTTAGCGTTAAAACTACAAACTCATCAGTATGTAAATCAAGCGCGCCATAATATTGTACGGCACCATATTCATAGGCGAGTATTGGTGATCGTGGAATAATAGCATTTACCAATGTACGAAAGGTATCTAAGGTTTGCTGATAAGCAGTTGTAAACATATTATTAATCCTATTCGTGTCAGAGAAATCGAAGGACATATTGAGTACTACCTTCTTTTATATAGCATTCTATTTATTTATATGCTCAAAGCGTTGATTTAAAGCAGGTAATGTTCCTATTAACTTAACATTCCTGCTTTTGAATTAATTTGTGCCTTTTGGGGCTTAAAACTGCTTCGTATAGGATGCTAAGGGCATGCATGCCTTTTGCTATTAATTAAAGCGCAATCCTTTATTTATATCCTGGTATTATTTTACTGTGACAACTTATGAATTAATTGATGTACGATTTTCTGTGAATCTGCTGCATTCATACTATTATATAATTTAACCTCTTCTGCTTGTTGCCTTTGAAGCCATTGATCGATAAATGCTGTAGGTAAGGTAATATACTGAGGATTTACAAAGGAATCTGAATTTGAATAGTCAAACTTTATATTAGCAATCACAAAACAGGTAACCTCACTACCAAAGCGTTTTGTTGTAAGGTTGTTTAGCAGCTCGAAGTAGCTTGGCTGATAATCATTATATTGTAGATTCATAACAATGGCATCTGGCTTTACAGCTGCAGCAATTTCGTAAGAGAGAATGCCAAAGTCGTTACGAAGGATATCGTTTTGCGCTTCTATACTGCCAGGTATTCCAATCAAAATAATATCTGGCTTTTCATCAATTTCAATTTTCTTGACAAAATGATTAAATAATATTATTTTCTTTGACTCAGAATGCTTTGTTCCAAGCATAAACTCCGGAAATGAATGAAATCCCATAAATTCGCAATACCTTCTTGAACCGATCATTCCTACTTTATAACCAAGGCTTGTTAAATTGGTTTTTAATGAAAGTAAAGTATGAAATTTGTTAGATCGTTCTGATAAACCACATACAAATACAATGGGAATATTGATAGAAAATAGCTTAGGTATATTTTCCTTATAGTTATTTTGCAAGTCATCCTGATCATACTCAAAGGTTACGAAAGCTTTCTCACAGCGTTCCTTAAGATCCTTTTTATCATCTTCCTCAAGCTTAAGCATGCATATTATATTTTTTTTGCTTTCAATGGCTGATTTTATTTTTGGGTAGAGAAAACTTTTTAAATCAATTGGGTAACAAGCCTCAACGAATAAAACCGTATCACAAAGCATAAGACTTTCTTGAAAATCGGTTGAAACTATGTAGTCAAACAGCGGTCCCCCATCGGATGTGGCGGCGTCTTTACCAATTAGACCCCATCCTTTTGGAGAAACTAAAGCTGCTATCTCATAATCGGAAAGAAGTTCCTTATGTCTAAGGATGGGGCTGAATTCCACATCATATGGATATACACATAACCGTTTTTTGTGTTTCATTTTAATCTCCCATCTCATCAGTTGAATTTAGTCTCTAAGGAATCAAAATCAACACCATTTTCTTTCAGCTCACAGTAAACTTTTAATAAGGCTTCGCTATGATTTCTGACATTATCACAGTTTGAGATTCTCTTTTTTGTACTGAGGGAATCTCCATCATCAGCGGAAGCCGCGCACAAGTTACAAAAGGAAAAAGCCCAGCATGTTTGACAGTGATCCTTGCTGATTTTACCAATATTTAACAAGGTTCTGATTTTAGAAATCTCAAAACCATGATAGATATCTCCTAATTTCATTACACTTGAGGTTTCATTTACTCTTTCACAGGGAAATATATTACCATGAACATCTATAAAGGGTCTATGTACACCCGGAATGCAGGGTCCGGACGGATGCCCTCTTTCGAGTATGCGATACGTCGGATTAAGATTTTCAGTAAGATTGGTCAACTCGTGGAGAGAACCTTTTACGATTTTAGATACCTTCTTTGGATCTGATTTTCCCATCAGGGAGGAGTATAATTTTGATACTTCAGCATTAAATTCAGTTTCAAAATCCTCCTTGATCTGTGTGATTATATTGGAACTTTCGCTGCGGACAAACTGGACGCTCAGTTTAAACTCTTTTACAATCTCATTCTCAGTAAAAAAGGTATTTATGTCTTGAAAACTACTATTCTGATTAAGGACTGCATTCAAGGTAATATTTTGCATATAATTTGGATGCTTTTGCTTAATGTTTTTTAAATTATTGATTACAGTCTTAAAGCTTCCTTCACCTGATATGAATTTTCTGGAATGGTCATGAATGCCCTCCGGCCCGTCAAGACTAATCAGAAGATAAACATTATGCTTTTCAAAATAACTGACAATCTCATCGTTTAATAAGGTTGCGTTCGTAGTTAGATTAAAAATTAATTTTTTCCCTTCAAGATATTCTAAAGCATATTCGATACATCTTTTTATTAAATCAAATTGCAGAAGGGGCTCTCCTCCATAGAAGCTGATACCAGGTATCAGCACCTCTCTGGAATGCTCGGCAAAAAATTCAATCGCTTTTTTTGCTGTTTCAAAGGACATAACCTGATTCGTATGTACTCTGTTTGGATAGATTCCGGAATAAATGCAATACTTACACCTAAGATTACATTGCTGGGTTACCTGTAAAGAAATCATGGAAAGCTTACTTTCTAAATAATACTCAAGAATTTCATCTGCGGGGTGTATGATTTCAGATAAGTGGTTTGATAATAAATAGCCCTTAGTATTCATAGCTTCTATAAAACTTTCCACATTATCTGCTTCTTCCTCTGACATACCTTCGTTCTTTAGGCAGGAATCCAATAATTCATAATCATTTTCTTTAGTATTTAGAATTATATTTTTGTTTACATCATAAATATAATAATTATCCTGTGTATGAAATAAGTGTATAAAAGGCTTTGTCTTTATCATAAATATTAATCCTTCATCCAAAATGCTATATATTAGAATAACTATCGTTGTGTATTGCGACGTGGTATTGCAGAGACATTTGATTCAGTAGAATAATTGGTAGTACGGGCTTCAGGATGTTTCGGATCATTACATTCACAGCTGCAGCCACATCTGCAGGCACACACATCATAACGAAGATTATTATAATTATCATTAAGCCATAAACTTCTTTTTAATTGTGGCATCTTATTATTTTCATCATTCAGGAGCCTAAGCTCTTCTGCTGTTAATGGTTCTGGTTTATCGACCTCTACTTTTGTATCAAAAACCATGCTGCAGGTTATCTCTCCTTCAGCTATTCCGGACGTTTTACCTAGAACAAGTGAAGAATCTAAAAACCAGAAGTAATGACCCTGTACTCGATCAGGAAAATTGGCACCGAACATTCCCTGAACATTAATCGGAGCAGTGAATCTAACTTTTGCTTTTTTTAAAGTTCCGATCATACGTGCAGTTTGCTTATGCCTTGGAGGCACGTTTAATATTACTGAAGAGCTGCAGGACATTGACTTCGATACAGATTCGGATTTACCAAGCGTCATCGATACGTTCAGATCATAGCCTCCGGAGAAAATTAATACTGTAGCGTGAGCCGATTTTGTAATTCCAATCGTTGTACTGGTATCCCAGGTGGTGGAATCTGACCAATAACCGTCAACACTTAGTGAAATCGTGACTTCAGAGTCACTATTATTAAACGTTGAATTAGTTCCTATGATAGCTTCAGAGGGTGAATCTTCTGAAACTGTATAAGTAAAATCTCCTAAAACCTTATAACAAGGATGTCCGTATTGCTGTGTGATGGCAGGAGTTACTGAATCATAATAGACCTCATCATTCACACAGATACCATCAGGAGTTTTGCCAAAATGATCAGTAAATTTTTGTCTGACACTGTTAGGGCTGGAATTTAATGATACTAAATCGTTAAAAGATAATAATTCTTGTACTAAACTCATAAAGGAACCTCCTAATAAGATGAGTTAATTTATCGTTGTTGTATTTTATTCATAGAATCTTATAATTATAACTATAGCCTTCCAGTAATTTAAATTTATTAATATATAGAGATATACGCAAAGTCTTCATTAGAATATTTCTCCTTAGGACCTTGAGATCTGTATTCTTTATTTTCTAGTCATGTTGAAATTTGCATCCTTTTGAACACCATTCGACTAGCTCTTTTTTTCTAATTACCTTTAGCCCTTTAGCTGTTGGTTATATCTCGTTTGAATCATCCTTAGCTTGATCTAGATCCACTTAACAGATGTAACATTATGTCGAAATATGTCATATAATGTATTGTAATATAATTTAAATTGTATTACAAACAAATATAATAGAGAGGTGTTAGTATGAGTGATTTTAGAAGTGACTCTATGAAAGGTCATAATCATTACAAATTGAGCGATAAATCGGATGCAAATAAATCAGATAAAAGCAGAAGCAAATCATATAGTAAGCCTTATGGTGGCTACTATCGGTTACCATTTGATGTATCTTATTTTATGCCATTAGGATTTGGTATGCCGCAAAATAAATCTCATAGCAAGTCGTATAGTGATTCGGACAGCAAGTCGTATAGTGATTCAGACAGCAAGTCGTATAGTGATTCAGACAGCAAGTCATATAGCGATTCGGACAGCAAGTCATATAGCGATTCGGACAGCAAGTCGTATAGCGATTCAGACAGTAAGTCGTATAGTGATTCAGACAGCAAGTCATATAGCGATTCAGACAGCAAGTCATATAGCGATTCAGACAGCAAGTCGTATAGCGATTCAGACAGCAAGTCCTATAGCGATTCAGACAGTAAGTCCTATAGTAGACCCTGCCACAAGCATTGCCATAAGCCTTGCCATGATTCAGACAGTAAATCGTGGAGTGAGCCCAGTAAATCTGATAGTGCTCCATCAAAAGAAGCTCATAGTGAACCGGACAGCAAATCAGACGGAGAATCAGACGGTAAGCCGGATAGTAAGCCAGAGCATGGAATAGATATCAAAAAACTTAGTGAGGAATTAGCGAATCATATAGCAAACTTTATCACAAAGCAGTCTCTGAAATAATGATATGATAGAGTCAGCAATAATATGGATAAATATTATAGAGTTGGCGAAAAAGTGAATGGCTATTCTATTAAAAAATATATAGGTGACGGGCGGTTTGGAATTGCTTATCTAGCTGTCAATGATAAATATGAAAAATGCGTAATCAAACAATTAAAAAATGAAATGCTGGAACAAAGCAGAAATAAATTATTTTACGAGGAACAGATATTACGACGTTTGGATGATCCCAGATTCCCAAAATTTATATCAAAATTTAAAGATGAATACAGAGAAGGCTATATATTAGAATATATAGAAGGTCATGTGATTTATGATTTGCTGAGAAGTGGCAGATATCGATTTGACAGAGATACCATTTATCGGATAGGGAGCAAATTACTTGAGATAGCTGAACTGCTGCACAGTCATGATATAGTTCACCGGGATATCAGGCCCCCAAATGTAATATTAAAAGATAACAACGATCTCGCTTTAATAGATTTTGGTTTAGCCAGGTTTATCGATAATGTAAGATATATAAAACAGACAGATTATTGGTATATTGGGGATTTCCTACTCTTTTTATACTATTCAACTTATAGAAATATCAAGCCGTTTGAAAGTCCTTGGTATGATGAGCTTGATCTAAGTTACGAAGAACGAAAGTTATTAAAAAAACTCTTGGGTATAGAAGGACGTTATTACAACATCGAAGAAATTAAAATACAATTTGATAAAATTAAAAATAGATACTAGCTGATCATATAAACCATGTGATTACTGTCACATGGTTTATTCCAAAATAGTAAATAGATTGTATTGGGGAAATGCATTATGGCTAGAGTAATGGAATTACTAAAAATATACCCTGATAGCTTCAGAGCAAATCTATATTCTATAGAGCCTTTCAGAATGATTGGTCTTATCGATATAAGTATAAAGTATGACTATGGAATAGAAAGAGTAACGTTGGCTTTTTATCGATCATCGGGTACGAACAATGGAAAAATTAAAGGCCTATGGTATCCGATTGTTGGAATAAAAACACTTGATGGAAGATTTACAGAATTTACAGAGTACTTGAATTATGTTTTAACCTATACAACAAGAGAAAGCCGTGCGAATAGCGGTTGGCTGGCAAAATCCTTATTTTTTGCACCACACGCTTTTGATAGCTCCAAAATCAGGGGATTTTCAAATGGAAGACACTATGAATTTCTTTTAGATACAGGAAAAACCTTAAGAGATTTATTTGAAAATAAAAATTTTTACCTTATGAAATCATTAAATGCTGTGAAATTAAATAGTATAGTAACTTCTCAGGTTATATTACAAGAGAATAAACACTCGCAAAGAGGAAATTATGAAAGATTTATAGAGGATATTTTTATGGATTATCGAACCGGAGCATGAATGTAATACAAATGCTATATTAAATTTATCAAACAAAATCCATGAATTACTGCCTAGAAGCTTAACCTTTGCAGTAATTCATGGATTTTAATACAGAAAAATTCTCCTGCGTAAATATAGATGATTTATATATTTTTATTTAAAAATTCCTTAATATGTACGGAAAGCTTTTCAGGTACAATAATTGGCATTAAGTGCGCCACCTTCTTCATGATAAATAATTTCGAACCTTCTATTTGTGAATGTAGATATTTAGAATACTCAGCAAGGGCTAAAATCTCCTTTTCACCTGTTATAATCAGGGTAGGAAGCTTAATATCCTTAACCTCTTTTCTGCGGTCATATTTCTCAACAATCAAAAAGTCTGTTATCATGACTTTCTGAGATTTAATCATTTGATTAAAGCTTTTTAGGAAAAAGAGGATTGTCCTTGGATGAATGTAAGAACCGGAGCATTTGTATAAATATAACTTGTCCACTTTTCCTTTTCTAACCTTTTGCATAAATTTATCATTCAGTGTTATATGTGCACCGGAATTAAGAATTACTAATTGCTTTACTTCCGGAATTTTACGCAGTGCAAGCTCTAAGCTGATACAGCCTCCCATAGAATGTCCTATACAGGTTATCTGATCACCAAGCATTTTCTTCTCTGATTGAATGAATTTCTCTATCGCTGTTGCGTAATCACCGACATTTTTAGGTTCTTTTCCACCGGAAAGATTATGACCGGGTAAATCCACTAAAATACATTTATAATCCGGAAATTGTTGTGCCAGTGCCCTTAATGCCTCCATATTTCCGCCGGCACCATGAATACATAATAGAGTACGCTTACTATGCTCATTACCAATCAAATCATAACTGATATCTGTTACAGAATTCTTATGAATAGCCATACTTATCCCCCTAATATTACTTCTATCACTCACCTGACTTAATATGAAAGTGATATATATTTGATTTAAAATATTTTAACATTATGTGGTATAATTTTCAAATATAATTTTATATTCTTAGCGTATTGTTATCCTATTATGTAAAATGAAATAAGAGGATGAACATAAATGGAACATCCTCTTATTCGTCTAATATAATCAACTAAACTTTATGATATTGATATCTACAATTGTGTTCAAACAATCGCTTTTATAATCAAACTGCATTGTGGCAGAATGCTGCAATTCTGTTAACTGGAATATCAACAACAGAACCTACATTAAAATATCCATCCTTACCGCCTGAACAAAAATCATCATGATACCCTTTGCCACCACCGCCATGGCCTTCGCAGCCATCAAAATCTCCGCATATATTCTCACTTAACGGATTTGCCGGTGGTGTACCAATCTGAGTCGTGATACGAATAAAATTAGAATTCACAGAAATTAAAACACCTGAAAAACCACATCCGGAAGCGCCTCCGCTGGTTGTAAAAACAGTTATTGTTTGACCAATATATCTGCACATGTGATTTAGAAAGCTATGACTTCCTGAACTGCTGGAACCGCAAAAATTACATCCACTTGACATATTTATTCTCCTTTCATTGAAAAATTATCTAATATTTAGATTGCATTATGACAGAATGAAGCAATTGTACATACCGGAATATCACATACGGAACCTACATTGAAGTGATGATGATAATTTCCTGCATCTCCTATTCTGGGACAGATGTTATCGCTCAACGGATTATTTGGAGGAGTTCCTTCCTGTGTTAATAATCTGATATAACTAGAATTAACGGTCATAAGAATTCCAGTAAAGCCACATCCGGAAGCGCCACCGCTGGTAGTAAATACTGTAACAGTCTCACCAATAAATCTGGTCAGATGACTTAATAAATTTCTATCATACATAAGATAGCCTCCTTTTATTTATTACAGTACTATATTATGGTGAAATAGTGCATAATGTGACAGAAATATACATATTAATATATAAATTTTAAATGTCTTGTTAAAACTTTCGATAAATTTTTGTAAATTAAAGTAATATACCAAACATTTTTTAGTATAAAAAAGGAAGCCAGTTTAATTTGGCTTCCTTACTGTTCAGTATTATTTTTTCCAATAAAGCTCTATCATGTCTCTATCTTTTAAAGGGGTAGTGAATTCAGCCTTTTCTCCGTTAATCATTGTAACTAACTCGGTCCCTTTCATCGTTGATAAATCAAAGGGATAAAAATCAAAGATATCTACAAAGATATAATTAACTTTATTCGTAAGCGTAACTACTTCTCCGTTTACTGTTATATAGATATCCTGAGTTGTTTTCTCTTCTTTCTTGGAAGCAGCTACTTTTTCCGGCTTTTCATTATGATATTCCATTAGCTCCTGCTCGCTTTGGTCGATGCCATATTCATAATCCATAGCGGAAGGATCAGCATCCATAACCGGCTGGTTACTATTTAAATTGCACTGTATAGTAAAATTCTCATAGATTTTTTCCTCCATACCGGCCGAAATATTGTTAACTAGGATTTCTCCCTTATACTCAATATCCATAAATTCAAGTACCTGCTGTAAGGTATAATAATTTAATAAGTGTATATCATCGTTATCCTGTACACTATAGAATTCAGATACCAATTCACCGTTAACCATAACGAACTTCGGACATAAAATCCTTGTACCATTAAAAATTATACTGATGGTGCTATTGTATTCTGGGAGCTGTCTAATCTCATATACGGCATCCTTACCAACTGTAGATTCAATTATTTCAATTTTATCGTTTTGATTGATACTATGGCTTATACCTACTGTCTCGCCATTTAGCTTAATTCGTGCTGCTTCTCCAAGCTCTCCCCTGACCATCCGGTGATTGCCATTTAACGTAAAGTTTAGCGGTTTGCCTCTTCTGGGGAAAAGCTTTTCATTCGGATATCCCATCTGAATTGCGGCATCCGAAATTGTAAGCTTACTGTTGTCATAAAGCTTTACCCGTTCACCGTTGACATTTACATAGATAAAGTTATTGGTCTGGTCATAGAAATTCAGACAGATACCAATCGGCGTTACGAGCAGGGAATCCTTTTTAATATTTTCCTGAAGGAAGGTTACTTCTCTCAGTACCTCTTCACCACGAAGCGCTACTCTATCCTGGGGAAGCTTTAAATACTCTGCAAGGCTAGTTACAAAGCCGGGTATTTTACCGCCGCCACCAACTACAAATACAGCACTGACAGATTTACCGCCGTTGAGTTCAATGATTTTATCGGCTACGCATCTTGTAATATTATGTACAACCTCGGATACTGCCTCAATGATTTCTTCGGTGGTGGATTTATGATTTAAGCCCATTACATCTTTATAGGAAACCTTCTTCTTTTTTAAGCAGGCAGTTTTCATACCTTCAGCTACCTTAAATTCCACCAGATATTTTTGAGCAATGGCTTCTGTAATCTCGTCCCCGGCATAGGGAATCATACCATAAGCGATGATACTGCCATCTTTTGTGATGCAAATATCGGAGGTACCAGCACCGACATCTACCATTGCAATATTGAGTAATCTGAATTTCTCAGGAATGGCTACATTAATCGCAGCGATAGGCTCCAGGGTTAGGCAGGCAACTTCAAGATTAACGGCCTCTACTGCCGTATATAAGCCGTTAATTACTTCATCCGGTAAAAAGGTGGCTAAAAGCTCAGTACCGATTTTATTTGCTTTATGACCATTCAGCTTTGCGATTGTGTAGCCATTCAAGGTATAATTAATAACGGAATAACCTACACAATAGAAGTTGATCTTTTCCTGCTTAAGCTCTTCTCTTATCGTGTCATAGGCTTTTTCAACGCCAATCTGATCTAGAGAATGAATATGCTCTTCCGTTACAGTTGTCTCAACCGAAAATTCATACTCTGTTGATACTCGGACTGTCTTTAATACTCTGCCGGCGGCTGCAATACATACATCGGTCAGCTTCCTTCCGATTTGCTTCTCTAATTCTTCCTTAACTGTCCTGATGGTTTCTGTCACCTTATCTATGTCATGGATCTGTCCATCCATCATTGCCCGTGTCTCATGCTCTTTTATGCATTGAGCCACAACTATGAACTGATTTTTATTATCCCGGTAGCCAACTGTTCCGACAATACTTCTTGTACCTATATCCAAGCCGAAAACTAAATGCTCCGGGTATTTCCTATTTTCCATAGCAGGACCTCCACAAGCTTTTCCTAATGTAAAACATATTTCGTTCCTAAATCATTCTATCATTTAAAAAAATAATAGCAGATAAAATGACAAAAATCAAGTAACATACAATTTATGAAATGATGATGGCAGGAATGAAATATATTATAATGAAATAACCTATAAAATTATAACACTACTTAGCAATATATTATTAAATGCGTAATATTATAGATGAAAAGGATAAACTATAGTATATTGTGATTGTAGCTTGTATTAACCAGTTCTAATGATACTTGTTAATTCCTAATTATAAAATTTGATTAGTTTATTGATAAGGAGTGAGGCCATGTTTGAAAATATCCATAAGGAAAAAGTATATGGAAATTTAGTTAACGGTGAATGGATTGAGTGTAAAAGTAAAGCTACTACGTCAATTCTTTCCCCGGTAGATGGTAGTATAGTCGGTAAAACACAGCAGCTTACGAAGGAAGAAATAGAAGCTATTCTTCATTATTCCAAGGAAGCGCAGAAGCCCTGGAGGGATACTCCTGTTAGTGAACGAGCAAAAATACTAGATAAAGCAGCTGATTTACTGGAAGAAAACCTTGATTTATTAGCAGGAATTCTTGAAATTGAGATTGCTAAGGATACGGATTCTTCTATTTCAGAGATAAGAAGAACTGCTGATTTTATTCGATTTACTGCCAATGAAGGAATGCACCTTCAGGGAGAAACCATAGGAGCAGATAATTTTCCCGGTTATAAGAAAAATAAGATATCGTTTGTGTCAAGAGTGCCACTTGGTATCGTGCTTGCTATCTCTCCCTTCAATTATCCGATTAATTTATCTGCATCAAAAATAGCACCTGCACTTATGGCTGGTAACAGTGTGATACTAAAGCCTCCGACACAGGGTTCAATCAGTGCTTTATATCTAGCAGAAATATTTAGGCAGGCAGGACTGCCTAAGGGAGTATTAAATACGGTTACCGGTAAAGGATCAGAAATTGGAGATTATTTAATTACACACAAGGCAATAGACTTTATCAATTTTACCGGAAGCACCAGTGTGGGAAAACATATTGCAAGTATCGCAGGTATGGTTCCAATGCTTTTGGAATTAGGCGGTAAGGATGCCGCTATCGTACTAGAGGATGCCGATCTAAACATGGCTGCGAAGAATATTGTAGCCGGAGCCTATAGCTATTCTGGACAAAGATGTACTGCTGTGAAAAGGGTCTTGGCGGTCAATCAGATTGCCGATGAACTCGTAGCACTGATTGAACAGGAGGTACAACAGCTAAAAGTAGGTAAACCGGATAAAGGAGTACAAATTACGCCGCTGATTAATAATCAGGCAGCAGATTTTGTTCAGGAGCTGATTGATGAAGCAATTTCAAAAGGGGCGAAGCTATTAATGGGAAATAAACGGGAGAATAATCTGATTTATCCTACCTTACTGGATCATGTAACCACGCAGATGCGGCTTGCCTGGGAAGAGCCCTTTGGGCCGGTTTTACCAATTATGCGGGTAAAGGATGCTAAAGAAGCTATCGATATTGCGAATAAATCGGAATATGGTCTGCAATCTTCCGTATTTACAAGGAATATTGATAATGCCTTTATGATAGCCAGTCGTCTTGAAGTGGGAACTGTTCAGATTAATAATAAAACAGAAAGAGGCCCCGATCATTTTCCGTTCCTGGGTGTGAAATCCTCAGGAATGGGAACACAAGGCATCCGGTATAGTATTGAAGCAATGAGCAGACCCAAAGCGATTGTACTAAATTTGGAGAAGTATTAAGGATACAGATGATAAAGTGATTTCACACGCTTTCATAAGTTGTGAGTAAGCAAAGCCTTGATGTATGGTTAACTCGAAGTATAGTAGATTAAGAGGGTGCGGTATGAGAACCGTACCCTCTTAATCTATTATTACATAAGAAGTTTACATAGTGTATTACCCAAGGACTGTATTAATCAATAAGGGCAATGAAGCTGGATGTTGCCATTAGAAGTATATTAACACGAATCGAAACTCCAATATGCTATTACATTTCATTCCTTAGGTTATGATCTAATAAACAGCAATTTTTTCATTGATAGCAGTTACATAAGAGCCATCACCGGAATCATATAGATCCAAACCATTTCTATTATTGATTTGATAAGTCTCATAATAATAATTAATGCTATCTTTTGAGTCACTGCTAATATTAATATGCAGTAAACCATTCCTTCTTAATATAAAATGAAAAGAGACTTTTGTATCCTCTTTCTCATATTTTTCTTTTAGTAATTGGAGAAGCTCATCTGCTTTGTTATATTTAAGAAATTGCGTTTTCGTAATATTTTTGGCGCCATACTCATGAAAACCCTTTGCATCAGCGTAAAAATAATAATTCTTCCAGGTGTGTCCTAAGGTTAGATCCATGTTTTTATCATGGAGCATATCATAGCATCCCACATTAACTGTAAAATCACTACTTCCCTTTTCAAACTTTGCATCACCGAGAGCTTTAAAGCTAACAGTACACTTGTGATCCTTTGCAGCTAATAGAACTGTTGTACGATCGGTCACATATTGAAGATCATATCGGAAGTACTTTTTATCTGCTAATTCCACTGTCCCATAAGTGTATGGGGATATACGCTCCCACTCTGCTATTCTATGCACTCCTTTTTCATCACCGTACCAGATATCTGCACAGTATTCTAGATCATGCAGTTTTGAGGGATCGGTTTTGGTAAATAGAAAGAAGTAATCCGGCTTTCCATTATCATTATAATCATCAGTAAGGATATTAACATAATAACAGGAATAAATCTTTTTGTAGTCGATGATCTTTTGAATGAAACTATTCTGCTCCTTATTCAGTGAAGTATTCTTATCCTTTAGATTAATTAATATACTTTCGTAATGATCTGCAGCTTCGGAAGCATTTTTATCTGTTTTCTCTGTATATTCTGTTTTTTCAAAAACATCAACGTTATAATCTTCGGATAATACAAAGTAATTCTTTTTTTCATTATAATTCAGATAGGAGGAAATAGATCCTAGATGGCAGTTGCCATAATCATCCATGACGATACTGGTACTTACATCCAGGCGTTGTTTTTCCGTGTTTACTTCTATATAATAAAAAGAACTGGAATCACTTGGCTTATAGGAATATTTGCTTAAATCAGAAGTACCGCCTGCAACTGTTCCATAAAAGATCCTTCCACTCTTATCTGTAATCCGGCAGGTAATGACGTGATCCTTGGTTGCTGCGATTGGCTCTACCGTAACTTGTGAGCTTAACTGATAGAGATAGTCTTCTATCTTATATTTTGTCATAGTAGCAAGATCAATGATATCATATTCCGTTTGCCATACGCCTGTCCCACCGCTTTGATATAAGATGACAAGCTCGTCCTTTCCATCCCCGGTAAGATCAAGTACATCCATTGTAGAATGCGCAGAGGTTCCGGTTAGGAAAAGGCTCAGTTTGATTTCCATAGATTTGCCGGCATGATAAATCACTGCCTTCTCCATCGAACTGTCTACCAGTATTTTTACGTCCTTATTCTTGTTGAGGAGCTGATAATAAGGCTTTCCCTCAATCCATTCCTCCGATAATACAAACCCTTTAAAATAATCCCAGGAGGAATTATACATAGGAAACTCATCGTAGTAAGCTAAATGTGATATTTCGGCTTCCGTAGGGATTGGTGATATTTTACTTGCAGAGGCTGCAGCTTTTACGGAAAGTAACTCAGTAACCGGCTTTGAACCGGATGAAGTAATAGCGGAAGAAGAAGCTTGAAACTCCTTGCCATCCGCTGTAGATATTTTTATGACTAGTATAACAATAATAATACCTGCAATACTTGCACTTAATAATGTTTTCTTATTAAAAATGAGTTTTTTTATAATAATTTTAAATTTGTCCAGATTCATAATATCCTTTCTTTTAATGGTTTAGAGTGTTAAAAGCCTATTTAGATTTTGTAATTCGTCATTTACTATAAATGTTTGTGCAAAATGACAAGGCTAATATGATTAAAGTATCAAGGCATTCACTGTAATTTGATTTCATCAATTTACATTTGATCTTCTATCAGATATTATAATAATTTATTATGTTTATCTATAAAGAATGGCTTATTATCAATCTCAGCGATATAATACGTAGTCCTGTAATTCCTTCATAAATCCGGCTTTTCGCAGAGCTTCTTCTGCTTCCTTAGGATATTCCTTTACAAGGATGCGGTTAAGAGTGGACAGGATGATTTTCCTGCTAAAGTCTTGTACGAAGAGCTCCAAAGCCTTAAGTAAACTCTCTTCTTCAAAAACACGAAGCTGCTTTCCCTGCCGTTCGAAAACTGCGATAGGAACACCTGCTTTTAAGGCCACTATCGTACCGGGAACATTAAGAAAGGCTCTTTCCTTAAAGTGGGCTAAGTATTTTCCCCAAGGCTGGGCAGGATCTACCGCAGAAAGCCAGAAGATATCCTCTCTCGGCTTTTCTAATTCATACATAATGCCGTTATAATCCTTATCCCTGATAAATTGAATGCCGGATAGGCCTTCTATAAAATAACCACGACGTACCCTTCCTGTATATTCCCAGACACGAAGGGTCTCCAGTGCAGCTGCCCAGGCTATTCCCTGCACAGTTTCACGACTTAAGATGATAACCCGGTCAAAATTCGCATCTAAAAGCTGCTCCGTTGTGGGAGCAGTAAATGGACGACTTAGTTCAAAGCGTCCGCTTGAAAGTACCTTAGACCGAGCAGTTACCCGCTGTCTTATCGTACTTTTCTGAAGCTTTTCTTTATTCAGCCACTGACGGATCGGCATAAAGCTGTCTGCATAAACCAGACCTTTTTCAATTAAGGAAAGCAGGGTATCATAAGGAGAGACTCCGCCAAGTATACCGGTAAGTCTCTGTATAAAGCTTGCACCACGCTTAAGCAGGGCTTCGTAAATAAGCTTTTCACTTCTGTCAAGTATTTCTAAAGTCTCCGATAAATCCGCTTCCCAATCAAGCTCTTCATAGGGATGAAAGCTAAGGCCAATATCTGGCTGAAACTGCCAGATAATATTACCCTGTGACAGCAAGTTATCTAAAAGCTCAGGGCGGTATCCCCCTACCCTGGCAGGCAGCAGTACACTTTCCCAAAGTGCAGGCGGGTAAGGCTGTCCGCTTAAATTCTTTAAGGCCTGATCGAGTTGTTCGCTTAGCGGCGCATTCATACGGGTGCGACTTGCAAGTAAGGCGGCATAGCGTTCAGAAGGTACAGTTATTGTCTGTCTCCGGCGGTTTATTATAGTATGATGACGTGCCTTTTCATATAGCTTAGCGTGATAATAAAGACCGTCATTCTCAACTGCCTCACCTTGTTCACATAAGGTAGTTAATAGCTTTAGTGCCTCGTCCTCAGAAAAGAAATAACGTTCTGCAATAAGCTCAGGAGACATTGCACCACGATACCGAAGTAATCGTAAAACAATACTTAATCTTGCATCGAAATCATTCTGTTCAAGAGCTAATAAGTATTTCTCCGTATGTTCTGCCGCAATCCAAAGACCTGGTTCTATATAGGCAACCTGTCCGTTATGTGCCAGTGACTCCAGCCATTCTATCGGAAGCTCAAGCTCTCCGGCAATGAAATCACCTTCTATCATTAACAGGGAATGTAGCTGCTTTTCATCTTCAGGAAGCCTGTTACGTTCTGTAACACGGGTAAGCTCTTCTTTAGAGGGAGTAAGCAGTAAAGTCTTCTCAAGCTCCTGCTCCACTGCAGAATGGACGCTGGGAGGAGTAGGTGCATAATCATACATCATCGCTGCTTCTGTCTGATGCCTTAACGGCATTGACATTGGAGAGGGAGTATCAAGATATATTTCATTAACCTTAATCGAACCAGAACGGATGCCGTTTAAGACATATTCTACCCCTGATAAGTCCCAATAGTCATTAAGACACTCCCTCTTTGTCTCGCGGATAATTGGATGGTTTTTATATTTGATCAGGGCATCTAGCATTTCTGCACTACGCAGTCTTTGTATCCATAAGGGCTGCCGTCCTTGCTTGCGAACGCCTGTTAATAGAGCCCTTGCCGCATTATATCGAAAATTCATATTAAATAAAGGGGTAGCCGGCAGAACTGCTTCCAAAACCTCTTTTATATTCTTCGTATCAATTCTTTGAAGCAGACCTTCGGGTAAACGATTACCGCCATATGGAAATAATAGAAAACCATCATCATCGTCCGCATAGCTGATATTCACACTCATCTGGTGTTTTGCTTCAATTTGAAGCAGTATGGCAAGCGGTGTATTTACCTGTTTTCCGAATATGGAGTGTACCATAAGCTGATAATTGCCTGTCTCATCACGAAAATGCTCCATAATGATGGTATGGTCATCCGGGAGTATACCGGTAGCTCCTAACTGACGCTTTAAGAAATTACCGGCACTTTGCGCCGCTGCTTCATCTAGACCTAACCCTTGTAATTTCTGAAACAAAGTATTTGTTTCATGAGCATAAGAAAGATTTTTCAAGATTTTCCCGAAGGCAAGACCGGTCTTCAGACTTCGACCCTTCATATCTCCCTTCCAGAAGGGCAGTCTTGCTCCATAGGATTCAGTAGGTGAAACGATAATGCTGTCCTTTTGAATACTTTGTATTTTCCAGGCAAAGGTTCCTAGAAGGAATCTATCCCCCTTTTTCGATTCAAAGACAAATTCCTCTTCCACCTCTCCTAGCTTTACACCACTTTCGTTTTTCACTGCAAACATTCCCCGGTCAGGTATGGTTCCTCCCGCAGAGACAGCAAGCATTCTGCTATAAGCATCACCCTCTACGCGGTCGTGAATTCTATCATAGAGAAGCCTCGGCCTTACAGGGATATTGCGTTCATGCTCATAATCACCGGCTAGCATACAAAGAACATCTTTTATATCTTCTTTTGTTACCTCATAAAATGGATAAGCTCTCTGTAAAAGCTCCATTACCTCGTCTACTTCATAGCCTTCTTCATTTGCCATAGATACGAGGTGTTGAGCAAGTACATCAAAGCATTGCCTTGGCGGATGCGAATGCTCAATTTCACCATTGCGGACAACTTCAGCAGTTAATCCGCTGTAGAGGCCTTCCTCCGGCACGCGGGGAAAGATATACATGACACTGGTCCGGTTGGGATTATGTCCCGCACGGCCTAGCCGCTGCAGGGTACTTGAGATGGAACGTGGACAGCCTACCTGAAATACCTGGTCAATCTCTCCTACATCGATACCAAGCTCCATTGATGAGGTGGCACAGAGCAAACGCAAGCTTCCGCTTCGAAGGGCATTCTCAACTTCAAATCGCTGCTCCTTCGATAAGCTGCCGTGATGGGTTCTTGCAAAGCCCTCTCCGCCTATTTGATTAACATAATAAGCAAGCTTTTCTGCATATGCACGACCCTCTACAAATGCGATTACACTTCGTGATCCGATACAATGAGAATAGACAGTATTTGCAATTTCCTGCCATACCGGGTCTTTGCTGTAAGCTTTTGTTAAAGCAAGCGGACTAGTGATAATCAAGCTGATCTCCTTATGCATTTTAGGAGCAACAAACGTTACCGGATCTGGAGAAAGATATTTGGCTGCGGTATCTAAGGGTTCTATCGTTGCAGAAAGACCGATACGCTGAAGCGGCTTTTTATGTAGCTTGTCCAGACGTGCGATGGACAGCAGCATATGAGCACCTCGCTTAGAATCGATGAGAGCATGAAGCTCATCAATAATGATTGCATGAGCGGTACAAAGAATTCCCTGCCCGGTTTTACTTGTCAGCATCAGATAAAGCGATTCAGGAGTTGTAATTAGAATGTGCGGGGGCTTCTTAATCATTTTACGACGCTCATTCTGAGGGGTATCCCCTGTTCGTATGGCAATATCAAGAATTGGAGCAGTTAACCTCATTTCTATAGTTGAATCGGGATATTCATTCAGTATCCCATCAAGTGGACGTTTTAGATTCTCTCGGATATCTCCGGCCAGTGATTTAAGAGGTGAGACATAAATCAACTGCAATTCTTGTTTTAAGGTACCTTTTTTAGACTGAGCTATGAGGCGGTCAATAAATACGAGAAAGGCAGAAAGTGTCTTACCGGTGCCGGTTGGTGCGGATACAAGGGTATGTTCTCCTGCTGCGATCGCCGGCCAAGCCTCCTGCTGTACTGCTGTTGGTGAGCCGAGTGTATTCGTAAACCAGCTTGCGGTTCTCTGATCAAATAATTCCAATGAACTCTTTTGCGTAAGACTCCCTCCTATCTTCGTTTTGCAGTACAGATTATTTCAACCGCTTGATTACAGTTTTCTATCTCTACCCGCTCATATAATCCGCCATATTCTCCGTCTAGTGTCCACTCCATAGCATCGGACTCAATTGTCAGCTTTGAGGCTTGAATATAATACATGAAGTTTTCATTGATTTTCACATTAATCAGTGCGCTGATAATTGCTTCTAGGTCAAAGATGTTTTTAGGCGCTTTGATTAACAGAAGTTCAAAAATACCGTCATTTAAGCTGGTTTTATCGTAATTGACATTTTTGAAGCCGGCAATATATAAGGAGTTCGTGATAAAGCCTACGATAAAATCACCCTCTATCATCGTATCTTCATAGCTTACCTTAACGTGCTTCGTCTTTAATTCGGATAATTTCTTTATACCCTCAAGATAATAGGAAAGAATACCAATCATATTCTTGTTTTTTTGGGAGGTGGTATAAGGAACATCCGTAAAAGCTCCGAAGGCGGCTACATAGATAAAATATTTATCGTTAAATCTACCGATGTCCAGAGTTTGAGGATTACCGGTTATTATATTTTTTACCGCATTTTTTACTTCTCTGCTTATTTTTAAGCTGTGGGCTACATCATTCATAGAGCCTGCCGGAATATAGCCGATTGGAATTGATTTTCCTGCATACATCTGGCCGGATATTACCTCATTTAAGGTGCCATCTCCTCCTCCGCATACGAGTAAGTCATAATTTTCAGATTCCCTCGTGATAATGTCTGTAGCATCTCCTTTATTCTGCGTTGGAAATACGGTTACCTTATAGCCATGCTTTACAAAGGTATTGATGATTTCGTATAATTTTCCCTTTATTTTACCTCTGCCTGCAGTAGGGTTGAATATAAACAGAAGTTTTTTCATCCTTTCTCCTCCATTAGTTAGAATATGATCGGCAATCGCATTCATCAGCTCTACATTATATGGAAATAATATTCCCATATTAAGTATAACACAAATTATTCCATATCTCTATCTATATAACTATTATATTACCAAATTAATCTCTTAATAATCATCGATTAAATTTAAAGTGTAATAAATTCTAGTAAATAATACCATCTGTGCGGTATGCTTGCAAGTCGTTAGGTATTTAATTTTATATGTTAAAGATAAATTAATTAAAAAAATTCTATTAATACTTCATTAATTTTACTGACTCCATCTAAAATATTAAAGTTGAATTAAATTATAATTAAGATACTTTCAATTCCCTTTTTTAATGTTATAATTACCATTATTTGATCCATTTATTTGCATTGCAGGTAATTTTAATTTAGAAGGAAAAAGCGGGAATGCATAAGAATGGATCGAAAAATAGCAAAACTTAATAACAATAGATATTGTATGCACAGTAGACATTATTCCAGTGCGAGGTGAAACGGAAGAAGAATTTTTTGAGGGAATATAAACTGTTGAGCTCAATAGAAATATTGTTATTGTTTTGCAGTGATTTAGTATTAATAATTAGCTAATTGCGAAACTATTTAGTTTTATTAATTGTTATACACAATATTTATAATTGCTGTGTTTCGCAATTACCTAAGTATAAGTTTAAAGTGTCAAAAGCTCCTCGAATAATATAGCTTCGTCATTTTGCACAAACGCTACTTATAGTAAAGTGATGTAGAACATGATTTGATGAGCAACTGTTATGAAGTCGTTGGTACTTAGG
>JAEZTJ010000067.1 GCA_023421505.1 Bacillota bacterium
CCGTGCGTACCGTTCGGTACACGGCGCTTTCAATAGTTGACGTGCACTGACTGATATGCATTGGCTAAATCATAAAAGCCACTGTGTATCAGTCTTTCTTTTGTTAAGGCCATGTTGACCGCTATTGTGTGTGTTACAAACCAGTAACCTCTCCGACTGTTAGCCGCTTGCAATGCTAAATCGTTTGGAACTCCGAGTTTTAATAGGTTTCTCAATTTCGTTTTCGGCTTCTTCCATTGTTTCCATATACACATGCGAATTCGATGGTATAGCCATTTATTAATGTCATCAATAGGGTTCTTTATACTTGCAATTCCGTAATAGTTGAGCCATCCTCTCGCATATACCTTTATCTTTTCCAATGCCAGTCTTATGCTCTGAACAGACCTTCGGGAAGAAAGTTCTCTCAGTTTGGATTTAAGCTTCTTCCATGACTTCGGATGAACTCGGACAAATATGCCCTTTCCGTTCCTTCCCAATGCGAAGCCAAGGAATTTAAAATTTCGGATTGCAAACACACTGACCACACGGCTTTTATCTTTGTTTACGGTCAGCTTAAGCTTTCCTTCAAGATAATTCGTACTTGTCTCCAAAAGTCTCTTTGCGGCTCTTTCGCTCTTTGCCAACAGAACAATATCATCTGCATAACGTACGAACGGAATACCTCTCCTTTGGAGTTCTTGGTCAAACTCATTGAGATAAACATTTGCTAATAATGGAGACAGATTTCCACCCTGCGGTGAACCTTCCTCTGTATCCACGACTACTCCATCTTCCATGACACCGCTCTTTAAGTACCTCTTAATCCACTGTATCACCCTTTCATCCTTCACATTTCTCCGAAGAATGTTCAGCAATAATTCGTGGTTTAAGGTGTCAAAATATTTCGAGAGGTCGAGTGATACTGCATAGCGATTACCCTCTTCTGCATACTCTTTCACCTTAATAATGGCGTCTTTCGCACTTCTTCCCGGGCGATAACCGAAGCTTCCATCCGAGAATTGCGCTTCATAAATCGGCATCAGTTGTTGTGTAATGGCTTGCTGAAAAATACGGTCTTTGACTGTTGGAATACCAAGCTTTCGCATTCCACCGTCTGCTTTCGGGATTTCCTTGCGCCTTACCGGGTCGGGTGTGTATTTCCCCTTGTATATCCTCTCAATAATGGTTTCTTGATTATCCCTTAGGTATGCACCTATCTCTTCAACGGTTATTCCGTCAATTCCCGGTGCTCCCTTGTTTGCCTTCACCCTTTTATAAGCTCTGTTTAAGTTGTCCTTATACAGTATCTTCTCCAAGAGTTCTGGCTGTGCACTGTCCTTTTCGTTCCATATCGAGCGGAATGACCTACGCACTTCCGCATACCCTTTATGTTCCGCACTATCTCTTTGCGGACAGTCTCTGTTATCAGAGTTTTCTGCCTTCATCAGCCATTCCTCCTTTCTCTGTCATACTTGGGACTCCTATTGATTCGGTCCTTCACCTCTCGGCTACTACGACCTCTGCTGACTTCTGCATGTTCAGTATTACCTTTCGATAATAGTTACCTCTTTCGAAGTGTTCCATGCAGATCTCCCCGGGTACTCACACGTTCCTTCTCTCCATCCATCTGCCATATTTACCATAAGCGGTTCCGTGTAGTTATTGGGCTTCGACTTGTCAAGCAGCCTTACCCCCGTTTATAGCCTGATATGATTTCTGTTCGTCAGACCAGAGATTTGCCATCCGGCTTCCTTCAGATTCGCGGTCACCCACGACACCCTTGCCATTGGCTATGTCCTTCCCACTACCGGGTGGACTCGGGACTTACACCCGTTGAAACGTGCGCTCGCCGGGCGCACCTGAAAAGGAGTTTCTAAAGCGCGGCTTTAAAAACTCCTCTATGCGAACCATTGCGGCCAAATCTCATACCACACTTGGTAATCTATATAATTATTTTCAAAATAAAGAAGCTATTCTAGATGTTATCATTGGTGACACCCCGGATCAGATCTACAAAGTACTTAACGAACACCAATCTTATTCAGAATCGTTTCCGCTTTCCAAAGAAGAAATGGAAGATAATTTTGACGATTTGGTAATCACTTATATGCCAAGGTTTTTTCCTCTTGATTTACTATTAAGTAATTCCCTGATTATTTTAATGGAGGGGTGCGAAGGTACAAAATACGAACCCTTTCGTCAGATTTTCTTTCAACTTTTTCAAAATCACATAGCCTTTCATTTAAAGGTAGAATCAAATTCCTTTCTTGCCAAATCAATGGCTCATGGTTTTCTGTCCTCTCTGATCTTTATTGGTAAAAACAAAAAGAATATGGAGGACGGACGGAAGGATTTGCTTAATTATATCAGAACAATGGTTCTTGGAATGCCTATAAATAAGAAGTGATTTATTTCAATTTACTCGTATTATAATACATCCTTTCCCTATTCAACTGCTTTTAGTGCACTTATCATATCTAAGGTCTTTAATTTGCGGCTTAAGAGTAAATTTACAGCCATTGATAATAAGAGAGTGCCCAGAATACTGAAGCCATAAGATTGAATAGTTATTCTTGGCAGCAAGTCGAAGTTATCGCCCATAAATCTCAACAGATAGGAAAGTAACAGATACCCACTGGGGGCCCCAATAAGTGTTCCCGCTAAGGTCAGCCATATGTTTTGCATTTGCAGCAATTTTCCGAGCTTACCGTATTGAAAGCCTAAGACTCGCAGGGTTGTCAGCTCCCGAAATCTCTCATGAAAGGACAGCACTCCCAGGTTATATAGCACCACTGCTCCTAAAATCACCGCAGCTAATACAAGAATTGCAATCATCTCATTCATCATCTTCATCATAGTATCCATCGTATTGATTAGATCTTCCTTGGATTGAACAAAACTATAATCCTCCTGATCGAAGGTATCTGCTGCTTCCTTTGTTAAAAATGAGGTGGGTAACATGATTGTATCCATACTTGTATAAGCTTTCTCACTCACAAAGATACCTTGATTTACCGGATTTCTAATAATTTGTGCAATCTCACTTGTATACCATTTATTAGTTCCATAGAATTTCCATTTTAAAGTATCCCCTACTCCTAAGCCAAAGCGTTTGGCAAGCTTATTCGTCAGCGAGATCCCTGATGCCGGTAATGCCACCGTATGATTATCTGTATTCTTAAGCTTTAAATAATTTCCTTCCCCTACAACTGTCAGCATAATATTATCATTTACTTCATTGATATTAACTTCTACTGCCGCTTCCTGAATAAATTGATAGTCCTGATTTCTTTTCATCTTAAATAGTCTTTCCTGTGAAATGGTATCCGGTAAAGACACCTTTGTGTTATATGTATTAATTTCCATATAAGCAGTATCTGTTATTCCTTTAATCGTATCCCTTAAACCAAAAGCGCAGATGATTAATGTCATACTTCCGATGATACCGGTAACCGTTATTACAGACCGCAGCTTATTCCGTAATAAATCTCTTATATTCCATTGCATATCAAATGTACTGTTAAGCCACCATTTACTTCTCTCCAGTCTTGTAAGTCTGCCTGCTTTTGGTGCCTTAGGTCTTAATATTTGTGCTGTGACCCCTTTAAGCTCTTTACGACAGGCAAAATATCCGCTGAAACCGCAACAAAGAATGCAAGCAATTACAACAAAAAAGGCGATTGGTTCCATTTCGCCTTTCCATTCCGGCAAGGTATAAAATCCTTTTTGAAAACGGAACAACAAATTTGGAAGAATAGTGGGCCCAAGGACAAAGCCCAAAGCTCCGCTGACTGTGCCTACTAGTGTTCCATAGCTGACGTAATGTATCACTATTTTCCGATCAGTAAAACCAAGTGCTTTTAAGGAACCTATTTGTGTCCTTTGGTTTACAGTAATTCGTGTCATTGTCGTAAGTGTTGTCAGTATTGCAATTAATAAGAAAGCCATCGGAAAGATCGCCTGCATTGCCTTTGCCTGATCCACTTCATTCTGAAACTGTTGTACACTGACCTGCTCCTCACCCATAACCAGCATTACCTGCTTATTTGCAAAAACCTCTGATATAATTTCTTTAAGTCTTATCTTATCGGCACTAGATTTTATCAACAGTTGATTATAGGGTATTTCCTCTCCCTCCATGAACCCTTTTGCAGGAAGAAATGCAAATCCATAGTTCTTATGATCTGGAATAATTTCATTCTCATCCTTCAGTGCGTAAACATACTCCGGATTCATAATAAGTCCTTTTACTATTCTTGTAATTGCCTTCCCCTGAAGCATTAAGCTTATTGAATCACCAAGCATAACAGAATTAGCTTCTGCAAAAGAGCTATCAAGCCATATGCCCTCCATAGCAGGATCAAATGCTTCTCCGGCAATCAAATAGTTAGAAGATATCTGATTACTTTCAACGATATTTAACTGGAGCGTTGTTTTCGCATCTTGATCAAGAGTTGCATTTAACTGCAATCTTCTTTCTACAATATCAATTCCTTCCATACTTTTTAATCGTTGAAATTCTTCCTCGGTAAAATTCATTCCATAAAGAAAAGCATCAGCCAGATTCGTATTCCGATAAAACCTTTTACTGGACTCATTCATTCCCTGCCCTACCGCATTCATACCGGTAAAAATAAATATTCCTAAAAAAGTCATCAAAAATATGGAAATAAATTGAACCATATTACTTTTTAAATCTCTGAGCATTTTACGAAATAACATTACCAGTTCACCTCTTTCACCGGTTTGGGATTCTCGTTTATTATTATTTCCTTTATCTTTCCGTTCTTTATCTTTATTACTTTATCAGCCGCCTCAGCCAATACCGTATTATGAGTAACGATGATTACTGTTCTTCCTTCCACACGGCTCATATCCTGAAGCAGGGACAAAATAATAATTCCTGTATCCGAATCCAAAGCTCCAGTCGGCTCATCACAAAGAAGCATCTTGGGATTTTTACAAATAGCCCTGGCTATGGATACTCTTTGCTGTTCTCCGCCTGAAAGCTGCGTTGGGAACTGATATTTATGCTCCTTAAGTCCCACCGCTTCTAATACCTCATCTACATCTAAGCCCTTCTTAACAATTTCCTTCACAAGAGCAACATTCTCTCTGGTGGTTAGACTTGGGATTAAATTATAGAATTGAAAGATAAACCCGACATCCGTAGCACGATAATTCGTAAGCTCCTTATCATTAAACTTAGTGATATCCTTTCCGTCCACCACGATAGAGCCGCTTGATGCAGTATCCATACCGCCCAATAAATTTAAGATCGTACTTTTTCCTGCCCCGCTAGGTCCGAGTACTACAACAAATTCTCCTTTCTCAATGGTAAAGTCAATCTGGTTTGCTGCAAGCAATACATTCTGTCCCAGCTTATATTCCTTATTTACTTTTTTCATTTCAATAAAATGCTCCATAATCCTGCTCCTAACTGATTTTATAATTTAAGCTGTCTCATCACATGGTTTCTGTAAATAATGTATTTTGAAACATCATAGCTTTTTAAAACTTGCTTGTAAACCTATCCGCTTTATAAAAAATCAGAAGTTAACATATGTTCATTATTATCAATCATAAAAAACCCTTTAATTAACAACTCCTGGCAAAGTATTATATTTTGCGCTCGCTTTTCAACATAAAAAAGAACCAAACTCGAAAGTTTGATTCTCTTCTTTGATTTCGCCAATTTGCCTTTTGTCTTAAGCTTTAATGTGATATAAAACTAATATGTAAAAAAACAGTATGTTTTGTCATTAGATATCAACCAAAACATACTGTTCCAATCATTTAATTATTCTATAATGGTACCGATTTGTCTTTTTATCCCTTCACTTGCCCTTTGTAACGAAGTTATAACAGCCACCCGGTTTTTTCTGGAGTTCACAAAATTAATAGCAGCTTCCACCTTGGGTAACATTGAACCTCTTGCAAAATGACCTTCTTTCTTATATTGTATTAATTCACTTACTTTTATTTCACCCAATTCCCGTTGTTCCGGTTTTCCATAGTTGATTGAAACGTTTTCCACTGCAGTAAGCATAATAAAGTAATCTGCATTGATGCATTCTGCAAGCTTTTCCGAAGCGAAATCTTTATCAATAACGGCTGGTATTCCTTCATATTTCCCATCCTTTTGAATGACCGGTATCCCTCCACCTCCTGCTGCAATTACAATATGACCGGATTCTAACAGCGAAACTATAATATCTTTTTCGACAATATCAACCGGAGTAGGAGATGGAACTAACCTTCGATATCCTCGTTCACTATCTTCTATCATATAAAAATTCTTTTCTTTGACTAAGATATCACTTTCTTCCTTCGAATAAAATTGCCCGATTGGTTTGGATGGATTCTGAAAAGCATTATCCTTCGGATCAACTACAACCTGAGTGATGACAGTAGCTGTACTCCGGTCAATATTTCTTTGCATCAGTTCGGCTTGTATTGCATTTTGTAGATGATATCCTATATATCCCTGACTCAACGCAACACATTCCGGCAACGGCATGTTTGTATGTATAGCACCTGTTTCATATGCATAATTAAGTCCTGTATTAATCATACCAACCTGGGGACCATTTCCATGCACTACCAAGACCTTGTTTCCCTCGTTCAGCAAGTCCACTAAAGGTCTGGCTGTTTCTCTCAATAGCTTTAATTGCTCCTCGGCAGTTTCACCTAATGCATTCCCCCCTAATGCAACAACGATTGTAGATGACATTATTTTATCTTCTCCTTAATTATATCGTATTTAGTAAAGTCAGATCCGCATTTACTACTTCCGTAAGCTTGGGAATGGATACGGCGGCTCCTTTTCTCGATACTACTATAGCAGCAGCCTTCGAGGCATATTCTAAGGCCTTTCCTATATTATAGCCATCAGAAATCATTGCTATAAAGTATCCGGTGAAGGTATCACCTGCTGCCGTAGTATCAACAGCATCTACCTTATACCTTCCATGCTTAAAACTTCCTTCCGGACCTTGATAAACTACTCCTTTACTGCCGAGCGTCAATACTATTCCTGCAATAGGAAATTTCCTTGATAATATTGATAACCTATCATTAATTGATATCTTCTCTGGAACAAAGGCTTCTATCTCAATCTCATTTAAGATAAAATAATCAACATAGCTTAGGGGCAGTTTTAAAATCTCATCATTCATAGGGGATGGATTAAGTACAATCTTCATTCCTCTTTCATAAGCCTGTTTCATAATATATGGCATATTATTCACTTCATTTTGCAGAATAAGATAATCATCCTTTTCAAATGCTTGAAGTGTGATATCAATGTCCTGTTCATCAAGAGTCTTATTTGCGCCACCATAGAGCAAAATACAGTTTTCACCATCCGGCTGTATCTGGATGATCGCATGTCCGGTCTGTACATCCTTACAACGAACAAAAGAAACATCAACTCCGCTGTCAATTAAAGTATTCAGTAAAATATCTCCCTTATCCTTGCCAACTGCTCCTGCATGATACACCCTTGCTCCGGCACTGCTTAAAGCAATAGACTGATTTAAGCCCTTACCGCCGCAAAATAATTGCAGATCAACGGAGGATATGGTTTCGCCGGCTCTTACAAAATGATCTACATGATATACATAATCCAGGTTAAGCGAACCAAAATTTAATATTTTCATAACAGCCTCCACTATGCCGTTTAACGGCATTTCTTATTAACAACTTCAAATTAATTGATGAAGAATGCCATATACTTCTCTTCTGTCTCAATGCTTGCACGAATTATGTTATGCTGTTAAGGTAGTTCTTTAAATGCTTGGCATAGCTTACCATATCAATACCGACTGCCAGTTCAGCATTCTCTTTATCATCACAATGCCGCCTGATATCAACATTTAACCTTCCAAGGGTAATATCACTCTGATATTCTACGCTGACCGCATTTCTCTTCCAGGTAAATATTTCGAGGTGATCAGCCGATACTAGTGTCATTACATCCTGGCATACAACAGAATTATCATAGGGATACAGTATACTGTTCATAGACATTTCTGCTATTATCTCCTTTTGAAATCCCTTAAGCTCCATCTCAGTTTGATGAATTACACTCTGTCGTGCAACATTAAGTCCGATTATTCGTAACGGTATTCCCGAATTGATTACAGCAGCTGCCGCATAGGCATCAGCTGCAAAATTGGCTTCTGAATATGCAGCTACATTTCCTTCATCCGTACTTCCGCCCATAATTACTATTTCTTCAATATAATCCTTTAAATCTTCATATTTAAACAAAGCTATCGCAATATTGGTAAGTGTTGACAGGGTTACAAGTGTAATCTTACCTTCCGATTTTGCAGTATCATACAGTACATCCCATGCCAAATTCTCTTCGAATTGCATTACCTGCTTCTGTGCCCCAGATAAAACCACCTGCATATAGTTAGGCACCATCCTATCTGCCTTAATTAAAGGCTTGCGACTTCCCCAGGCAATTTTTGCCGTAATTGGGGTTTTTTCATTGATTACAGCCAGATTTTGCATAAATACACTATGGTATTCTTCATCATCCTTAAGCAGCAGTGCCTTTACATCCAAATTCTTAAGTGCGTACATAATTCCCAGGACATTATCTACGCTAGCACTGGCATCTAATATTATTTTTTTCATCCTTTACCTTCTTTCAACGCTGCATTAATGGCTCGTTTCACACTACCTAACATGCCATCCCTTTATATTAGTTTACGCCAAGTGTGCTTGCCCACTTTGGTTAAGTAGGCACAAACTTCCAAGTGTGAATTGTGCTTTTCAACAATTCACATTAGTACCATGATATTTACAGCTTTCCTTTAATAGCTTCAGAAAACGTTCCCTGTCAATATCCATTGCAACAACAGCATTATAATTCACTAGCGGATTGCTTCGAAAATCCGCTACGCAAGCTCCGGCATTATAAGCACCTTTCAAATCCAGGTCTAAATTCGCCTGTCTTACCGTAAATAGTGTGGGGTCAATTAAATAAGCTACCGCGCAGGAATCATGCATAGGACAACCAGGCATTCTACGCAGAGGCCCTGTATAAAATATTGAGAAAAAATCTAATAATTCGCCTACAAATTTCGAGATCTCATCACCTGCATTATGAAATTGTTCGAATTCTTCCTTTAAAATAATTGCTTTATGTGTAACATCCAGTCCATGCATGATAAGCGGTACCTTGCTATGAAAGACGATATGTGCTGCCACAGGGTCATTCCAAATATTAAATTCGGAATATATTGTACGGTTACCTTCGTAAACGCCGCCTCCCATAAAGGAAATACATTCGATTTTTTCATGCAGTTCAGGATAAGCAAGTAAAAATGCAGCGATATTGGTAAGCGGCCCTGTTGGAACTAGACACACCTTTCTGTCACTCTCATTTACCATACGTGCGATGAAGGAGATAGCATTTTCCTCAAGAGGCTTCATTTCTGGTTCCGGTAGCTGTGGGCCATCCATTCCGGTTGTTCCGTGGCAATCCTGTGCAACATTTAATTTACTGATTAACGGTTTACTCTTCCCTTTTACAACAGGGATATCGGTGCGTTTGATTTTTTCAAGGACTTTACATGCATTCTTTGTTGTTTTTTCTACGGTCTGATTTCCTCCGACCGTCGTAATTCCCAATAAGTCTATATTATCAGATGCCAGTGCAAGCATGATTGCTATGGCGTCGTCATGCCCCGGATCACAATCCATGATAACGGCTTTTCTATCCATATATTACTCCATTCCTGCGCATGATGAAGGCCTCGCTTTGCGAGAGTATGCGCAAATTTTAATTTATGCTATAAATTACAAGCATAAATCTTTTAAAGGAAAGCTTTTCATATCTTTGCTTTTATCAGCTTTCCATGCCTTTTACCTTTAACTTTGCAGCTTTTCTTGGTTTTGATTTTGACTTTCCATCACCATATACAACAAGTGCTAAAAGCGTAGCGACATATGGAAGCATCTGCATAAATTCAGCAGGAAGCTGCAGGGACTGTAATATATTTGATAGAGCATCGGCAAATCCAAATCCTACGCAGGCAATCATCGTACCAATCGGAGAACCGCCTCCCAAATTCTGAGCCGCGATTCCAATAAATCCTCTGCCTGCCATCATATTTCTTGAGAAGAAAGGCAAATACCCCATTGCCATATAAACTCCGCCCATTGAAGCTACAACACCGGCTATCATCAGTGCAGTAAATTGAGTTTTTATAACACTGATCCCAACGGACTGCGCCGCCTGTGGATTTTCACCCACTGAACGGATTCTCAGACCCAACGGCATTTTAAACATAAAGATATATACACTGATTACTGTAAGGAAGGCTAGATATGTCATAAGATTATGTCCTGAAAGTAAATCTCCTAAAACCGGAATATTCTTAAGGATTGGAATATTTATATTCGGTATTAATAAGCTTTTCAGGCTGGAGGATACCCCTTTATCTCCGCAAATTAAATACATAATAAGCACTGTCCCGCCGGAGCCTAAAATATTTAAAGCTAGACCTGTCAATATCAGGTGTGATTTTATCACTAACACGCAATAGGCAAACAATGCAGAAATCAAAGTACCACATAATATCCCAAGCAATGCACCCACCCAAACGTTCTGCGTTAATGCACTAAATACAACTCCACCCAATGCTGCAAACAGCATGACACTTTCAAATGCGATACAAAGTACACCTGCTTTTTTCGATATGAGAGCTGCTAAGGCTGCAAAGATAAGTGGAGTAGATACTCTTAAAATAGTACCAAATGCTTCTACGGAAAATATAGATTTAAATAAAGTCTCCATTATGCCCTTTCCCCCTTTACCTCCAGAGATTTTCCGGAATTCTTTACAACCTGTCTATGCTTCCAAGTTGCCAAAAAGCTTTCTGCACAAACAAGGATGATAATTGTTGCTTGAATTATCGAGATGATTTCTACCGGTACATCTGACTGTCTTGTTATTACATCAGCGCCTATTCGGATATAGGACAAGAAAAAGCAGGCAAGCGGCACATATTTTGGATTGTAGCGTGCCATAATCGCAACCATGATTCCATCAAAGCCGTGTCCCGACAATTGTTGATATTGAAAACGGTTAAACATACCCAGCTGTTCAATCGCACCGCCAAAGCCGGAAATAAAACCGCCTATCAGCTGACAGGATAATACAACCTTCATTACATTAATTCCGGAATATTTTGCAAAGCTTGCATTTTGTCCTACCATACGGGTTTCATAGCCCCACTTGGTTTTATACAGATAGATATAGGCAGCCATAACGACGAGGATTGCTATTATAAAGCCTATATGTACATGAAAGATACCAAATGATTTTGGAAACCTGGGCAGCTTCGATGATTTTGCGAAAAGTTTAGAGGCAGGAAAGCCTGCTGTTGAATCTCCGATAATATAATTAATAAAATAAGTACCTACATAAAACGCAACATAATTCATCATGAGTGATGATACAACAGGCAGTGCCCCTTTTTTTACATAAAGGATTGCGGGAATAAAGCAAACCAGAGCCCCTGCCATACCTCCAACTAGCATACAGACAACCGGATGCAGCCCCATTGGAAGCGCAAATTTTACCGCCATATAGGATGCACCTATTCCACCCAAATAGAAGGCACCTTCACTAGCCATGTTGTTCTGATTGGCGGAATAAATAATAGAAACACCGACACCCGTGAACATAAGCGGAATCATTGTTTCAATTACATTTTTCATACGCGTGCTTTTCAAAAGAGGTCCTATTAAAAATTGAGTTAATGTATCAAGAGGTGTTGCACTTATTAAGAAAATAAAAACTGCTGCAATTGCAATGGAAATACCAAGTGCCACCAGTGTACGAATTAAATCAAACTGTCTTTCAAATTTATTGTTTTTCAAAAAGTTCACCTGCTTCCTATTTCTGACAACCATACATTGCCAATTGGATTTCATCCGGGTTCTGCTTTTTTAAACCCAGCATATATTCACCTAATACTTCTTCCTTTACACTGCCGCTATCCTCGAAATATCCGGCAATTTTCCCTTCACACATAACAGCAAGACTATCACTTACTTCCAAAACTTCATTTAAATCTGCGGTAATAAGAAGAATAGCCGCACCTTCATCCCGAAGCTGTATTAATTTCTTACGAATGAATTCACTAGCAACCACATCAATTCCTCTGGTTGGCTGATTTGCAATAATTAATTTTGGATTTGAGGAAAATTCGCGGGCTACAACAACTTTTTGTATATTTCCACCGGATAAAGTTTTTATTAGGGCATCCGGTCCATCGCATTTTACAAGAAAATCTTTGATTAATTCCTTTACCATTTTGGATATTTTGCTTGAATTCAATATAAAGCCATTATTTAATTCCTTTTTAAAATACCGATCCGAAATCATATTATCACTGATACTTGAAGACGCAACAGATCCATAGGTCATGCGGTCTTCTGAAACATGAGCCACCTTAAGTTCGCGAATACTGCGTATTGATTTACCCTTAATATCGACGCCATCAACTTTTATACTACCTTCACCGATTGGTGTAAGTCCGCTTATTAACTCCGAGAGCTCCCTTTGACCGTTTCCTTCTACTCCTGCAATTCCTAAAATCTGTCCTTCTTTAACACATAAGGACACATGATCAAGTACTCTTTTTCCGTGTATATTATTTAATGTTATGTTCTGTACTTCTAAAATTATTTTTCCCGGATGCGCTGCCTTTTTATCTATTTTAAGCACAACATCCCGGCCTACCATCATTTGAGAAATTTGCTGCTCAGAATAATCGGCTACATTTGCAACACTAACGAGCTTACCACCCCGTAAAACCGTAAAACGGTCGCAGATTGCTTTCACCTCATTCAATTTATGTGAGATAAAGATAATTGTATATCCATCGTTCTTTAATACGATTAATTCTTCAAATAATTCTTTGGTTTCCTGCGGAGTCAATACAGCAGTAGGTTCATCCAAAATGATAATTTTGGCACCACGAAGCAATACCTTTAATATTTCTACCTTCTGCTTCGTCCCAACCGGTAAATCTTCGACCTTTGCATCTGCATCCACATTAAAATTATATTTTTTTGAAATATCATCTGTCATTTTTAAGGCGGCTGCAAAATCAAATAAACCCTTCTTTTTTGGCTCAATTCCAAGCGTAAGATTTTCTGCAACGGTAAGTGACGGTACAAGCATAAAGTGCTGGTACACCATACCAATACCGTGTTCTATTGCTACCTGCGGATTATCTATGGTAATTTCTTTGTTATTTAATAATATACGTCCTTTTTCTGGTTTTTCATGTCCGAATAATACTTTCATCAGTGTACTTTTACCTGCACCGTTTTCACCAAGTAAGGCATGGATTTCTCCTTTATTTACTGAGAAGTTTACATTATCATTGGCTACAAAACCGTTCGAATAGATTTTTGTGATATTCTCCATACAAAGCAAGGGAATATCTTTTTCGGCTTTACTTTTATCCATATCCAATCACCCATTTTCTTTTAGTTTTTTAAAGTGACTTTAATAATTAGTTTTAAGACCGCTGACTTCACCACGTTCTTTGTAATGAGTAAAAAAGCTCCACTAATTATGTTATCCTATTAAATAGTGGAGCTTTTATTTATTGCGGTAAAATCACTTTATGGCTTTACTTTTTCGCGGATTGCTTTAACATCATCTGTACTCAAACCGATTGCTGTTTTTACAGTGATCTTTCCTGAAACAATATCTTCCTGTAAACTCTGTACAGACTTTCTTACCTCTTCGCTTACCAGTTTCTTATAGATATCGTTATCAGCAATTCCCATGGAATCATCTGCAAGACCAACGTAATCATGTTTGCCCCAAGAAAGAGTACCTTCCTTTGCACCCTTTAAAGCATCATATACGATGTTGTCCATCTTCTTAATAACAGAGGTTACTATCTGATTTGCAGTAGCTTCATCTCCATTTTCAATCTTAAGCGTTGCCTGATCCTGATCAACACCGATAGCGAACTTTCCGCTCTCCTTTGCCGCATCTAATACACCCATACCAGCACCTGAGGCAACAGAGAATACAACATCTGCACCCTGCTGATACTGTGCAAGTGCAAGCTCCTTCGCTTTCGCTGAATCTGTAAAGTTACCAACATAAGAAGCTAATACTTTTGTGTCAGGGTCTACAAAGGTCGCACCCTCGATAAATCCTACCAGGAAGTCATTTACAGCAGTATTTTCGCCACCACCTACAAAACCGATTATTTTTTCACCGTTCGTACCCTCGTAGCTGCTTTTCGTGAAGTTTGCCGCTACAGCACCGCCTAAAAATGCGGCTTCATTTTGTCTTGCCATTACCGAATAGCAGTTATCTAAACCACCGTCTGCAAAAGTCAACTCCGTATCATAGGAAATGAATTTCTGATCCGGATATTCCCTGGCAACCTGCTCAACCGCTTCTCTTAAGTTAAATAAGCCTGCTACTATTACATCATACTCTTCGGATTCAGCAAGCTCTGTGAGTGTAGGTACCTGCTTTGTCGCATCACCCAGAAGCTCAATTACCTTGACTTCCATATTTAAATCCTTTGCTGCTTTTTCCGCTCCTGCCCAAGCCAGATCGGATATTGTCTTATCTCCTAAATTGTTGTTAATAACTACAGCTACATTATACTTATCACTGCTGTCAGTTTTGCTCCCCTGATCACTTGCCTGATCCTTTGTTTCATTGCTTGTTTGGTTGGTTGTTTGATCACCAGTTTCCTTTTCGGATGATTTTTGAGCACATCCGGTTAGTAAACTAAATGACAGTATACCTGCAATAATCATACTAAAAACTTTTTTCATTTTCATATACCTCTCTCCTTTTAAATGAATAGTAATATTAAAATTATTCCCATCGACATAACACAAAATAGTGCCAACGGAATGATTTTCTTTAGAATTTTGCCTTCACTTCCAATAATTCCAGCTGTGGTAGCTCCTAATACGATACTTCCCGGTGATATCATATTCCCAATAGAACCTCCTGCTGTCTGCGCTGCAAGAATCGGGCCCGGGTCTATTTTTAATAATTTTGCTGTTATTAATTGAAACTCTCCGAATAATATATTGGAAGACATTGTACTGCTTGTCATAAACGACCCTAGCATTCCGATAAAGGGTGTAAGAACAATATAAAAGCGTTCCAGTACGGAGGATATTCCGTAAGCTAATACCATTGTCATACCGGTTCCGCTCATTACCCGTGACATTACGATAAATTCCATAATTACCAAGCCGGAGGGTAACGTCCGTTTAAACGTTCTTTTTAAAATGTCAGTCTGATTTTCTTTTCGAATAAATCCCTTCCTTTTATAATAGAAAAATCCCAGGAAAGCTGAAAGTAAGAGAAACATTCCCGCGTGCGTTAAGGGTGCAAGCGGTGCATATTTATCTGTCGCTTTATCAATAAAATCATAACCTGTGACCATTTCCGGAAAAGAGAAACCAATTTCAAAGCTACTTAAAATCTCCTTTAGCGGTCTGATCAAAAGAATAACTACGGTAAGTAAGGTTAAAAAATAGTATGGCAGAAAAGCTTGATGAATTGACATTTTTGCTTTAACAATAGCTTTATTATTTGTCTTGCCAGAGGAAAGAAGCACCTGACTATCAGCGATTTCCCACGGTGTATTGTACCACCTCGTTTTCCCAAGGAAGAGCAAGGCGATCATACTCACGCAGGAGGGCAAAAAACAAGCCATTGTTTGATTTTGCTGACCTAAAAGCAGCTGACCTCCGCCCTGTATTGCACATAGTACAATAACTGCCGGTAAACCCTTTTTTAATCCTCTCCCTTTTCCATAAAACCAGCAAATTGACAAATAACAGATAAAATTCCACAGCCATATAAATATTCCCGCATAAAATGCTGTTTTTAAAACCATTTCATGATTTGAACCGATTTGTGTCTGCGAGATTAATGCATCCCAGGCAACTGCCAGCGTACCAAAGGTTCCGCCCCAGGCTTGTCCTAACAGTGGTATAATTACTGCCCATATGGGGGCTATTCCAATACCGATGAGTAACGGTGCCCCAACAGCCACCGGGACTCCAAAACCGGTTATCCCCTGTAAAAAGCTTGGAAAAACTGCACCGATTGCAAGTATTTGTAGTAATTTATTCGGACATAGCTTTTTGATTTCCGATAAGATACATTGTTCTGTACCGGCTTCCTTGCTGATTTCATAAATTAATACTGCCGGTACAATCACAATAATGACGGATAACGAGTTCCAGACACCCTTTGTGCACTGCATGATAAGGAACCAAACGTCTGCCTTGAATGCGATAAATGCGAAGATTATACTGTCAATTAAAGCAATCGGTGCTGCAACAATCGATCCAAGCTGAAATTTTATCATCAATAGTAATAAGATGAATATAGGGGACAAAGCGATAACCCATGTTATAATATTTACTGGTATACCCATTATTTGGCTCCTAAATTATTTTCTTCATAGCTGCTCATATTCTGCAAAAGCATAAATTGCTTTCAGAAAGCAATCGATTGGTGCTCTTACGATACCCGCACCTATCTGTCCGACGCCGGGAAGCTTATGAGCCATTCCGGTATTAATCACTGGTGTTATGCCAGTTTCAACGACTTTCCTTATATCTATTCCGGTCGCCGTACCTTGGAATTCCAAATTAGGGATAATATAATTCGGACTCTTTCCTATCGTTATCTCTTCCATTTCCCTTGAGTAATCTAAGGCCTCCTGTACGGATTTCGCACCCACGAACCGTACGACTGCCGGTGATGACCCCATTGCAATACCGCCAATTCCAAAGGTTTCGCATATTGCACTATCGCCCATATCGGGGTTCGCATCCTTTTCACTATAGCCTGCAAAATATAAACCCTTCGGCATTAATACCGGTGCCTCAAACCAGGTATCACCCAGTGCACTTACCTTTATACCAAAATTTGTACCATTTCTACTCATTGCTGTAACAATGGAACAATGCTCAATATTTTTTACTGGATCCATGGTACTTTTGCCTGCTGCCATAGCTAAGTTTAGGAAAAGCTGCTCATTCCCGGTAATAAATTGCACTATTCTTTTTAAGTCTTCCTTCTCAGCAACTGCTTCAACCAGAAAAGGCATAATTGTTCGAACGAACAGCGAGGAGGCAGCTATATTACGTTGATGCATTTCATCACCCATTGCCAATGCTTTAGAAATAATCACTTTCAGCGAAACAGGGCCACTGAGTGCTAAGGCTTTTTTCATGGCAGGTGCCAGTACCTTTTCAAACCAGCGCAGCCGTTCTAATACCTCGGGACCATTGGAACCAAAACGCATTACTTTTCCCAAACCCTCGTTAAAGGTGGTGTAAGCAATATTTCCATAGGATTTATTGCGAACCTCATATAAGGGCATCGAATAAGTAATCATTCCCGTCATCGGTCCGACCGCACCCATACTATGATTTGAAACAAACCTGATTTTTCCTTCTAGTACAAGCTGTTCGGCCTCTTTTAGATTTTCTGCCAATCCTTCATACAAAACAGCACCTAATACCGCACCTTGTAATGGACCACACATATCCTCCCACGCAATCGGCGGTCCTGCATGTCCTATCATATTCTTTTCCATTCCGGGAAGAACTTGATGTGCATATTTTATATCAATAAGCTCCGGTTCTGCATTGTTAATTATTTCAAGGGCTTCCATATTTGCTCTATCAATTTTATTCATTCATCATTGCTCCTTAACTATCTAAATTAATTGCTGAGTTTATCAAGTATATCAATTAATCTTGAATTCCCTCCGGCAGGCGGCTTCCATTCTACCTGTATATAAGGAACATGCTGCGTTTTCATTGCATCACCAAAACGTTCAAGCCCTATATTCACTACCACTAAGTCACTCTGAAACAGTGCTTCAATATTCTTCATGACAAGCCCTCTCTTTTATTTTTTATTTAGTTAATTGTGAAACTTCATACGCTAATAAAATCTTAATTGTAGATCAATACCTGCTCTTAGTTTGCAGAATTATTTCTGCGGCTAGTTCTGCAGCCTGAATATTAGATGGTAGAACTATGATTCCGGCATCGGTGAGTTTCTGAACCTGTTTCGATCGGTTTTGGATATCCAAATCAGTACCGCATACAGAAGTAATAAAAGATATATACCTTCCGCCATTCTTCGACCTCGCCGCTTCAACAGCATCAACGATAGCCTGCGCCGGATCTTCGTTGCAGCCATAGCCCAAAACACAATCCAGTAAAATAATAGCTACTTCCTCATCCTTACTTTCTTTACTGATTCTTTCACTCCTAAGCCTTGTATCAATCATGGGATGAGGCATACCATCCGTAAAATAATCATCCCCCATATCTACAAGCGTATTTTCTTTACTAATTTCACAGTCCTCCAAAATAAACTCAGACTTCTTCGAAAGATTTGAATAGAAGGGACCTAATTTTTCCTCCAGCAAAAGCTTTGCTTCATAGCACAAGGTTCCTCCGGAATATAGTCCTCTAATGTATTTTTGTTTCGTACTGAATTTGCTGCATTCATACCGTGCTATTTGGCCGATATCCTGCTTTTCTAATTGAATATTTTCACTCATACCGAATAATACCAATAGCTGAGCAGCATCCTGCAGGTTTTTTGCAAAGCATACTCCGGCCCCTTCAAATACAGTACGGTCCCCGCCAAGAAAGCATGCAACAACCGGCTTTTGTATTGTCTTCGCAGCTTCCAATACCTTTTGCATTACAGATCGTTCGGGTGGTTTGGAGATAATTCCAATCACTTCTGTAGCCTCATCGTTTTTTAACGCTTCCAGCGCCTGAAGCATCATTTTTCCACCGATTTCTTCCCTTACATCCCGACCCCCTGTGCCGAGAGCCTGTGAAATTCCGCCGCCCATTCTATCTACCAGCACCAATACTTCCTGTAGCCCCGTACCGGCTGCCGCAACCAGACCGATATTTCCTTTTCTCACAACATTGGAAAATCCTAATGCAACACCGTTAATGATAGCTGTTCCGCAATCAGGTCCCATCATCAGTAAATTGTGTTCGATTGCAAAGTCTTTCAATTCATTTTCTTCTTCGATAGAAACATTATCACTAAAAAGCAATACGTGCATACCATGCCTCATAGCCTTCATTGCTTCATGCTTTGCATAACCGCCCGGTATTGATACTATTGCAAAATTGGGGGAGGCTATCTGCTTAACAGCAGCTTCTATTGATTTCACCTTTTTTTGATCAACTTTGATTTCCTCTTTATACTCAAACTGTTCCATCAAAATCTGCATCGCTTCTTTGATGCAGTCCTCACTATCTGCAAGAATACCAATGATCAGATCGTTTGGATTTGCTTTATTTTTTGTTTCTTCCTTTAAAACTCCGGCATTTAACATCAATGCTTTATTATGTTCTGTTGCCATCATAACTGCAGCCTGCTTAACACCCGATATTTCAAGCAATCTACTTGAAAAGAGCATTAGCGTTACAGAATCAAAATAGCAATTTTCCTTTACCTCATTGTAAGTAACCATAATAAAACAATTACCTCCTATCATTACAATGTACGAATAGCCCAAGCGCCACATTGATCCCGATTAATAAATCTTTGCCGGAACTATGCCCAAGCTTTAAGATTCTCTGCACTGCAAGCTGTTCTTCTTTCACTCCGCCTGCATGATAAAAATCATGTAACACATCAGAAAATTTTCCTTCACAGGCATATCTAAGAAATGCACCACTAATATCATTCGTTTCTTTCTTTTTCCTATCAATTTCTACTTTCAGACATTTTAAAATTTCAGCAACAACCAAATTGCTTTGGTTATTGTACAGAACAGATAAAAATCCAACATTGAAATCATCTCCGGAGGGAGTAAGCCCTACGCCAAGTCCTATTAAACCCGAGCTGATTTGCGCTATTTTTAAATATTCTTTACGCTCAAACGATATATGAATTTTATGTATGCTTCTCATCAGTACCTCATACTGTGCCTTTTCCAGTGCTCCCAAAACTTTCTTTTTTCCTTCTTCTATTGCCTCCTCAACTATCATTTTTTGCAGATAAAGCTTCTTTCTATCGCTATCAGCTACAGGTAATACAGGGTCCCAGGCTTTTGCGTTTTCAATTCCAATTACAATTCTATCGTTTTGAATTTTATTATCCTTTACATAAAGCTTTTCTCCGACATAAAAGCCTAGTTCTTCTACTTTATGCTTCAATAGAATTAAACTAATTGGCGTCTTTACACTGTTTTCATTTTGAAAGGAAAAAAGTAAATTATCTAAGCTAAAATTAACAGTATTCTTATAAATAGAATGAATTCTGATACTATGCTCCGACGTAAAAATGCAGCCTGCACTTGTAGCATACTCCGTTATATGATACATTTGAGCTCCTTTCTTATTACAATAACAATTATGTCCTTTAGAGGAATAAAAGTCACCATAACAGAGCCCAAAAAACGGAGGATACCATTAGGCAAACTGCACAATAATTTTCATATAGTCAGATTATTTTTTCGCTGTAATTTTTAACATTCTCAGCGCGAGCTGAAGCTTTAATAGCTCCTCAGAATTATCAAGCCTGGTATTTAATATAGACTTAATTTTTTCAATACGATATATTACAGTATTTCTATGAATGAACATACTTTTAGCTACGAGACTGACATTAGCATTACATAAAAAATATTGTTCCAAAGTCTTCATTAGCTCAGCTGCATCTTCTTTGTCATTTCTCATTAAAGGTCCAATCGTAGTTTCACAAAAGTTTTCAAGTAACTCATCACTAACCGATGAAAATAAATGATAGATAGAATAATGATCAAAGAAGCTGACAGAAACATTGCTGTCAATAATCTGCGCGATACGAATAGCTTCCTGTGCCTGAAAATAGGTCTGTTTCATATGAATAAATTGATTGCAGGGCGTTCCGACACCAATATGCGGATTATAATTTTTACATACCTTATATATGACACGATATATTTCCTGAATCTCCTCTGATAGAATTGTTTCCATCTGGTATCCGATTTCGTCGTTTTCCAATACCAAAAATGAGATAACCAGATTATATCTTTGTATTGTTACTCCTTTACGGTTATATTTTAATAATATATCATCTATAATACCTATCAGCTGCTTTTTCACCATTGCAAAACCTTCCTGCTTCTGCAGATAGTTTTCTTCATACTCAATGCTGTTACTCTCTAGTTTAACAACCATACACACATATTTCTTTTTCGGATTCATATTATATAATTCAGCCAAATGATTTGCAGCATTCACCGAGTTGATTTTACCCTCTAACAGATCATCAAAAAAGTCCTGCTTAAATTGGTGTCTCGCTTCTTCTATCTGCCTTGCTTTAATACGCTCCAGAGCAATTGCAGTTCCGGCGGATTCTAAGGCAATGTATTCAATATTCGTAATTTTAAATACCGTTTCCCAGACTACAATATAACCATAATTTTTCTTATCCGCCCGTACTGGAAGTATTCGGCATATAATCTTATGCTCCTTTGAAGGATACTGCCTTTTTATCGCTTTGTTATACTTTTCTATATTTACTGAAATATCATCGATGAAGCTCTGTTTAAAAACAGGCTGTTTTAAATTCAGGTTCAAATGTTCAAGCAGCGGATATTTATTATCCGAGTGCTCTGCATATGCAAGTAAATTCCAATTGCTATCTACTATAATAATAGGATTATCAATCAGCTCACATACCTTCTGTGCGATGCTTTGGATGTCTCCGCCATTTAATGTGCACTGTGTAATAATATTGTGAATCTTGACTGACTTTTGCAAAAGTGTATCTTCTCTTTTAAGAATCTGATTATTAATTACATTGGAAACCTGTGCCAAGGTATAACTGACAGGTATTTTTATTATTGGAAAATTATATTTTTCTGCCTCTTGTAACATGATTTCCGGAATATCATCAAAATACCGCTTTACCTTAATCCCAATCCCCGCACAGTTTATCTCTGATAGTTCTCGAATTACCTTGCGTTGCATTTTTTCATCGTCTTTAAAAATATAACCGGTTGTAAGTAAAAAGTCCCCTGCTGAAAGCCAATCATAGGTATCAGGGTTATCAATAATATTTACATTAGATATTGCATTGTTTATTTCTTTTTTACCTGCAACCAGTTCAATGCCTGCTAAGTCTTCATTTTGAAGTAAAGCCTTGATTGTTAATACCATTTCTTTCATCTCCTATTATGCCAAATGCCTATTTTTTTACAATAAAGCTTTTTCCATGCATTATTGATTTTATTTAAAATAAAATATCTGTATTACAAAGATAAACAACTTAAGTCTGTCTTTTCCTAATGTATTTGCTATTATCATATCATATTTAGTATCAACTGTATTCTTTTTTTATATCTTATAACTTAATTTATCTGAGCGACAGTATTTAAGCGAGACTGGTGCTACTGCCTGCTGAAAAAAGGCCAACAACCTTTTGAATTTCAGGTTTGTTGACCTCCATGTTTTCTCAAGTTAGGATGCAATACGTCCTCTCATTTACCTTCCACCTGCATCGACCGCTGCTACTAATAATTATCCAACGTATCTGCTATTGCGTTTGTACAGATATCTACTGCTTTACAAAGCTCCTCTTCATTTATGATCAGAGGTGGATTAAAATAGAGCACATTACCAAGAGGTCTTAAGATCAGTCCCCTTTCAAGTGCTTTCTTATAGATCTGATATCCCATACGAATACTATAATCAAAACCGGATTTCGTATTCTTATCGGTAACCAGCTCTATTGCATTTATAAGCCCAAGATGGCGAATTTCACCTACGTTCGGATGGTCTGCCAAAGCTTCTCCTAAACGCTTTTGCAGAAAGTCAGCTCGGATAGCTGCTTTTTCCAATACCTGCTCCTCATGAAGTATTTTCTGGACAGTAAGTGCAGCCGTGCATCCAAGTGGATTACCACTATAGGTATGACTATGCATGAATGCTTTCCCTTCATTATAATCCGCATAAAAAGCATCGTAGATTTGATCTGTTGTAATCGTAATAGCCATCGGCATATAACCACCGGTAAGTCCTTTTGATATACACATGATATCAGGGCTTACTTTTGCATGATCAAATGCAAACATCTTACCAGTCCGTCCAAAGCCTGTAGCAATTTCATCCGCTATCAGTAATACGTTATATTCCTTACAGAGTGCATGAAGCTTCTTTAAATATAACGCAGGATATATTCTCATACCGGCACTGCCCTGCAACAAAGGCTCTACGATTATAGCACAGGTTTCCTCTGCGAACTTTGCAAAAGCATTTTCAGCATTTACAAAGCATTCACAGCTGCAATTATCCCGACTTCTTCCATAAGGACAGCGATAGCAATCCGGAGCTTCTATCTGTATTGTATCCATCAGCATAGGATTATATATTTTCGCATACATGTCCATACTGCCAACGGATAAGGCACCAATCGTCTCACCATGATATCCCTCAGATAAGCACATAAATCTGGTCTTTTGTCTATTACCTGTCTGATATTGATACTGGAAACTCATCTTCAATGCACATTCTATAGATGCTGAACCATTATCAGAAAAATTAAACTTTGTAAGACCTTTCGGAACAATTTTAGACAATTGTTCACAAAGCATTATGGCCGGTTCGTGTGAAAAATTTGCAAATATCACATGCTCCAGCTTATTAAGCTGATTTTTTATTGCTTCGTTGATTTTTGGGTTACAATGTCCGAGCAGATTGCACCACCAGGAGCTTACTATATCAATGTATTCCTTTCCGTCTTTGTCGTATAGATACACACCCTTCCCGTGATCTATGATGATTGGCTTCAATTCCTCATAATCCTTCATCTGAGAGCATGGATGCCAGATGTATTGTAAATCCTTTTCAACTAAATTCATAATAATCTCCATCTGCCGCTTATGCGGCATTCATTTACTGAGCGAAAAGCACGCTTAGTGCTTTTTGCCGGTTGAAAAATGTACTTCTTTTCAACCTAATCTCCATCTGCCGCCAAAACCTGCGAATTTGGGCAGCGCACAAATTTGCCATATTCTCTATGCATATAATGCAGCAAGTACTTCCGTACTCATATTAATATCTATATCATTATCCTTTACAAATGCTATCACAGGAATGCCTGTAAGCTCCTCCACCATTTTCCTGTTGTCTAACTCCAGGATACTGCCTTCGTGGAAATGATTGAGTATAATTCCTTTTACAGTAATATTCCGGTTTCTCATATATTCCACGGAAAGAACAGTAGAATTGATAGTCCCGAGACCTGCATCAGCTACAAGGATTGTACATAGCTTCAGTTCTTTAATAATATCTTCTAGGAAAATATGTGAAGTATCATCGTATCTGATCGGACATATAATCCCACCGCTGCCTTCCATTGTTATGTAATCATATTTTGCGGCTAATTTTTTATAAGCTGCCTTAACCACAGAAAGCTCTACAGGCTTCCCCTCAATTTGGGCTGCGAGATGCGGGGATACTGCATTCTCATAAACATAGGAAACCAGATTATTTATATCCTCCCCTAATCCGGCAATGCGGTTCACAATATCTGCATCCCCGGCGATTAGTCCCTTCTCTGTTTTCTCTGCTCCACTAAGTGCAGCTTTATAATAACCAGCCTTATAGCCTGCCTCCCTAAGCTTCTTGACGATTAATGCCGTCACATATGTCTTGCCAATATCCGTACCGGTTGCCGTAACAAAAAGACCTTTACTCATTCCATAACACCACCTTAAACTTAAGTTCCTCTAGCATTTTCATATCCTGTTCAATTGTTATACCTGATGTTGTCAGCATATCACCTGAAATAGCCGCATTGGCACCGGACAGAAAGCACTGACGGCCTTTATCCGGAAGTAGCCCTCTTCCTCCCGCCAGACGAATGGATGCATTTGGTATCAGGAAGCGAAAGACTGCTACAATTTGGCACATTTCTTCATTTGATAATAGCTTGTTTGTCTCATAGGGCGTACCCGCTATGGGGTTAAGCATATTAACGGGGATTGACAGAACACCCAGCTCCCGAAGCGCAAGCACCATATCTATTCTGTCCTCCATTGTCTCGCCAAGGCCCATAATACCACCACTGCAAACATTTAGCCCGGCTTTCTTAGCAGCTTTAATTGCAGCAATTTTATCCTCATAAGTGTGAGTTGTGCAAACGTTAGGGAAGTTTCTTCGTGAAGTTTCAAGATTATTATGTATTCTTGTGACACCGGCTGCTTTCAGCTTAGCAAACTGAGCTTCCTCCAAAAGCCCGAAGGATACACAAACAGCAATATGGGTTCTTTCTCGAATAGCATGAACGCTCTCACACATCAAATCCACCTCGGCATCCGATAGTCTCTTACCGGAGGTTACGATAGAATATCTTAAGACACCACGCTCATCATTATATATCGCCTGCTCCACAATCGCTTCCTCATCAAGAAGTGGGTATTCCTCTGTTGCTGTAGGGTAAAAGGAGGATTGTGCACAATATTTACAATTCTCCGAGCATTTCCCGCTTTTTCCGTTAATTATCGTACAGATATCAAAAGCATTCCCGCAAAATTTCTCTCGAATTTCATTCGCCGCCAGACAAAGCTCCTTAAGCGGCGCCTCACTTATTTCTAAAGCTTCATTTTTTGACAGTAAAGCACCTGCTAGCACCTTATTCTTTATTTCTTCCAATCTCAACATGATATAACTCTCTCTCTTTCATCCTTTGCCTTTTTATTATAGGAATTAAACGTTTTGCAAGTATTGCACTTAAAATACATAGCACAATATCGCCCGGAACCGCTAATAGAAAACAGTACAATAGCAGTGGCCATAGACCGATAGGACTGTTAATTACATAATTGCAGATAAAATAGTAATAAACCATTCCCAGTAGATAAACTATTGCAAGTCCGGTAAAATTAGCAGCCATCAAGCGCTTAAGTGACGGCTTTGATCCCCTATACGCAATTACTCCTGTCACATAGCTTGCCAGGCAGAAGCCTATGATATAACCAAAGCTTGGCTTGATCAGGTAGCCAAGGCCTCCTCCCTCAGTAAAAACCGGTAGGCCTATCAATCCCAATATAATATAGGTTCCAACGCTTGCCGCTCCAAGTCTGCCTCCAAGCAAAAGGCCTGCAAGCATGGTAAAAAGGAATTGCAGGGTAAAGGGGACAACGGGGATTGGAATTTTAATAAAAGCTCCAATCGCAATAAGTGCAGTAAATAGAGCACATAAAGCCATATTTTCTGCAGATAGTTTCCGATTAATCATTTTAAACTCACCAGCCTATTTTTTAATAATCCTTCACAGTGATAATTGATATCTTTAAGGACATCAATGAAGATGGAAGAATTATCCCATAAAAAGACGAAATTGTCAACCTGTGTAATATTTAAAGTTGACAATAATACTATTGATTTTTATAAAACAAAAAAGAACCAAACCCGAAAGTTTGATTCTCTTCTTTAAAAATGAACTATAAATACTATGATTTATTCTTCTCGTATAATATTATAGAACTCTTAATACAGGCTTTTACGGATGCTTATTCTCCGTCAGTAATTGTATAATCCTTTAAATTCAAATCTCTTGAATATTCTAAAAATTCTATTTCTGTTGCATAATTCGGATTAATAGCTTTTCTGATTCCATCGGCAATGACATTAAACCTAAAAAAATCCTCATTCACGCCAACGAGCAGAACATCATTACCATCTTCACTGTTATTCATAATATTGATTACAACTTGATCATCCAAACTTTGTCCTTTATCATCTCCTTGGGTAGGGTAGGCTTTTAAGCTATTCGCATACATAGCATTTTTATCATAACCAAATGTGATATCTTCAAATATTTTCTTCCAAAATTCTTTTAATACATCTTTATCTTTTACCGAAGTCTTAAGGCCCTTCTGCAAATCTTTTGCAATGTCATCCCAATCGAAGTCACTAATCGGGCCCTCTCCCAGGCAAGCTCTTAAATAATCGATTATTTCTCTCGAAGCTGTGGTAAATTCTGTTGTATTATCTCTCTCGTAACGATCCTGATAGGGAAAATTCTCATGCTCCGATTTTTTTTGCAGCATGACAAAAGATACATTACTGTCATCAGCTGAGGTGGATATATTGGGATGCCCGATGGAAGGCGCATAATAATATGTATTCGGTGAATAAGAACTTGTAATATTACTACCATCAATATTATTGACTGCGTCTTGTAAGTAAGTATGATTTTCCCAGTTCCAAAAACCAGAGAAGCGCTGATGCGCATAGGTATCGGCAAAAACATGAAGCAAGGTACCAATTCTAATTAAATCTTCCTGACTTTTTGTTACTTTGTACATCTCTGCAGCTTGCTTTAATAATCCCTGCAGTAATGACTCCTTATCCATCGTTACCGGCTTTACGCGGTAATTCCGCCGATCTGACTGCACTACAGTAATCGGTTTCTCTGGTATAAAATGAAATGGAATCAGAATCTCTTTTTGATATTTATTCACTGCCAATCTGCTGTAATCAAAAAAACTATTGAAGCCTGTAGTAACAGGATTAAAGATCCATCCTGTAGGTACTTTTAAAGCTAAATACTGCGCAAATTGCGGAACCTCTTTAAAATATAAATAGCGATAGGTATCAAAGTCATCGACAAACTGAGAATAGGATGCGATTACCTGAGCATCATTATCGCTAAAGCCGGCCTTTACTGCTAATACCTTCACTGCAAAATAATGAAAATTAATATCCATACTATACCTCCTTTTATTTTTTATAATACAGGTGATTGAGAAACTCAGTAATTGTAAGTACTGTATATACCATTAATAAAACTATATAGTTTCGCAATTATTTAAATCGTTAAGTATTATAGGAACGGCAAATACTGTTTTAGAGCATATTTTGTAACCAAACAATTATAAATATGATGAGATTTATTAATGATAGCATAAAACGCTATTTCTTCGATAAGTATATTCCCCCGCTTTACATAATGTAAAGCGGGGGAAGGCTTGCAAGTAAAGCTATTCTTATTTGACCGGAATAAATTTACCTGTTGAACCACTGTACATGATTGAATGAGTAGTCTCTGTTTCTTTATATTCAATAGGCATAACAATGCTTGATATATGGCTGATTACGGTGCCTTCTTCCATATCGGCCTTTAAATAAACGTCAACTTTTTCGATTGGCGTCATATTAACGTTTTGTCCATAAGGTAAATACAGGGCGTTAATCGGATGGTTTACAAATGCCTCTCCATTGACATTAACGCTCTGAGCAAGTCCAAAAGTAAGCCCTGCATAATCATTCATCTGATTTGAAATAGAATATGTATTATCACCCAGAGAGGCCATCGGGGTTGCATTTTGGAAAATTCCCTCTAAAAATTGATACTGAATCTTTGTCTCAGCATCTTTATCAGAAAGCTTATTAATAGTTGCGCCGTTTTCTACATCTGTTGTAGATGCATAAACAGCAAAGTCTTCTGTCCAGTCTATGGTGTTTTCCATAAAAGGTCTAAAGGATACCCAGGCTACCTGTGAATCAGAATTTCCGGCGGTATGTTTTACAATCACTACTTTTTCATTTGCTTTGTAAATTGTACGAAGATCACTTTCATTAAAACTAATATTAAGACGATATTTTGGCATAATTTAATCTCCTTCTATATAATTTTTTAAAAATGTAACGAACAAAATGAAGTATGTCTTTCCTTATCGAATTAGTTTGATTTACGGGAAGCTAAATAATCACTGAATAATTCTTGAAAACCCTTTTCGTCGAAATGAAATTTTCTTATACATTTCATCAGGGTAATCTTACATTCACTATATAAATCATGATCAAAGCCGCTCACTGTCCAACTGTGCTTTCGAAGAAGCTGGTCATATCTTTTAAAAAGTAAAATAATATAATTTTCATTTGTAGATGGCAGGATATGTAATTGGGTGTTTCCTGCCTTATTATTGAAACTCATACCAGCATCTCCTTTCTTAAGTTATTGATTCCGCTCTTATGTATTCGATATACTGCCTGTGGTGAGATTCCCATAAATTTGGATATTTTCTTTTCAGTATATCCTTCTTTATACAGCAATTCAAGACATAATTTCTGTTTGGGCGTGAGTTTTGTTAACATCAAGTCAAAAAAGCAATAATATTCATCATCCATACATAGATTAGCCGAGTCATCAAATTCCTCAACAATTGATTCATGTTCTCTTCTTAAGGTCTGATTAATGATATAGTGCTTTTTTGTCTCTTTCAGACTTTTAATGATATACGCTTCAAACATTTTTTCATAAGCAAAATTAAGAAATTCATCCATATCAGGTTTGTTTGAATCCTGAAAATATTCTTCGATAATTCTCGACTTCGTACCCATTATGCACCTCATCTTTTCAAAGCAAATGCAATATAATTCATATATACTTTTTCCAGCGCTGGTTTAAAAAGAATATATTAATCTATATGCTTTCACTTTGATTATTGTAGTAAGCAAATATATTTTGCTTACATATATAAAGAGATTAAATTCCAAAAAAAATAAACGTAATAGTTATGATATAAATTAAAAGTAATTTACATTTTATTACATAATATTACATTTATCTATTTTGAAATTTTCTTTTCTCAAAATGGGTAGCAAAGTAAAAATTGAGGGTGAAAAGTGATAATAAAATAAAAGTAAAGTAAAATCTGTTTCCGATAATGTTTCCAAAGCTACGACTGACAAAAATTGTGTTTCAATTCGTAGGTATTGAAGGTAACATAGATGGAGAGTTCAACAAAGAATTGATTATTATTTCGACCTGAATTGCTTTGATAGTAAGTATGATTAAAATAAAAAGGATTCCTTACCTATCAACAAAGTAAGGAATCTTTTCATAGTGATATGAATTTATAAAATAAAAAAGTACAACTTCGCATAAATTAGAATTTACAACTAATCCTTACCTTCAAGTAAGTTATTACTTAGCTTTATTATTTGCTTTACTATTTGCTTTATTATATGCTTTACTATATGCTTTTTAATTTGATTTTAATTGGTTATCAGCTAACATATCTTGAAGTGAATAATCCAATCGTTTCTTTGTTCGATATTGTGTATATCAGCAAACCTACAAATAAAAGTATTAATATAATTCCCCACCGGTTCCATCTCTTATCGTGGTTTTGTAACAACCAAATCCTATAACCAATTCCACAGCTGCAAAGCATACCGCTATGCATAGCTGCTGTATATTTTTTCTTACTCATCGCAGCGATAGCAACAATTGCTTTTGCATATTGAATTTTTTCTTTTCCCGTTAGATATTGAATAATCTGCGTATCACGAAGACATTCTAAGTCCTGCCGCAAGTACTTAAATCCAAACCATACAACCGGATTAAACCATTGTAACGCTTGAATTAAGATCAAAAATAGATTAAGAAAGTTATCCTTCCTTTTAATATGATAGATCTCATGAGTAACCACCGCTTGCCTTTGTTCCATACTAAGCTTCTCCCACTGTTCTGAAACAATCATTAAGGCTGGTGAAAAATACCCTACAACACATGGGCATATTATTTTCTTAAAGAATTTTTGCGGAACAAGTATGATAGAGGGTGGCTTGATCCCGTAAAACAAAGCGTCATGCTGAATATATTGTTTAATTTTCTCATCCTCACTGCTTAAATAGCTTTTTAATTTTCTATTTAGCTGAATAAAGGTAATTAAATAGAATAAAATTGTAAAAATCAAACCAGTCAGATATAAAGTAAAAGTAATATTAAGCAGTAGATTACCATTACCGCTCCAAAGTATTTCCAATCTCCCTTTTATAAAAGCAGTAATAGCTACTTGAATATCACCGGTTTTTACAAAAATATTATCATCCTTCAGCTCGCCGAATATATCGAAATTCATATAAAAAGGGGGGAAGCCATATCCGCGGTTAACATACATTGTAGTAAAATTACCTTTTGGAAAAATAGTCATGGTAAGTATGAAAGCCAGTATTACAGTCCACCATAGTAACATTCTTTCGCCAGGATTGATTTTTTTACCAGCAATTTTACGTAAAAGCAGTAACAAGAGAAGCGCAGCAGAACCATAGATTGAGGAGTATACAATAACTTCAATAAATCGTATTTGCCATTCCATATTCAATTCTCCTCTTTCATTTTGGCAATCATTTCCTCTAATAATTTGAGTTCTTCTTCGGATACTTCTTCGGAGTCCAAAAAAGTCGAAACTAACTTTGTTAAAGAACCATTAAATACTCTATCAGTAAAATCCTTCAATTGGCTCAGTTCACAATCTTTTCTGGCTATTATAGTACGATAGCGAAATGGTGTTTTATCACGTTCAATATGGATTGCATTTTTCTTAACCAAGCGGGTTATTAATGTATGAACCGTATTAGGCACCCACTTAATTTCTTTTTTGTGTAACTCCTCAACAATTTGTGATAATGACAATTCACTACTATCCCATAATATCTTCATCACTTCCCACTCGGCATCTGTGAGCTTTAACATAATAAAATCACTCCTACCTACAAATGTAGTTTGATTATAACCTACAGATGTAGGTACTGTCAATAGATAATTGCATACTCCTCTTTCCTGTTTGCAATAGTCGTCCTATAAAGGCTTTAGTGGCGCTAATTTTGCCGTCAACTGCGGGATGACTGTAAGTTTTATCGTTCGTATCCTTAAAAATGAGATTGGCTTTATATTTACCAATCTCATCAGTTACACTTCAGAATTTATAATATATTTCTTAGCTGGACATTAGTTTCCTGCTTATACTTATTCATCAAATAGTGGCGTACTAAAGTAACGCTCCGCGGTATCTGGTAATACTGTCACTACTGTTTTTCCCTTTCCTAATTTCTTAGCAAGTGCTAAAGCTGCAGCCACATTAGTACCACTCGAAATTCCACACATTAGTCCTTCTTGTCTAGCCAAATCCTTCGAGGTCTGAATTGCTTCCACATCTGAAACCATATAAAGATTATTATAGATATTCTGATTTAAGTTTTTAGGTATCACTCCGTCACCAATTCCCATCTGAAGATGAGTTCCTATGGTTCCTCCGGCAAGTATCGCTGCATTTTCCGGTTCAACTGCCCAAATCTCTATATCAGGATTTTGTGCTTTTAATACTTCACCAATTCCTGATATGGTACCTCCGGTACCAATACCCGAACAAAAGCCATGAATTGGCCCACCAACCTGTTCTAATATTTCTATTCCTGTATGATGTTTATGAACCTGGGGATTTGCAGGATTTTCGAACTGCTGCGGTACAAAAACATTCGGATTATCCTTCTGTAGCTGTAAAGCTGTACTTAAGCATTCTTCAATACATGCTCCTATATCTCCCGCATCATGAATCAGTATAACCTCGGCGCCATAATGCTTAACTAGCTTTGTCCGCTCCTCGCTTACAGAATCAGGCATAATGATAATGGTACGATATCCTTTTACAGCACCGATCAGCGCAAGTCCTATACCCTGATTTCCGCTGGTTGGTTCAACGATTATCGTATCTTTATTAATTAGCCCTTGACGCTCCGCCTCCAGAATCATATGAAAGGCGGTTCTGGTTTTAATAGATCCTCCTACATTTAGACCCTCAAATTTAACCAATACTTCAGCCCCGTCAGGATCAGGCATATGTGATAGCCTAATCATTGGTGTATGTCCTATAGCCTCAAGAATATTGTTGTAAATCATATTAACCCCCATCTGCCGCTTAAGCAAATTAACTTTATCAAAACAATTGTTCACTTATATGTATTTCTATTTATTTCTATTCTATAAACAAACATTGGAATATGTTCCAAACCTATCCAACATTATTCATTATACCAAAAATCAATTGTTAAACAAGTAATTATTTCCTTAATAAAACTTTTTATTATTTCCTCAATTAAACTTTCTCCACTGACTATCTCTTTCACGCTTATATTTATTCGTTAGTCAGAAATAAAAACTCCTTACTCTCTGTTCTGGAAAGTAAGGAATTCTGGAAAAATCGAACATTTATATAAAAGTATCTTATACTCTTTAGCAGAATACTATTCTGTTTTTATACCTGCCAGTGCTGCCTGTTCTCTCACATATGCTGCCGCCATCTTATAGGTTTCAAAATCAGGCAGGTGCTCTACGAAAAGTGGCGTATCCGGTCCAAGTGCTTCACATAGTCTTGCAACCTTTTGATAATTAATAATTCCTTTTCCGGGCATTGTTTCATGAATTAATGTAGTATAGGCATTTTCCATCCATACATCTTTACCGTGAATACTCCTTATATATGAGCCTAATTTTGTAAAGCATTCCTCAATAAATTCATCACAGAAAACATACCTTTTAGGACAATTTATCATATTAACGAAATCAAGATGTACACCAAAGGCTTTCCTATCTACATCCTTAATTAATGTAAGATATTCATCCGGTGAATCCGGTATCATCCAGGGCATAGGCTCTATCGAATAAAAGGTTCTGACTGGTTTAACAGCGTCTATGATTTCTCTAATTGAATCAACCACTAGCGTATAGGTTTGTTTTGAATAATTCTCCTTAAAAAAACCATCCCAAATCGCTCCTCTGCTGCCTGTAATGTTAACGCAGCAATTTGCACCCAGTTCATCAGCAAATGCTAACTGGTTCTTGCAATAATCTAAAGCCGTCTTTCGCTCTGTATCGTCTAAAGCGATAGGATTTCTCCATACTCCTACTTCACCAATCACCAGATCATGTTCTCGTACACATTCAAGATATGCCTGTTTTACTTCCGTACTTGCCCGGTAATCTACTGGTGCAAGTACCGCTCTATAACCTAATTCCTTAACTAATTGATACCACTCTTCCGGGTTATTATACTGCTTTTCTATTCCTCCGCCTATCCTCATAGCTACCTCCTTATATGCTTCCTTATCGAGAAGTTCATACTCTAAAATAACATTTCTATTCTTGTTCCCTCGTTTAATCTACTATATAGCTTTATTTTACCATTATGACAGTCTACAATCCACTTTGCAATGTTCATGTTAAAGCGTATTTCTATTTTACTTTTATATGCTTATAAATTTGCTTATATGGCCGGTCCATTTACCATCTATGTTAGTCGACCATTTCATCTATAATACAAGCGAAACATTTATAATGCGACATCATATAATGAATTAGGAGTTGTTTTATAACTCACTCTCAATGAAAGAATGGTGATCTTTTCGTGATAATAAGACATTATGTTTTACTGGCTACAGATGGCTTTATTGAATTGCCGACCACAAAAGAGTTATGCCCTTCACCGGATACTTTACAAAAGACTTATGTTTTCGGATTTGTCGGAGGATTATATCAGGTGATAAAAGATAACAAAATCACATATGAAAATAAATCCTTAAACTGGAAGGACTCCTGTAATTGGAGTAGTTTATGGGCAATGCAATCAACGGCAGCGATTCCATCTCCCATTCTATGGGCTGATCAGGGTGACCATTTATATATTACTTTGATCAATCTCGGTATGCCGATTTCACAATTAAATGATCCTCATACCATTCATTTACATGGAGCACATGTGGCTACGCAGTTAGATGGTTTTCCTGAATCCTCCTTTTCAGTTCCTATGTGGATGGGACCAAATGAAATACCTCCGACAGCTACTTATTACTTTTTACCGGAGCATCCCGGAACCTATATGTATCACTGCCATGTTGAAGCAAGTGAGCATGTGCAGATGGGTATGTACGGAGCCCTTGTAATTTATCCTTCACTGAAAAGTCTTGAAGCAGCTTCCATCGAGATGGATCATTGCGGATATTGGAGATATAATGGTAAGGTTCAGGAGCAGATACCTCGCTTTTCAAGTCATAGGCATTTTGCCTATAACAATATACAGACCTATTTTGATAAGGAATATGTTATGCTCTTATCCGACATTGACCTAAAATGGCATCAAACAGTTCAAACCGCTTTTGAAACAGGAATAGCCTTTAACGCTTCTGATTTTAAACCCAACTTTTGGCTGATCAACGGCCGGGCCTTCCCTGATACACTACTTTCGCATCCGCAAACGCCTCCAAAAGACAGTGCTCCAGATCTCTCGCAAATTAACTATGAATCTTATGTTCATGTGAAAACGGATGATAAATTTTTACTGCGTATGATTAATATGGGGTATCAGGTCGTACCTTGGCATATTCACGGCTGGCATTTTACAGTTATCGGTAAAGATGCCCATCCGAGTCCGTTCTTAAGCATTGCACAAAAATTAGATGATTTGTCAATGTACATGTATTATAATCATTCTTCTGAGATGAGCATGAATCATGAAATGATGGATATGGGCTTTACTGAAACAATAGGCTCCGGTGAAACACATGATTTGTTACTCATGGCGGATAATAAAGAACCAATATATGGCCGGTATATTTTTAAAGGTCAGGATACTATTCCCTCCTTATGTGAACAAATGTCGGAAATACAAGCGATAGACCCTGCTTTAATTGCAGATATCCCTACCCAGCCGGTTTCCTGCCAAAATACTCAAACTGTCAATTATGTAAACTTATGTGAACAACATCAATTCTTTCCACAGTTTTATCCGATGCATAACCATGATGATTACAAGGTTACTAATACAAATACACTGGAAACTCCTGCCTTTAGTAATTACCCCGGAGGACAATTAACTATGATACAAACAGATGCACCCTCCGGTCATAAGGGAATTGTGGGGTTATAAATAAAATGAAAAAATCTGTTTCTAAATTATGGTATAGGATAACTTATCGCTTCATCAAGCCCAGGCTGGTAATAACCCAGGCTTCTTTCAGCGGAGATGAAAGCTTTATTGATATTCGCTACTGGTTGTCACGCCCTGATAAATTGAATTTTAAAATATCCCCTTATTTACTAACTGCTTGTAATCAGAAGATAGGATTAATGCATTTTTCCAAGTTTGGTGTAATAAAAACAAAGATGCACAAGCATACCAACACCGGAATAATATTATTCTATAATATGAATCATTCTGTGAGCAAGGGGGATATCGTTACAATGTATTGGGATAGTTTTAAGATTGACCATATTGAAGTAAAATAACAGAAAAATAATGAATTGTAGAATGCTCTACATTATTAGAAGCCACCTCCCATTTAAAGCAGGTAATCAAATGGGAGGGGTTAAATAGCTCCTCTGACTATGCTTAGTCCGACAATCCCAATCTAGCCTGTTCGAGATCTTTTAAATCAAATTTTTTCATTTTTAAAAATTCCTGAGTAATACGCTGAACCTCTTCCTCTGATCCTCTAAACAGAATTTCATTCAAATCGGCCGGTACGATCTGCCAGGATAATCCAAACTGGTCTTTCAACCATCCGCACTGCTCCGCCTCAGGAACGTAGGAAAGCTTGTCCCAGTAATAATCAATTTCTTCTTGATTATCACAAAGAACCATAAAGGAAAACGCTTCGTTAAAAGTAAAATCCCCGCCATAGCCATGATCCATAACTACTAATTGAGTTTTCAGAATATCAATTTCCCCATAGTTAATTTTTGCTCTTTGATCCGCTGCTTCACCGTCTGCATAATTGTTAATTAAGCCTTTATCTGCTTCCTCAAATACTGACAGATAGTAATCAATTGCTTCTTTCGCTCTACCGCAGACATCTCCGGCAAATAGCATGGAAGGTCTGATTTTTTGTAAGTCCTTCCTATCCTCATCAAGCATAAGCTGCCAGCTTAGGCCATATTTATCCTGCAGCCAGACGTAGCGTTTGCTAAACGGATACTCTCCTAAAGGCATGAGCTCTGTACCCCCCTTAGACAAAGAAGCATATAACCTGTCCACTTCTTCAGCCGTACTACAGGCTACCATCAAAGATATGGAAGGATTGAACTTAAAATACGGGCCTGCACTGATTGCTGAAAATCGAAAACCGGCAAGTTGAAAATCAACAATCTCTGCATCTCCTGAGGGAGTATCTGTAATTGTTGTAATGTTAAGAATACTTGAAGCCTCGAAAAGACTAACATACCAATTGGCAGCTTCAACTGCTTCCTTATCATACCATAGGTGCGGAACTAATTTCTGCATAATATTGTCCTCCATTCATGATTGGTATATTGATAAAATGTTAATTCATTTATTTTATAACAGATCATCTAATTTCATTTTATAAACTTCATATTCCCATCTGGTTTCCTCTGATAATTTACTATACTCATTCTCTGTAGCTCTTAAGGAATACTCATCTCTTAATCTGGATTGCATTTGAGACTGTTGTTCTGAGCGAATTGCTCTTGCATATCTTTCAAGACAAGTGTTCCTAAGATATTCTAAATCTCCAAAACAAATTTCCTCATATTGCCTCTTCATAAATTTAAGCAATTCGTCATCTGACAGTTCATCCTGTGTTTCATTCTTATACGTATAAAAAATATCCTGCAATTCCATTAGTATATCTGAGTAATTATCCTGATTAATATACTGAGAATCACAAAATGCATATATTATTTTTGGTAGAATGCTTTCTCCAAATTCTACCCGATAGTTTTCGTTCAGAGCGTTTTTTCGGGAAATCAACAAACTCTTTGCTTCTTCCTGTGATAATATCAGTCCATATTGTTCCGTATCTTTGTTACACGCTACTACTCTTTCCACTTCCTGCTTCTGTTTTGCTATTAACATCAATTCAAACATAGGATCCATATAATCACCTTACTCCTATTCTTAATATATTTGAACTAAATTCTACTCCTGAGTCATTTTTATTACAAGTCTGGTATAACCCAGAGTTCTATGTTAAAATATAATTGTAAGAACAGTATAACCACATACCCAAATCTCTAGAACTTCTTATGAATGTTTTGTATCAGCGAATACTTTATTAATTATAGTAATCTATCGGATCTTGATTTTTATTAATCATTTCCTAATCCGAAGACTTGATATTATTTATCCTCTTTCTTAATATCTAATCTTTTAATAATCTAATAATCCTTGAAATTCTACTGTTATTTATGTAGTAATTCCTCAATTCCGCATGCAATCTCTTCCCAATGCCTATGTAGAATTGTAACATGATTTGAGTTACTTACTATGATATGCTTACTGTTTTTCGATAAATTCAATAAGCTTTTTTGAGATTCACTCCATCCCGGCAGCTTTTTCAAAGAACTATCGGCGGAATATATAATTAACGGCTTATCCTTTAAATCTATATGTCCATCCCATTTCAAGGCAGTTGATTTAAGGGGATACCCCTCTTTCAATATCATATCGTTCATTAAATTTTTATATATCATTACTTGATCAATTACGCCAATCTCTTTTGGCAGATATTTCTTTCTGCAATTTATCAATGGATTAATATGAAGGCTGTTAGAAAATCTTAAGAACCCTGTGAAATTAATTAATCTAATGAGCAGGATTACAATATAAGGTATAGATGACTTTGGATAATGGATATGCTTATAAGGGCTTGTCCCATCAATCAGAACGATTCCTATAACTTCCTCCGGATATAGATGTGTATAAAGTAGCACCTCCATAGCACCCATAGAATGCGCAACTAATAGATAAGGCGGCTTCTCTCCTGCTTTTTCTAAGACCCTCTTAAGATCAGATACAATTTGCTCCGTATCTCTTGAAACCGAGGTAGAAGCACTCCATCCATAGCCTGGTCTTTCATAAATGCATGTTCGTGTGATTTTTGATAGCTTCGCCGCTATAGGATAATATTCTGTATAAGCACAAGGAGCACCACTTCCACAAGTCATTACAATCGTTGGCTTTCCTATACCAGCCCCAATAATGTGCATTTTATGACCATCTATATCAATCAGTTTACCGGGAGGCTTAAATCTTTTTATTTCAATTTTTAACATGGTGTGATGAAGCAACATTGTTATTAATAAAAATAACGAAAAATATATAATGATATGCATAACTTTCCTCTATCCCTTTTTTATTAACAGATAAAATAAAAGTCTTTACCGAATGGATAACATAACCATTCTAACTCTATCATGATATTTTTGTAAATAAGAATCACACCTTTCATATAGCCTCTATTCTCTTTGCTATCAATAAATATAACTTATATAAAATTTCCCCTTGTAATAAACAGCTTTATAAGGAGCTGTCTACTATAAGGGGAGCCTGTTTTTAATCAAATATTACCTTTAATCATTGATTCTTATAATTTCTACTCTCCAAACATCAGGACCTTCCTCAAGGTATTCCCATTCAAACTTTCCGGGACGCTCGGCTTGAAACTGATATTTTAGGGGTAACGGATCATGATCATTAAGAAGTTCCATTTTCTCACCTGTCTTTAATCCGTCAAATGCCTGAAATATTTTGGGATGCTTATCCTTTGGTGCATATTGTCTTACATCCAGCTTTACAGCGTAGCTATCCATATCCTTACTCCTTTTTCCTCTTATACTGTTTATTTCCTGTAAAAGTCATAATATTTATTTTTCATAGCTTTTATATTATTTACAACAACTACAAAATTTAATTCATGTTACGGTTTTTACTTTTTGCATTAAATACTAGAGTGCAGATATTACTTCGCTGTAGCCAAATTGGAATTACTTAAAATTTCGTTATCTCTGATGGATCCTATCTGTCATTTTCTTATGCCATTCAATATCTCTTCACATTCCCTTAAATTGAGGTCCGCAAAAATTACTGGTTGCCATCGCACTCCATCTATTCGTCTTCAAAGCTTCGTTCACTCCAAATTCACAAATTTCCTTTATCCATTCCCCATTCAACAAAGGCCAATCCTTGTAATCTACTACTGACCAGCATTCTGTTGTTATGATGGGAAGCTTTAAAGAAGAAGACCACTCAGCAAGAATTAATATTCCCGCCTTCAATTTTGCCAGCCAATAATCAGGGTTTGAACGGTAGAGCTTCTCAGCATACTTTACTATGTTTTCGTATCCGATTGAATCGAAGCGCTCATAATTATATGCAATCCTCCTGTAAAATTCATCACCTGTGCATTGTGCCATCCATAGATGAAGCTCAAGTATATCAAAAAAGCTAATATCTACTCCTCTCCATTGATCTAAGTCATCTGTTAGTGAGAAACAATATTTTAAAGACGGAATTTTATATAGGTTATTTGATCCTTATTTATTCCAGATAACAGAAGGATCGATATGACGGATATCCGGCGAACAGGTTCTTGCCATTACTCCGGCTAATTCTTCCGTCATTTTCACAATTTGTTTTCTTACACCTTCTGAACCCTCTGTTCCTAAGGGCCCCATAATCACTCTACCAGCCGAAACCGCATCAGCCCCCAAAGCTAACGCTTTAAACACATCCATACCACTCAATACACCACAGTCAACAAAAACAGGAATACTTTTATTAATCACCTTAACAATCTTAGGTAATATCATTAACGGAGGAACTGCATAGTTCATAATTCCATGATGATGAGATACGACTATGCCCTTTGCTCCTGCCTCTAAACATTTATAGGCATCCTGTTCACTTAATACCCCTTTTATTATAAATGGCAGTTTTGTGGATTTAATAAATTCCTCGATTTCCTTTAAGGATTTGGAGGTCATCTGTTCTCCCAAAACATTATCATATAGCCCCTTTCCCGAAAAAGAATGGTCAACATCCATTCCTACTGCTAAGACTTTACAACGCTCAGCATGTTCAATTCTTCGAAAAATATAATCATTATCTGCATATGGTTTGATTATTTTGATGGTCCTTGCTCCGGTAGCAGTGATCGCCTCCAGTTCCGCTTCCTCTCCCATTCCTGCCCAGTTAACCGCATTTGCAGCGTATGCTCCCCTGGCCATCTCAACCATTCCATTATCACGTATCTTGTTCAAATGCGATAATGCAGCCATCATCACCGGAGTATCAAAGCTTTCTCCATAAAGTTCAAGCTTCGTGCTAGGTAATACAGCATCGATATGTCTCATTTCAACTAGTAAAGAATCAAAATATTCTCTCGTTATTTCATTAGAATCTCCTACGTTTTTTACATTATCATTACTTCCCATAAGTATAGCCCCTTTCGTCGCTAAAAATCATTTTTACGTCATAAACATATGACGAATTTAGTACCTTCGTTTTTATGATTTTGCTTTTTCCAAATTCACATCGATCTTTATTATCGATATATTTATCAATACAGATTAGAAATTAAGTAATTCTTTGTTAATTATAACAAAGAAAAGTATATAAGCAAGTAATAATAAAACGAAGCCTGCAATCAAGCTTTTCCATGTTTTATCAAATAATATAAGCTATTTTTTATAATAGATATTTTTGTCAACCTGTTAATTAGTACGAATTTATTATACTATTTTTTGCAAATCCTTTTTGTCTTAATAAAATTAGTCTTATTTTATCTTCTATCATTAGTTGGGATAGATTACTCATCTTATTATATAAAATATTAGCTGGAAGTTCTAAATCTTCATAAATCAGCTGATTAATATTGTGTTGCAAAAGAATTTGTTATATTCAATTTACAAAGTTTAGTTCTTTATGTAAAATATACTATGTTTTAATTATATAGCATACAACAAACCTATAGCTAATTTATATTAGGAAAAACTTCATACTAGGAGGATTACAAATGATTAACAAGGTATCGGAAAACCCTTTAAAAAACCGCGAGAAGGACTTTACGCCATTAGTAATTATTGCAGGTCTGCTGATTACAATGTATTTGACCGCTAACCTTATGGCTGTAAAATTAGTGACAGTTTTTGATCTTACGCTATTTGATGCAGGTACGATTACATTTCCTGTTGCTTATATGTTAGGAGACGTATTGACTGAAATATGGGGATATAAAACATCAAAAAAGGTAATATGGCTGACTTTCTTCTGTAATATCATCTTGGTTTTGGCAACCTCAGTTGGTCTTACACTTCCTTATCCAGACTATACGAAAGAAACAGCCGATGCATATGCCGTTATATTTACCTATGTCCCAAGAATTGTCATCGCTTCACTGATCGCCTTTGTCTGTGGTGAACTTTCTAACGCCTGGATACTGGAAAAGATTAAGGGAATTACAAATGGAAAATTTCTTTGGATGCGTACCATTGGAAGCTCTATTGTAGGATATGTATTTGACACAGTTCTCTTTGTGCTGATCGCTTTTGTCGGAACAGCCTCTACGAAGGATTTAATCACAATGATATTCGTGCAATATATTACAAAGGTACTTATTGAAATGCTTGGTGGAACGCCCTTAGCCTATGCTCTAATTGCCTTTCTAAAAAAAAGATATCCTGAGGATTGAAAACATGTGTGAATTAGAACGCTATAGCGTCATAGATAGTAAATTAAAAAGAGAATTTATTTTGCTCCAAGGGAAGGGGTGTATCTGGAGAAAATGCACCTTTTGTGATTATCATTATGATATCAGTGAAAACCCATATGAAATTAATCATCAGGTACTAAAAAAGGTGACCGGAATATACGGTGTACTTGATATTATTAATTCGGGTTCAGCGATGGAACTCGATGAAGAGACCCTTAAACTCATTGAAGCAACCGTAGTTAAACATAAGATTCATACTCTCTGGTTCGAGGCGCATTACCTTTATAGGGACAAATTGGATGAATTTGCTTTACGATTTGCTCCGGCCAAAGTAAAATTTAGATGTGGAGTTGAGAGCTTTCATCCGGATATGCGGCAAAGTTTTAATAAAGGCATCCCTGCAAATGTCACACCTGAACAAATAGCTAAATATTATAAAGGCATATGCCTGCTTGTATGTACAGAGGGTGAGAGCCGTGAAACGATACTCTCTGATATTCTTACAGCTAAAAAATATTTTGAATATTGCAGCATCAATATTTTCTGTAACAATACTACCCACGTAAAACGTGATGAAGAACTCGTCCAGTGGTTCGTGCATGAGATTTATCCAATTGTCAAAGACGACGACCTATTTGAAATATTATTAAATAACACTGATCTCGGTGTTGGTTGAGATAAATATTGTATTCCAAACAATTTAGACATTGTAGTACAGTTAATCAATGTTAAAATATTATTGTATTAGACTATTGTAAACTCAAGAAATCTCAATCAATTTACAATTGTCTAAATATGATAAAGAGGGGAGTTAGAATATGAAATATTATGTTGTAGATGCATTTGCAGAGTCTGTATTTCAAGGTAATCCAGCTGGTGTTTGTGTTATGTCTGAATGGTTACCGGATGATATCATGCAGAAAATAGCCATTGAAAATAATCTATCCGAGACTGCATTTACTGTAAAAAATGTAAATGGTAACTATAAGCTAAGATGGTTTACTCCGGAAAGTGAAATTGAACTATGCGGGCATGCAACCTTAGGAACTGCTTATGTACTTGCGAATTACTATGAAAGGGAGATCCATCAAATCTGTTTTGAAACGATGAGCGGTAATTTAACTGTTGTAAGAAAGGGAGATTTATATGAAATGGACTTTCCCAGCAGAATGCCTGAAGCCTTTCCATTAACCGAGCAGATGGTAGACGCGCTTGGTATTAAACCTTTAGAAACATATCTTGCCCGCGACTTAATGTTTGTACTGGAAAAGGAAGAGGAAGTTGTACGGGCAGAGCCGGATTTTGGAAAGCTGAAAGCACTTCCTGATGGATTGGGCGTTCTGATTACTGCAAAGGGCAATAGCTGTGATTTTGTATCCAGATGCTTTTATCCAAAGCTAAAAATTAATGAAGATCCCGTGACTGGCTCAGCTCATTGTAATTTTATTCCTTACTGGGCAAAACGCCTTGGCAAAAATGAAATGCTTGCAAAACAGCTGTCAAAAAGAGGTGGAACGCTTCACTGCCAATCCTTAAAAGACCGTGTTAAAATAACAGGTTCGGCTGTGTTGTATGCTGTCGCAGATATTTGTATCGGTATTTGAAAAAGCAGAATAGATCATAAGATCATAAGATCTTAAGAAACAAGCTACAGACAGAAGTCTTTACTAACTAAAGCTTAAACTGAATAAATAAGCATCGAAGGATGAACCCCGCAACTTCGTTATCCATCACTCGATGCTTATTTTATTTACGATATTACCTAAACCTCAAAGCTTGAGATAGATCTATTGAGACTTTCTACACTTTCATTAATATGTATTATTTCCTCCCGTATCTCATTGGCCTGTCCTTCAATGCCAATCATTTTTTCACTCATCTGACTGGTTCTTTTTGCACCATCCCCACTAATACCGGCAATTGTCTGTATTGTATCAGATATGATCTGTATAGAGGATAATAATTCCTTTGTGGTCTTATTAAGGTCAGTTACCACCTGATTGATATAAACTGCGTCTTCCTGATAATTCTCACCGACTTGTACACTATCCTGATAATTTTTAACTACATTCGTTTCAACATACTGTAGAATCGTTCTGGCATTCAGGGATAGATCCTGTACGGCTGATACGACCTGCTCTACCGTACTTTGAATTTTACTTCCCGCCAGTTTTGAACTATCGGCCAGTTTACCTATTTCCTGAGCAACAATCGCGAAGCCCTTTCCAGTTTCCCCTGCTCTTGCAGCCTCTATTGATGCATTTAAGGCTAAAAGATTTGTCTGATTAGAGATTTCCAAAATAGTATTCGTCAAAACGCTTATGTTATCAATCTCCTTTGAGTGATCTAAAGCTGCATCCATCGCTTCCTTTATCTTAGACTGTGTATCAGCGGCCTCCTTTTGCATGGATAAAGAAGCATTTTTTAAAGATTTTGCCCGGTTACTGATTTCTGTAGCCGATACTTCTCCCTCCTGAGATTCTTTTGCTATCCATTCAATGGTATTCTCAATCTCTTCGGTGGTTGCACTGATTTCTTCCGTGGAAGCGGCTGTCTCTTCCATACCTGCGGAAAGCTCCTGAATAGTGTCCTTTGCTATACTGATTTCATTCGTCAACAAGGAAATATTATGATTCGATACAGCTGTGGCAGCTCTTACCTTCTCCATCTCCTCTTTAATCGTTATAACCATATTTTTTACGGAATCACGCATTAAAATCATTTCATTCCCTAAATGTCCAAGCTCATCCGTACGTTTAATGTGCTTAAATTCAAAGGAAAGATTGCCTTTCGCCATTAATTTCATCGCCTCAGCGATTTGCTTAATTACTTTGGTGATCCGTCCGATAAACAAATACAAGATGACAATGAAAAGTATTATTGCAGCAGCGGTTATTATTCCTATATGTAATAACATGTTATTTAATTCTTTCATAAACTCCTGATAGGTTACTGTTGTAATCAAATGAAAATTCGTACCTTCAAGCTTTTCTGCATAATATACCTTTTTTACACCACCAAAATATCCGCTCAGGATTTCTGGCTTTCCTGAAATTAATTTTTCTCCAACTTCTTTTAACGTACCATCACTGATATTGAATATGGTGTCTGCTGAATTAATATCCTCGTTAAAATTATATACAGGATGTATTAAAAATCTGCCATCCTGATCTAGAACAAAGGGATAGCTGCTTGCACCTATCGTCTCTGCGCTAACAATATCACTTAACTGTGATAAACCCATATCAATTGCCAAAACCCCCGCAATTGATTGATCAGAGGTTAAAACCGCCTTAGCGATTGTGACTACCGGCTTCTTGGTATCTGCATCAATATAAATATCTGTATATGCCGTTCCTCCATTCGTCTTTACTGCTTCTTTATACCAGGAACGATCAGTGGCTTTCCATGCCGGATCTTCAGGAATCCACTTAGAACCGCAATCTACGGTACCATCCGGATATCCGATATAAATATCAATAATACCGTATTCCTCACCAAAGCTATCTAATTGATTGATTAAGTAGTTCTGTAGTACCGTTTGTTGATCCTGTAGTTTTATGATATCAGCAATATAATTTGCTTCACTTTCCAGAAGAACTTCTCGATTTTGAAAAAATCTCAACATTTTTTCTTTGATATAATCCGTCTTTGTAATAAGCTGATTATCAATCTGTTTGGTAACAACTTTTGTTGCATCCATGTAAGAGGATACGGTAATCGTACCAAATGCAACCAGTAATAATGTAGTAATAATAATTAACATCTTGCTTTTTAGACCGATTTTTTTCATCTTATGTTCTCCTTGTTAATAATAAATTCAGGCAGGTGACTGTGTAACAACAATTATATCAACATAAGTATTAATTCCTGAATTATTCATTCAGATGGTACTAAAGTACTACTAAGCACTATGCCATAATTATATATTATTACCTTATATTATGCAATTTAATTTTCGCCCATTTTTTCTCCGTAGATCCTCGCAAGCTCCATTATTTTTATATTATTTTTTATATCACCCTTATTGATTGTACCTCCTGCTGTTAAGCTATACTTAATTTGAAACAAGCCCAAAAAACGGTAAAGCATATCCATAAGTTCATAATATTGTTTATATACATCAGGATCAGGATACCTGCATGTATATATAAGCATTAGCTTTTTGGGTTCAATTTTTATAGTAGAATCTAAATTCCGAAATGCATATAAACGATCAATTAGCAGCTTTGTTTGAGCTGATACTTGCATCATATAAATTGGCGAACCAATTATGATAGCATCCGAATTGTTGATTTCTTTATAAATAGCCTGCATATCATCATTTACCCTGCAGCCTTTATTGCTTTTACAATAATCACACCCATAACATCCTTTTATATCCATCTTTCCCAAATGAAATAGATTAGTCTGGGCTCCTCTTGCTGCCGCTCCCGATAAAGCCTGCCGAACCAGTATATCAGTATTCCCTTCTATTCTACTACTACCTACAAAACCTAATATTTTCATTTATTCTATACCTTTCTATACCTTTCTCACTAATTTAAGTACTTTTACTTGTTCTTAAGATTTTACTCTAGTATAATAATATTGAAAATTTAATCATAGAACTAGTACGCAGTTTATTCATACATAGTACGAAAAACCATACTATAAAAGGAGATCGAAGTATATGGCAAGAAATCTTGACAAGGAGGAACGATGCCCTGTCATACTTACACAAAATCTAATCGGTGGCAAATGGAAAATTTCAATTCTTTGGCTATTAAATGAAAACAAAAAGAGATTTAATGAGTTAAAAAGGCAATTACCTAAAATTACACATGCAATGCTCACTCAACAATTACGCGAGCTTGAAGGCGATGGATTGGTACATAGAGAAGTATACTGTGAAGTTCCCCCTAAAGTTGAATATTCGTTAACTCCAATCGGACACGATTTTATACCGATCATTAATTTAATGGGAAAATGGGGAAATGAGTATTTATCTCATATTTCCCATTAATCCATGCACGGTAGCGAACGGACATGATTAGCGTCGACATATTATTCTTCCATCATATCAGAAAGCTGCTGTCTCATGTCCGGAGATATCGCATCTATCAGATAATTACGTTCCCCTTCCCCCAGCTTACAATACTCCTGTTTTATTTTTTCATTCGCTCTCTCAATCTCATCCTTTAATTCTCTGGCGGACAATAAGGAGCATCCTGCACCTCTTATGATAATCTGCTGTAAACCGTCCGAGGTAGCAACAGCTATATGATATTTATTTCGGTTGTCATGGGCAAACTTTTCAATATATTGGTCTGCTGTCTGGGCCTCCCTTGTATATACCACATGGATATTCTGAAAATCAATGATTTCCTCCATATGCCCCTGAACACGATAAGCATCGAATACTACGATGATTTGGCACCCACGAATACTCTGATAATTACATAATGTATCAAGTAATTTCATCTTCGCACCATCCATATTCTCATCTGCAAGCTCCTTCAGTTCAGGCCATGCGAAGACAATATTATAACCATCCACAAGTAGATATTCTTCCTTAACTGGTTTTAGACTGTTGATAGGGGTAATAGGCCTATAATAGCTTTCCTGGGCTGTTCTTTGCTTTTTCCATATCGATTTCCTTCCTTGATTCGCATAGGAGGCTGCATTAATAATCTGATCTATTTCCTCTAAACTGATCCAATTCTCTTCTGTATAAGAGCTGCGATTTGCATAGGTTTTTCCTGTCGCTTCTTCTTTTTTCTGAAAATAGCTTTCCACATGCATGTATTCCTTTACATTATCCCAATCCACCAAAAAGCCGGCACCATGTGCGCAAAATACAGAACTGGTCGGATTTTCCATGTCTCTTTCTGAATCATACCCGATATTCTCAATGACTTCTTCTGCATTATGGCACGGTTCATATCCCTTTAAGCTGCAAGACAGTCTGCCTAGTCCTTTTGTATAGGCAACTACCTCCTTCTGATAATTTCTCATGGTAACTACCGGAGCGCTCCCAATAAGAACTGCCATGTCTCCGTTTGTCTGCGAGATTTCGCAGGTTCCATACATCTTTTCAATATCAGTCATTGCTCTTCCCAACATTTTCTCTGGAAGCTCCAGCCAAAAGGCATAATAAGGCTCTAACAATATGGACTTTGCCTCCTTCAAGCCCTGACGCACTGCGCGGTAGGTAGCCTCTCTGAAATCTCCGCCTTCCGTATGTTTATCATGTGCCCTGCCGGAGACAATTGAGATCTTTAAGTCTGTAATTTCTGCCCCCGTCAGAACTCCTCTGTGATTTTTTTCATATAGATGCGATAGGATAAGTCTCTGCCAGCTTTTACCCAGCACATCCTCACTACAGGCTGCCTCAAATTGTAAGCCACTTCCGGGTAAACCCGGTTCCAGCAATAAGTGGACCTCTGCATAATGCCGCAATGGCTCAAAATGCCCCACTCCTTCCACTGCACTCATAATTGTTTCTTTATATAGTATTCTTCCTTCCCCAAAGGTAACTCTGATGTTAAAACGGCTTTGAATCAGACTCTGCAGAATTTCTATCTGCACCTCTCCCATAATCTGTGCTTGTATTTCCTGCAGCTGCTCCTCCCATACAATGTGAAGCTCAGGCTCCTCTTCTTCAAGCTGCCGTAGCTTAGGAAGCATTTCTCGCGGATCACAGCCCTCCGGCAGGATAATCTGATAAGATAATACCGGCGTAAGCACCGGCGCTTCTGAGGAGCTCTCTATCCCTAAGCCTTCTCCTGGTCTTGTCTTTAGAAGCCCCGTCACTGCACATATCGTGCCAGCCTCTATCTCACTTACTGCTTCAAATTTATGTCCGGAGTAGATGCGGATATGATTAATCTTCTCTTCCCAAATCCCATTCGATAGGACATCCTTTACTTTAAGGCCTCCGCCTGTAAGCTTTAAATAAGTAAGACGATTCCCCTGCTCATCTCTTGCAATCTTGAAAACTTTAGCACCGAAAGCATCGGGATAAGAAGGTATCCGTGCGTACTTTACGAGTCCTTTCATAAATTGCTCTACTCCCTCTAGCTTCAAAGCAGAACCAAAGTAGCAAGGAAAAACGCTTCTCTCAAATATAGCTTTCTTTATCTTTGAAGTATCAATATGCCCAGTTTCTAAATAGGTATCAAGCAGCCTTTCCTCACTCATAGCTAGCTGCTCATAAAAATGATCTGTAGGCGCCTGTCCAAAATCAACACAGCCGTCATCCAGTCGTTTTTTCAGCTCCTTTAATAATTTATCCTTATCTATCCCCTGCTGATCCATCTTATTCACAAATAGAAAAACCGGTATCCCATACCTGTTAAGGAGCTGCCATAAGGTAGTCGTATGCCCTTGTACCCCATCTGCTCCACTTATCACCAAAATAGCATAATCCAGTACTTGAAGTGTTCTCTCCATTTCTGCCGAAAAATCCACATGCCCCGGCGTATCCAGCAAGGTAACTTGAAGCTCGCCTATCTCGAACACAGCCTGCTTAGAGAATATGGTGATTCCTCTCGCCCTTTCCAGCTCAAAGGTATCTAAATAAGCATCCTTATTGTCTACTCTTCCTAATTTTCCGATTTTACCGCTTAAATAAAGCATACTCTCCGATAAAGTTGTTTTGCCCGCATCAACATGCGCTAATATTCCGATTACCAGCTTTTTTGTCATTTATTTTAACCCTTCATGCTTACCAGTTTAGTACTTTCGTCTTTTTAATTGTCAGTTGATTTTCCTAATAGGAACTACAAAATATTCATCCATATGGCATGTAGTTCTTTTTACACAGAAAGTTCAATCCTTCCTTTATTATGATACCAGTAAGTTTTGAATTTGACAATTTTATCGTATTATTTTTCTATAAATTTTATATTCACTTTTACTGTTCACAGCCAATGTGAAATGCTAGGGCGGCGACGTTGCAAATACTTCTGAAGAGGAGTATTTGCATTCGTCTGTACTTAGGTTCTGTACTTTAGAACCTTATGTACCGCTATGCAATTAAGCGAGAGCGTCTCCTATAAAGAAGTATTGGTGACATCGCCACAATCGTTACCTATATGACTGTGCACAGTAAAAGCAGGAAGTACCAAGTTCACTCCCTGCTTTTCCAGTTCTTTTACTAAGCCTATTTATTTAGTTATTGTAAGTCCAAAAATTTGACTGATACTCCTTTAAAGGTAATTCCAGTCTTCTATAAACAGACTCTCGGCAAGACAAACTTTCATCTCCATTATCTCCCGGTATTGTAACCACACGATAATATATCGCATCCGTTGCTGCATCAAAGGAGGTGGCATAACAATAATCTCCCAAGTATAGCTTATAACCAGTTGCCAAATTTACACAGTAGGACGGATTAGGATTTTCATCACCGTCATATTGAATAAACATCCAATCCCCTTTTACGTAAATCGAATAAAAATAATTTGGATGCTTACCAAGCTCCTTAGATTCAAATACCAGTTCCTTTATCGAACCATCAGTAGATATTCTGTAAACATTATCTTCTACGGTATAATATAAGTAGTCGCCCGAATTACTGTATAACTGCACCTCAAAATCAGCCTTCGGTTCAAGCTTTTGTAAAATCATAATTGAGCCAGATGCATCTATTCTTTTTATCGAAAAATCTGCGCTGCCATCGGTACGAGCTAAATAATATACAGCATTTTGATCTGCGAATAATTCTGAAATCTTGGCGATATATTTTTCAATAATATTCTCAACCTTTCCATCTAAGGAAAGGGAATGTAAGCTGTAATTACCACTCCCTGTATATAAAATGTAATATATCTTGTCATTCGCCATGATAGGAGTAGTTAGTAAATTATATTTTTTATTGTCTAACAAGTTCTCTTGGTTTTTTCCATTGATACCAACTCGTGCAATTACTTTACTATTTGTATCTTCTCTGTTTATCCAATAGCTGTAATATACATCGTCACCTGAAATACCAATTATCGAGGTATTATAAATTGAAGAGTTTTGATCTGCTACGCTTGGTATTGCCAGTTTTTCTTTTAATTTACCATCTGTACTGATACGATAAACCCCTTCACTTGCAGTATAATAGATAAATCCTTTTTCTAAGTAAATCGGATTACTATCAACTTGAGTGAGAATAGTCTCATTACCGCTTGTCATATTCTTGGCAATTAAGTCCACCATACCAGTATTCCTGTTTCTATTATTCCTCCATATGCCTTTTTTGTAATATGTCATATGGTTTACAGTATCTTCTATTACTGAGTTTCCAGATAGCGGCTCTTCTATCAAAGTATCTTCCGGTTGTATTTTATCACATTGAACTAGTTTAACCTTCTCACCTTGAACGAGCTTCATTCCTAAATTGGCAGCATACCTAGCAGCATATGAATTTTCAGGCGCATTAACTGTGATTAAATCACTGCAGCCAAAGAAAGAATTTGTACCAATTGAAATAACTGTATCTGGTATCGTAACTAAATCTATTCTATTCTTACAGTTAAATGCATAATCTGCTATTTGAGTGATTCCTTTTGGAATAGTAACCTCTCCTTCACAGGCTGATGCATCATATAAAACCGATCCAATTATAATCATATGCTCTTCTTTCTGCTTTTCTTTTAGCCAGGCTGTATCGCAGAATGCAAGCTTTCCAATAGAAGAGATACTGTGCGAAAAAGCAATACTTTTCAACTGCGTACAATTGTTAAAAGCACAGGCACCTATCTCCTTTACTTCCTCTTTCATTGATACTTTTTGTAACTTACTACAATTAGAAAAAGCCTCTCTGTCAATCACTTTGCACTTCTTAGGAAGGTTAAGCTCTTTTAGCATACTGCATTCTGCAAATGCCCTGTATCCAATATAGGTTACACTATCTGGCATTTTAACCGAGCTTAGCTTTTTACAGCTCTCAAAGCTATTACTGTTTATCGATTTTACACCCTCCGGTATAATTATTGAGGTTATATTGGCTTCCTTGAATGCTTCCTCACAGATATATTTAACTCCCTTTGGTATCGTCACATTACCGGTACACGAGGCTCCGCTTATTAGTACAGAGTTTGCAATAATCATTTTACCTTCTGCTTTTTTATCTTTTAGCCATGGCGTCCCATAAAATGCATTCATACCAATTTCTGTAACTGTTTTGGGAATATTAATTTCTTTCAGCTTATTGCAGTTCCAAAAAAGTCCTGAATTAATCCGTGTAAGTGATTTAGGAAGTACTATTTGTGTGATTGACTTACAGCTATCAAAAGCACTATCTCCTATTTCACCAATTTTATCTGGAAGGTTTATTTTACTTAAAGACGTACAGCCACTAAAGGTGCCCCTGCCAATTTTTGTGAGGCTCTCAGGTATAGTAATTGAGGTTAGTCTTAAGCAGCCTCTAAATGCCTCATCTCCAATCACTTTTAATCCCTCCTTCAAGGTCAATGATTTGAGCTTTGAGCAGCCTTTAAATGCATAATCCCCAATAACAGATACCTCTGATGGTATTGTAACGGAAGTAATCTTCGCATTTAAGAAAGCATTGTTACCTATTTTAGTTACTCCGCTTGGAATTTTAACCACATTGCTATTTTCAGAAGTACTTAAAAGCACCCCATTCATTACAATTGTTGCGCTTTCAGCCTTACGCTTTTCCAACCATTTGGTTTCCTCAAACATATTTACATCCAGCATACAATCTGTCTTGATCGTAATACTTTCAAGTGAGGAACAATATTGAAATACATAATTACCCATAGCTTGAACCTTCTTAGGTATCGTAATTTCATTTAATGTTTTACAATTCATAAAGGTTTGTGTACCAAGTTCAGTTAAACTTTCCGGTAGCTTTATACTTTCTAGTTTTTTACAATCAGCAAAAGCCCAGGATTTGATTGCAGTGATGCCCTCCGGAAAATGAATGCTCTCCATGGTTTCATTTCCCTGAAAAGCCCATTCTGCAATACTTGTCACACCCTCCGGTACTATAATATCCTTCTCGCTACCAAGATATTTTTGAAGCACTCCTTCTTTTATCACAAAATCAGTGTTATTAACTGATGAATTCTCGCCAATCTCTGCGCTCTTTGCCTGCACAGGAACTGCTATAAGCGCTGTAATTAGAAAAAACAAAACGCTTAATACTGTCAATTTTAACTTGAAATATTTACTCATTGAGCTTCCCCCTTATTCCTAACTTTCTTAGATAATTATTTTTTCAATTTTAGCATACTTACAGTTACTGAGTTTCATATAATTTGCTAATATTTAATACGCATGCAAGCTTAAATCATTTCTTTCGTCCATACTCTTATTCAGTTGGGTTATTATTTGATCTACCATAGCTTTCTCATCTCTATTCATAATATCACTCATTCCCATATATTTCTATAACGAAATATATTTACTTAATAATATTGATATGCCAAATACTCCTTTACTCCAAGGCCCACGCATTTTAGGCCTAACCTTAAAGAATAGCGTAGCAGCTAAAAGCTACTACGCTATAAAGGCTAACTTATGGGGGTCACATCACATTAAGACAACCCCTTTGCTACGTGATTTTTATATATGGATAACAACAAACTCTGATTTCATAATACCCACAATTAATCGGTTAAGCGGATATCCCCACTCACCGAACTGATGATCAGCTCACTTCCCTGATTACCAAACGTATAGGTTCCTGATCGTAAATTTCTCTGACGCATATTATTATAATTGATATATAATTCACCGGAGGTGGTTCTGGATTTGATGGAATAACCGTTGCCGTAGTTTTTCAAAATAATATTAACATTTCCACTGGTACTACCGGCTTCCAACACAAGATCTCCCTCGCTTTTTACCTCGACATTACCACTCTTGGAGCTTGCATGGCATCTTTTTACATTCACTGCCAGAATCACATCTCCACTGGTACTGCTAACTCTTAAGCCATCACCGATTATTTTGGGAAGCTTTATATCACCGCTTATACTGCTGATATCGGCATTGATCATGGTAAATTCATTGATATCAATATCACCGCTAGTACTCCTAATCTTGCATTCATTGGTTTTCATATTAACTATATCAATGTCACCGCTTAACGAACTATTATCTATAATATCCGCAATTAAGTTCCTGGCCTTAACATCACCGCTCGAGCTTTTGAGTGATTGAAACTTTGCATTAACATTGCTGGCCTTAACATCACCGCTCATGGTCGATGCGCTTAATTGGACACTGTTAATATCCTCCAGACTGATATCCCCGCTGGAGCACTTGATGCGAAGGTCTGTCGTATAAACCCTATTAATTAATACATCACCGCTTGCTGTTGTTGCGATCAAGCGGTCTGCATTGACATTGTTAATCTTTATATCTCCGCTTGCTGTTTTTATATTAACACTGCTTATATTATCTGGAAGTTCAATATTTATCATTATTGTATTTAGTTTAAGATTAAACAAAAATACTGATTTTCCAACCCTCCTAATACCTGCATATACTGTATTCCCTTCCCTATAACTATAGAACTCATACATCTGCTTCTGTCTTTCATTACCGTTATTTACGTAATTAATATTAATTTTATTATCGGGGGATTTCTGTACTGATATAAAAGCACAGATTCCATCGATAACAAGGTTCAACCCATTACTTGTTTGATTAGAATTGTCAGGCTCACTTTCTTCAAAAGCTACTTCGGGTTCCTCGTCGATCTTCTCACTGCTTATAGCTTCGGGTTCCTCATCGATCTTCTCACTGTTTATAGCTTCGGCTTCCTCACTATTCTTTACACTACTTATAGCTTCCTCACTGTTCTTTACACTACTTGTAGCTTCTTCTTCAGTGTTCTTTATACTGTTTGTAGCTTCAGCTTCCTCACCGCTCCTTATACTTCTTACAGCTTCTGCTTCCTCACTGTTCTTTACACTACTTGTAGCTTCTGCTTCCTCACTGCTTTTCTCATCACAGCCTGTTTCTACACCAGAGGAAATATCTTCTGTTTGACTGCTTTCAGAGGCTTCAACAATAGGTTCGGCCTCATAGCTTACATTTTTCTTGCCTGTTTCTTCCTGCTCCTCAGTGGCATCATAGCTTTTTGTTACATTTTCCGTATAACCTTCTGCATTTCTCTTATTAAAATCAAATGGGCCTGCACCTTGATTCTTAAGATAATTATCTGCAAAATTATTAATGGTAGAAGTTGCATGGCCTAACGTACTTTTTAAGGTATGGCCAAGCTCAACCACATCGATTTTACTGATCGCTTCTCCAGCAGAATCTAAAGCACTATTGATTGCATTTCCGATCTTTTCACTATCAATATTAGGAATATTAAAATGCCATTCCTTGGTCTTTTTCTCATTTGTATTTGTCTGATTGTTATTTTGTTTGCTATCTTCTTTGCCATCTGTATTATATACTTCTTTGATATCCTCAACCAGATCATCAATAGTTCCCAAATCTTCACAGATTTGTTCTTCACTTTTACCATTCTCTAAACCGACTTGAAAATGTTCTTCATAATCTGATATGATCTCTTGCATTACACTTTCATCAGTATTTTTTAATGCTTCTTTTAATGCACTCAAATATTCTATCTTATTCATACCCATCCTCCTACTCTATAATATCTTGTACGGCCTTAATAAAATCCAGCCATTCTTTTTTTTGTACTGTCTGATGTGTTCTTCCTTTTTCTGTTAAGTGATAATACTTTCTGGCAGGACCTTCACCGGATTCGACTAAATATGTCTCTACGTAAGCATCATCCTTTAAACGCTTTAAAATAAGATATAAGGTTCCCGTCGATATTACCATCTGTTTTGAAATTGCGTCTGTTAATTCATACCCGTATCGGTCTCCTTCTACCAATTTAGAAAGCACACATAATTCTAAAACTCCCTTTTTAAATTGTGCATTCATCTGCAAGCTCCTTTCTGCTTGATTGTTAAGCTATTTTTTGTAATATCTGTAATTTACAATTTACAATATGTTAGATACAAATATCTTGCAATTTTCACTTATATCATATAGTATATATTATCACTAACTATTATACATTGCAATATAGTATTTAATATAATATTGTAATTTTTTAATACTTGGCACAAACTAATTCAATAGGCAGGTATGTTATGCTTAATGTGATAAAACTTATCATACCATTTTATCTTGTATATTATGGAGAGCCACCTGCCATATATCTGCTTAAAAATTTCCATATTTAAAATTGTCAATTTAAATGTAATACGTTATAATAGGACTAGTTATATTTTGTGATATAACAGGAACTGTGGTAAGAGTCTCACAAAAATAAAGCATTTTTGAAAAGAATTACAAAAGCAGTTAACTTCATAATTTATATCCAGAAAAATGGACATCAATGGAAGTAACTGCAAACTTAAATTTTAATGTGCACTGTTCAATCCTTCTTTTGGTTTTGAACATCACGAAGCTGCATCATGGAGGTTAACATGAGTAAAAGAATAGGGGACGAAATAAGAGATATCGTACAAAATGCAGTCAATACTATGGACTTTCATCAATTAAATAGAGATATTGGTAATACAGTCAATAGTGCATTAGATGAAGTGCGTAGTGCGTTGGGCAGAAATCCGAGAAATAAATCTAATTGGAACAACCCTAATGATAATTACGGGAATTGGGATAATGATAGGGGGAATTACAATTCCTGGAATACGCATGACAATCGTCAGGGACAGAGTCATCGTCAATCTAACAATAATGAGCACGTCAATAATTGGAATAGATATCGGAATAATCAGACACATACCTATTCTACCGGCAATTATACAAAAGTATCAAAGCCTCAGGCAAAGCAACAAAATGCACTCATTCCTAATATCCCTTTAGGAAGAATATCCGGTATACTGCTTACCGTATTTGGAAGCATCGGTATCGGGACGATAGGAATTGCAGCAATCGTATTATGTTTGATTGGTCAATTAACCGGTAACCTTTCTTTTTTTGGTACAATTGCGATTGGTTTATTACCACTATTCTTCGCCAGTTTATATATGTCCTCAAGGGGATCTCATATCAGAAAACGGTTAAAAAGGTTTTACCGGTATTTAGATGTAATCAAAAACCGCAGCTATTGTACAATGAAGGAATTGACTGAAAGTACTGGTCTAAATAAAAAATTTGTCTTAAAGGATTTACGGAAAATGATTACAATCGGTATGTTTCCTGAGGGACATATTGACGAGCAGGAGACATGCTTAATTCTAAATCGTGAAAGCTACAATCAATACTTGGAATTGCAGAAAAATATCCGTGCGCAAAATTTTAAGGATCAGGATAAAAGGGAAGACAGTCAACAGAATATGCAAGGTTCAACAAAGACCCCATCAACAGATCCTGCAACGGATGCAGAATTAAGGAATGCAATTGAAGCCGGACGGGCCTGCATTCGCCAGATTAAAGAAGCCAATGACGCTATCCCCGGCGAAGAGATTTCTAAGAAATTATACCGCTTAGAGATAATTATTGAAAAAATATTTAATTATGTTGAACTTCATCCTACACAGCTTCTCGAGATACAGAAGTTTATGGATTATTATCTTCCAACCACCTTAAAATTAGTAAATACCTATAAGGAATTTGATATACAAATCGTGCAAGGGGAAAACATTAAAACGGCCAAAAATGAGATAGAGAGTACACTAGATACCATTAATCTTGCATTTGAGAAGTTATTTGACAGTCTTTTTATGAATGCAGCAATGGATGTTTCTACGGATATATCGGTACTAGAAACTCTGCTTGCACAAGAGGGGCTGACACAGAAGGATTTTAAATCAAACAATGGGAGGATTAACCGATGAGTAATGAAATACCGACATTAACCTTTGAACCTTTTGGTGAGGAGGTTACCGAACAAGCAGTAGTTAAGCAGGAGGCAGCTAAACCGGAAGCTATCGTATTTGACGAAAGCAATTTATCGCAAGAAGAAAAAAAGATGGTGGATAATTTTGCCACTGCAATTGATCTTAGTAAATCCAATCTCATTCTTCAGTATGGAGCAGGAGCTCAAAAAAAGATTGCAGACTTTTCAGAAACTGCCTTAAATAATGTAAAAACAAAGGATTTGGGTGAAATCGGTGAGATGCTCTCCGGTGTAGTAATGGAATTAAAGAACTTTGATGCTGAGACAGAAGAAAAAGGCTTCTTAGGGTTTTTCAAAAAAACCTCCAATAAACTCACTGTAATGAAGACAAAATATGATAAGGCGGAAGTTAATGTTAATAAAATATGTCAGGCTCTGGAAGCTCATCAGATACAATTATTGAAAGATATCGCAATGTTAGATAAGATGTACGAACTGAATAAAACCTATTTTAAAGAGCTTTCAATGTATATATTAGCGGGAAAGAAAAAACTAGCGTTGGTTCGGTCAGAGGAACTGCCAAAGTTAATTGAGAAATCTAATATCAGTAATCTTCCCGAAGACGCGCAGTCGGTTAATGATCTTGTTGCTATCTGTAATCGGTTTGAGAAAAAAATTCATGATTTAGAGCTAACTAGAATGATATCAATTCAGATGGCACCACAGATTCGTTTGGTACAGGAAAATGATTCAATGATGGTTGAAAAAGTACAATCAACAATCGTAAATACCATTCCTCTTTGGAAAAGTCAGATGGTACTTGCTCTTGGTGTTGCCCACTCTACACAGGCTGCAAAAGCGCAGAGACAGGTAACTGATATGACCAATGAGTTACTGAAAAAGAATGCAGAGACACTGAAGATGGCAACTATTGAAACCGCTAAGGAATCTGAGCGCGGTATTGTAGATATCGAGACCCTGCGTATTACAAATGAATCCTTAATCTCCACTCTTGATGAAGTACTTCGGATCCAGACAGAGGGTCATCAAAAGAGGAAGGAAGCTGAAATTGAACTTAACCGTATCGAGAGCGAATTAAAAACAAAGCTTCTAAGTATGAAGGGTGAAAGATAACCTATTCTAAACGAAATTATGTCTATAATTCCTAGTTATGTTAAGGTGGAGAGGCTTGAAAATTCATAAATTGAAATACTGACGTAACATGCCTGCCCTTTGAATTAGTTAGTGTAAAATAATCGATTTAAAAAATCGTAAGCAGTGTCACGCCGCTTACGATTTTTTATTACTTTTTATTCGTTCTATTTTGGTAATATTTAGAAACAGACCGATAACTGATTTCATGCGACTAGATCTATAATCTATTCCACTAAACTTACATCTATATCATATTTTACTGCATATTCATAGGCAACAGAATCTTTCTTGCAATAAATCTTCACATTCGTTCGATAATCTTCATTAAAGCCAAAGATATTTTTACCTATACTGGTTACACTCGAAGGGATAACTATTTTGTCAAGATTATTGCATTCATCGAAGGCATAGTCACCAATACTTTGTACTCCCTCTTCAATTACAATTTCACGGGCTTTACTTTTTTCAAAAGCAGCTTCCGGAATGTTAAGCAGGCTGGCGGGTATTATTATTTTCTTTACTATCTCGATCTCACTAAAAGCATCCCTTGAGATTCCTTTAATATGATCAGGTATCGTTATGGTATTATCCTCACCAACATAGCGCAGCAATGTACCCTCCGGTAATATCACATAATCGCTTTCATAATTTTTCAGCCACATTGTTCCGTCAAAGGCAGTCCCGTCTACTGTAATAGATCCACTACCAAAGATAACCTCACTTAGCTTTTCACAATTATAAAATGCTCTGGCATCTATCTGTGTGACAGAGTCCGGTATAGTAACTCTCTCTATTTTAGTACAGTTTAAAAACGCTTCATATTCAATTGAAGTTAACTGATTGTTTAAGTTAATTTCAATTAAAGAATTACAATTACTAAAAGCATTATATGAAATAGTCTTTAAGCCTTTACCCAAAAATACCTTTTCTAAATTACTACAGTTGTTAAATGAATATATTGGAATAATTTCCAAAGCATCCGGCAAGCTGATCCTTCTTATATCACTTTCTTCAAAAATACTATCTGCCATCTGCTTTACTGTATCTGGAATAATGATATCTTTATCTTTACCCTTATAAGCAATCAGTACCCCCTGTGATATAACAATAAAATCACCTGGATAAGAATTATAGAACTGCGTTCCCTTCACAATATCCTTGCCACAGTAATTTAAGCTCTCTGGAAACTTTATATCTTTCAGATTAATACAATTTAAAAATACTTGATCATATATAGTTTTTACACCCTTAGGTATCGTTATTTGCTTTAATGAACTGCACCCGGAAAAGGTTTCTCCATCAAGCTCAGTTAATCCTTCCGGTAATACTATATTAAGAAGGCTGCTACAGCCAGAAAAAGCGCCATCCCCAATTTGTTCCATTTCCTTTGGAAGTATTATTTCAGCCAAGCTTTTACAGTTCGAAAAAGTATTAAAACTAATACGCTTCAGACTATCCGGCAGTACTAATTTAGTAAGACTTTCACAGCCTGTGAAGGCTTCATCTTCAATATCTATAAGATTTTTTGAAAAAGTAACCTCCTTCAAGCTTTTACACCCATAAAAAGACTTACTTTTTATATTCGTTACACCATCGGGGATCAGTATACTCTTTAATTTACTGCAATCAATAAAACAGCAATACATTATTTCCTTAAGCTTCTTTGGCATTGTTACCTCTTCCAAAGAAGTGCATCCCTCGAAGGTACCATACTCTAATATTTTGATATTAGGTGATAATACAATACTTTTAAGCTTTTTGCATTGTGCAAATGCTGAAAACTCTATCTTAGTAACACTGTCCTTCATATTAACACTTTCTAAAGCTTCGCAGTTATGAAAGGCAGAAAAACCAATCTCAGTAACTTTATCTGGTAAATCTATTACTTTCAAACTGCTACAATTTTCAAAAGCTCCAGCTTGTATAATTGTAATTCCATCCGGCATTTGTAAGTTAACTAGTTTCGTACAATCTGAAAATGTACTTCCAGCAATTTCTGTTACACCCTTTGGTATATTAAAATCAACTAAGCTGGCACACCGTATAAATGCACCATGTCCAATTTCACGCAGTCTGCTCTTATCACTTAATTGAACCTTTTTTAAGGATTTACAACTGTCAAATGCGAATTGTTTTATCGAAATGACGGAAGACGGAATTGTAATACTTGTTAATTTGCTACAGTCATAAAAAGCACTAGCTCCAATTGTATTAAGCTTTTTAGATAATTTCACGTCAGTCATACCACTACAGCCATAAAAGGCCTGGAAGCCGATACTTACTACACTATCCGGTATAGTAACACTTTTTATCTGCAAATTTTTATAAAATGCATCATCTCCAATCGTTTTTACAGTTGACGGTATTTTAATTTGATTATCTTTTCCGTTGTATTGAAGCAAAATTCCGTTTCCTACTACCAAAAAATCACTTTTATAATTCTTTAACCATGCTGTCTGATTAAATGCACTCCTATCGATTAAATTCACCGATTTTGGTACAGATACTTTTGCTAAATTCGTGCAATCTTCAAATGCAGAATAACCAATTTCTTTAACGCCGTCAGGAATAATCACTTCCTTTAATAGTTTATTACTATAGAATACTTCGTGGTTAATTCTCTTCACCTTTTTTGGTATTATGATCTTCTCTTTTTTTCCCTGATATTTAATCAGTATCCCATCTCCTACTATCAGAAATTCATCCTTTTGACTTTGAAGCCACTTTGTATTTCCAAAGGAATGTTCCTCTACCTTACTTACTGAAGCAGGAATATTAATTGAAGTCAAATTACTGCAATCCCAGAATGCAGAATATCCGATCTCCTTCACAGAATCAGGAATAATCACCTTCGTAATATTCTTATTTCCTACAAATGCATCCCACCCGATTGCAGTAACTTTATCTGGAATTTTTACTATGGAGGAAGCCCCATTGTATTTTACCAAAATATTATTATCAATGACAAACTCACTCTCTGTCTCTTCCTCTTTGATAGCTTCCCATTCAACCGTACTGCCGTAAGCTGTTATATTTTCTCTAGCTATGAAAGAGATAAACAATATTAGTGGGGCAATAATGAAAGCTCTTCCAATATTAAATTTTTTCAATATATGATCCTCCTATTATATTAAATTATTAAAATTATTTTAATATAATAACCATAATATGTAAAGCATGTAAATCTCTTCGGCTTACATCCATAGCGGCCTAAATTAAAGCTTAAAATTAAAAATTCGCTTATACAATTACTTTATACTACATAGTTTAAATTTAAGGAAATAACGAAGGAGGTAAAATCGGCATATCATTTTACCTCCTTCCCCATCTATTGAAATAGATAATTCTATAAGCTATGAATAAACAGCTTTTAACAATAGTTTATATTTGAGAATGCTATAACTGATGCATTTTTTGATAATATATTGCTTATTTATACCTTCCTGCCTGGGCATTCCACATTTCTGCATATTTTCCATTGAGCTTTAATAATTCTCTATGCGTTCCGGACTCAATAATCGAACCATTTTCCAGCATATAGATACGATCAGCGTCCCTGGTTGTAGAAAGACGATGCGATATGTAAATTACAGAATTTTTTCTTGACATTTTCTGCATGGTTTTATTTAAGTTATATTCTGCAACCGGATCCAGTGCACTCGAAGGTTCATCCAGAATAATAAGATTAGCATTCTTATAAAGTACCCTTGCTATTGCGACCTTTTGGCTTTCGCCGCCAGAAAGGCCGACTCCATTTTCCTCAAATTCAGTAGATAAAGGAGTCTCCAGACCATCCTTCAAAGAAGCAAGCTTCTCACCAAATCCACTCTCTTTTAAGGCTTCAATTACCTGTTCCTTCTCAGCTTTATCCTTAATCTCCTGAATACTTAGCTTACCTTTGCCATCAATTTTATAATCGTTATAATCTAATAATACATTTTCCCTCAAAGTTGCCGCATAAATCTTATAATCCTGGAAGACTGCACCGATTTTGCTTCTATACTCACTTATTTTATAATTTTTAATATTGATATTATCATAATAGATAGCTCCGTTCGTTGTATCATATAATCTCATAATCAATTTTATTAAAGTTGTTTTTCCTGCACCGTTATAACCTACTAATGCAATCTTCTCGTTAGGATGAACAATCATATTAATATTATTTAATATATTGCCGTCTTTTTCATTATAAGCAAAGGATACATTTCTAAGCTCTAAGCTTTTTGGTTCTTTTGGTACCTCTAAGTTCTTATGGCTCTTTATTGTAGATTCATATTTTAAGAAAGTCCTGATTTTCTCAATATACAGACTATTTTCAGAGGCCATAGGAAAAAGATCTGCTACCATGTTCATTGATCTTCTGCATCGGTTAATTGTATTAAATAGTACAACCATACTACTATAAGAAATTGCATGCAGAACTACTGTCCGATATACCAGATAGATTGAATACAAGCCATCTGTAATAAAATCTCTAGCTAGATAATTCTTGAAAAATCCCAGGAAGCATAGCTTCTTCCTATATTTCTTTGAAATACCATAAATCTCGTCGTTGGTCTGTTCAAAGTCCTCGTATAGTAGTTCAGTTACCGATGGATTTAACCTTAATTCTTTGGCATACTCGTTTAGATAAAATACTCTGTGATTGTAAGCTCGTTTTCTTTCGATTGGATTTTTTAATAGCCTGATTTTAAAACTCAGCTTATTCTTTATTTGAGCACCCGTAAAAGAAAGTAGAAAGGATGCCAATACAAAGATCATTCCCCATTTATCTAGTATAAAGATAAAAATACCGGAGGAAATAAAAATAGTTATACCTGAACATAACTGCCCTACTAATTCCAAGAATCGATCCAGGCTTTTTTCTGCTTCTGATACGGTAAGCACAAATTCATTGTAATAATGAGGATCATCATAGCAGGATAAGTCAAGCTCCCTTGCCTTATTATAAAGTTGTTCTTTTAATGCTTTATAAAGCTTAGGCTTTTGACGCAGTGCTACATAATGAATATAGATTGCTGAGCAAAAGGCAGATACTTCTATACAGCCTGCAATAATCACAAGATAAAGCATTGCTTTGAAAAAAGGACCTCCTGATTCTGCGGTTTGTAGTACATAGCGTATTCCATAAGTATGTTCGAAAAATATCGAAACCTGCAGCTTAATTGCTTCGAACATCAAAAAGCATAGAAAGAAGGGGGTAGCACGAAAGCAAAGCTTTAACATAAACCATTGGTTAGAACATACCTGTTTAAAGCTTTGTTTTGTCTTTTGTTTTTCACTCATAATGCCACCTCCTGATTACTGATTTCACTAACGAAAATACTGCCTTCGTATTCATCTCCGGAACTCTTAATATCAGTATTACTATCGGTAGCAAGATAATTTTCAGCCTGCTTTTTGTACATATCCGCATAGACCTTACCAAGCTTCATTAAAGATTTGTGCGTTCCGCGTTCAATAATTTCTCCATGCTCCAGCATTAAAACAGAATCCGCATTTTTGACAGAGGACAATCGGTGGGAAATAAATATCATTGTCTTATCCTTACTGTCCTGCATAATACTTTCAAAGAGCTCATACTCCGCGATAGGGTCTAATGCACTGGAGGGTTCGTCAAATATCTTAATCGGAGCATCACTGACAAAGGCTCTGGCTACAACTATTTTTTGATATTGTCCTCCCGACAGCACGGAGCCTTCCTCATCAAATTCCCTTGTTAAAACGGTATCCATACCCCTTGGTAAGGTCATTATTTTGTCATAAACTCCAGCCTTTATTAACGCATCTTTTACTATTTCATCATCCTTAGCAGTACATTTTCTCATTAATACATTTTCCTTAACGCTCATTGCAAATATCTTATAATCCTGAAACGCTGCCGAATATAGGCTTCGATAAGCTTGCAAATTGTACTCCCTGATGTCTCTCCCGTTAACAAATATGGACCCTTCTGTTGGATCATAAAAACGAAAGATCAATTTGATGATAGTTGACTTACCGGCACCATTATGTCCTACTAAGGCAACCGAGTTTTTCCCATATATCGTAAAAGAAAGGTTCTTAATAATCGGGTTTTCTTTTGTATATCCAAAACTGACATTTCGAAATTCTATGGAAGAGATCTCCCGCTCCGGCATTACTCCATCATAGTCCTCCGGTATTACAGGCTCATACTCTAGAAATTTTCGCAAATTCTCTATATATAAGCTGTTCTTATAGCTCTCTATCAGGGCGGTCGAGAAGCCAATTAAAATCCATGTTGTTGAAACCATAAAACTGCTTAAGACCGCAAGCTCTGATAGATGCATACTTTTCATTACAATCGTCCGGTAAGCACCGTATAGTAAAACACCTTCGAAAATAATCGTAAAGGTAAACATCTGATGAAACCAATTCGCAAAGATAGATTTCGTAGAATATTTGCCTACCAATGCAATTTTTCCTTGAATTGCTTCCTCGTATTTCTTCATCATCACCTTAAATACATTGGTTAAGCGCATTTCCTTTGCATAGTCAGAAAGATGGATGACACGATTTATGTAATCTGCTTTACGGTTATAGGGGGTTTGGTCCTTATACAGGCGATATGTTAATTTATTAAGCAGAGCTCCAAACACAAAATTACCGATGATCGGTGAAATTACAAAAAGTAATGCATAATGATCAATTTGAAACATGATAATAAAAGCTAACAGCGATGCCATACCACCAAACAATATGGACCAGATGTTATCATTCGTGGCAGTTACTTTATCATTCGCACTTTCTAAAGCCATGCTGTATTTATTATAGAATTCACTGTTCTCAAAGCAATTAAGCTCCACATTAGTAGCCTTTTTATATAATTTCCGATATAAGTTTTTATAAATCACCGTATCTGTTAAAGGCTTGATTCCCTCTTCAAAATAGTTATTGTAAATGGATAAGGAACAGAACATGATAATAGTAACAACCAAGAAAATCATAATTCTTCCAAAGCTCACTTCTTTTTCTACAGAATGAATGACAAACCGTATAAAAAATGCACTATAAAAGATCCATTCAAAATAAAATAAGAATCTGCTGATTGCAGTATGTATGACACGAGATTTACAAATACTAAAAATCAGCTTTAATATATAGAAATTATTCTGAACTATTTTACTATTATTATCCTTGCTTTTTTTCTCTTTTTTCTTACTTTCACTGCTCTTCATACAACCACCCCAGGTTCCTCTCAAAGGTTTATTTTTCTTATTTTGTCATTATATACCATGACTCAAAAAATATCAAAATTTTTTTATTATAATTTTTAACCACTATCTATTAAAAATCACAAATTGATCATGTTATTTTTGAACCTAATTTGAAAGTCAATATTGTTATGGTATTAGTCAATGCCTATATATCATATAACGTTAAAACAGTGTAAATTAGCACTGTAACAATGAATACCAGATAATTACGAAACGAATCAACTGTTAATATTGTAGTTTCAATTTCAAGGCAAAAGAAAAGCAGATGGAGCGTTGGAACGAAGGACTATGTAATTGTTATATATAAAATAAAAAGTTTCGTAATTATTACCTATAACAATTTGAATAGGAGACAGTAAAAAATGTATCGGATTGGTGAAAGAGAAACAGAGGCTATAAGACGTCTTATTGAGAGCAAAAAGATATGGAGATATGAAAAAGACAGCGAAACTCATCAGCTGGAAGCAGAGCTGGCAGCAAAGCTTAAAAGTAACTATGTACTGGCTGTTTCAAGCGGAACAGGTGCTCTTACAGCTGCTTTAGCAGCTCTTGAGATAGGTCCCGGTGATGAAGTGATCATACCCGCATATACCTTCATTGCAACAGCGTATGCTGTATTAGCGGTAGGAGCAGTTCCAGTAATCGCAAATATTGATGCTTCGCTTACGCTAGACCCTGATGATATTGAACATAGAATTAATTGCAGGACGAAGGCGATCATTCCGGTTCATATAAATGGACTTCCGTGTCAAATGAATAAAATTATGCAGATAGCTGAGAGAAATAATCTAAAGGTTGTTGAAGATGCGTGTCAGGCAATGGGTGGAAGCTATCGGGGTAGTATGCTGGGTAGCATCGGAGATATCGGAGCTTTTTCATTTAATTATTTTAAGATAATCGGGTGCGGCGAAGGCGGTGCATTAATCACAAATAATTCCAGGTTTTTTGAAAGAGCAAGAATCTATCATGATCCCGGCTGTGGCTTCTTTTCCTCAGAGCATCATGCAAATGTTCCGTATTTTGCCGGTATGAATATGAGAATATCTGACTTACTGTCTGCAGTAATGAGAGTTCAATTAGAGCAATTAGATGAAATACTAACTGATTTAAGAATTCGAAAACATATTATCAAAGATACTCTGTCGACAGTCGACAGTATTCATTTTAGTCCAGTAAATGATCCTAATGGCGAATGTAGTGTTAAACTAGGATTATTGTTTGAAAGTGCAAGCTGTGTTGACCGGATTCTTCAAAAGGCGAAAGATACCGAAAGTGAATTTTCTCTCGAATGCCCATATTATACAGATAAGCATGTTTTCATTAACTGGAAGGCCGTACTTGAACGAAAAGGAGCCTGCACGGAACTGCTTAACCCATACAGGAATTCAACAGTTACCTATCATATCCCTGATTACAATGCCTCTCTGGAGCTTTTAAAAAGAACTTTATATATACATATCAATCCAAGCCTATCGAAAGAATTAGTTAAATCTGAAGCAGTAAAGCTGACAAAGCTCATAAGTAGTCTTTAAAGTAAATTCTTATACTGCAGTAGGTTTAAAAAGTATTAAACTTTCAAAAAATTTTTTCTAGCAGCAGAGGGGGTTACTCCTTTATAGCGTTTGAATTGCTCAGCCAGATAATTACTGCTGTTAAAGCCAACCTTTATGGCAATTTCGGTTATTGTGAGGCTGGTACTGTAAAGGAGCTCCTCTGCTTTATTGCATCTGTAATACGTAAGATATTCCAAGAAGGTTTTACCCATTATTCTTTTAAAAAATCTACAAAAATAACTCTTTTCCAGATTTAATATAACGGAGGCTTCAGGCGTAGAAATCTCCTGCTCATAATTTTTCTCTATGTATTCAAGAAGCTTTTCTAGCTTTGTTAAATTAAGTCTGGTCTTATTATATTCACTAATGTTAAAACCGCTTTCAGTACTGTGTCTTATCAAAAAAGCCAATATTTTATAGATACTACCACGAATATCAAGCTCGTAGCCAGCAGGCCTATTCGTATAGCACACTAATATTTCTTCCATATGCATTCTGATTGAAGCAGCAAACGGAGAATTTTCTTTTGCTCCACTAATATACTTTCTGTCGTCCTCCTTTGGAAAAATATTTAAAAGCGGTATCGATAAATCCTTGGTTAAATCCTTTTCAAATTCTAGTACAAAATAACGTGAGCATCCAGAAATCGAATGGATATCCAGATTATTAATGATAACCATGTCACCGGAGGATACTTTAAAATATGAATTATTGATCTGGACAGTGCATTTACCTTCAAAAAAATAAAGTATTTCAAGAAATTCATGCCAATGCGGAGATATAAATAAGCCATTTTCAAGATTCGTTATTGATATCTTCACCGGGAGAATTTTATCTCCTCTATGCTCATTTTGAAAAAATGCCTCCATTTCGCCTCTCCTAACTAAGTAGAATGTAATATAAAAATAATCTTTCCTGCCTTAACATGCATGGAAAGAAGAGAAGCCTGCCTTGAATGAATTCTCTTCTTTCCATTAAATCATAGTACCAGAATTTAGTGATTGCTGCAGCTATGTTCACCACAGCTATGTTCGTCATTATGATGATTGCATTCTATTTCAGTATTGTAGTCTAAGTGATCTTCTAATAGGCTTTTAACAGCATTATCTGCATCACCAACAACTCCTCCATACAACTGAATTCCTGCCTCATTTAAGGCATTTTTGGCACCACCGCCAATGCCACCGCAGATCAAAGTATCAATTTCTAATTCACTAAGCATTTGAACCAAAGCACCATGTCCATTGCCCATAGTGGATACAACTTCTGCTGACATAATTTCACCCTTCTCTACCTCATAAATCTTAAACTGCTCAGAATGGCCAAAATGTTGAAATATTTCCCCATTATCAAAAGTTACTGCAATTTTCATATTCTTTTACCTCCATATATAATTTTCATTAGGCGTTTACAAAACTCATTAACTGTTAGCATTGTATACACATTGAATACTTTTCTGAAGCGGAAGTTAAGTCAGAAGGAGTGTTGGTTACATTTTCCTTCGTTTCTGTTAAAATTTACTCATCTGATTTATCTCACTTGCATGTTTTGACAGAATTCCTTGATACAATGATTTTTTTCTTTATTAAAGCAATTATGCCTACATCCCTTTCCGCAGCATTCACCGTTATGCTCACATATTATGAATTCGCCTCCCTCTATGATTAATTTTTTTCCATTGATTAAGGCATCTGCAATTTTATAACGGGCTTCTTCATAAATACCAGTAATTGTAGTCCTTGAAACGACCATCTGAGCCGCACATTGCTCCTGCGTAAATTTTTCAAAGTCAATTAGTCTAATTGCTTCATATTCATCAATATTAAGAAATACTTCATCGCATAAGGCTGCCTTCTCTCTGATGGGTTCAAATCCATCCGTTTGTGGCATAGAACAAATCCGCCTGCATTTTCTTGGCCTTGGCATATACTTACTCCTTCTTTCTACTAATATCATTTATTATACTTCATTTCCGACATATGTCAATAATAAATAGCTTGAATTTGGAAACATTTATTTGATTTGTCATCCTTTATTCTCTTTACAGTAGTTATCTTTTGTGACATTATTACAGTAGCTTTTATTATTTTATGATAACATAACATATCTGCTCTTTGAATTAGTTTGTACCAAACATGCTTGCACACTTTGGTTATGCAGGTACAAGCTTTGAGGTATAAGTCAATATATATAGAAAAGAAGGGAGTTTCAATGCAAACAAGAGTTTTATTCCTATTTTTTATCCTCACAACAGCCATATTATTAAGTGGATGCGGTACGAAAGAAAAAGCTCCTGATTATAATAAAATATCAGGCAAAGAGGCGAAAGAAATGATGGATAATGACAGTACTATTACTATTTTAGATGTAAGAACAGAGGAAGAATATAACACAGGTCATATCGAAGGTGCTATCCTCCTACCCGATTCTGAAATTCTAGAAAAAGCGGAAGCAACCTTGACTGATAAATCTGCTACCATCTTGATATACTGCCGCAGCGGCCGCAGAAGTGCCCTTGCTGCCGCTGATCTTATTAAGCTTGGCTATAAAAATGTGTATGACTTTGGGGGTATCATCGATTGGGAATATGATTTGATTCTTGCTCCCAAAAATCAGGATAGGTAGACTCATTGGGTAAGATAGCAGTAAATGTGTTAATACCGACAGGATTATTTATATGGAAGGTTTTCCACTGATTAACACTTGGTGATCCAAAACATATATTGGCCTCAGACTCCATAGGATCAAATACGATAGACCATAATGTACCCATACCATCTTTATAATGATGACAGCAAACTCCATCCGGCATAGTAGTTGATAATATGTTCTTCAGTTCTGTTAGAGAGATTTTCGGTAATGCTGCTTCAATATAAGCTTTTATTGCTTTATACCTTGTTATAGAATGTCTAACTCTTGGAAACCCAAGCTTTATCATATCTGGAATATTATAGTGATTTGTTGAAAACAAGTATTTATCCTCATAGGTATCTCCGGCCCTCTTTATTGCCTTTTTTGAAGCTGCTGCCTCTATTAAAGCAGCATCACCATAACGGTCTATTATCATAAAATTTCTATAATCCGCAACCTTCATTGAAGCAAATACTTTAATCGCTTCTTTCACCGTTTTGCAATTATTAAGAAGAGCCCTCACTATAACTGGGAATACAAAACCCTCTTCCTTATAGTTCGGATTAATTACTCCAGATGATGTTGTAATACATAATCCATGTTCATTCATGCCATCAAATCTACCAAAGATCTGACAGCCAAAACCGATCTGCTTGTATTGTCCTTTAATACGTGTTTCAATCAGAATTGGCTTATCCTCCCAACTATAATCATAATTTCTTCCTAAATATGTGTGACCCTTCTCAGTAATTGAAGGCGTTAATGCGATATGACTGCAGTTACCTATTCTATGCTGTAAAAATGCAAAATAATAAACCACATCATCAGCATTTGCTCCTATTGCATCAGCAAATCCTTTTATCTCTTCATTCGTACCAGGACAGAATTTATCATATAGCTCCATGACTCTAGCGATCTGATCCTTTGAAAGCTTACTCCTCCCAAAGAACGGTGAAGTCATTTCCTGAATAAATACTTTGTCAGCTTTGAGTAAATTACCTAGCTGCTCCCCTGCTTCATATGCGGTACCTTCTACTACACAATGTTTAAACTCCATAACTTTACTTTCCATATGATAACCTCCTAATATTATGTTTTATACCAATAATTTATTGAGCATTATTAATTGTATAGTAAAGTCGTTATTTTTTTTGATGTTTTTTCCCATATTATTCAATATTATTTTATCTTCACCTATTTATAGTAGTATAATATAGTAAGATATTTTGGAAAATTATATCAGTTTAGAGTCAGTACTTGGAGGTTACCGGTGAATTATTATTCTCAAATTCAAAAAGCAATTGATTTTATTGAGTTAAATTTAAAAGAAGATATCGATATCTTATCAGTTGTTGAAATGACACATTTTTCAGTTACGCATTTTTATAGAATTTTCCAGGCTATGGTAGGCGATTCCATCAAAAATTATATTCAAAAGAGACGATTAAGTAATATTGCTACCGAATTAGTGATAACCGATAAACGCTTAATTGATGTGGCATTTGAATATGGATACAATTCGCAGGAGGTATTTACCAGAGCATTTACGAAAGCATTTAACATCACACCCGGTAGATATCATGCACAAAAAAGTAAAATTGTTCTATATGAAAAAATTAATGTTTATGAAAAAATGCTGGCTAATTTAGAAACGAGCTTTTATATAGAGCCGAAGATTATTCTGGATAAAGCTTATAAGCTGATCGGAATGAAGGAAATGCTCAAACCGGGATCTGATGAAATCAAGAATCTATGGAATACTTTTACTTCGAGAAAATCAGAAGTGAAAAATGTCATTGAACCTAATATCGAACTTGGAATATGCGAATATATGCCAAATATAACAGATGAAAGTGAGTTCTCTTATTTTGCTGGAGTTGAAGTAACCGATTTTTGTGATGTTCCAAAATCAATGTTGAGTAAAACTATAACAAATTTTAAATATGCAGTCTTCACTCATAAAGGCCCCTTAACTATGCTAAAAGATACCTACAACTTCATATATGGAGTGTGGTTACCTCAATCAGGATATGAATTAGCGGAAGCAGACACTATAGAATTATATGACAATCGATTAACAACAGCTGAAGCTGAATTTGATATTCATATACCGCTACAATATTAAGCAGGCTAAAACTGTTCCCAACAACCTCTGTGCTTGGACAGAATCCGATCGTGCATGAAAGCACCTGCCTCAAAAAGGTAGGTGCTTTCATTACTTACTCACCAGTTGTCTTGTAATGTTACGAATTATATATTATGGATTAATCTATTATTACATTTTTTCCTTCCTCACTTAACTTTCTTAAGGAGGAAAGCATTTGATTTATTTCTTCATCAGAATGTCTTTCCCAGGAACCTAATTCGGCTATTATTTTCAAAGGAGATTTAGACCTATAAGAACGAGTTGGATTTCCAGGAAATCTTTTGTCAGTTAAGTTCGGGTCATTTTCAAATTCGCCTAATGGTTCAATAATATAAATTCTTTCTTTTGAATTAGATGTCGCTAATTCAGCGCCCCACTTAGCAGCATTCAATGTTGCAGTAAAATAAATATAGTTAGATTTTTTATTTTGGTAATTTGATAAGTGTTGCGGTTCTAATAAATCTCCAATTTTTAGTTCTGCTTTCGTACCATGAAAAAAAGGACCATAATCTAATACATCTTTGTTGTCATTCATGCTGATCCACTCCTTTTATATTTTAAAGTTCATAGGTAATTGCGAAACTCATTAATTGTAAGTATTGTATACACAGCATATACTATTCCGGAGCGGAAGTTAAGCTCATAGGAGCGTTGGAGCGAAGGAATAGTATATGCTGTGTATACAATTAGTAAAACTATATCGTTTCGCAATTACCTATTTAAAATTCACATTAGTCTGTTTTAATCCGTTTCATAACTCTAACATAACTTCGTCTCGAAAAACAGTCTTGTTTTGGATGGTTATGTATGATATTATTAAGATGTAAGAAAGGTGGCTATGCGCATGCATAACCACCTTTTTCTTTATACCAAACTTTATAGGACTTATAACCTGTCCTTTCATTAGGTAGTTGTATCTAGCCCTACAATAAGCTTTCCCATCATCAATTTATTTACTCATACATTTTGCTTCTTTTTCGAGAACAGATGATACTCTGAAGTACAATAAAGAAGCAGAGCATTGCCGCACGTGTGATCTGCGGCCACCACGGATCCTGACTGCCGATTGCGGTAACTACTAGTAATACAATACCACTTGTCAATACGCCAAATAGCGTACCGAAAATATTACCTACACCACCGGTAAGTAGAGTTCCGCCAATAATGGACGCGGCAATAGCATCCATTTCAAGGCCTGTTGCCTGTTGAACAGAGCCGGACCGTGTGTGAAAAAGGTATAGGAAACCACCGATACCTGCCAACAGACCACAAAGCAAATGGGCATAAAACCTGGTTCTCTTTACGTTAATACCAAGCATCAAAGCACTTTGCGAATTCCCACCCACAGCGTAAAAGCTGCGTCCTAGCTTTGTTTTCTTTAATAACCAGAACATCAGACAGACTATAATAAGAGCTACAATAACACCATATTCCAGCTTTGATTGTATAAAAATACCTTTCCTGTTGACATCGCCTAAAAAGGGAATCTGTATTCGTGCAGCAGACAACTTCTCAAAACCCTCGTTATCAACCTGTATCTGATTGACCTCTATTAGGGCAACTAAACCACGACCCAAAAACATACCTGCCAGGGTAACAATAAAGGGCTGCAGCTCCAGATACGCAACTAGAAACCCTTGTATTGCACCGAACGCCAGACCGATCACCAAGGCCAGTATAAGAGAGGTAAAAAAGTTGAAGCCATAATTGTTAAGACAAACGATACAGGAGGTACATATCAGTGCGGTGGAGCCACCTACGGAAATATCAATACTGCCTGTTATCATTACAATCGAAAGTCCGCAGGCAATTACAATCAGCGCGGCGTTTTCGTTGAAGAGATTAAAGAACATCTGAATCTTGCTGAAACCTTTATCTCCAAGGAAAACCATAGAGAGTGCATAGATTGCTATAAACAGAGAAACAGTAATTGTCAGTAAGAAAGCTGTATCAGTGAAAGACTCTCCTCGCTTCAGCTTGTTCAAAATAATACTGGTACTGTCCGTATTCCTAGCTTTATTCATGTTAAGCAAACTAACCACGCTCCTTTCCATCGACTGCAGTCAATTTAGAACCCCCAACTTTACTACCGAAAAAGCTTTTGATAATCGGTGATTGGATTGCTACAAGTAGAATAATAATTACGGCCTTGAAGACGGGAACAGCATTGGTATTGACATTGAGCGTGGTCAACATAGAGGTCAGAGTCTGGATGGTATATGCTCCAATAATCGATCCTACCATATTGAATTTGCCGCCACCGAGTGAATTGCCGCCAAGGGCAACTGCTAAGATAACATCCATCTCAATGTTAGGGACTATCGTATATGGATTTACAGTCTGCACCCTGCTTGACTGGACGAATCCGGCAATCCCTACCAAAAAGCCCAAAATAACAAAGGTCATAAACTTAATCAGCGCAGGATTAAGACCGTTTAAGCTCGAGGATTTATCATTGATACCTACCGCCTTAGTGTATAGACCAAGGTTCGTTTTTTTCAGTGCAAGGAATGTTACTGCAACGACAGCAATTGTAATAAATATTGGCGTCGGAATAGGGCATCCCGGAATAAAGTTCCCGGAATATCCAAACGAAGCAACAGCTTTGGGCTTAAGTCCACCCATAGCCATAGAGCCTATCGATCGGCCCGCTGTAAAAAGAATGAGCGTTGCCACCATAGGCTGTATATTGAACTTAGAAACCAGAATACCATTAAAGGCTCCGCAAGCCATACCGGCTAGACAGCCAAGTAAGAGTGCAACGATAATCGGTGCATGCAAATTTGTTGGTTGGGTTTCGCTCCCGCACAGGACTCGCATAATAACCCCGCCAACTATTGCAATTGTAGCACCTACACTGATATCCTGACCTCTGGAAGAAGCCGTAACAAGCGTCATTCCGATAGAAAGAATAACAAGTTCAGCAGCGTTATTGAGGATATTGATTAAATTCCCTATCAATACCGGATTACCAATGCTATCTCTGCCCAAGCTAATTCTTAAGAAGCTCGGCTTGATAAACACATTGATTATTAATAAAAAGGCAAGAAATGCAATGGGGATAAACAATCTATGCCTGATCATTGCTTTAAAAACCGATGCTGAATTACCGGTATCAAGTTTATTATTGTTTTTGGACATTTTGACCTACTCCCCCTGCTATCGTATACATTATTTTATCCTGTGTCATATCATCGCCCTGTAATTCTCCTACTACATATAAATCTCGCATAACAATCAGTCTGGAACAGGTACGAAGCATCTCCTCAATCTCGGAGGATATAAAGGTAATACTCATACCCTCGGAGGCAAGCTTTAGCACAAGCTTTTGAATTTCCACCTTCGTACCAATATCAATTCCGCGGGTCGGCTCATCAAGAATAAGGTAATCGGGATGTGTGAGCAGCCAACGGGCAAGAATAACCTTTTGCTGATTTCCTCCGGATAATGAGTTGATGGGAGCATCTGCCGAAGCGGTTTTTATGCCAAGCATATGGATATATTCATCGGCAAAGGCTTGTGCTTGTGCCTTCGTGAAAGGCTTGAAGAAACCTTTCATAACCTGTAATGCAAGTATGATATTTTCTCGGACTGATAAGTCACCAATAATCCCGTCTCGCTTCCGGTCTTCAGAAAGATAACCAATTCCTTTCTTCATGGCTTTTATTGGCGCTGTAATGTTAACATTCTCACCCCTAATTCTCAATGTACCATTCGTGACCTTGTCTGCGCCAAAGATTGCACGTACACATTCGCTGCGACCGGAGCCGAGCAGCCCAGCAAAGCCTGTCACTTCACCCTTATAAGCTTTAAAATTGAACGGTTTTATTCTGGAACTGCTTGAAAGCTCTTCTGCTTCGATTATTACTTCCTTCGATTTATCGGTGCTCGTTTGCATTTCGTTATGTAGGTTAGCCAAATCGCCAAGTTCCTTGCCCATCATTTTGGCAATCAGCTCTACTCGGGGTAATTCCATAATCTGATACTCTCCGACAAGCTCGCCATTACGCAAAACAGTAATTTTATCACATAACTCGTATACTTGATCGAGAAAATGCGTAACAAATATGATTCCTACCCCTCTGCCCTTAAGTTCACGCATCAGAGCAAACAGCTTAGCAACCTCCTGATCATCAAGCGATGAGGTTGGCTCGTCGAGTATTAACACCTTACAGTCCATATCAATGGCACGAGCAATCGCTACCATCTGTTGAACCGCTATGGAACAGTTTGACAATTGTTTTGTCGGCTTTACCGATATCCCCAGTCCTTTTAGAATGCTTTCTGCTCTTTTGTTGCTCTTCTTCCAATCAATGAATAAATCACCTGTTCTACCAATAAACAAATTCTCGGCAACCGTTAAGTTCGGGCATAATGTGATTTCCTGATATACTGTGCTTATTCCCAGCTTTTGAGCTTCCTGAGGCGACTTGATAGAAACTGGTTTATTACTGCCTTTAATACAGATTTCTCCGGCATCCTTCGTGTATACACCGGTTAAAACCTTTATTAAGGTGGACTTTCCGGCACCGTTCTCGCCCATAAGCGCGTGGATTTCACCTTCTAGTAAAGTAAAATCCACGTTCTGTAAGGCCCGAACACCAGGAAAGCTTTTATAAATACCCCTCATTGTAAGTACTGTGTTCTGCATAGTAATAATATTCAAACCTCCGTTCAGGTATGATATTTCGATATTTCTCTGTCGCATCTGTGCTCCGCATAATGTTCTAATTAATATATTTAGCGTTTATTCTCCATATATTTAACAAACATTATACTTGATAAATGCGCGGTGCTAGAATCTGCGAACAATATCCACATACTCGGCGCCGCGCATTTTGATCAACATCTTACCTTTTCATCGTATAGGAAAGGAAGCAAGCCCTAACAGGCTTTCACTTATCATATCACCATAAATTAATAGGAACGAGCATCAATCATTTCCTGTGTTATAGTTGTACAATCAAATACTTCCTCATCAATGTATACATTCTTTTCAACTTTTTCTCCTGCCTCAAGCTTTTTAATAAGCTCCAGAATACGAGGGCCATGGAGAGGATTACACTCTACATCAAGGTTGAACTTTCCAGCGAGAACATCCTTAAGAGCCCACCCATTTGCATCAAAGGCGATAACCTTTACATCACCGTCCTTACCATATGTAATACCGGCAGCATCCATAGCAGCACAAGCGCCACGAGCCATATTATCATTCTCAGCATAGACAATATTGAACTGCGTTCCGCCAGCAATAAGCTCAGCAACTGACTGCTTAGCAAGTGTTTCGTCCCAACCCAGCATATTCTGGTTGAATACAATTTCCCAGCCGTTTGCTGCTGCACCGTCTTCAATCGCTTTGGAGCGGCCTACCTGAGCAGTACTGCCTGTTTCGCCGCCAAGCACAACAATCTTGTTTTCAGAGAGTGCTTGCTTCTTGATCCAATCCACAGCCTTATTGCCTTCAGCTACGAAATCCGAGCATACCATGGCGGTGTAAAGATCCTCTGATAAATCAAGTTCACGGTCAGCCATGATAAAGGGAATTCCAGCCTCCTTAGCGGATTTTGCTACATCCTCCCAGCCTGTCTTCTGAATTCCTAAGACAACAAGATAGTCTACCTCTTCCTGGATAAGCTGTTGTGCCTGTGAAATCTGTTTATCATGTTTTCCCTCTCCGAAAACCATTTTCATCTCAAAGCCATCTTCCTTAAAAGCTTTGTCAAAGGACTTCGTGTTTGCTGTACGCCAATCTGACTCGTTCGCATTCGTCTGTACAACACCTACAGTAATTTTCCCGTCACCTTTGCTCGCCGTTTCCTTGTCTTTCTTGCCACATGCAGCAAACGAGAACACAAGGGTAACTACCACTAATAAAGAAATTAATTTCTTCATAGATATCTCCTCCTATTATTTTTAACTCAATATATTGAGTTTACTTATATGCAATTCAATTATAGTCAACCTATAAGTATAAAAATACGGAGATTATCCCTGCCTTTGTAGTTATTTTTACTGTGTTTCTTCGTCCTTTTATTTTTGGTTAGAATTTCTATGAATTTTGTTTGTTTTTTTCACCTAATAGCTCCGTCCAATCCGTTCTATAGCGGCATTTTTCGCTTCAAAAACCTTTCCTTCCACATAGGACACCTTAGGGGCCTCTTCCCCCTTTTCTATACGTTCAATTATGTCTGCAATCAGCCGTCCCTGTAAAGGATTGCATTCAATGTCAGCATTAATTAATCCGTCTTCCATCCTATCAAAGGCTTCTGATACCGCATCAAAGGAAATGACTGTGATCTTACCATTTACTCCACAGGTTAATCCTGCTTCTTGTATTGCCTCTATAGCGCCAAACGTCATATCATCATTTTGTGAAACCAAAATATCTATATCATCAAATTCCTGTAAATACTTCTCCATTACTTCCTTGCCCTTTGCTTTGGTGAAATCACCACTTTTATGTGCAAGAATATTCCAGTTCTCATGGCGTCCGGCTATATCCTCAAATCCTTTCGATCTCCCAATCTGAGCCGTTGAATTTAAGGTACCCTCCAGTACAACAATATTGATTGGTTCAGTTTCCTCGGATAAAGATTTCTTTTCCTTTAAAGTATTATCCTTGTTTTTTTGTTCGTTTAAGTATTTTTCCAGCCACTGTCCTGCCTTCATGCCTTCTGCATATTTATCAGTGCCCACACATGCGGTATAAAGATTTTCATCTTCGGTATCAATCATACGATCTACAATGATAACCGGAATACCTGCTTCCCTTGCTTCGGTGAGTACCGTATCCCAACCGGTTTCCATTACCGGGGCAATGACAATATAATCTACTTCCTGAAATATAAAGCTTCTTACATCCTTAATCTGATTTTCCTGACTCTGCCTTCCGTTTGAAAAAATCAGTGAAAAACCATTCTCTTTTGTAAGAGCATTCTGGATAGATTTTGTATTTGCCGTTCTCCAGTCTGATTCAGAACCGAGCTGGGAAAAACCAACAATAATCAAATCAGAATCAATATCCTCTGTATATTCAGCTTCATTAGATTGAAGGTTTTTTAAAGGCCTAAAGCTACAGCTGGCAAGTGCGATCAACCCTATAAAGAAAATCCCTACTATGATTTTAAAAATTTTACTCATATGCTACCTCAATTCGTTCATTCTCCACCGGTCTTGCCGGAATTTTGATTAAGATATCTGTACCTTCTCCCTTTTTGCTGTATATATTAAGTCCATACCTATTCCCATAGTTCAATTTTATTCTTTTATTGACATTTGCAAGGCCAAAACCACTGCTTTGTTTGCTGCCCGGTATCTCAATTTCATTACTCAAAGCATTTAACTCTTCTTCACTCATTCCTATTCCGTTATCAATTACGTGGAAGCAGATAGTCTCATCCATTATTTCACCGGTTATCGTTATTTTCCCTCTTGCTCTTAACATTTTAATGCCATGGTATAAAGAATTTTCTATAAGCGGCTGCAAAGTCAGTTTCAGTATTTGATATCTGTATAGTTCTTCCGGAATTATAATCTCATAATCCAGAATGTCTTTATACCGTGATTGTTGTATCTCAAGATAGCTTTTAATATGTATTTCCTCTTCGCGAATCGTAATAAAATCTTTTCCCTTACTCACAACAATCCTGAAAAACTCAGAAAGGGATACCACGATATCGATTGCTTCTTTGTTCTTTTCTCCTTCAATCAGCCAGATAATAGTATCTAGCGTATTATACAAAAAATGAGGATTAATCTGCGTTTGCAAAAGCTTTGATTCCATATGCCTTAAGTTTTCCTGTTCCAGCCGGATGCTCTTCACCTGCTGTTCCAGTTTAAAAGTCATATCATTAAAGCTATCGGTTAAGATTGACAATTCATCATGATTTTCACAGGTTGTCCTAGTTGTAAAATCTCCCTTTGCTACCATAGCCGTCTTACCACATAACATCCTGATTGGTTTTGTGATGCTGTCTGTTACAAGGATATTAACCAAAATGGATGCAATAATGATAAAGGATAATGCCACTATCATTGTCACGATTACGTTCGTTACCTGCTCCTTCAGGCTCTGCCTTATCGCTTCAAAATTCTTCGTTTCATAATAAATGTAATACTGAATTTCTTCCTGAAATAGTTCTGTTAGAATATAAATATCCGATTCCAGCATTTCAATATTTACTTCATAGTGACCTGTTTGCTTCAAATTATCACGTATTTCATTGATTCTATCCTTCAGCGTATCAAGATTAAGCAGAATACGTTTAATCCAATCAAGACTTTCTCTGCTTGAGGTTATTTTCTGCAGATTAGTAAAATTGTCTTTTGCAGCTTTTATCAGCTTATATGGATTTTTCAAATCATTATTTCCATTAATGGATTCGAAAGTTTCTGCTTCTACAACAATCTTATACATGCTTTCGTCCATTTCCTCTTTAAAATTTAAGTTATAATTATTCGCTGAAGTAATTCTTCGAACTATCTTATCATATGCCGTACTATAATTGTGCAGCGCCGCAATCTGGTAAATTGAAAGAATAATCATCGGCAGAATGATGACAGCCGCTACTAAAAAGAGCTTCAGCCTTAAGGGATATTTGATTGGTTTTCCATTATTATAGTTAATCATTCTTCACCTATTCCCTGCAGCCTGTATTCCGACGGTGTACAATTTTGTGTCCTTTTAAATATGTAACTAAAGTAATGAGAATCCTGATATCCTACTAAAAATCCAATCTCAGTTATCTTTCTGCCTGAGCATCTTAAATATTCTTTTGCCTTTTCCATACGAATATCCGTTAGATATTCGATAAAGGTCATTCCCGCTTCCTGATTGAAAAGTGAACTAAAATAATTGGGGCTGACATTTACCGAAGCTGCAACCTGATCAAGTGTAAGATCGCTCATCGCAAATTTCAGATTTATATATTCCTTTGCCTGTTCAATCAGACCGGCATATCTCTTCTGACAATTCTTATTACGCAGTTCAATTGCTTCCTTCAGTATTGCTTTATAAAATTCACAGGCCTCAAAGCTGGAAAGCTGATCAATGACACTATTCATGCTCTTAAGGCTGTTCTCAATCTTTTCCTTTGGGTATTTTAGAGCCTTTAAGAATTTCATGATAGCGGAGTATCCATCCATTATGATATAATGGCGAAAAAGGGCTGAACTCATAGTAGTGGAACCAAAGCCGTCAAAATAACTCTCTACAAATTCATCAACATCATGTATGGTACCCCTCTTTAAGAAATCCTCCACCAGCTTCCTGTCAAGCTTCTCAAGATTTAACTCACTAACCTTAATCCGGTTTCCTATCTGAGCCTTAATATTACCCACATCATGATAAGATAAAAACTGATCCCAGCTTTCAAAATAACGCAGGGAAAAAGCTTTGTTCGCATCCAGATAAGACTGTTGTAAATCACGGACACGATGAACACATCTGCCAATTCCCCCAAAATAATGTGCCTTGTCTTCACAGATACGAATTAGTAAATTACATAGTTCCTGGGTTAATGTATCAATCTGCAATTCATTTTCGCCAAGAAGAATAAAGGCCCAGCCATCCATACCACGCTCAAATACTTTTATGTCAGAAAATCTCCTTAGTGCCTCAGTCATTCTTACTTCACATTGCACTATTTCATTCGAATATTCATACATATCCTCCTGCACCTTGAATTGAATCAGCAATACGCGAAAAGCACTTGCAACCATATTGATTCCAAGCTCCTCTTCCTGTTCAATTATCTGTGACAGGGACATTCTCCCGCTGACTAAAGCATGAAAAAAATCCTTCCTTTTTTCTGCCTGTTTCTGATAAACCAAATGTTGATATTGTTCCAGTATCTGTTTTTCCTTCCGTTCCTTTTCAATGGCTATAGCAGCATTTTTAACAGCAGCCAACAGCTTAATAGAGGTTACCGGTTTAAGCAGATACTCACTGACGCCAATATCAATTGCTTGTTGAGCATATCCAAAGTCACTATACCCGCTTATAATAATGATTTTCAGCTGCGGCATATCCTTTTTTAATAATTTGCTTAACTCCAGACCATCCATGAACGGCATTTTTATATCTGTAATTAATATATCCGGCTGCTCCCTAATAATCATTGGATAAGCCAATTCACCGTCACTTTCATCTCCAACAATTTTAAACCCCTCTTCTTCCCAATGAATTTTGTTCTTAATGCCTTCCCGTATAACGATTTCATCTTCCACCAAAAAAACCTTATACATAATTCTTCCCCCTGAAAAATTTCATGAAGTATAATTTTAAGCTTTATATCGTTATCTGCACTACTAATTAGGTTATAGAGATTAGATTCAACTTAATTGATTTTTCTTTGGTAATAGACTTATCATACCATAGTATTTAGTAATTATATACATTTTTCCAGCATATTGTTTATTTTAATCTATCGTTCGAACCTCATATGTGTGCTCTAGGCCTGCATGTTTAGTAGGACTATTCACCCTAAGTGATTATGTTCGCCCTAATAAAAAAGGTTCCCTAGCACAGGAATATCTGCCCACTTTCTTTCGCAGAAATTCTAGTAATAGGTAACCCTTTGTTATCCACTATTATGGTCTACTCTATTCTTTTCTCCAACCTTACACAAATACTGCCATCTCCACATGCATTTGGTCTATATTAATACTTATATAGCAAAAAAGATTTTATTATACAACCTGTCGTCAAAAAATTAGCTCGGCATACTCATACTTCCTGATGTTTTAAAATACGAATGGATATAGAAACATAAACTAAACTTATAACGAAAGCCATTACTATTTGTCGTAATAGACTAACTGGGCTTCCATAAGAAATAACGGAAATAGTCGCAGAAAGAAGCGTACCAGGCATCAGCGAACCTATCACCGGAAGATAGGTTGACAGAATTAAGATCAGATATCCACCAAATGCAAGCACTGCTGCAAATGCCGAGGATATTGCCAACGTGCTTGCTAACATCACCGTACTTAGAAGAACCACGATAAATATTACGAAGAAGAATGCGCCTGCTAAAATATCTTTCCACTCACCAGCATAGCCAAACAGATAGTAGGTATACCCCCAACACAGAAGAACCGCAGGAAGAAAAGCAAGTAGTACCGCTCCTACCGCTGCCATAAATTTAGCTATTATAAACTCAGCTGGTGAAAGATTTTTAGTTAAGGTCAATGCTGCTGTCTTAGCCTGTTTCTCTCCACATATGCTGCCCATAAATATTAAGAGAACTGAAATCCCTCCCATTTGCGAAAGATTATTATAAAATTGTTTCCAGCTATCTGACCAAACTGGCTCAGAGACCACTATAGGTGCAGACTTACCCATTGAGGCCGATACAATTTCTTTCATATATCGTGCAAGGATTGGGCTAACCATTCCAAAAAGAGCAAAAATTCCCAGTAATGCATACAGTCTTTTCGTCCGAAAAAGTTCTGTCCACTCCTTTTCTAAGAATGTTAAAAAACTACTCATTTGTAGTCACCTCCATGAAAATTTCCTCTAGCGTAGGGGTATAAACCTGATAGTTTTCCAATACTGCATCTGCTTCAATGAGTAATTGCGGCAGTTTCTTACTTAACGAGATTAAATTATCAGAATATAATTTTAATTCCCTTAATCCACATTTCTCATATTTGATCCCCCCGTAATTGTTGATTACTTGCAAGAATCTACTACTTTCTTCCGAAGTATGAAGTCGTAGAAAAGCAACATTTCCTATGTATTTTGTCTTAATGTTTTCAACGGTATCGGATAAAATTAGATTTCCATGATCCATAATAACTACATAATCACATGTATTCTCCACATCAGAAAGAACATGCGTAGAAAAGAAGACTGTCACGTGACCGCGCAGTGACTGAATTAGTTCCATTACCTCATGTCGTCCTATTGGGTCGAGGGCGCTGATGGGTTCATCTAGGAAGATTATTTTGGGTGAGTTCATAAGTGCTTGTGCAATACCTAACCTCTGTTTCATTCCACGGGAGTATCCTGCAACTGCTTTTTTGGTGTCCTTAAGCCCAACCTGCTCTAAGAGCTTTCGGATACTTTTGTCACGCTCTGTTTTCTTTAACCCGTAAAGCTTTCCGCAAAAGTCGAGATATTCCCGAGCCGAGAAATAGTTATAAAAGCTTGGGACATCCGGCAGATATCCAATATAGGAATTGTCCTGTTTTTCATAAATGCGCTTTTGCCCCTGTATTAGGATTTCTCCGGAAGTCGGGCGGGATAATCCTACTAACATTTTGATTGTGGTTGTTTTCCCAGCCCCGTTTTTTCCTAAAAATCCACAGATAGTACCCTCTGGAATTATTAAATTTAAGTTTTTTACAGCTTCCTGAGTGCCATATTGTTTCGTTAAGTCATATGTTTCAATTGCGTTCATTCTACTTTTTCCTTTCCATCAAATGCTCTCTTTATCAAGCTGTTTTGAACCAAAGGAGAAGTAAATTACCGGACCAATAAGCGTGACTATAAGAACCACGACTAACCAAATAAGTTTTTTATCAAATGGCGCTTGTTTTCGTAAAATACTAATCAATGACGTAATAATTAATACCAGCTGCAGCAAAATAATAGGAACAAATAGTGGCAGCAGCCTTAACATCTCCTCAAAACTAATGTGAATTCCCATATAAATTCTCCTTTTCTCATTCTGACAATTTGTCAGTTAGTGTGTAAAAATAATATCAACGGCAATGCCGATGATATTATGAAGTAAAAATGCTGTTGTTGGTTTGTAGCACCTTATCTAGGATATCATGAAATACCAATAGATATTTTTTCGCAACCCCAGTATCATTAATATGAAAATCTCTGTTGTTTAGTGTAAATAGATAGGCAGTCATCAAAAAAACTGATGTTTCTTTAGGATTACTAACATGAAAAACCCCTTCTTTATTTCCTTGTTCTAATATTTCGCTGAAATAATTAGACATAGTTTCTGACAATCTTCGATAAATCTGGTCAATCATATAGGTGTTTTCCTGTAAGCAGATCGTTTCCTGTAAGGCTCGATTTTCTTGTGTGTCCGCAGATTCCGGAATAATTGTGGCCTCAATAAATTGATTGACTTTTTCAATGGCTGATAAAGTACTACGATACGTGATTTCTTTGAGCACTACTACAATTTTTGAAGCTTCTGCTTCTACAATATACTTTAAAATATCCTCCTTAGATTTAAAATGATAATAAAGTAATCCACGAGAAATTTTCAAATCATCAACAATATCCTGTGTGATAACATGTAAATAACCCTTTTGAAAGAACAGCTTTTTGGCAGCTTCTACAATTTCCGCTTTACGAACTTCTGGTTGTTTGATCTCTCTCATAGCAATTCCCTTCTTCCGATAATAGTGATAATATAGCATTACTGACAATTTGTCAATAATGTTATTATAATATTTCAAAAGAGCCATATACCCTAGTACCCTATAAAATTCAATCATATCTGGCATGTAAACCTAATAGTACAATATCTATAGAATTTGTAAGTGCTTTTATGACTTCTTCTGGATTTATAAGCGCCTTCCCAAGTTCTAGCGATGAATATCCATGAAGTAAACTCATTAACAAACTCAATATCTCATCTATTTTTTGCGTTTTAAAGTTGTAAGATAAAACTAGTTTCTTTATAAGTGACTTGTAATAATCAAATATCGCTTCTGTTTCACTGTTACTATGCCAATGGGCCCATTGAATTATTTCATAAATTCCAGGATGGGTAATGATATAGTTAAGATACGCGATGCTTATAGACTTAATAGCCATATCCCCGGAATTACCAACCGCTGCTTGTGTCATCTTATCATTCATTGTTCTCATTCCATTATGTGCTACTTCCCGCAATAAATCATTTAAACTAGCTATATGGTTATATAAAGACGGAGTACGAATATTAAGTCTTTCAGCAACGACTTTTAAAGAAACCTTGTTAAGACCTTCTGAATCTGCAATATCTGATGCAGCCTGTATCACTGCTTCCTTTGTAACACGCATAATCGTTCCTTTCTATCATAATTATTTTAGGACTAGAGTGTCAAAAGCCAGCTTGGATTTTGACACTCTTATTTGTTAATTATATCAATATTTTAGCTAATTCCATTAGTTTTATCAATAACAATATTCTCAAAAGTACTACTAACTATAATAATTATATTGACAAACACAATTAATATTTTATAATACTAATATGATTAGTTTTTATATTACTATGGTTAGTTTACTATGGTTAGTACAAATCTACAAAGGAGTATCTTTATGAAAAAAGAATATTTTCAAATTCAGGGAATCCCAACCGTTCTTTTGGGTGAGCCCTCAAAAAATGCTTACCTTTTTATTCACGGACAGGGAGGCTGCAAAGAAGAAGCGGAAGCTTTTGCTGAAATTGCCGGCTGTTATTGTTGCCAAGTCTTGAGTATTGATCTGCCAGAGCATGGAGAACGCAAAGAAGAGAAAGATAAATTTACACCCTGGCATGTTGTCCCAGAATTGCTGACGGTTATGGAATATGCGAAATCACATTGGGACTCTATCGCATTACGGGCAACCAGCATTGGAGCGTGGTTTAGTATGCTAAGTTTTGCGAATGAGAATCTAAAAAGCTGCCTTTTTGTCTCGCCAATTCTTGATATGCATCAACTAATTCAAAATATGATGCTTTGGGCAGGTGTCTCAGAAGACCAGCTACAACTGGAACAAACAATTCCGACATCCTTTGGACAAACACTTTCGTGGGAGTATCTATCCTATGTAAAAAAGCATCCAATCACTAAGTGGAGTTTTCCAACAGAAATTCTATACGGAGACAAAGATAACCTCACAGAACATAAAGTTGTGGAAAACTTTACCAGGCATTTTGGGTGTCGCCTAACTATCATGGAAAATGGCGAACACTGGTTTCATACGCCAGAACAGTTGAAAGTATTGGATGAATGGACAACTCATACTATTCTTGTGCAGACAATGGAGTAACAGTCCGGTCGTATCTAGCTTAATATTTTTTGAACTTAAATATGTTCTGCAAGATAAAAAGGTTCTATAATAAATATTGGGGTAGTACTTTACCCCGATATTTTTTTACATTAAAATGCACTTATAACCAGCCTGCCTATTCTTTCGGTTCTGCGGCAACATTTCTGAAAGAAGGTAGATTTATA
>JAEZTJ010000081.1 GCA_023421505.1 Bacillota bacterium
GGAAACGGATCTGAATATAAGATAGCGATTAATGAAGTTTGATGAATCTGCTAAATCAAATCAAGTAGTAATGATAAACGTAAATTATCTGCATAAATATGAAGTGTATTAAATAATTAGCAGAGGATAGTAAGCATATGAGATTAAGATTATTACTACTTATTACTTTTTTTTCGTTAGTGGCGGCCGCTTGTGATGGCAGAAATCAGGCGAGTACGGCTGTTATGGACAGCTCAGCTGAGAAGATAAGCAGTGAAAGTTATCATAAGGATGGAATTGCGGCAGAATACCCAAAGCTTACTTCGGGAGGCACGAAAGAGGAACGGGATGAAATAAATAAGTTGATATTTGAGGATTTTAATAAAATACTTAGAATTTATGCTTTTCAACCATTTCCTGAGCTGACTCCCTCACCGGCTGCTGAAATCCCCGTTATATTAAGCATAAATTATGAAATAAAACAGAACACTGACAAGTTTATCAGCATCCTATATCATGCAGAATTTAATAGCCCCTTTTCGGCTCATCCAACAGATCTTGTTTACACCACTAATGTTAATAAGAAGGATAAGGTACGGATTAGATTATCTGATGTGATTAAGATTAATAAGGCTTTTGTAAAGGATTTTAGAGAATGGAAGTTTATCCCACCGGAAGAGGGAAATGAGCAAATAAATCAAGCAATCAGGGATTACTTTGCTCATATGACCGAAGAAGACTTGCTGATGGGATTTCAATCAGCGGATCTCATTGGCTCAGATAATTTATGGGGTATGTATAGTTATCTTACACCGGATCGTCTTGGTATAAGCATCGGCGTTCCTAATTATATCGGAGATCATGTGGAATTTGAGAGAGAATACAGTAAGCTAAAGGATTATTTAAAAATTGAACTGCCATAAATACTAAAATAAAAAGGGAGCATCAGCCTGCCCGGAGTTCTGTTTTCTAATAACTCACGTAGCAAAAGCTTATACTCCCTTATATTATTAATATGATATAACTAATGAAAATCCTGTTTAAAATAAGAACATCTTAACTACCAAGTATTTTCTTTAGTTCCTCCATGAAGGTATTAACATCCTTGAATTCACGGTAAACTGAAGCGAAGCGCACATAGGCAACCGGATCTAAGTCCTTTAATTTATCCATGACGATCTCCCCAATCACATGACTTGGAATTTCCTTATCCTCCCGGTTAAAGATTAAGGTTTCTACTTCATCTACTAGAGCTGTTATCTGATCTACGGAAATAGGTCTCTTGTGGCAGGAGCGAAATACGCCGGCTTCAATTTTGGAACGGTCATAGGGTTCACGGTTATTATCTTTTTTTATTACCACAAGTGGTATCGTCTCTACTTTCTCATATGTAGTAAACCTTCTCTGGCATTCATCACATTGACGTCTTCTGCGTATGGAGTTATTCTCATCGGCCGGTCTGGAATCTATTACTCTTGTATTATCCTTGTTGCAAAAAGGGCACTTCATTATAAAACCTCCTAATCTATTCGGCCATTCATCGTATGTCTTATAGGACAATCTGACTATTAACATGGTACAACTAGATTATATTGAAAGATTCCATGGTGGTCAAGAAAATAATTACAAAATAGTAGAAATTATGTGGAATTCTGTAATTTTAGATGCATTTTAACAGACATTTCTCAATATCTACATCTACCAGTATGATATCAACGCCAATCTGTTTAATATTTGCACGGCCGATTACATATTCGTGATCACGGCCGAGAATTCCCCATACTTTACATGGACCAGGTATAATAATATGTGTAATCTGTCCTGTACAGATATCAAATTCTACATCGCAGACATAACCGAGCCGAACACAATCCCTGCAGTTGATGACTTCTTTTTCCCTAAGCTCACAAATGCGCATATAATCACCCTTTACGTAAGATAGAACAGGCTATACCCATAATATCTTGTATCATGGTTTATTATATGCGCATAACATAAAAACGTCTCTATATTTATAAAGCTGCTACTTTATTTTCTAAATCGATAAGCTGTTCTTTGGAAGGAATATAATTAATTCTAACAGGCTCTAAAATAATCTCCACACCAAGTTCCTCCAAGGCCTGATTGACAATACCGATACTCTGGCCTCCCCAGCCGTAGGAGCCAAATGCAAAGCCTTTCTTTCCCTTAGGCTGCAGACCCTTCAGATAGGAAAGAAGTGCTGCGACATTCGGAAGAATGTTATTATTTAAAGTAGGGGAGCCTATGACAAGATAGCGGGCAGTAAGTACTTCAGTAATGATATCGGAGAGGTCATTCTCTTTTAAATCAAGCAGCTGTACGCGGGTGCCCCTTTTATCAAAGCCCTCGGCAATACTGTGTGCCATTGCCTCTGTGGAATGCCACATCGAATCAAATATGACTAAGGCCGTATCCTCTGTATTACCATCTGCAAAATAATGATAAGCCTCAAGGATATCCTTCACATAGCTTCTCCAGATGATACCATGACTGGGAGCGATGATCTCAATATCAAGACTTTCTACTATGGCAAGGGCCTTTTTTGCCTGAGCGCCGAAGGGCATGAGAATATTTGCATAATAACCGACAGCGTCATGCATAACATCGGATAGGATCACTTCATCATCAAAATGCTTACTGGAGGTGAAATGTTGACCAAAGGCATCATTGGAGAAGAGAATTTTCTCTTCGGGACAGTAAGTTACCATGTTATCCGGCCAATGAAGCATCGGGGTTCCGACAAAGGAGAGAGATCTTTGACCGAGGGAAAGTATATCGCCAGCCTTCACTTCCATATAATTATAATGGTCCCCGTAATGAGCCTTAAGTCCCTTTAAACCATTCGGAGAAGAGGTAACAAGTACTGCATTCGGAGCAGCTTCCATCACCGCGGGAATAGAACCGGAATGATCCATTTCCACATGGTTAGAGATAAGATAATCAATATCAGCAGGATTAACAATTTCTGAGATACGAGCTAACAGCTCTTTTGCAAAGGGAGCCTTTACCGTATCAATCAAAGCGATTTTTTCATCCACAATTAAATATGCATTGTAGGTAGTTCCCTTATGAATGGAATATCCGTGGAAATTGCGAAGATTCCAATCAACTACGCCTACATAATAGATCCCAGGCTTTATTTCTATTTTATTCATGAAGTTTTCCTCCTGTATTAAAAATTAGTAACGGTTACTGTTATTATAGATTGGACTAATAGGTTTGTCAAATGTTTATGATATATTTTCTTTGAAATATAATATGTTATACAGGAGTAGCTTTATCAGAGAGATTATCCTCTGGTAAAAATGCTAAATAACGTAGCCTTCGTTTGTTCAAATAGACTATTCTTTGTGCTTTGATATTGCCAGTTATCCCCACCTTTGTTATACTACGCATAAGCAAATGATTCCTTCATTGCAGGAGAGACAATGAAAGGAGAATTTTCTTCATGTTCTGTAAAGCATACAGTGCTGCAATCCACGGCATTGACGGTCTGATCGTATCTGTAGAGGCCGATGTCAGCGACGGTCTGCCCGTATTCGATATGGTTGGATATCTTGGCTCTGAGGTGAAGGAAGCAAGGGAGAGGGTACGGATTGCACTCAAAAACTCCGGATATATGCTTCCGGCTAAGAGAATTACCGTAAATTTATCCCCAGCGGATATCCGTAAAGAAGGAACAGCCTTCGATCTATCTGTTGCAATTGCAATTCTAGCGGCTTTTGGCCATCTTCCCGAGAAGGAGCTTAAGGACTATCTAATCGTCGGAGAACTCAGCTTAAATGGTAATGTTAATAAGGTAAACGGTGTCCTGCCGATTGTATATTCCGCAAAGCAGCAGGGCTTTTTAAAATGCATCGTTCCAAAGGAAAATGCCTTGGAGGGAGCAGTGGTGAAAGGTATAGAAACCTATGGCGTTGCATCCCTTGCGGAGGCGGTACAGCTGCTTAATGGTAAGGAAGCTGCTTCACCGGAGTATGTGGATTTGAAGCAGCTATTTAGTGGAACTGATATTGAGGAATTGTATGATTTCGCAGAAGTAGCAGGGCAGAAGGCGGCAAAACGTGCGATAGAAGTTGCAGTCTCCGGAATGCATAATATCCTTATGATCGGACCTCCTGGCTCCGGCAAAACAATGCTTGCTAAACGTATTCCAAGTATTATGCCGGAGCTCTCCTTTGAGGAAAGTATTGAGATATCGAAAATCTATAGTATAGCAGGGCTGTTAGACAGACAGGCACTCGTTTTAAAAAGACCCTTTCGAAGCCCTCACCACACCATAACAACGACAGCTCTTGTCGGAGGGGGTAGAATCCCTAAGCCGGGAGAAATCAGTCTGGCTCATCACGGTGTTTTATTCCTAGACGAACTCCCTGAATTTCAGAAAAATACAATTGAAGTATTAAGACAGCCCTTGGAGGATAAATCAGTTACGATTGCCAGACTGAATGCTTCCTATAAATATCCTGCGGGCTTTATGCTGGTTGCCGCAATGAATCCCTGCTCCTGTGGCTATTATCCTGACCGTAACCGGTGCAATTGCTCGTTGAATTTAGTTAAGCGATATCTTAATCGGATTTCACAGCCCTTATTAGATCGGTTTGACATCTGTATAGAGGCATTATCAATGAATTATAAGGAGCTTCAGCTTCAGGAGAAGGAAGAAGCATCAAAGGAAATACGCAACAGAGTCAGTGTAGCAAGGCAGCTACAAATGGAACGCTACAAGGGACAGAATATCTACTTTAATTCCCAGTTAACACCGCGAACGATAAAAAAGTACTGCAAATTAGAGAGAAAGGAGCAGGCCTTACTAGAAGCAGCGTTTCATAAAATGAACTTAAGTGCCAGAGCCTATCACCGAATACTTAAGGTGGCAAGAACGATTGCAGATTTAGATCAAAGTGAGAAGATACTTTCGAAGCATATCAGTGAAGCAATCTGTTATCGAAGCATCGATCAAAAATACTGGGGTGAGTAAATCTCATATGCTCACTCACAACCAACATTTTGTGATGCAGTTTAGTCTAGTGAACTACTATTATGAAGTCGTTTGTACATAGACCCAGCGATTACAAAGTGATGGCATTATGTAAAGGGGCCTTTTAATATCCTAATCTAATATATAGTTTTGTAGAATAAGACATATGCAGGAATGGAGAATAGAATGAAAAAGGAAATATACCAATATTGGTTAGCTAATCTACCTCGCATTGGTCCAAGAAAGACTGAGATGCTTCTTCGAATCTTTGGAAGTGTTGAAACTGTGTTTCATGCTTCCAAGGAGGAATTAGAAAAGACAATATTTGAAAAAAACTTATCAGAGGGGACAATTATACTTAATACAGATATCGAAACACTAGTTCAACAGCGTGACTTGAAAAAGGCGCAGGAGGAATATACTAGACTAATCGAGAAAGGCATTTCTTTTATCACAAAGGAGGATGATTGTTACCCTGAAAAGTTGAAACAAATATATGACGCACCATATGCTATCTATGTTAAGGGTAATCTTCCGTCGAAAAATCGAAAAGCGCTTGCCATAGTTGGGGCAAGAAATTGTTCCTCCTATGGAAAGGAGATGGCAAGGTATATTGCCGGAGCAGTTGCAAAAGAAGGAATTTCTATTATTAGTGGACTTGCAAGAGGGATAGACTCCTTCGCACATGAAGGGGCATTGGCTGAAGACGGCATTACCTATGGCATCTTGGGCTGCGGGATTGATATCTGTTATCCGCAGGAAAATATTAAGCTCTATAGGAATATGCAGCAAAAGGGAGGAATCATTTCTGAATATGCACCGGGAGTAAAACCCCTGCCTTCTAATTTTCCCATGAGAAACAGAATTATAAGCGGCTTATGTGATGGTATCTTGGTTATCGAGGCAAAGAAAAAAAGCGGTTCTCTGATCACAGTAGATATGGGGCTGGAGCAGGGAAAGGAGATCTACGCACTTCCTGGAAGAACGGTAGATATCATGAGTGAGGGCTGTAACAATTTAATCAAAATGGGGGCAAAGCTAGTAACCTCTCCAAAGGATATCTTAGAGGATTTCATTTCAGAATATTCTGAGAAACCTTTTGTAAAGAATAAGGTTGTAATGCAAAGTGAGCAAGAAGAAAGAGTATATGCTTGCTTAAATACAGAGCAAAAGCATATTGAAGAGATAGCTCTGCTTACTAGGCTGCCAGTTGAGCAATTGATGGAGCTATTGCTCGTATTAGAGCTTCGGGGTGTGATAAAGCAGACAAGAAAGAACTACTATAGTAAAATGTTACAGTTCTAGAAATATAAATAATTGTTGAAATTGGACTGATAGTACTTCCTGCTTCCTTAACAATTAAGCAGTGATATTAAGTGGTGATATTTTTAAAAATAATTAAAATAGATAAAATTACTAAAATTATATTGCAGTTTGGATATATTTGGTATAGAATGATTAAATTGTGGCTGCCTATGATAGAATGACAGGTGGTCTAACAATTAGTAATACTAATTTGTAAACAGCTGCATATATTTTGTTTCAAAGGAGTAGAGGTATGGTCCAATAAATATGCAATCTTTCTGCCAAAGTGAATTTATGATGTAATACCTAAAGTAATAATTTCATTCAAATAGGGGCAGAATTAGTTACAAATACAGGGGATAATTTGGTTGATATGATATCTCGTTTTGCATGATTTTAGTGTGACCTAGTAGTGGCTTAATAAATAAGAAATAAAATTCTTGAAACAAGTGGGAAAATAGTGTATGCTTGTTTAAGCTTAGGGCCTATGTACATTGAGAGATGAGCCATTTGACAGGACTTGGGAGAGATAGTGAAATTAATATAACCCAGCTTGAACATCATGGCTTATGAAACTGACTGTAAGAATGATTAAGTAGTACAAAAGGAGACGTATGATTAATATGCGACGGGCGATGCAATTATGCATCTGTCGGAAGCTTTTTCTCCAGCCGTTATATTTTGAATATGCTGTGAGACAAGAAGGCTGGTTATAACATCCGGCAAGTGAATTATTTACACTAAGAAATGAGGGAAATATCAGTATGCCAAGATATCTTGTTATAGTTGAATCTCCGGCTAAGGCAAAGACAATAAAGAAATTTCTGGGAACAAACTATGAAGTACTCGCTTCAAACGGACATGTCAGAGATTTGCCGAAAAGCCAGATGGGAATAGATATAGATCATAATTTTGAACCTAAATATATTACAATACGGGGTAAAGGGGATTTACTTGCAAAGCTTAGAAAAGAAGTTAGAAAATCTGACAAAGTTTATCTTGCAACCGACCCTGACCGGGAAGGGGAAGCTATTTCCTGGCATTTAGCTCAGACCCTAAGACTGGAGGATAAGGATACCAGCAGAATTACCTTTAATGAAATAACTAAGAATGCTGTAAAATCCTCTATCAAGCAGGCAAGAGATATCGATATGGATTTGGTGAATGCACAGCAGGCGAGAAGGGTGCTTGACCGTATGGTTGGCTATAAGATCAGCCCACTGCTTTGGACAAAAATTAAAAGAGGATTAAGCGCAGGAAGAGTTCAATCCGTAGCACTTCGAATAATTTGTGACAGAGAGGATGAAATCAATGCATTCCTGCCGGAGGAATATTGGAATTTGGAAGCTGAATTTAACTTAAAAGGGAAAAAGAAGCTTCTTGCTAAATTAAATACTTCCAAAAAAGAGATCCGCTCAGAAGCGGAAATGGATAGTATATTAAAGCAATTAGAGAATTCTGATTTTAGCGTAAATGAAATAAAGAAAAGTGAACGAATCCGCAGAGCACCGCTTCCTTTCACTACCAGTACCTTACAGCAGGAATCTGCGAAAATTCTTAATTATTCCACACAAAAGACGATGCAGCTTGCCCAGCAGCTCTATGAAGGCGTGGATGTGAAGGGGCATGGGACGATAGGTCTAATCACCTATCTTCGTACCGATTCCGTACGAATAAGTGATGAAGCAGATGGGGCAGCGAAGCAATTTATCAAAGAGAACTATGGAGAAACCTTTGTTGCATTAGAAGAAAATCAGGGTCGTACCGGTAAAAAAATTCAAGATGCGCATGAGGCAATCCGCCCAACCTATATAGAACTGACACCAAATGAAGTGAAGGAATCCTTAAGCAGGGATCAGTTTAGACTCTATCAATTAATATGGAAGAGATTCGTTGCCAGCAGAATGCAGCCGGCAAAATATGAGACAACAACGATTAAAATAGATGGAAATGGCTACCGTTTTACAACTTCAGCTTCCAAGCTTGTTTTTGAAGGCTTTATGAGCGTTTATACGCCGGAAGAGGAGGAAGAGGAAAAGGGGGCTAATTTTGAGAATTTGAAGGAAGGGGATAAACTGCCGTTTCCGGAGTTTCACAAAAGTCAGCATTTTACACAACCGCCTGCCCATTATTCAGAAGCTTCCCTTGTTAAGACCCTTGAAGAACTTGGGATTGGCAGGCCAAGTACGTATGCACCGACGATTACAACTATAATTGCACGACGCTATGTTGCCAAAGAGAATAAAAACCTATACGTTACAGAGCTTGGCGAAGCAGTGAACAATGTAATGAAATATGCATTTCCAAGTATTGTGGATGTTAATTTTACTGCTAATCTAGAATCCCTTCTCGATTGTGTAGAGGATGGAACAATCAATTGGAAGACAGTTATCAGCAATTTCTATCCTGATTTAGCAGAAGCAGTGGATAATGCGCATATAATGCTTGATAAAATACAGATTGAAGATGAAGTATCAGAGGAAGTCTGTGACTTATGTGGCAGAAATATGGTAATAAAATATGGACCGCATGGTAGATTCCTTGCTTGTCCTGGTTTTCCTGATTGTAAGAATACAAAGCCTTATCTGGAAAAAATCGGAGTGAATTGTCCGCTTTGTGGGAATGATATCGTAGTACGTAAGACAAAAAAAGGAAGAAAATATTATGGTTGTGCAGGAAATCCTGATTGTGAGTTTATGACCTGGCAGAAGCCTTCTAATATTAAATGCGAAAAGTGTAATGGAATTTTGGTAGAGAAGGGAAATAAACTAGTCTGCGAGAATGACAAATGCGGTTTCGTAATGAGCAACCCCAGATAAATTGAATAGTAATACTTTTTAAAAAGAAATTACAAAATTATAATAAATGAATATTAATTATCTCATAATATGTTCAATATTAATGAAAAGACTATTGTTTTTGCAATTAATATATGATAAAATTTAAAAGGTGATACAATTTGTCTTTATAACTGGTTGTATTACCTTCTTCCATGGAATTATATGTAATTTATTTAGATATAGATTGGAAGTTTAAGGGGGAACATAGAAAGCTGGGAGGAACCATTTAATGAGTGTACAGTTGTTGGATAAGACGAGAAAAATTAATAACCTGCTGCACAATAATAATTCGCATAAGGTAGTATTTAATGACATCTGTGTGGTCCTTAGTGAAATACTTGCATCGAATGTCTTGGTAATCAGCCGAAAGGGGAAGGTGCTGGGAGTAAAAAACCGAAACGATATCAATGAAATAAAGGAATTGATTAAGGATGCAGTAGGAAGACATATAGATAGCTTGCTAAATGAGAGACTCTTGAATATACTATCAACAAAGGAGAATGTCAATTTAAGAACATTGGGATTCGAATTTGATAATGTTGATATCTATCAGGCAATTATAACACCAATAGATATTGCAGGGGAAAGGCTTGGAACCTTATTCCTATATAAGAATGGTCCGCAATATAATCTTGACGATATTATCTTGAGCGAATACGGAACTACTGTTGTCGGATTAGAGATGATGAGATCAGTTAATGAAGAGAATGCGGAAGAGAACAGAAAGGTACAGATAGTAAAATCTGCGATTGGTACTTTGTCCTTCTCGGAGTTAGAAGCGATAACACATATTTTTGAAGAATTGAGTGGAAATGAAGGAATTCTTGTGGCCAGTAAAATAGCCGATCGTGTGGGGATAACAAGATCAGTTATTGTGAATGCCCTTCGCAAATTTGAAAGTGCCGGTGTTATAGAATCACGATCCTCCGGTATGAAGGGAACCTATATCAGGGTATTGAATGATGTGGTTTTTGAAGAATTGAAAAAAGTGAATGATAACTGAGGATAAATGGATTTGTTAGCGCAAAAGGATTTGTGGGAAAGGTTTTCTCATAAGTCCTTTTTATTTTTACCAGAAATCACTTAAAAATATTTGAAATTTATTTAATAACAATAAATTACAGCATATTATTGGTACGGGTTCCATAATATCACAAGGTTTAGTATTATTCTACTATTTTTTCAAATATATCTTGTGTTTTTTGTAAATTTTATTATAATAAACTATATATGAAAGGAGTGTAAAAATGATCGGCTCTAACGCATTTAATTACATTAATGTATTGAACAAAGCGGCAAATGCTAGTTTAACCAGACATGAGATTATTTCAAACAATATAGCAAATGTAGATACTCCGAATTTTAAGAGGAAGGATGTACAATTTGAATCGTATCTTATGACGGAGCTATCCGGAGGTTCTTCTTTAGATCAGGCAGTGGCAGGAACAGACTTAAATTCGCTCGATGAGACTGTATATACTGATAACTCCAATTTAAGCTATCGTTTAGACGGTAATAACGTAGATATTGATACGGAGGAAGCCTATCTGGCTGAAAATCAAATTCGCTATTATGCCTTACTTGATTCAATGACACAGGAATTCAGCAGAATCAGAGCAGTACTCTCAGCAAATTAAAACCTTTATAATTGTATGTGTTTTCCCGAAAGGGCGAGAAATGGAATAATAGTAGAATAGGATTTTTAGAAAATAGAGTTATTTAATTAATTTAGGATGTTATACAACAAGGATGTTAATTAAAATCTGGCAGGGTTCCTTAGTCAGATGATTATTGTATATAGATGATGTAAAGAAATCGGAGGATTATTATGTCAGCGATGAATTCGATGAATGTTAGTGCAAGTGGAATGACAGCACAAAGGCTGAGAATGGATATCATTTCTCAGAATATTGCTAATGTAAATACAGTTCGGGATGGGGACGGCAATCCCTATAGAAGAAAGATGGTTGTTATCGGAGAAAAGGATGTTTCGGCTTTTAGCGAAATGTTAGCAAGAACTTCGGGTACTGTGGGTAATGGTGTAAAGGTAACACAGATTGTGGAGGATAATGAAGCCGAGATGCGTAAGGTTTACGATCCTTCCCATCCAAATGCAGACGAAGACGGCTATGTTACATATCCAAATGTCAATATCGTTCAGGAAATGACAGATATGATTGATGCTTCACGCTCTTATGAAGCCAATATTACAGCCTTTAATGCGGGTAAGAATTTGGCACTGAAGGGCCTTGAAATAGGTAAATAAGGAAAGGGTGAAGGCTGATTTCATAACAGCCTGGTGATTTATGAATATATCTTCTATAGGTAATTTAACAGATATCAGTAAATTTGCTACAGACTCTGCCTCTGTTTCAAATAATAAAAATGCTACCTTTGATAGCTTATATCAGGCAGCTGTTGGCTTAATCAATGAAACGAATAATTATACGAATGCAGCCAAAGAAGCAGAAATAGCTTATTCCTTAGGCCTTAATGACAGTACCAGTGATCTTCTGGTGGCTCAGATGAAAGCGAATATGTCAATTCAATATACTGTTGCTGTACGAAACAGTGTAATGGACGCTTATAAAGAAATAATGAACCTTCAGTTCTAATTTGCACAGGTGGATTGACATGTCAATTCACCTGTAATTTAGGAAAATAATTAATAGGAGCAAGGGGTAATGACGGAACGGCTTAAGAAACTGCCAAAGCAGCTATTAGATATATGGAATAAATATACTGGCAAACAGAAAGCACTTATTATAAGTGTTGTCTGCGTTGTTGTTTTTGCGTTTGGACTTTTAGCATTTTTAATCAACAAGGTGGATTATACAGAATTAAAAAAATGTGAAGACTTGAATGAATTAAGTGCTGTAGTAGATCTTTTAAAAACTGAGGGCTACAAATACAGATTTGATGAGAAGACGCTTACCGTCTATGTTGACAGAAAAAAATCTCCTGATGCAATTGTATTGTTAGCTAAAAATGATATAACAGCAGATGGTATTACATTGGAACAGCTGCTTGACAATAGCTTTGATACTACAAATGGTGATCGAATATTAAAAGCAAATTTACTTTTTTCTCAAAATATAAGTAATAAAGTAAAAGAAATGGAAGGCATTGATGATGTAGAGGTAAATTATATCCCCAAGGATACAAGTAATAATATCTTTACAAATGAAACTGAGGATGTTCCTGCCAGTGTCATGCTTACGGTTAATGACAAATTTAAGCCGCAGACAGCAGAAACAATCGCGACAGTAGTTGCTGCTACCATTGGTAATAAAGATGCCAAAAAAATTAAAGTTGCAGATCAATACGGTAATTTATTATATGGTGGCACGGAGGATCTGTATTCTGCTATCTCAATAAAGAATTCAATTGAATATAAGGAAAAGCTTCGTAACAACTTTATCAATAATCTCTATGGAATCCTGATTAAGGCAGACTTTAGTGATGTAGAGATTGCACCTCATCTGGAGTTTAATATGGATGTTGTAGAGGAGATGTATAAGGAATATTCTGCACCCGAGGGTATGGAGCAGGGCTTATATACATATAGCAAAAATTATTCATCAAAGAATACGAATTCCTCAGACGGAGGAGTACCCGGTACAACCCCTAATGATGGGACATCTTATGAGATTCCCGATTCATCCGCTTCAAATGGATCAACGGAAAGCTCCGAATATCAATATGCTCCCAATGAAAGACAAACGAATACAAAGTATGAGGTGGGAGCGGTCAAATCGGATATTTCTAGCGTCGGCATTATACTCAAACGGGTTAATACCATTAAACAGGAGCAATTGGAAAAAAGTGGCGCCCTCGATGGAACTACTTTTGAAGAATATGTTGCAGCTAATAGTGATGAAAAACCTATAGAAGTGGATCCGATGCTGATTACGCTTGTTTCTAATTCTACAGGAATACCCGAAAACAGTATTACTATAATGGCTAAGGAGCAATCTGTATTTGTTCCTACAGTGAAGGAAGCCAGAAGCTGGACCGATTATCTACAGATCGCTTTGGTTGTTTTAATCGTTGGATTGTTACTGTTTGTAGTATTTAAGAGCGTTAAGCCGGTAGAGGTTACAGAGCTGGAGCCGGAACTATCTGTTGAACAGCTACTAGCAACAACGAAGGAAAATCAATCGATTGAAGATATTGAGTTTAACGAAGTCTCTGAAGTACGCAGAATGATTGAGAAATTTGTGGATGAAAAACCGGAAGCGGTAGCTCAACTACTGCGTAACTGGCTGAGTGAAGACTGGAATTAGTCAAAAGAAAAATAAGTTTTATGCTTCAACTTGATTATTATGGAGGTACATATGGCAAAATCAGGTAATAGTGATATCAGCGGGATACAGAAAGCGGCCATTCTTTTAATCAGTCTGGGACCGGAGCGTTCAGCCAGTATATTTAAACACCTTAAGGAAGATGAAATCGAGACTATGACCCTGGAGATAGCGAATACCAGAAGTATTTCCCCTGCAACCAAGGATCAGGTTTTAGATGAATTTTATGAAATCTGCCTTGCACAGCAATATATTGCTGAAGGTGGTATTGCATATGCGAAGGAGCTTTTAGAGAAGGCTCTCGGACCTGAAAAGGCACGAGATGTAATCGGCAAACTAACAGCATCACTTCAGGTACGTCCTTTTGAGTTTGTAAGAAAGACGGATGCTTCCCAGTTATTAAACTTTATTCAGGATGAGCATCCGCAGACGATAGCGCTTATTTTATCTTATTTATCTTCGGGACAGGCCTCCACCATTATTTCTTCTTTGGCACCCGATAAGCAGGCAGATGTTGCAAAGCGTATTGCACAGATGGATCGCACCTCACCGGATGTTATAAAGGAAGTTGAGAAGATTCTGGAGAGAAAGCTTGCTTCCCTAGTTAACCAGGATTATACAATTGTCGGCGGTGTAGATTCCATTGTTGAGATATTAAATACCGTAGACCGCGGTACAGAGAAGCATATTATGGAAACTCTCGAAATTGAAGAGCCGGAGCTTGCGGATGAAATCAGAAGAAAGATGTTTGTATTTGAGGATATTCTTAGTCTAGATGATAAATCAATCCAGAGAGTACTGCGTGAAGTGGATAACAATGAGCTTGCAATTGCTCTCAAAGGTTCTAATGAACAGGTTCAGACAGTTATCTTTAATAATCTTTCCAAGCGTTTGGCGGCCATGATTAAGGAAGATATGGATTACATGGGACCGGTACGTCTAAAGGATGTTGAAGAAGCACAGCAAAAGATTGTTAATATTATAAGAAAGCTGGAGGATTCCTCTGAAATTATTATTTCCAGAGGCGGAGGTGACGAAATCGTTGTCTAATGTAATTAAAGCTTATTCCGTACGGTATGATGATGAGGCAAAGAAAACAATCGGTACTTATCAACAGACCCTGAAAGAGATTCAAGTAAAACAAATCCCCAAACCGGTTGAACAAGAACCACAGGAAGGCTTTGTAGAAGGACTAAAAGCAGTTGTTGTAGAAGCTACTTCACCTCCTGAGGAAACGAATGAGAAAGCTACGAAGATAATTGAGAAAGCTAATCAAGAGGCAAAAACGATTATTGAGCAGGCGAAGAAGGAAGCGGAGCGGCTAAAAAACGATACTATTACAGCTTCGAAAAAAAAGGGATATGAAGAAGGCCTGCAACAATCGAAAAACGAGGCACAAAAGCTAAAAGCTGAGTATGAGGAAAAAGCGCAGAAATTAAAGAGGCAGTATGAAGAGATGGCTCTTTCTATGGAACCGCAGATGGCACAAATCATAACTTTATTAGTGGAGAAAATTACAGGTATTCTGATTCAGGATAGGGAGGAGGTAATTCTTTACCTTATTCATAAAGCAATTAAAAACATGGACAGAAGCAATGAATATACGATAAGAGTTTCTAAGGAAGATTATGAGTATGTTTCTGAAAGAAAGAATATCCTGATCAGTGCTTTGGGAGCAGAGGCTAATATCTATATCACAGAGGATGCGAACTTAACAAAAAACCAATGTCTGATAGAAACAGAGCTAAAAGTAATTAACTGTAGCCTTGATATACAATTAAACAATTTAATAGCTGATTTAAAATTAATAGGCGGTATATAGTTTTAATAAAATTGTCGATATATTATAGAGGATATTAGTGCGAAAATAGAAGGCAATTTTCGCACAGGGAAGGCATAGAGATTATAATGATTTCAATAGATTTTGATAAATACAAACAGCTGCTTGATAAATCCTATGAGATAGAAATCGGCAAGGTTGTAAAAATGGTTGGACTCACACTGGAGGCATCGGGACCAAGTGCAAACTTAAATGATGTCTGCTACATAACAGGAGAAGACAAACAAAAAAAAGTAGCCGAAGTAATTGGCTTTCGTGAGAACAGAATACTACTTATGCCCTATGATGATATGACTGGAGTTGGTATAGGCAGCTATGTTGAAAATTCAGGAATGGCCTTTAAAGTGCCGGTAGGAAATGAACTGCTGGGTAAAACCTTAGATGGTTTGGGCTTTCCGATAGATAATTCCGAGATAAGCTGTAACGATTTTTATCCGGCAGAAGCACCTCCGCCTGACCCATTAAAGAGGAAAATCATTGATGAAGTATTGCCGCTCGGCGTAAAAGCAGTCGATTCTATGTTAACCATCGGAAAAGGTCAGAGAATTGGTATATTTGCAGGCAGCGGTGTTGGTAAGAGCACCTTACTCGGAATGTTTGCCAGAAATACAAAAGCAGATATCAATGTAATTGCGTTAATCGGTGAGCGAGGAAGAGAGGTCCGTGAATTTATTGAACGAGATCTTGGGGAAGAAGGATTAAAGCGCTCTGTATTAGTAATTGCAACTTCAGATAAACCTGCACTAATCCGTAAAAAAGCGGCAAAAACCGCCACTGCGATAGCAGAATATTTCAGGGATCAGGGCAAGGATGTTTTACTAATGATGGACTCACTGACACGTTTCTCCATGGCACAGCGTGAGATAGGACTTGCTTCAGGAGAGCCGCCAGTATCCAGAGGCTATCCGCCAAGTGTCTATTCAGAGATGCCGAAGCTACTAGAGCGGGCTGGAAATTCTGAACATGGATCGATAACTGGATTATATACTGTACTTGTTGACGGTGACGATTTTAATGAGCCGATTACAGATACAGCCAGAGGAATACTGGATGGACATGTTATGCTATCTAGAAAGCTGGGGCATAAGAATCATTATCCGGCAATTGATATATTACAGAGTATTTCAAGATGTATGAGTTCCATTGTTACAAAAGATCATAAGGCCGCCGCAGGTAAGTTAAAGAATGTTTTGGCAACTTATCGTGATGCAGAGGATTTGATTAATATAGGAGCTTACAAAAGCGGTTCGAACTCAGAAATCGATTATGCGATTCAAAAAATTAAGGAAGTGAATAAGTTTCTGCAGCAGGATGTTTATGAAAAGCTTGACTTCCAAGTAGAAATAGCAATGTTAATGGAGATTTTTAAAGAATAATGAAAAAGTTTCAGTATAAGATGGAGAGTGTACTTCAAATTAAGTTCAAGCTGGAGGATCAGATGAAAATTGCCTACGGCAATGCCAGAATGCGGCTTAATGAAGAAGAGGCTAAATTAGAGGACCTTATCAAACAGAGTGAATCCTACGAAGATGAATTGAGACAGCTGTGGTGTAATAGGCTGGATTTATTAAAAATAAGACAATGCGAGCAGGCGATAGAGGTAATGAAGCTGAATATCAAACAGCAGACAACGGTAGTAAAAAATGCAGCACATCGACTGGAAGTAGCGCGGATACGCTTAAATGACGCAGTTGTTGAAAGAAAGACGCAGGAGAAGCTTAAAGAAAAGGCATTTGAGGATTACTTACTGGAATTTGATTCTGAGGAACGCAAGGAAATTGATGAACTCAACAGTTTTAATTACAGCAATCCGGCGTTCTACGAGGAGGAGAATTAATGGCAAAAAAGGAAAAATCAGGCAGCAAAGACAAGGAAAAGAAGGAAGGGAATAAGCTTCTGACAATCCTAATTGTAATCCTGATTGTTGTTATATGGCTGGTGTTCTTTGGTGCATTAATTAAACTGGATATCGGCGGTTTTGGATCGGGCGTTTTGCAGCCGATTTTAAAGGACATCCCAATTATAAATCAAATATTACCGGAGACCTCTGACTCTAGCAAGGTAAAAACAGAGGTGGATGCCAATAATGAATATAAATCAATTTCAGAGGCAGTCGCTAAGATTAAGGAACTTGAGCAAACGATTGAAGAAATGACTGCATCCGATACAGACAGCAGTACCACAATCGCTGATCTTCAGTCGGAGATTGAAAGACTCAAGGAGTTCGAAGAAAAGCAAAAGTCTTTTGAAGAAAAAGTAGCAGAATTTGATAAAAATGTAGTATTTGCTGATGCGGCTCCGGACATTGAGGAGTATAAAAAGTATTATGAAGCAATGGATCCCGCTAATGCTGAAAAAATATATCAGCAGGTGATAGAACAGTTGCAATATTCTGATGCCACGAAAGAGAAGGCGGATATATATAAAAATATGGATCCTGAGGCTGCAGCTGCAGTTTTTGAAACAATGACAGCGGATATAGAGAATGTAGCAAAAATTCTTCTATGTATGAAATCAAAGGAAAGTGCTGCAATCATAGCTGAGATGGATCCGGTTGTAGCAGCTAAAATTACGAAAAAAATGCTGGATATGGATGCTGAAAAGCTGGCAGAGGATTGATTGCGCTTTAAGTGTAAAGTACACTTTTGGGTGACATATACAATTCAAACAGCATAAATATTTAATTGATTATAAAGAGCTTTTTGCTTTTTGTAATATATATCAAATCAGGCTTATAAAAGCCAAGAAGAAAGGAGGAAACCCTATGATGACACAAAACATGAAGGTACAGGTTCGCAGCTTATTCACTGGAACTTCCACGAATGATTCAGTGAAAGGAAAAAAAGCAGGCAATGATTTTGAGCTATTTATCAACAGTAGCTTAAGATCAGAACAAACTGGAAGCACAAAAGTAACAGCTGACAGAAAAGAGACAGTGAAGAAAAATTCTGTAGCAGATAATGCAGCTGAAGACAGCTCTGCAAGTACGAAAACTCAGACAGATAAAGCGCAAAACAGTTCAAAGAGTGAGACCTTGGGAGCAGTAGATAAAACCTCTGATATCTATAAGGAGGATAAGGTGAATGACAGCGTGGCAGATATTGATACTTCATCAGAAGAGGAGCTTACTGCTAAGGATGAGATAATTACGCAGATTAATGCCTTATTACAATCAATTCAGGAAGTTGTCATGAAGGTATTAAATCTGACCTCGGAAGAGCTTAATCAAATGCTTGAAGAGCAGGGTTTAAGTTTGACTGATTTACTTGAGACACAGAATTTGCAGCAGTTCATACTGACTAGTAATGGGCAAAACAGTATCTTGGCTACATTAACGAACGAGAAGCTGGCAAATGACATGAATAAGCTTTTACAGACGGTTGATCAGCTTAAGACGGATAGTAATATTGGATTATCAGCTGATCAGATAAAATCAATGTTAGCTGAGATGAAACAGTTAACTGAAACTGCTTCGCATGCAGTAAATGCCGAAATTATAACTGATTTTATTACAAATCAGAATAAGGAAGCTATTATAAAACCGGAAGCTGTAGATACCGTTCAAAAGAAGGATGATGCTGTAATACAAGATAATATCAAGTCAGCAACAGAGAATACTGGTAAATTTGAGCAGGAAGCTCTTATGTCAACTGAAGAGAAGCAAAGTGATGCGAAGCCGAGCGCAGACCGGGATGGGGAACAAAGCTATAATACTTCTGAGAAATATCAAACTTTTATTGAAAATCTTGCTAAGACAGCTCAGAATGCACAGTTAAACAGCTCAGAGGATGTGGCTAAGCTAACGAAGCTTCGTGAAATAGCAACTCAGATTATTGAGCGGATCAAAGTATCGGTTACAGCTGATAAAACTTCCATGGAACTGCAATTAAATCCAGAGAATCTAGGTAAGGTAAATCTCACTGTACAGACTAAGAACGGCGTAATGACCGCACATTTTGTAGTACAAAACGAAATCAGTAAAGAAGCAATTGAAAGTCAGATACATACACTGCGGGAAACCTTAGATGAACAAGGCATAAAGGTTAATGCGATTGAAGTAACGGTATCTGCCAACGCCTTTGAGCAAGGGGATAGAAAAGATACAGATAATCAGCCGGAAGCGCAGAAAAATAGTAATAACGGAAGACAGATATCCTTAGAGGAAGCACTGTCGATGTCAGAAACAACTGAGGAAGATGCTAGTAGAAGTGATGTAACCGGTATGAGAGGAAGCTTAGTAGACTACACAGCATAATACGATGAAGTAATTTCGAAACTGTAACATTTTATTGTATGCATAATAGATACAATACTGCAGTTGATGGTTCTTAATTGTCTAGCAGTATAATTAGTTAATTGTAACAATATGGTTTTGTTGATCGTTTACACAATACTTGTTGCTTATTAGCTTCGCAAACACCTAAAATAACATATTGTAAGAAAGGAGAAAAACATGAGTGATTTAATACAGCCTGTAAAGGATGGAAAAATTCAAGCTCCAGCCTCATCTTCTACAAAGGATAGTGAAAAAGCCGGTAATAAGCTGGGAAAGGATTCCTTTCTAAAACTGCTGGTTACGCAGATGCAGTATCAGGATCCGTTAAATCCAAGCTCTAATACGGAGTATGTTGCCCAGCTTGCTACCTACTCACAATTAGAGGAGTTGCAAAATATTGGTGTTGCTTCGTCAAATTCACAAGCCTTTGGTATGGTCGGTAAAAATGTTATCATTAAGACAACAAATGCTACCGGAAATCCTACCTACATTGATGGTAAGGTTGATTTTGTAAACCTTGCAGGCGGGAAAGCACAGCTGTCTGTAAATGGAAAGCTATATTCTATAGATATGTTAGATAGTGTAATTGATGATACTTACCTTATTGAACAGGGACTTCCCAAGGTGCTCAAGGAAACTGAGCTAAAATATGATGCGGATAATCCCAAGAACCAAACGGTAGAGATTAATTATGGTTCAGGTAAGACGATCGCGAATGATGTAGCAATCATAATAGATGGTAATGTAATTGATAAAAAATTGGTATCAGTAAAGGATGGCAAGGTGACCATCGATAAAACAGCATTTTCAAATCTGAAAAATGGAACTTATAAAATATCAGTAGCGTTTAATGATCCACTTCTTACCACAGTAAATGATAAAGTAACACTAATAGTTACAAATTCTGAAGTAACAGAAACAGCTGCAACAAATACAGCATCAAACAATACAGGTTCAGCAGATACAGCTACCTCAAATACAGGAACAACAAATACAGAAACTACAAATAAAAGCAGCAGTACTGGTACAGGCAGCGGTGAAAGTACTAAGGCCTAAGTATTAGTAAGAATGGAGGCTATTATGAAGATACCCATAAATCAATTCCCCTCCATAGAGCAGATGACTCAGCAGTTGAATAATAATAAAAGCAGTACTGCTGGAGTAAATAAGCAGCTATCAAGCACTCCTTTCAGTGAGATTCTGAAAAGCAAGCAGAATGTCAGTGATGTCTGTGAGTTAAAGTTTTCCAAGCATGCAAATGAAAGACTGGCGAGCCGTAATATTGATTTAACGGATGAGCAGCTGGAGCGACTGGAAATCGGTGCGAAGAAAGCAGAAGAAAAGGGAATTAATGAATCACTGGTAATGGTAGATAATCTTGCATTTATCGTAAGTATTAAAAACAATACGGTAATTACGGCAGTAAATGATGGTGAAGATAAGATATTTACCAATATCGACGGGGCAGTAATCATGTAAAAAGCTGGACCTTACGGAGGCTTTCGTATCCATGAATGACAGATTGGATACAGAATGATTAAAGCAGAAAAATGGAGGTCATATAACTATGATGAGATCATTATTTTCTGGTGTTTCAGGTATAAAAGTACACCAGACAAAGATGGATGTAATTGGTAACAACATTTCAAATGTTAGTACGATTGGATTTAAAGCGAGTAATGTAACCTTTTCCGATATTTTTTATCAGACAACGCAGGCTGCTTCCGGGCCGAATGCCAATACCGGAATGGCTGGACGTAATGCGATGCAGATTGGTTTGGGTGCTAATCTGGCTTCAATAACTTCAACAATAACAAAAAGCGGCCCTTCTCAAAGAACAGACAATCCTTTTGATGTTATGATTGAGGGAGACACCTTCTTTATTGTAAATAGCGGTGGTGCGAATTATTTTACCAAGGCTGGCTCCTTTAATGTTGATGCCAGAGGTACGCTGTGTACGGCCTTCGGTGCTTCGGTGATGGGCTGGCAGGTGGACCCGAATGATCCGAACAGAACAGTAGCGGATGCGGTATCGCCCTTAGAGATCATGAAGCCTGAGAATATGTATGCTGACCCGGCAGCTACCTCCAATGTATACATATCCGGTAATATAGACAATAAGGATACCCAGATTGCCAGTGAGACTGGTAAGGTTGTCAACATATCCTTCTTCGATAAGATGGGTCACAGCTATACGGCTGATTTAAAAGTAATGCAGACCAAGGAAGCTACCAATGAATATACTGTTAAGATAACCGATATCAAGGATGAGGATGGACAATCCATATTTGTTTCAAAAGGTGAGCCTGATCCTGATACGGGTGCAATAGAATATTCAAGTTCCTCGATTACCACCTTCAACTTCGGAGGCGCTGATTTTAATGTTAGTGATGTTTCACCGGAGGATGGAAAATTTACAATTGATGGTGATGGTCCGTTGTTAAAATTTAATGGTGCTACCGGTAAATTTGTAAGTGTTGGTGGTGAATCCTCAGAGGAGGGCAGTAAAAGCTTAGTTCTTCAAATTGGGGCATCAGCCGGTGACGGAGAAAACAAATTTTCAGATATTGATATTGATTTTTCCTCTATTACTATGTATTCCACTAGCGGTTCCTCTGCCTTAGAGGCCACCAGGGGAAGCTTAGCTGGTATCGGAGCAGGTAAAAAGGTTGGTAATATGACGGGAATGAGTATTGATGCAGCAGGTAAGATCTTTGGAAAATATGATAATGGCGATAGCAGATTATTAGGGCAAATTGCAGTTGCTAGCTTTGCTAATCCGGCAGGTCTTGAAGCAGTTGGTAACAGTATGTTTGCGGCTACACAAAATTCAGGCGATTTTGATGGTATAGGGCAGGATCCTACGCTCGGAGGCGGCGCTTTATCAACAGGTGTTGTAGAAATGTCAAATGTTGATTTATCGCAGCAGTTTACGGACATGATTACGACGCAGAGAGGCTTCCAGGCAAACTCAAGAATAATAACGACATCTGATACCATGTTAGAGGAACTGATTAATCTGAAGAGATAACATAGGGCTGATGTATGAATAGATTTGCCATATATCAGTGATGATGGGTGGCAAAATTAACTGCCACCCATTTATATCGGTTAATTAATCTGACTGATTAAGAATGCTGTATTGTTTCAATTCACAATAACGGTATGAACTAAGTGTTAATCGTTAAATTACGCAGAAATGAGGTTAGGTTGAAAAGAAGTACATTTTTCAACCGGTAAATTTGTTTGCTGTCCAAATTCGCGGATTTTGGCGGCAGGGAGGGTTAATATGATCGAAGTTACCAGATTAAATGATAAAAAATTAATTATTAATGCTGAAATGATAGAGAAAATTGAAGAGGCACCTGATACGATAATCACTTTGTCATCTGGGAATAAATTAGTAGTAAAAGAAAGTGGACAAGAGGTGAAAAATCTTGTAATATTATACAAAAAAGAGATATTTAGTCGAGAGCTGTAAAATACAGAAATATATTTTATGATAAAATATTAAAGATAGAAGGTGACTTTTTTGGACATAGCATCTATTTTGGGAATGGTTTTTTGCTTTATAATTGTTATCGCAGGAATTTTGTGGGGTAGGACGAATTTTAATGTATTATGGAATTTTTATGATCCATCATCTATAATGATTACCTTTGGAGGAGCATTATGCTGTGTTCTTGCTATGTCACGCAGCTTGGGCGGTTTTGTCAATAATCTGAAAAGTTTTGCGCTTATTTTAAAGCAGTACCCCTCCAACGAAGAGGAGACGATTAAGACAATTATTGATTTATCCAATATAGCCAGAAAGGAAGGACTGTTAGCCCTTGAGGAAGCCGCCAATGGTATCGATGATGAGTTTCTTAAAAAGGGAGTGCTATTAATCGTTGATGGTACAGATCCTGAATTGGTACGAAATATTTTAGAGACAGAGTTAAATTGTATTGAAGCAAGACATTCCAGTACCGTAGGCTTTTGGGATTCAATGGCAGCCATGGGACCTGCCTGGGGTATGATCGGAACCCTGATTGGTTTGATTAATATGTTAAAAGAGATGGGCGATGATATCAGTTCCGTTGGACCTAATATGGCAGTAGCTTTGGTTACAACCTTCTATGGTGCTATGCTGGCTAACTGGATCTGTATTCCGATTGTAACTAAATTGAAAGCAAATAATTCACAGGAAATTATGGTTAAAGAAGTCATGGTAGAAGGACTTTTATCAATTCAAGCTGGAGAGAACCCGAGAGTTATTGAAGAAAAGCTTAAATCCTTCTTATCTCCTGCACGTAGAACTGCGATGAAGGAAGAAGGCGGTGGTGATATTGGCTAGGAAGAAGCAGGAAGCTGCACCGTCAGGTGGTAATGCTCCGTGGTTAAATACCTTTGCTGATTTAATGAATTTACTACTTTGCTTTTTCGTGTTGCTATTTGCTTTTTCTGATGTTAATCAAGAAAAATTTGAAGAAGTGATTAAATCGCTATCCAGTTCAATTGGGGTCTTAGAAGGAGGAGGAGGTTCCTCTATCAAAGAGGGAGAATTGATAGCTTCGGGAATGGAACAAATGAGTATGCTGGATACGTATATGGACACAGTAAGTCAATCCAATATTACATCTGCTATAAATAAAGATGGAAAGGCGAATACTAACGAGCCGATTAATAGCGAAGCAGGGAATGCGGGAACGCAGGTTAAACAAAATCCCAAGGAATTTCAAGGGTCAGCTTCTACAGATATTTCTGTTGATCATAAAGAAGTAGATATCGATGAAGCAGTTGATAAGCTGAATGAAGCAATGGCTAATTCAAATGAAGATATCTATGATAAGGTATCTGATTTAACCGAAAAATATAATTTAGGGAATGATGCAGAACTAAGTATTGCTAATAATAATAAATACGTATTGATTACCTTAAATGGCTCTGTTTTATTTGATTCTGGTGAAGCTTCTATTAAAGAAACAGCACAACCTATTCTAAACAAAATTGGTAATATTCTTGCCAATTTTGAAGGCTATCAATTTGAAATTATTGGTCATACAGACAATGTTCCAATCACCGATTCAAAGTATAGGAATAATAACTGGCTTTCTAATGCAAGAGCTCTTAATGCAGCAGAGTACTTAATATCTAAACGCGGAATTGATCCTGCTTCATTAAAGTGTTCCGGGCGCGGTGAATATGAACCGATCAGTAGTAATGCTACTGCGGAGGGACGGGCAAAGAACAGAAGGATAGAAATAAAGATATACAATGAGTTTGAAACGGAATGAAATACATAAAGCATGAAATATACTGAGGGAGGCCTTCTGTAGATGAAGAAGAATATATTAACAATTATTATTATGGCTATTGCACTAGTAAATACTGTTTTAACTGCCTTGTTAATATTTACTATTGTACCTTCTGCGAATAGAACAAATAAACTGGTCGATAAAGTTGCAGCGATAGTTGATTTAGAACTAGAATCAGTCAAAGAGGAGGATCAATTAAGCGTTGCTGATATTGTAGGCTTTGAAATTGACGAAAAGCTGACGATTAATCTTGTAAGTACGGATGAAGAGCTTCACTATGCGCAATTAAAGGTATCCTTATCGATGAACAGTAAGGACAAGGATTTTGAGGACTTAAATCCAAAAGTACAGGAGAATGTGAATGCTATTAAAGAGATAGTTACAGATGTTTTCTCCAAATACACTTTAGAACAGGCACAGAAAAAAGAGAACAAGGATGCAATAAAAAAAGAGGTACTTGCGCAGATACAGGATTATTTTCATTCGGATTTCATTATTGCCGTATCGTTTGGAAATTTGTTACTGCAATAAGAAATATGATGATTTTATTCCTTTAATGTGGTATTATGTAACTAGTAAATCAGGAGGTAATGACAATGGGCGATGTCTTATCCCAAAATGAGATAGATAATCTGCTGGCTGCATTATCAAGCGGCGAGCTTGATGCAGATGATTATAAACAAACGTCGGAAAAGCAGATTAAGAACTATGACTTTGCCAGACCATCCAAATTTTCTAAAGAACATTTAAGAACAATGAATATTATTTTTGAGCATTATGCAAGATTGCTTTCAACCAATCTTCCGGCATATCTTAGAAAAAATGTTCAGGTAGAAGTCAGAAACTCAGAAGCAGTGCAATATTCTGAGTTTACCAACGCCTTATCCAATCCTGTGCTACTGGGAATTGTCGATTTTTCCCCTTTGGAGGGAAATATCATAATTGAGCTGGCAGATAATCTGGGATATGCGATTGTCGATCGAATGTTGGGTGGCGGAGGTTATCCGCTAGAGAAGGTCAGGGATTTTTCTGAAATAGAGTTATCAATTATTGAAAGAATTTATAATGTATGTACAAATCTACTTAGAGAACCTTGGGCAAATGTTATACAGGTTCAGCCAAGACTATTAAGAATAGAAACTAACTCTCAGTTTGCGCAGATTATCTCACCAAGTGAGATGATTTCGCTTGTCACTTTAAATATAAAAATTGGTAATATTGAAGGGATGATGAACATCTGTTTTCCTTATGTATGCCTGGAAAAGGTAATAGATAAGCTGAATACGAAGTACTGGTATTCAACCATGCAGATGAATGATGACGAATCCTATCATGAAGTGATAGAGATGGCTATATCAAAGGCAAGAGTGCCACTAAGAGCAGTACTTGGGAAAAGTACGATCTCTGTCAATGATTTTGTTAATATGCAGAAGGGTGATATTATCAAGTTGAATTCAAAAGTAGAAGATGAATTAGCCGTTTACGTTGGTAATATATATAAATTCACAGCGCTTCCGGGTGCATCCTCAGGCTCTTATGCGGTTAAAATTTCATCAATTATAAGAGGAGAGGAGTAACAGACTATGGATGGAATGCTATCCCAGGAAGAGATAAATGCTTTATTAAACGGTATGAATACGGATGATTCAGCAAATAGTGCTCCGATGGAACAACTGACCGATGCAGAAAAGGATGCGATCGGTGAAATATCGAATATCAGTATGGGTACTGCTGCAACGACTTTATTTTCGTTAGTAAATCAAAGAGTAAATATAACAACGCCGGTTGTGGAATATGCGACCTGGAAGGATATCGTTAACAGCTATGATAAACCCTGTGTTTTTATACAAATTTATTATGAAGACGGATTAGATGGTAATAATATATTGATTTTAAAAGAAAAAGATGTAAAAATAATCACTGATTTAATGATGGGTGGGGATGGAACTAATATTTCAGGTGAATTATCTGAATTACATCTAAGTGCAATCAGTGAGGCAATGAACCAGATGATGGGTTCAGCAGCAACCTCGATATCCTCGATGCTTGAAAAAAGAGTAAATATCAGTCCTCCGACCTCGGCAGTCGTAGATTTATATGATCATATGAATGGCGAAAATATTGCAGAGTTTCTTAAGGGGAATTTTGTTCGTGTATCCTTTCATATGGAAATAGGTGATTTGGTTGACAGTGTACTGATGCAACTTTATCCGTTTGATTTTGCAAGGGATTTATACCGTCAATTTGTTCAGGCGACGACGATGGAACCTGATATTTCAACCAGACCTCCATTAGAGAATAGTCAAAGAAAGGCGCAATCTCCGCCGCCTCAGAATATGGCGCCACAGCAACAGGTACCACCGCAACAAATGGCAGCTCAGCAGATACCACCGCAGATGATGCCTCAGATGGCACCGCAAGGCTATAATCCTTATCCGTATCCTTTTCCTAATCAGGGAGGAATACCTGTGCAAGCACCATATATGATGCCAACGGTTCAGGATGTTAATGTCGCTCCGGTTCAGTTTGCCTCTTTTAATCCAATGCAGGGACAAGCAGTACAGCCTGAAAATATAGGTCTGTTGATGGATGTACCATTGGAGGTAACAGTTGAATTAGGTAGAACCAGTAAATCGATTAAGGAAATACTGGATTTTGCACCTGGTACAATTATTGAATTAAATCGTTTGGCAGGAGAGCCAATTGATGTACTGGTGAACGGTAAATTTGTTGCAAAGGGCGAAGTTGTGGTAATGGAAGAGGCCTTTGGCATCAGGGTAACTGAAATAGTGAAGTAGGTATTTACTAATAAAAATTACAATAAATACAATAAGATAGGAGAATATAATATGGCAAAAAGTATTTTAATTTGTGATGATGCTGCATTTATGAGAATGATGATTAAGGATATCTTAACCAAGAACGGTTATACGATCGCGGGTGAGGCAGAGAATGGTCTTAAGGCTATTGATAAGTACGCTGAGACAAAGCCGGATTTAGTTATGATGGATATAACAATGCCTGAAATGGATGGTATACAAGCCTTAAAGAAGATTAAAGCGACCGATCCGAGCGCAAATGTTATTATGTGTTCTGCGATGGGTCAGCAGGCAATGGTTATTGAATCGATACAATCAGGAGCTAAGGATTTTATTGTTAAGCCTTTCCAGGCAGACAGAGTGTTGGAAGCAGTAAAGAAAGCGGTGGGTTAATCTTTATGATGGGAAAAGCTATGGTATTAATTGCTGGTATCAATATTGATGTTACACCTACGCCATCTTCCACGCCTAGTGAAGTACCATATAAAATAACCGGTTCGAATAATATATTAGAGTTAATTGGTTTAGTTTTTATATTGATTTTAATTTTAGTAGCAGCATATTTTACATCGCGATATATAGGAAAGCTATCAATTGGACAGCTAAAGAACAGTAATTTTAAAGTAATTGATACCTATCGTATTAATCCGAATAAGTTCTTACAGATTGTAAAAGTTGCTAATAAATTTATTGTTATAGCTGTTAGTAAGGATTCGGTTAATTTTATTACAGAGCTTGACGAAGCAGAGATTTTAATCAAGGAGTTCCATGCAAAAGAGAATATTAACTTTAAGCAAATTCTTGAAAAGCTGAAAAACAAAACGGATTGACAAGATTTCATTGTCATGTAATAAAGGAAAAGGTTGGTAACCATGAAACAAAATGTTAGGAAATGTGTAAGAAAAAAGCCTGTTTTAATTATTATAATCTTATCGATATGCTTTTTCGTATCTTATAATAATAAAATTGCTTTAGCATCTAACACGCAGAATATTACTACGAATAATGGCACCAATACTGCAGCGAATGGAACGGATCGTACAGCAGATACAGTGAATGAAAAAACCGATACGAATAATATATCAGGCAAACTGGGAACCGTTCAATTTACCTTAAATTCGGGAGAAGACGGCGGTGGGCTTGCATCTACACTTCAGATGCTGCTTGTTCTTACTGTTATAAGCTTGGCACCTTCTATCTTGATTATGCTGACTTCGTTTACCAGAATTCTGATCGTCTTGCATTTTACCAGATCAGCGTTAGGGACGCAGACAACGCCGCCGAATCAAGTATTAATCGGATTAGCGTTATTTTTAACCTTTTTTATTATGTCATCAACCTTTAGTAAGATCAATACAGAGGCAATTAAGCCACTATCTGAGGGGAAGATAACACAGGAGGAAGCGTTTGATGCCGGTATGGCGCCACTTCGTGATTTTATGTTAGATGAGATGCAGAATGACGGAAGAGATATTAAGCTGTTTATGGAAATCGCAGGGATTAAATCGTTTGAAAAACGCGAAGACATACCCAATACAATTGTTATCCCTGCATTTATTTTAAGTGAACTCAGAAAAGCATTCATTATCGGTTTTCTGATATACATACCTTTTATTATAATAGATATGGTAGTTTCTTCAACCCTGATGTCAATGGGTATGATGATGCTTCCCCCTACAATGATATCAATGCCGTTTAAGATATTATTATTTATTCTGGCAGATGGCTGGAACTTGATTATTGGTGGAGTAGTTCGTACTTTTCATATTAGTGGGAGTTAATAAGCAATGAATGAACAGGTTATTATAGATATAGCAAAACAGGCAATCTATTTGGTTATTAAAACATCTGCCCCGATGCTGATTGTTTCCATGGTAATAGGTCTAATTATCAGTATTCTTCAAACAGTTACCTCAATACAGGAGCAAACCCTCACATTTGTTCCGAAACTGATTGCTGTATTTGTAATTATTATGCTGTTTGGTGGGTGGATTTTAACTTCTTTACGGGAATACATGATAGAGTTGTATTCCAATTTCAGCTATTATATTGGTAACCTATGACGTTTTCTATAGAAAATTTCGAGGTCTTTTTGCTTATTCTTGTGAGGATTACTGGTTTTATATTTACGGCTCCTTTTTTTTCACTGACAAACGTTCCAATCAGAATTAAATCAGGTTTATCCATTTTTTTAGCAGCCATACTTTTCTATTCAAATTCTTATAATCAACCGGAGTATGTAGGTATCATTGGATATTCAATATTAGTAGTATCAGAAGCTATGGCAGGAGCAATTATGGGCTTTTTTGCTAATGTTGCTTACTATATTATTAATTTTTCAGGACAGCTTCTTGATATGCAGATAGGTTTTTCAATGGCGAGTCAGTTTGATCCGATCTCACATAGTGAATCTACTGTGTCAACAAGTTTATATAGTTATTTAATTATTGTAATTATGATTATTACGAATATGCATCATATTTTCGTTCGTGCACTGATTGAATCCTTTCAGATAATTAAAATTGGAGAAGTTTATATTAATCCGGGATTATATCGTTTGATGATGCAATTTGTAACAGACTATTTTATCATTGGTTTTCGTATCGTATTACCGGTTTTTGCAGCAATTTTAATGGTGGATACCTTACTGGCTGTATTAGTTAAGGTAGCGCCACAGATGAATATGTTTGCAATCGGTATGCAGATTAGAATATTTGTAGGTTTAATCGTATTAATATTAATTATAAGCTTTATCCCTTCGGTAGCAGATTCTATCTTTCGGGAAATGGTAACAATGCTAAAATCATCAGTTTCACTTTTGCACTAGCAGTCGAATCAGGAGTACTAGAATGATAAAGGATGAACAAATAATTTATTCAAACTATCTTCTTCCTTATAACCTTCAATTCTTTGCTGGTGAAGGTGGGGATAAGACAGAAGAGCCTACCGCGAAAAAGTTAAACGATGCAAGAAGTGAAGGACAGGTTGCACGCAGTAAAGAATTAATATCTGCTGCAGGACTAGCTACATTGTTTATTGTATTAAAGTTATTTGTTGGTTTTATGGGAACAAAATTTATTGAAGCTTATATTAAAGCATTTTCAAGAATTGATACAATAGTAAATGATGGTTTTACTATAGTCACGGCTGAGGGCTTATTATCAGAGGCTATCATTTCTATTATATATATTTGCATGCCTGTATTTATATTTACAGTGGTAGTCGCTATTGTAGTTGTATTATTCCAAGTGAAATGGAAGATATCAGGTAAGCCCTTAAAGCCTAAATTTAATAAGATTAATCCAATTAATGGCTTTAAAAGAATATTTACAAAGGATAAAGTAGTTGAGTTATTGTTAGAAATTATTAAAATTTCTTTGATTATTTATATTGCTTACAGTACTTTAAAAAGCGAATGGAAAACCCTGTTTATATTGTATGATATGAAGCTGGAACAGGCTATCTTGCTGATAGGTAATCTTATTCTTAATCTGGGATTGAGAATTAGCTTTATTTTTCTTGTCTTAGGTTTTGCAGATTTAATCTATCAGAAGCTAAAATTCAAAAAAGATATGAGGATGACGAAGCAGGAAGTAAAGGATGAATTTAAGAACAGCGAAGGGGATCCTCTTATTAAGAATAAAATTAAAGCAAAGATGAGAGAGACTTCTATGAAAAGAATGATGCAGTCTCTTCCAAAAGCGGATGTTGTTATTACGAATCCTACTCATTTGGCTGCAGCCATTCAATATGACAAGAATACTTCATCAGCTCCAATCCTATTAGCGAAGGGTGCTGATTATCTGGCTCAAAAGATTAAGGAAATTGCGAAGGAAAATAGCATTGAAATTGTTGAAAATAAACCCCTTGCCAGAATGCTTTATTATAATGTGGAGGTTGGGGATGAAATACCGCCGGAATTGTATCAGATGACCGCGGAGGTTCTGGCTTATGTTTATGGACTGAAAAATAAAGTAAGTTAAGATAGCTTGGAGGCAAAACTCCATAAAAGAAACGGAGGCAAAGCCTCCAAAAAAGAAACGGAGGCAAAGCCTCCATAAAGATTGGAGGCTTGGGTGGATGAAAAGAAATGATTTGATTGTCGGCTTATTTTTGTTATCAGCAATCATATTTTTAATTCTGCCTATGCCTGAAATGCTTCTGGATATTTTATTAGCGTTAAATATCTCTATAGCTATGGTTGTTTTATTTAATGCAATGTTTTCCAATGAAGTTCTGAATATGTCGGCATTCCCGACAATATTACTATTCACTACAATGTTTCGAATCTCGCTTAATGTATCCAGTACAAGATTGATTTTATCAAAGGGAGAAGCTGGTAGTGTAATAAGAACCTTTGGTGAATTTGTTGGAGGAAATAATCTTGTTATCGGTGTAATTGTATTCTTCATTTTGATCATGGTTCAGTTTATGGTTATCAACAGGGGTTCCGAACGTGTGGCAGAGGTTACAGCCAGATTTACACTGGATGCAATGCCCGGTAAACAGATGGCTATAGATGCGGATTTAAATACGGGTGCGATAACAGATGCAGAAGCAAAGAAGCGTCGTGACAAGATTCAGGAAGAATCAGCTTTCTTTGGAGCAATGGATGGTGCTGTTAAATATGTAAAAGGGGATGCTGTATTAGGCTTAATCATTACAATCATAAACCTGGCAGGCGGTACTGCAATGGGCGTAATTTTTTTGGGACAATCTGCGAACGAAGCTTTTGAAAAATATGCTATCATGGCAATTGGTGATGGTCTGGTTAGCCAGATACCGTCACTGATGATATCTATGGCAACAGGTATATTAGTGACGAAGGCTTCAAAAGAAGCTGACTTTGGTGATATGCTGATTAAGCAGCTTTTTTCTATACCAAAGGTTTTATATATGGTTGGCGCAAGTATGATAGTTCTCGGAATTGTAACACCGCTTAATGATTTCGTGTTTTTAGCATATGGACTCATGTTTATCATAACTGGTAGAATGATTTCTAATAAAATCGAAGTTGCTACAATTGAAAATGAGGTTTCCTCAGAGGAAGAAGCGGCTAATGAGATTAGGAAACCGGAAAATGTAGTCACCTTATTACAGGTTGATCCAATTGAACTCGAGTTTGGATATGGTATCATACCTTTGGCGGATACAAATCAGGGAGGAGATCTTCTAGACCGTGTCGTACTGATCAGAAGGCAGGTAGCAATTGAACTAGGATGTGTGGTTCCGATGATCCGATTAAGAGATAATATACAACTTAATCCGAATCAGTATATTATAAAGATAAAAGGTATTCAGGTAAGCGAGGGAGAGATTTTATTCGACCATTATATGGCTATGAACCCAGGTTATGTGGAAGAGGAGATTACAGGCATACCTACCTTTGAGCCATCCTTTCATTTGCCTGCCATCTGGATAACGGAAGGACAGCGGGAGAGAGCAGAAACCTTAGGGTATACTGTTGTTGATCCTCCTTCTATTATAGCAACTCATCTGACAGAGATTATCCGAGGTCATATCTTTGAGCTGCTTACAAGACAGGATGTACAAAATCTAATTAATAATATACAGGAATCACATCAGACGCTAATTTCAGAATTAGTACCTAAGCTATTAAGTATTGGTGAAATTCAAAAGGTATTACAAAATCTCTTACGAGAGGGAATATCCATCAGGGATTTGGTTACCATACTTGAAACCTTGGCAGATTATGCTTCAAACACCAGAGATACCGATGTGCTAACCGAATATGTCAGACAAAGCTTAAAGCGAGCTATTTCCAACAAGTTTTTCCCTGCTAGTGAGATGACCAGTGTAGTAACCCTTGATCCCAAGGTTGAACAGAATATCATGGGAGCAGTAAAGCAATCAGAACAAGGCTCCTACTTAGCACTTGATCCTAGCCTTACAAAGGATATTATAGATTCTGTTCAGGCAGAGGTACATAAATTAGAGGAGCTCGGAAAGAACCCGATTATTATAACTTCACCGATTGTCAGAATGTATTTTAAGCGGTTGACCCAGGATTACTTTAAGGACTTAGTAGTAGTATCATATAATGAAATAGATTCCAATGTAGAATTACAGTCAGTAGGGATGGTGACAGTATAGTGATTATCAAAAAATTTCAAGCAAATACGGAGACAGAAGCAATTATGCTTGCTAAGGAGGAGCTTGGCAAGGATGCAATTGTGATGAATATTAAGACAATCGCACCGAAGGGTATTTACAAGTTGTTCCGTAAGTCATTAGTGGAGATAACTGCAGCTGTAGATGAAAACATTACCTATAATAATAGTAAACCCAAGCAAGCTGCACCAATATCTGTGCCAAAGAAAATAAATCATCCGGATATCATTTATGATGAGCCTAACGAAAAGTCCGGAGAGAGTACACATTTTAGTGCAGATTCTAGTTCCTCAGCAATTGAAATGAAGCTAAATAATCTGCAAAGTCTTTTGGAAAAGCAGATGAGCGAAAAAGAAAAGGAGCCTCTTAATAATCAGGAGGTAAAATCAACTGAAGCAGGTAAAAATATAGCTTGTATACAACTGGTTTATAATCAACTGGTTTCGAATGAAGTGGACGAAAAATATGCAAATCAGATCTTAGCTGAAATAGAAGGCAACTTAAAAAAGGATGCTACTATGGATAATATTTTAGCCAGCATCTATCAAAAAATTATTCTTAAGCTGGGTCAACCTAAAATGATTGAACTTACGGGTAAAACTCCAAAATTTATATTTTTTATCGGGCCAACCGGTGTCGGTAAAACAACTACTATAGCAAAGATAGCATCAAAATTTAAAGTAAATGAGAAAGCAAAGGTAGCATTTTTAACAGCAGACACTTATCGTATTGCTGCAGTGGAACAACTTAGAACCTATGCAAATATTCTCGGAATACCATTAAAGGTTATTTATTCGGAAGAAGAGCTAAAGCAGGCCAAAGAAGAGTTTGCTGATTATGATATTGTATTTGTTGATACTGCCGGACGTTCCCATCGAAATAAAGAGCAAAGAGATGATATAGAAGATTTGATTAATGTTATTCCGGAAGAGGAAAGAGAAGTATATTTGGTTTTAAGTGCAACTACAAAATATAAGGATTTGATAAAAATTACAGAGGCCTACGCTGAAATTGTTAATTATAATTTAGTATTTACCAAGCTTGATGAAACCAGTACAATTGGTAATCTATTTAATATACGTATGTTAACGCAGGCATCATTGTCATATGCAACCTTTGGGCAGAACGTACCGGATGATATATCCCGCGTTGATGCTCAAAACATCGCAAAGCAACTTCTAAGGGGGCAGTAGTATGGATCAGGCTGAAAAATTACGTAAAATGGTAAAAGAGCAAACTTCCCCTAGAAGAGTAGCAAGAGTTATTACTGTAACAAGCGGAAAAGGTGGAGTTGGCAAATCAAGTGTATCAGTTAACTTAGCAATTGCTCTATCAAGACTTGGCAATAGAGTAATTATTTTAGATGCTGATTTTGGACTGGCTAATGTTGAGGTTATGCTAGGCATCAGACCGGAATATAATTTAGCAGATTTGATGTTTCGTGGAAAGAGCTTATCGGATATTATAACGGCAGGTCCAGAGAATATTGGTTTTATATCAGGTGGGTCAGGTATTCAGGAATTAACTAATTTAACCAGAGACCAGATTGTATATCTGATACAAAAATTAGTTGAACTTGATGAAAAAGCAGACATTATTATTGTAGATACTGGTGCAGGTATTGCTGATTCTGTGCTGGAGTTTGTTGCAGCCAGCACAGAAGTAGTACTGATTGCTACACCGGAGCCTACCTCTATTACGGATGCCTATGCTTTATTAAAGACACTTAACCGTAAAACAGATATTACCTTACAGGATACTGTGATTAAGATGGTAGCCAACCGAATTGATACTTATGAGGATGGTAAAGAGCTCTATGACAAATTAAGTCTTGTAGTGAATAAGTTCTTAAATCTGAAGCTGGAATATTTAGGAGCCTTGCCCCAGGATGCAAGTGTTTCTAAGGCAGTAATGAAGCAAAAACCTGCTATTTCACTATATCCTAATTCATCATTTTCAAAAACCCTTACATCCTTTGCTGGTATTCTGTGTGAAAATAAAGCGGAACAGATACAGAGCAGAAAGGGTATCGCTCAGTTATTTACAAATCTTCTTCGCTCAAGGATAAAGAAATAATTTAAGTCAGGTTAGCGGCTGTAAATTGATTTTAGAATTTTCCTTGCCGACAATGCCTGTAATGTTATAGAAAATTCCCTAGGGGAGGGACGAAATGCTTCAGAACGTATTAACATTAGGAGACAAGATTGATATCATACGACTAGATAGAAACGGAAAACCTGCAGAGAATGCAAAGGTCTATGTCAGCCAATTAATTGACTTTATAGATACCGATGTAATATATATTGCGTCTCCAATTATGAACAGTGCATTAATTATATTAAATACCGGCGAAAACTATAGTTTATGTTTTTATACTAACAAGGGCCTTTATCAGTGCAGTTGTGTTGTGCTTAGTAACTATAAAGAGAATAATACTGTGATTGCCGTTGTACGAATCACCTCAAATCTAGAAAAAGTTCAGAGAAGACAGTATTATCGGTTGGAATGTATAATAGATATTATGTATCATGTTATTACAGTAGAAGAGGAAGCGCTCGAAAGAAAAATTAAATTAAATGAGTTTGAAAATAATGAAAGACGAGCCAATTATATCAATAAACTAGCCGAATTGAAAGAAGTCTGGCTACCAGCTTCTGTGATTGATATCAGTGGAGGCGGTACAAGGTTTAATTCTACCATGATGCTCAAACAGGGAGATAAGCTTCAGATTAAGCTTGACTTAACGATAGGAGCAGCACAAAAAAGTATGGTGATAGGAGCTGAAGTTGTTCATACGGGTAAAAATTTACTCCGTGTTGGTTTATTTGAACACAGGGTTGAATTTGTCGATATTGATAAAAGAGATCGTGAGGATCTGATTAAATTCATATTTGAACAGGAGCGTCGGCGTAGAAAGTATGACCCAAGTTAACATATTTTTGAACTATCTTTGTCGGGCGTAACTTCCGCTTCAAAATAGTATCTAATATGTATACAATATGCAGTTTGTGTGTTATGTAATGGCTAAAATGAAAGGTAAGTTCGAAAAATGAAGAAAAAAGTTTTGATAATAGATGACTCTGCACTTATGAGAAGGGTTCTCTCTGATATAATAAATCTAGATGATAGATTTCAGGTTACTAAAACTGCGGTAGACGGCTTGGAAGGTTTAGAGATTTTACGTAACGGAGCAAAGGAATTTGATGCTGTTATATTGGATATAAACATGCCAAGGATGAATGGAATTGAGTTACTTGAAGCGTTAAAGGAGCAAAATATCAAAACTACTGTGATAGTTGTTAGTACAATTGCCAAAAAAGATGCAACAGAGACAATCAGGGCGCTGGAACTTGGAGCTTTTGATTTTGTGAAAAAACCTGACAGCTACTTGGAAGTAAAGAGCAATCTTTTTTCAGACAGCATTTTAGAATGCCTGGCAGTAGCAACAAAAGCTGAACCTAAACCAGGAAATGATATCATTCAACTTAATGTACAACAGATACAGCCGGTTAGTAAGTTAATGAATAAGAAAATGCCGGTAAAAGTAAATCAAAATACGAGTAAATTAGTTGCAATAGCATGTTCAACAGGAGGCCCAAAGGCTTTACATGTAGTGATACCTAAGCTGCCGGGAAATCTTGATGCAGGTATCCTGATTGTACAGCATATGCCTGCCGGTTTTACAAAATCTCTGGCAGACAGGCTGAATGAATTAAGTGCACTGACAGTGAAGGAAGCAGAGGATGGTGATATCATTACAAAAGGTACCGTTTATATTGCACGGGGCGGTTACCAAATGCGGATTAAGAAGTTTGAGAATGGCTGTCAGGGTATATCCATATCAGCAGAGCCTGCCAGACATGGTTTGCTTCCCTGTGCGGATATCATGTATGAATCTTTAGAGAACATTGAAATTGATCAAATTACCTGTGTTGTATTAACAGGTATGGGCGGTGACGGAACTGCCGGTATAAGAAGATTAAATAAAAAACAAAATATTTATGTGATTGCACAGGATGAAGAGACAAGCATTGTATATGGCATGCCTAAGGTAATTAAAGATGCCGGGCTTGTAGATGAAGTAGCAGCTTTGACTGATATCTCTGATGCCATCACGAAGAATGTGGGGGTGCGATAAATGGATGTAAGTCAATATCTTGAAATTTTTATTGAAGAAACAAAAGAACATTTACAGAGCTTAAATGAACATCTGCTTATTTTGGAACGGGAACCTGAAAATGAGAATACAATCAATGAGATTTTCCGTGCAGCTCATTCCTTAAAGGGAATGGCAGGAACAATGGGATATAAGAGAATGCAGCACTTAACTCATGATATGGAGAATGTATTCTCTGAGATCAGAAACGGAAAGATGAAGGTTTCTTCTGAACTTGTAGATGTACTTTTCAAGGGACTTGATGCGCTTGAAGCTTATCTCGGTAATATTCAGGCTGATTCTACTGAGGGCGATAATGATAATGAAGAAATTATTGCTACACTGAGTGATATCTTAAATGCAGGACTCGGCTGTGCAGCAGAGAAAGCACCTGAAGCAGATAAGAAGGTTAAGGCTGCTTCCGAAGATTTAAGCAATGACAAGATGAAATTCAAATATATTAAAATTGAAGAGCATGAGAAAAAGGCTATCGTTAAGGCAGGGGCTTTAGGCTTTAACGTAATCGGACTAACTATCTATGTTCAGGAATATTGTGTATTGAAGGGTGCCAGAGCTTTCATGGTTAACCGGACTCTTGAAGAATTCGGAGAGATTATTAAACTAAGCCCTAGTGCACAAGATTTGGAAGATGAAAAATACGACTTTGTATATTCAGCCTTCATGATAACGAAAGAAACACCTGAAAAGCTGATTAAGGTTGCTTCTAATGTTTCTGAAATTAAGGAGGTTGTAGCTGATTTTATCAGCTTATCCAAGGAAGATGTGAATACATATACTGTAGCCTTGAAGCAGGACGAAGCTGCTGCTACACAACCTAAAGCGGCGGCCAAGGATGCAAGCTCATTAAAGGCAGGTAACGCAACGGCAGCAAAATCTGCAGGCAAGCCGATAGCGAATCGATCTGTTCGTGTTGATATTGACAAATTAGATATACTTATGAATTTAGTAAGTGAGTTGATTATCGCGAAAAACGGATTAATCTCAATCAGCGCTGCCAGTGAGGTGGTATTAGATAATACCTTCCATGAGCAGATTGAATATCTAGAGAGAGTAACGACTAATCTTCATGAATCAGTTATGAAGACCAGAATGGTTCCGATAGAGAGTGTAGTTAACCGTTTCCCGAGAATGATTAGGGATTTATCAAAGAACTTAAGTAAAGAGATGGAATTATACATGACCGGTGAGGAAACAGAATTAGACCGTACCGTAATTGATGAGATTGGTGATCCTTTGATGCATCTGCTTCGTAATGCTGCTGATCATGGACTGGAATCAAATGAAGAAAGACGCAGAATAGGTAAGAACCCAGTTGGTTCTATTTATCTGGATGCTTATCAGGACGGTAATAATGTAGTGATTGAGGTTAGAGATGACGGTGCCGGAATTAATACGGAGAAAATCAAGAGAAAGGCACTAGAAAAAGGTACAATAACAGAAGAACAGGCTTCCAGAATGACGGATAAGGATTATATTGATCTTTTATTCCAACCAAGCTTTTCTACGGCTGAAGTTGTAACTGATGTATCAGGCAGAGGTGTAGGGCTTGATGTTGTAAAAACCAAGATTGAGTCACTTGGAGGAGAAATTGAAGCAAAGACCAAGCTTGGTGAAGGCTCAAACTTTATTATCCGTCTGCCACTGACTCTTGCGATTGTACAAGCTCTTATGGTTATTATCGGTGAAGAGAAGTATGCACTTCCGCTTGGAAGTATACAGACTGTTGAAAATATAGATGAACAGGAAGTAAAGAAGATACAGGGTAAAGAGGTAATTAATTTAAGAGGAACAGTAGTTCCGATTGTGCGCCTGAGCAATATCCTAAAATGTCATGAAGCAGATCATCCTACTACTGAATTGACCGTTGTAATTATGAAAAAGGGTGACAGACTTGCCGGTATGGTTGTTGATGAATTGCTTGGACAGCAGGAAATTGTTATTAAATCAATAGGTAAATACATTAAGAATCATAAGATTATCAGTGGCGCAACCATACTTGGTAATGGTGAGGTAGCTTTAATTCTCGATGTTAATTCTTTAGTTTAGGGGGTGCATAAGCATGGAGGTAGTTGATACAAAACAATTTATCGTAGCATATCTGGGAAGTGAGCAATTTGGTATAGAGATTAAATATGTTGATAATATAATAGTAATGCAAAATATTACCAGAGTACCCAAAGCTCAACCTTATTTTAAAGGAGTTATTAATTTAAGAGGTGAAATCGTACCAGTTATGAGCTTGGGAAATAAATTAGGAAAACCAGATATGGAACTCACTTCAAAGGCACGAATTATTATTGTAAGGCCGGAACAGCAGGCAGCACCTGTAGGCTTAATTGTCGACGAAGTGAAGGAGGTTATCACTTTAGAGGCCTCAGCAGTTGAGAAAATGAGTTATGACGGAAAAGATAACAAAGTGAATTTTAGCTTAGGGATAGGGAAATTTGGAACAGAATTGATTAATTTATTAAATATCCAGGTGATTGTTTTGGATAAGGATTAATCCATGATTATCAATGTTAGGTATTACATTACTAATTATGCCTATTAAATAACGAAACTGATTTACAATAAGCTTATATACACAGTAAATACTATTCCATAGTATTAGGAATATGTATTTACTGTGTATGCAATTAAGATAATTTATTTCATATTTTAATAAAACTTATTAATTATGAGGAATGCGAGGTGTATGTAATGGCACAAATAGATTTTAATCAGATGGATAACATGCAGTTTGATGTTCTGCGTGAGATTGGCAACATTGGCGCCGGTAATGCTACTACGGCACTCTCGCAAATGATTAATTCGAAAATTGATATGAAGGTTCCAAAAGTTGATCTATTAGAATTCAAGGAGCTTTCTGAAATAGTAGGAGGTGCCGAAAATCTGGTTGTAGGTATTCTCTTTACTTTGGAAGGGCAGATAGATGGAATGATGATGTTTATGATGGATATGGAAGCTTCAAGACATCTTGTTAATCTATTGGTGGGAGATTCCTATGGTGGAAGTACCTCTGATGAATTTACAGAAATGGAACTATCTGCTTTAAACGAAATCGGTAATATAATTGCAGGTGCATATCTGTCTTCACTATCAACACTTACAAATATGCTAATCACATCCAGCGTTCCCTATATGGCTATTGATATGGCAGGTGCAATTCTAAGTGTTCCTGCGATAGAGTTTGGTAAAATCGGTGATAAGGCATTACTTATCGAATCCGAATTTGGGGATGAGGTAAAATCGGTAAACGGTTATTTTATTTTAATTCCAACATTAAAATCATATAGCTCAATACTTACATCATTAGGACTATAGGGTGAATACATGAACGAAATGATAAAAGTAGGGATGGCAGATTTAAATGTATGCTCTTCTCCCAAAGCACTTACAACATTGGGACTTGGCTCCTGCGTAGGAATCGTTTTATTTGATCCGATCAGAAGAATTGCAGGATTGGTACACGTTATGCTTCCTGATAGTACAAAAATAATAAATAACGAAAATAAAGCCAAATTTGCAGATACAGGAATAGATGCTTTAATTAGTGAAATGACTAAAATTGGAGCTGACCGCAGAGTATTGATAGCAAAAATTGCCGGTGGAGCGCAGATGTTTGCCTTCGGTAATAATAACGAAATGATGCGGATAGGAGATCGTAATGTTGAGGCAACAAAAGTAAAGCTTCAGCAGCTCGGAATAATGATAAAGGCAGAAGATACGGGGTTAAATTATGGTAGAACAATAGAATTTTACCCCGAGACAGGGATGTTATTAATTAAATCTGTTGGTAAAGAATTAAAGATGATTTAAAGTTATATCCAGTTTCTTTCTTCGGGGAAAAATGTACTATATACCAGCGCAGTTTGCGCTGCCCAAATTCGCAGGTTTTGGCGGCATGGAGGTAAAATGCGAGAAAGATATATACCGGCTTTGATTATGCTGATAGCAGCGGCAATTACGGGTATTATAAATATAGTTAATAAAGTGGACAAGCAGGCTGCATTAGAAAGATTATTGCTTGTGATTGTGATATTTTATATCATAGGTTTAATTGTAAGAGCAGTAATTAAAAGAATTCTTACACCACGGTCTAAGGAGGAAGAAACAGAGGAAAGCCTAGAGGAGGAAGTCCAAAACGAAGAAAAGTAGAGACTGGATTAAATTATATTATAATTTCTGCATAAATATCAGTTTATTTCAGGAGGAGCTATGAACGCTGAAAACAAACAAAGGCTTTGGGAGGACTATTCAAAAAAGAGATCTTCTGAGCTTCAAGAAAAAATTATAATCGAATATGCAGGATTAGTTAAATTGGTTGCCGGCCGCCTTAGTATGTATTTGGGGTATAATGTAGAGTATGATGATTTAGTTGGTTATGGTACCTTCGGTTTAATTGATGCTGTAGATAAATTTGATTTTACAAAGGGGGTCAAATTTGAGACCTATGCATCCCTTAGAATACGTGGGGCAATTCTGGATCAAATCCGTAAAATGGATTGGATTCCCAGGAGTATAAGACAAAAGCAGCGTAAAATAGATATTGCCTGTCAAAATCTTGAGATCAGGCATGGACGTATGGCAAGCGATGAAGAAATTGCACAGGAACTTGAAATTACGGTAGATGAGCTGGAAACCTGGCAAAACCAAACTAAAGTTTCAAATATTATTTCATTGGATGAATTTATGGAACAGGGTACTGAAACTAAGGTGGAACAAAGTTTAACTACGAATTACGATCAGCCAGACAGAATTTATGAAAAGCAAGAATTAAAGGATATCTTGATAAAGACTTTAGAAACACTAACTGAGAAAGAGAAGAGAGTTATCATACTATACTATTACGAAGAATTAACTTTAAAGGAAATAAGCCGTATTCTTGAGGTTTCCGAATCGCGTATTTCCCAATTACATACAAAAGCGTTGCAAAAAATGAAAATGAAGCTGGGAGGAAATATTGAGCTCTTAACTAGCTATTAATCATCCTAACACAACATGCCTGCCCTTTGAATTAGTATATGCCAAGTGTGAATTATGCTTTTCAATAATTAAAACTAACGCCCATGCCTTATGGGCATAAATCCTGAAGACTAGTGCTTCCTGCTATTCAAGTCTCGTATGCGAGGCTTTAGGCCTGTATGTCTTTTGTGGGACAATTCATACTAACGTCCATGCCTTATGGGCATAAATCCTGAAGACTAGTGCCTCCTGCTATTCTTTATAAGTCTCGTATGCGAGGCTTTTGGCCTGTATGTTCTTTGCAAAACTATTCACACTAACATAAGATTATATGACTATTCTACTACTGCAGCATATATGATACAATTATCAGGAGAACAATGCTTGCTCGGCTTTCTGAGTATTTCCTACTTTCCGAAAGCTATGTAACAGTTATTTATATATAGGTATGTTGGAAGGATAATAGGAGGAGAGTATGAATAAAAATAGCTATTTTCAGTTACTGATTAAAAATGATGGTATTTACCTTAAAATTTTTGAAGCAGAGGAAAAGGGAGATGCTCTGCTTTATGATGAAATTAGTAATTATTTAATGGATAAGAATATTTACGAGTATGATAAAATCGGAATAGGAAGAGCACTTTCTACTTTGAAAGACTCTGCCGAGGTTAAGATTACGAGTATTGCTATTCCTGCGGTGGATGAATATGTTAGGATTAAATTAGATACGGAAAAAATGTATGCAGTTGGTAGATTTTATCCGCCTTCAAATGAAGGTCATAGTATCACTAGAGAAGATATCGTGAATGCTCTGGTACGTGCCGGAGTGAAATATGGATTAGACGAACAGGAGATCAGCCGTTTCTTAGCAGATAAGCAGTATTGTAATGATTATTTTCTAGCAAAGGCTACTCCTGCTGTGCAAGGCCATGATGCAGTAATAACCTATCATTTTAATACCGATCCTACTCTGAAGCCGAAAAGGAATGAAGATGGATCAGTTGACTTTCATCAATTGGATATGATTAGTCATTGTAATAAAGGGGATCTGTTAGCAACACTAACTCCGATGGATCCCGGTAAACCTGGTATTGACGTATGCGGAAATTTAATCCGTCCACTAAAGGTTAATAATCGTTTCTTAAGACATGGTAATAAGATACATCTATCTGAGGACGGACTGCAAATGTTTTCTGATGTAGACGGACATGTGAAGTTAACCGATGATAGAGTGTTTGTTTCTGATACTTATGAGGTTGCAGCTGATGTGGATGCCTCAACCGGTGATATTGTATACGAAGGAAACGTTGTTGTAAAAGGCAATGTAATAACCGGTTTTTCAATTCGGGCAAAGGGTGATATTGAAGTAAATGGCGTAGTTGAAGGCTGCTATATAGAAGCTGGCGGTCAGATCGTATTAAAGCGAGGAATGCAGGGAATGAATAAAGGCATTCTAAAAGCGGAGGGTAATGTCATCACCAAGTTTTTAGAAAATGCAGAAGTTATTTCAGGTGGATATGTGTCTACAGAATCAATCCTTCATAGTAAGGTTTCAGCCAAAGGCGATGTGATAGTAGGTGGTAAAAGGGGATTTGTTACCGGAGGAGAAATTAGATCCGGAACCCAAATATCTGTGAAAACCGCTGGCTCACAGATGGGAACAATTACTTTACTGGAAGTAGGAATAGACCCTTCTATTCTAGAGGAATTCAGAGAGCTTGAAAAGAGAATAGCGAATATGCTGGCTGATAAAGAGAAAATTGCACAGGCGCTTATATTATTTCGAAAAAAGCTTACGATGGGAGTCCAGATTAATGATGAAAAGAAGGAGTTTTTAAAACAAATTACCCAAAATAATATTATGCTTGATGCGCAGTTAAAAGAAGCCAGAAAGCGTTATGATGACCTGCGTATTGAAATGGATAATTATACATCGGGAGTCATTAAGGTATCCGATATTATTTATCCTGGTACAAAAATTATTATTTCTAACGTGGTATTCTTTGTTAGAGAGGCAACCCATCATAGTAAATTTATACGTGATCGTGCAGATATCAGAATTTTGCCGCTTACCTAAATATAATAGTAAAGCAAATTCCATTAAGGTGTCCTAAGGACTTCAGTTTGGAGGCAGTATGGCGATAAGACCAATAGATATGGTAAAAACACAGGAAGCAACACAGTTAAAGCATATGGAAAGTCAGAAAGCTCAGCATGCAATGCTCCAGAATGAAAAAAATTATCAGGAAGCGATAAAGCGTGAACAGCAAAAACCAACGAAAGCACCGAAATCGGAAGATACGGAATATCGATATGATGCCAAAGAGAAAGGCAATAATCAATATCAGAACCTTGGGAACAAAAAGAAAAATAAGGAAAAAGAAGACAAAAAGAAATCAGATAATCCGCAGAGCAGCGGAGGAATAGATATTTTGATCTGACTTACGGAGGCAATATGAACTCATTAGAAATATCCTTAATTATAATTGGGACAATAGTTGTCATAATTAGCTGTATCTTAGTTGACAAAACACAGAAGGCGGCTACTCAGACGACATTCCAAAATATAAACCCGGATAATATACTGTCAGAGGAGGATAAAAAGCATCTAAAAATTAAAATTGATGAGCTTTTATCCGAAGCTAGCGAAGAAGTTATTGTTCATACAGATGATACCTTAAGTAAAATATCAAATGAAAAGATCATTGCAGTTAATGAGTTTTCAGAACAAATTCTGGAAAAAATCAAACGCAATCATGAAGAAGTAATATTTCTTTATAATATGCTAAATGATAAGGAAAAGGAATTAAAAGCTGCTGTTATGGAAATTGATTCCGCTAAGAAAAAAGTTCAAGATATCATAGATAATAAAGCGAAAAGTACTAGCGCAGTTCAAGTGAAGGATAGCAAAACCCAGACAGTTCAAAAACCTGTTACGCAAGCAGCCAGGATTGAAAAATCGGCTGATAAAGCTCCAATTGAAAAACCGGTTATAGATATTAATACATCTGCCGGTTTGGAAGGAAATAAAAACACAGAAATTCTTTCTCTTTATTCAAAGGGTAAATCAATAGTAGAAATATCGAAGCTATTAGAGTTAGGCCAGGGAGAAGTAAAACTGGTGATTGATTTATTTAAGGGAAAGAAGTAATTTGAAAGGCTTGGTGTAGTAGAATGAAATTGAAATATTATATGAGAGGTATGGGAATAGGAATCATTCTCGTAACTCTTATATTTACGATAAGTGGCACTAAAGAAAAATTAACAGATCAGGAAGTAATAAAACGTGCAGAGGCACTTGGAATGGTTATGGAAGAGGATAAAACAGATTTAGATGGGTTGATTGATCCTACAGATAAGGCAGACATTACACCACCTATTACTTCTGTTACTCCATTACCGACAGAGCTGCCGACACCGGAGCCTACAGTGCAGCCTACAACCAAACCGACGGAGCAGCCAACACCAGGGCCTACAGTGCAGCCTACAACTAAACCGACTGAACAACCAACGCCTACGCCGACAAAAGAGCCAGTTACGAAGCCGACTCAAGTGCCGACTAAGAAGCCTGCTAATGAGGTACAAAACAATAAAAATATTTCCTTTACAATAACGAAAGGAATGAATTCTCAGACAGTAGCTGACTTATTAAAGGAAAAGGGTTTAATTAAGGATGCTAACGATTTTAATAATTATATCGTTAAAGTCGGCAAAGCAAGTATAATAAGAGTCGGTAATTTTACTTTAAAAAAAGGTGCATCCTATGAGGAGATTGTGAAAGCAATCACTACAAAATAGGATGCGACTAAGTACTTCGATAAAAAAAACTTGCTATCCATATAATGTTATGTTATAATTTCAAAGGCAAATTGCACGCATATTGATTCTTTACAAGGTGCCATAGAGGAATCGGTCTGTAGGGAATATGATATATGCGGAAGAAAACAACCAAACGGAGGTCAATTATGAGCGTAATTTCAATGAAACAATTATTGGAAGCCGGTGTACATTTCGGACACCAGACAAGAAGATGGAACCCAAAAATGGCGGAATACATCTACACAGAGAGAAATGGTATCTATATTATCGACTTACAGAAATCAGTAGGTAAGGTTGATGAAGCTTACACTGCAATTAAAAATGTAGTTGCAGAAGGCGGTACAGTTCTTTTTGTTGGTACAAAGAAGCAGGCTCAGGATGCTGTTAAGACTGAGGCAGAGCGTTGCGGAATGTACTTTGTAAATGAAAGATGGTTAGGCGGTATGTTAACAAACTTTAAGACCATCACAAGCAGAATTAATAGACTAAGAGAAATCGAGAGAATGTCTGAGGATGGTACTTTTGAAGTTCTTCCTAAAAAAGAAGTTATTCAGCTTAAGAAAGAATGGGAAAAGCTTGAGAAAAACCTTGGCGGTATCAAGAACATGAAGAAGATTCCGGATGCTATCTTTGTAGTAGATCCTAAGAAGGAAAGAATTTGTATTCAGGAAGCACACACACTGGGTATCCCGCTTATTGGTATAGCAGATACAAACTGTGATCCCGAAGAATTAGATTATGTAATTCCTGGTAATGATGATGCTATAAGAGCTGTTAAGTTAATTGTATCTAAGATGGCAGATGCTGTTATCGAAGCTAATCAGGGTGTTCAATTAACAGATACTGCTAGCTATGTAGCAGATACTGAAGCAGACGTTAATATGGAAGAAGCAGTTACGGAATAATTATATATATTGTATGATTTGATTATCAGAAATGCTACTCGCAGATAATGAGCTGATATAGCAATACTAATATTCTACTACATGGCATATACTCTCTTTTTTTAAGAAGAGAGTATATGAATGTAAGAATTTGATATTCAAATCAACTATTAATATTTGAATATGTGTAAAACACGTAGATGGAGGTTCATATGGAAGTTACTGCTAGTATGGTAAAAGAGTTAAGAGAAATGACTGGAGCCGGAATGATGGATTGCAAGAAAGCTCTTGCAGCTACTGATGGCGATATGGATAAAGCAGTTGAGTTCTTAAGAGAAAAAGGACTTGCTGCAGCTGAGAAAAAAGCTGGAAGAATTGCAGCAGAGGGTATTGTTGATATCAACGTAAGCTCAGACGGTAAGGTTGCTGCTATCGTAGAAGTTAACAGTGAGACAGACTTTGTTGCTAAAAATGAGAAATTTAGAGATTTCGTTGCTGCTGTAGCTGCACAGGCGGCTGCTTCTTCCACAACAGATTTAGAAGCATTTCTTGCTGAGAAATGGTCACTTGATTCATCTAAGACTGTAAAAGAAGAATTATCTTCCTTAATTGCGGTGATCGGTGAGAACATGAATATCAGAAGATTTGAGAAGATAGAAGCAGCTAATGGATTTGTTTGTTCCTATATTCATGGCGGCGGTAGAATTGGTATTCTGGTGGATGTTGACTGTACAGTTAACAATGCCGAAGTACAGGAAGCTGCCAAGAATGTAGCAATGCAGATTGCAGCATTAAATCCGAAGTATGTAGATCAATCTGAGATTTCTGCTGATTTTATTGCACATGAGAAAGAAATTCTGAAAGCTCAGATTATGAATGATCCTTCAAACTCCAAGAAGCCTGAAAATATCATCGAGAAGATGTTAGAGGGACGTTTGAACAAAGAGTTAAAGGAGTTCTGTCTGGTTGATCAGATTTATGTAAAAGATAGTGAAGTATCTGTTGGTCAGTATCTTGCTAATGTGTCAAAGCAAGTAGGAGCACCAATTACTGTTAAGCGTTTTGTACGCTTTGAGACTGGTGAAGGCCTTGAGAAGAAGAATGAAAACTTTGCCGAAGAAGTTGCAAAGCAGATGGGACAATAATCAATACCTAAATGCAACTTCTTTGAGAAGCTTGCAAAGCAGATGGGACAATAATCAATACCTAAATGCAACTTCTTTTAGAAGCTTGCTAAGCAGATAGGAAACTAATTGATACCTAATTGCTACTTCTTCTTGAAAAGAATACTATGCAGATAGGAAGTTTTCAAATCCTTGAATGGAACTTCTTTAAGTAGATTTTAAAGAAATCGAGCAAATATAACTATATTGAGCCTGTCAATCCAACATATGCAATGGGTTGCCAGGCTTTTTTATACACACATTTATACCCAAGACAGCTCTTATTGCTCAAAAATGATACATAATTATTTTTAATATTGAAATAATGGTATAATATGTTATACTTATCAAGTATTAATTTGGGTAATAGAACAGCCTAGGTTAGGCTTTTTAGGAAGATATAAGGAAAGGACAAATTCTTATGCAAAAAGCTCATCATAAAAAACTTTACTCCGCGCAGAGACCACAAAAATTATAGTCGGCGATGCTTTGCACGGAGGTTGATTTTACTAGTAGCTGAGGTTGAATGATTAATATTGCAGATCGATTCATTATGTATGAATAAGTATACACTGATAGCATACAGAAATGATTTTATTTATGATGCAATTCTTCAACGTCAGAAAGCTATGATCAACTAAGAATTTGTTCTACATAGTTAGAGGACAAAAACTGCAGCGGTATCTGCCCGTTGTAGTTTTTTTTTATGATCCAAGTGGTCTTTGCTTCATCTTAATTAATAATAAGAGGAGCAGAGAATATGAAGTATTTAAAAGCAAAGAATGTTCTACCAGATGAGTTGATTAAAGAAATTCAAAAATATGTTGACGGCGAATTTCTATATATACCTAGAGTTGTAGGTAAAGAAATAGGCTGGGGAGAAATAAGCGGTACAAAAGATTATTTAAAAGAGAGAAATTCACTGATCTATCAAAAATATTCAGAGGGGATTAAAGTGAGTAGTTTAGCTGATGAATACTTCCTTTCAGAGCAAAGTATAAGAAGAATTATCAGCATATATAAAAACGCTTAAGAATAGAACATAATTAATTGCGTAATAGAAATAGAGTTTCCTAGATGTTATATTCTTCTTGTAAGGGATAACAAATAAAATAAGAATAAGCCATACAGGTATATAGTGTGAATAGTCCTTATAGTATTAGGCAATCGCGATACACGTCAACTAAAGGTAATGTATACAATAAAAAGACCTTATAGTTTCGTACTATCTATGTATGGTATTAGGTAATTGCGAAACTATATAGTTATATTAATTGTATACACATTAGATACATATTCCTTCGCTCCAACGCTCATCTGAGCTTAACTTCCGCTTCGGAATAGTATCTAATGTGTATACAATACTTACAGGTTATGAGTTTCGCAAATGCCTAATGTATGGTATAACAGAAAGGAATAATATATGGCTACGAAATTGCATAGAGGGAAGACCTTATGGAAATTACCTACTCACGGCAGAGGAACCTGTCCTGTGTGTAAAACTACAAGAATTAAGGTGTTATATGATCTGATCGCACAGGATGGAAGTAAAGCATTGGTATGTAAAAGATGTCAGCATAAGAAAGTTTCATCGTTCGGTGAATAATCTAGGCTAATGGTCAAAAGTGGTAATTATCAGTAATACTGAGTTGAAAGTGGCTTTTGTTAAATAGCTGAATGGGCTATGGAGCAAAAGCTCTTTTTTTGATTATAAATGGAACGAATGCGTTGCACCTATTTTAAAGTACTTTACAATGCTCTTTGCTCTTTCATCACTTAATTAAAATAAAATTTGGTAAATCTATAAATTTTTTAATTATATTACATAAATGAATAAATAATATGTATTTCTTTAGCGAAATGTGTTAGAATAAGGAGAGAATTTTACTAGGGGTGAGGACTTGCATAAGAATAACATATCCGCAACAGAAATCAGTAATGATAATGAAATTAATCAGGATAATTCAAAAGACTTTCATATAAATACGATAGAAAATAGTAGCGAAAAACTTAATAATAACAATAATAATAGAAGAAATAGCGATAGGGAAAGAAGAAGACGTATAAATCGTATGAAAACAGCAATTATATTAATTGTAATCGTATTATTGCTTCTTCCGACTATACTATGTATTATACTTGGGCTAAAAATGAACAGGCTGCAGAAGCAGGTGGATGAATTGGCTGCAATACATAGTCAATATGGAATATCAAATCATAAGGATGAGAATTATGCATATGCGGCTGTAAAGCATAATGGTGTATTAGCAGATGATATAACCTTATCGGAATATGGTACGGAGCAGGAAACAGATAATGATAAGGATACATCAGCTTTGGCAGAGGATAGTAAAGAGGATGCTGTAAAGACAGACGGAAATGAGATTAGTAAAGAAAACAGTAAGGATAAAGCGGGTATTTATGTAGACAAAAAGGTTTATTTAACCTTTGATGACGGACCAAGTATTTATACATCGGATATACTTGATACCTTATCTGATTATAATATTAAAGCTACCTTTTTTGTAATAGGCAAGACGGATGCAGAATCGAAGAAGCTATATAAACGTATCGTGGAGGAGGGACATACCTTGGGTATGCATTCCTATTCCCATCGATATGACAAAATTTACAATTCAGTAGAAGATTTTGATAAGGACTTTACAAAACTAAGGAAATTGTTATATGATACTACTGGGTATAAGCCTTCCATATACCGCTTTCCAGGAGGAAGCGATAATTTGGTGAATCATTATGGAATGGAGAAATTTATTAAATACTTAAATGAAGCATCCTTTGTATATTTTGACTGGAACGTTGAGAATGGTGATGCGAAGAGTATAAACTATACGAAGGACGAGCTGGTTAAAAATGTACTAAACGGTATTGCTGGGAAGGAGAGAGCAATCGTACTTATGCATGATACACAGGCAAAAGAAACTACGGCGGCATCCCTTCCGAAGCTTATTGAAGCTTTAATTGCTGGAGGAGCACAAATCCTGCCACTAGATAAGGATGTGGTACCCATTCAGATGATTGAGGCGAATTCTGTTAAATAAACATTACATAGGAGGTACTTTTGTAAATGGGTTTTTTTAAGGATTTTAAAGAAGATTTATCACAGGCAGTAAATGAGCTTCTTCCGGATGACAATCTAGAACAAGAGGATAATAATACAGATGACGAGATGATTAATACCCTAGACATGGATAAGATAACCTCTGAGGAAGAAGCTGACAATGCAAAAATGATGGAATTGCTTGAGGAATTTGCTCAGAGTGACAAGCAGGAAGAGGAGACAGCAACTAAGGACTGGCAGAAGGACTTAGGAGAGGAAAAGGATTTTACTGAACAAATTAAGGAAGAAGAGGGTAAAAACATGGAAGATAATGTGGATTTAGAATTACTGGAGGCTTTAAATTCCAATGAGGAAACAGAATTAGAGGAAGAAAAATCTGCTCCGAAGTTAAGAGCTTCTTCTGTTTTAAATGACAATGAAGTAACTGTAATTGCTAAGGGAACGACAATAAATGGTAGTATCAGCTCAGATGGCTCTCTTGATATCATGGGAAATGTTACCGGAGATGTGGAATGCCTTGGAAAACTTTCTATAACGGGTAAAATTATTGGAAATACTGCAGCATCAGAGGTCTTTGTGAATACTGAGCGTATGGAAGGCAGTATCGTAAGCGAAGGAAGTGTAAAGGTTGGTTTAGGTACAGTTGTCATCGGTGATGTTACTGCTACCTCTGGTGTAATTGCAGGAGCGATAAAAGGTGAAATTGATATTAATGGACCAATTGTTATCGATTCCACTGCAATTATAAAAGGTAATATTAAGGCTAAATCTGTTCAAATCAACAATGGTGCCGTAATTGAAGGCTTCTGCTCCTTAAGCTATTCAGCTGTAGATGTAGATAATATTTTTGAATAAGATTAAAATTTATTTTATACTGGTAATGAGATATAATTTGTGGTAAATTATTATAGAATGTTGATAAGAATTTTATATGGGAATTTTTAACATATTTAGTATACATGGTTTGAAGCATATCATGTATACTTTCACTGTGAAAAATTCCTGTATCAGAGCATAATGATTTACACATGGAGGCAATTATCGGTATGAAAGCATATGAAAGAGTTCTTTTAAAATTAAGCGGAGAAGCGTTAGCTGGAGACAAAAAATCTGGCTTTTGTGAAGCTACCTGTATGGGAGTAGCGCAGCAGGTTAAAAAATTAGTAGAAGATGGAATACAGGTAAGTATTGTTATAGGCGGAGGGAATTTCTGGAGAGGAAGGACCAGTGAGACGATTGACCGTACCAAGGCTGATCAGATAGGGATGCTCGCAACTGTCATGAACTGCATCTATGTTTCTGAAATATTTCGTCATGCTGGTATACCGACTGAGGTGTTTACGCCTTTTTCCTGCGGCAGTATGTCGAAGCTGTTCTCCAAGGATGACGTCCTTACATGTATGAAACAGGGCGGAGTTGCGTTTTTAGCAGGAGGAACCGGACACCCATACTTTTCTACTGATACCGCAACTGTATTGAGAGCGGTAGAATTAGACTGTGATATTATATTAAATGCAAAAGCAGTTGATGGGGTATACGATAGTGATCCTAAGATTAATCCTCAGGCAAAGAAATTTGATGAAATACCACTTACGGATGTCCTTGACAAAAAGCTTGGTGTTGTAGATCTTACAGCATCGGTACTTTGCGTTGAGAATAAGATGCCAATGCTGCTATTTGGTTTATCAGAAGAAAACAGTATCGTTAAAGCTGCACAGGGTAAATCAAACGGAACAAAAATGATCGTTTCAAAATAATAGATGAGAAATAATTGGAGGGATGAAAATGGATGCAAAGCTAGAACAATTTAACGTAAAAATGGAAAAGACGGTAGTTACCTTAAAAGAAGAATATTCAACAATACGTGCAGGCAGAGCAAACCCGCATCTTTTAGATAAATTGAGGGTGGATTATTATGGGCAGCCATCTTCACTTCAATCTGTAGCGAATGTTTCTGTTCCAGAGGCTAGAGTAATACAGATTCAACCATGGGAAAGCAAATTAATTAAAGAAATTGAGAAAGCGATCATTAATTCTGATTTAGGATTAACTCCGAGTAACGATGGCAAGATAATCCGTCTTACTTTCCCTGAGCTTACGGAGGAAAGAAGAAAGGAACTCGTTAAGGATGTGAAGAAGAAAGCCGAAAGTGCGAAGGTAGCCGTTCGCAATATTAGACGGGATGCCAATGAGCTTTTCAAAAAGCAGAATAAATCCAGTGAAATCTCCGAAGATGAATTTAAACACTTAGAGGATGAGGTACAAAAGATTACCGATCGCTATATTGTTGAAATTGATAAAGTTATGGATGAAAAATCTAAGGAAATACTTACTGTATAATATAAAACTTAGGGTGTATCAAAAGTTTATTCCATTTTACTTACGTAAATTAAGAATATCTTCTTTTGAGACACCCTTGTTGTTCAATCTAACCTAAATCTATATTTGAAAAGCATATACCAAGATTTATTGGAACATATAATACGTATATTTTTGGGGTATCATTAACACGAACATAACATACCTGCCCTTAGAGTAAGACTGTGCTTATTGGGCTCGTACATTTTACATAGACAAAGCGAAAATTAATTAAATTGTTACTTATCTTTTAAAGAATAGGAGATAAAAGATGCAGGAAAATGAATTAAACGTCCCCAATCATGTGGCTATTATTTTAGATGGCAATGGACGTTGGGCTAAGAAAAAGCTCATGCCAAGAAATTACGGTCATACGCAGGGAAGTAAAAATGTAGAAAAAATATGTGAAATTGCCTATAAAATGGGAATAAATTACCTGACAGTATATGCATTTTCTACTGAGAATTGGAAGAGACCGAAGGACGAAGTGGATGCACTGATGAAGCTTCTCCAGACCTATTTGGAAACCAGTATCAAAACCAGTACAAAGAATAATATGCGCGTTCGTGTCATCGGTGACAAATCCATATTAAATGATGAGATCAGAAAAAGTATAGATAACCTTGAGGAGGCCTCTAAAAACAATACGGGGCTAAATTTTCAGGTTGCAATTAATTACGGCGGCAGAGATGAAATTCTGCGTGCTGCTCATGCCATGTATAAGGAATTGAAGGAGAATAATACAGAGATTGATCATATAGAGGAAGAAGTGTTTGCTAAGTATCTGGATACAAAGGATATTCCTGATCCTGATTTATTAATTCGTACCAGTGGAGAGCAGAGATTGTCAAACTTCCTCTTATGGCAGACCGCTTATACGGAATTGTATTTTACCGATGTGTTATGGCCGGATTTTAATAAGAAGGAATTGTTAAAAGCAGTAGAATATTATAGCAGCAGAAATAGAAAATTTGGAGCAATATCATAAAGAGATTGAAAGCACTTATTAGTAATTGGAGGTAGGCTATGTTTCGAACAAGGTTACTCAGCAGTATTATTTTAATGGCTATTACATTAGCTATGATTATTCTGGGCGGCAATTTTCTGTTTGCTACACTTTTTGTTGTTTCCTTTATTGGTATGACAGAACTCTTTAAAGTAGTGAATATTCATAAGTCTTTTCCGGGGATACTAGCTTATACTGCCGGTGCTGTATATTATATATTGATCTATCAAAAACTGCAGAGCTATCAGATGATGTCTGTCATCGCCTTTTTGATGCTTTTAATGTTTTCCTATGTTTTAAGCTTTCCCAGATTTAAGACGGAACAGATCGCGATAGCGTTCCTTGGTTTATTTTATGTTAGTATTATGCTGTCCTACATATACCAGGTTCGTATGCTTAAGGATGGGGAAATACTTGTTTGGTTGATATTTATCGGTGCCTGGGGTTCTGATACCTTTGCATATTGTACCGGAATACTAATTGGTAAGCATAAGGTTGCGCCGAAGCTTAGCCCTAAAAAATCAATTGAAGGTTGTATCGGTGGAGTTTTAGGTGCTGCGTTACTAGGCTTTCTATTTGCGATGGTATTTAAGAGTAGGATACAGGTGATCGAGAATGCTCCACTTGCTTTTGCCATCATCGGAGCAGCCTCCAGCATTATATCACAGCTGGGAGATTTGGCAGCTTCAGCAATTAAGAGAGATCATAGCATAAAGGATTACAGTAATCTGATACCGGGACATGGTGGGATACTAGACCGTTTCGATAGTATTTTATTTACAGCACCAATTGTATACTACCTTGCGACCTTTGTCAGCTGATGCACCATATTATGGAGGAAGACAATGAAGAATATTGCAGTACTTGGGTCTACGGGCTCCATCGGAACGCAGACCTTAGATATAGTCAGAGAATATAAAGAACATCTGCGAATTACTGCTTTGGCGGCAGGGAGTAATATTGAATTATTAGAAAAGCAGGTTAGGGAATTTATGCCTGCGTATGTCTGTGTATACAATATAGAAAAGGCTGAAATTCTTCGAAAGAATATAATAGATCTGCCCGTAAAGGTAGTTGCCGGTATGGATGGATTAATAGAGTGTGCGATACAACAGGAAACTGATACTGTTGTAACAGCTATGGTAGGAATGATTGGTATACTTCCAACCATTGAAGCAATTAAAGCCGGTAAAAATATAGCTTTGGCTAACAAAGAGACCTTAGTTACTGCAGGGCATATCATTATACCTCTGATAAAAGAAAAGAAGGTTGCTCTGCTTCCGGTGGACAGCGAGCATTCTGCAATATTTCAATGCTTAAATGGAGAGAATAAGAAACAGATTGATAAGATTATTTTAACTGCTTCAGGCGGACCCTTCCGGGGAAGAAAATTAGAAGACTTATCTGATATACAGCCTAAAGATGCACTCAAACATCCTAACTGGGCAATGGGACAGAAAATTACAATTGATTCGGCTACTATGGTAAATAAGGGCCTTGAGGTTATGGAGGCAGCATGGCTTTTTGATGTAACATTAGATCAGATTAAAGTCGTTGTACATCCCCAGAGTGTTATTCACTCGATGGTAGAATATATGGATGGAAGCATTATCGCTCAATTAGGTGTTCCTGATATGAGACTTCCAATTCAGTATGCTTTATTTTATCCGAATAGAAAAAAGCTACCGATGGCAGAAAAAGTCGATTTTACAAGGCTTAAGCAGCTCACGTTTGAGGAACCGGATATGGAGACCTTCTATGGTTTAAAACTGGCCTTTCAGGCCGGAAGGACGGGAGGAAGTTTACCGACTGTTTATAATGCTGCAAATGAGTGGGCAGTAGCAGAATTTTTAAAGGGTAGGCTAAAATTTCTTGCCATCCCAGAACTAATTAGTGAGGCAATGGAACATCATAAACTGATACAAACTCCTACCCTGAATGAAATTCTGAATACGGAACTTGAGACATATGATTTTGTAAGAGAATTATCCGAAGCAACCCGTTTTAGACGATAAGAGTTAGGTGAAGGATATTTAGAAAGGATCAAATTATTATATGAATATAATAATCGCAATATTTATACTGGGAATAATCGTAATTGTCCATGAACTGGGACATTTTCTGCTTGCGAAGAAGAATGGGATTACTGTTACGGAGTTTTCCGTTGGTATGGGACCACGAATTGCAAGCTTTGTCCGTGGAGGAACCAGATATTCCTTAAAGCTGTTGCCGATCGGCGGCTCCTGTATGATGCTTGGTGAGGATGAGACGGTTGAGGATGAAGGAGCCTTTCATAAAAAAGGTGTGTGGGCACGGTTTTCAGTAATATTTGCAGGAGCCTTCTTTAATTTCATTCTTGCATTTATACTGGCGCTGATTGTTCTTAGTAATACCGGCGCTGATAAGCCCTATGTAACAGAAGTTAAGAGTGGTAGCCCTGCTGACGGTAAGCTGCAAGAAGGGGACTTAATCACCAGAATAGATAGGACTTCAATTAATGTAAGCAGAGAATTGTGGTTTTATTATAATTTCAATGCAATAACAGAAGATCCGATCAATATATCTTATATTAGAGATGGTAAAAAGTATAAAACTACAATAACACCTGCCTGGAAGGATGCCTATAAGCTGGGTATAAATTATGACGAAAACAGGAAACAGGCAGTACTTGATTATGTTGTTAAGGACTATCCACTTGGTGAGGTCGGTATTGTTGAAGGCGATGTTATTGTTGGTATTGATGGCAATGAAATTACGAGTGGTAGAGAGCTGAACGATTACATCGATAAAAATCCGCTAACAGATAAAGCAGTTACGATCAGCTATAAACAAGGCGGTAAGGGTGAGACGAAGACGGTTAAGGTTATTCCGAAATTAGAAAGCAGCGGTTACAGCATGGGCTGGAACTATAATATGTATCAACGTGAAAAAATTCCTGCACTTCAAGTTGCAAAATATGCTTTCTATGAACTGAAATACAACATTGACAGTACCTTGAAGAGTGTATTATATCTGGTAACCGGCAGAGTTAGTGTGAAGCAAATTGCCGGACCTGTAGGCTTGGTTAATTTTGTAGGAGATATTGTAACAGAATCAAAAGGATATGGTTTACCTGCTTTGCTTTTAAGCCTGATGAATTTTAGTATCTTAATCAGTGCGAACTTAGGTGTCATGAATTTATTACCTTTACCTGCCCTTGATGGCGGAAGATTAGTATTCTTATTAATAGAAGCAATCAGAAGAAAACCGGTACCGAAGGAAAAAGAAGCGATCGTGCATATGGTTGGAATGGCACTACTAATGATATTAATGGTATTTGTAATGTTTAACGATATTCGCAATATTATCGGATAAATATATTATAAAGGATAGCAATGAATCATCAAAGCATAATACTCATGGTAATCAGTTGATCTCAAATTGATATACCATGAGTAATCATGTTTTTAATTAGGAAAGGCTGTGGCAATATGTTTCGTGAAAATACAAAGGTGATTAAAATAGGGAACAGAGTGATTGGCGGAGGAAATCCGATTTTAATCCAGTCCATGACCAATACAAGAACGGAGGATGTCAAGGCTACCATATTGCAGATACAACGGCTAACTGACGCCGGTTGTGATATTGTCCGCTGCACCGTTCCCGATATGGAGGCTGCTGCAGCTCTATCAGAAATTAAGAAGAATATAACGATACCGTTAGTAGCAGATATCCATTTTGATTATCGGCTTGCAATCGCTGCTATGGAATACGGTGCCGATAAAATCAGAATTAATCCTGGTAATATTGGCAGTGAGGAAAAGCTTAGGGCAGTGGTTAACGTAGCGAAGGAGAGAAATATTCCAATTCGCGTAGGTGTAAACAGCGGTTCGCTTGAAAAGGATATCATTGCAAAATACGGTAGAGTAACAGCGGAAGGCCTTGTCGAGAGCGCTCTAGATAAGGTGCATAGAATAGAAGATATGGATTATGATCAGCTGGTAATCAGCATCAAATCCTCGGATGTCTTAATGTGTGTAAAGGCGCATGAGCTGATTGCACCGCAGTCAAGATATCCGCTGCATGTAGGAATAACTGAGGCTGGAACAGTGAATGCAGGCAACATAAAATCTGCTCTTGGATTAGGAATCATATTGTATCAGGGAATAGGAGATACGATTCGGGTTTCGTTAACCGGAGATCCGGTTGAGGAAATCAAGTCAGCAAAAATAATCTTAAAGACCCTAGGCTATCGTAAGGGCGGTATAGAGGTTGTATCCTGTCCGACCTGTGGCAGAACGCAGATAGATTTGATTAAGTTAGCAACTGAGGTGGAAGAGATGGTTGCTGATCTAGATCTTGATCTAAAGGTAGCTGTTATGGGCTGTGCAGTGAACGGCCCTGGTGAAGCGAAGGAAGCGGACATAGGGATTGCAGGTGGCAAGGGAGAAGGACTGATTATTAAGAAGGGTAAGATTATTAGAAAAGTCCCTGAAAATGAACTTCTGAAGGAATTAAAGGAAGAACTGCAAAATTGGAAGAATAACTAAATCCATGACGATATTTTGCTCTAGCGGAATAGATTTAAGAGCAAGGTTAGCTAAGGACATTTTAATAATTGAGCTGTCAGGTAAAAGTCAGGAGGATTACTATGCTGTTTTTTGAGGCATTTAATAAATTGGCTGCTGATCAGGAATTACAGAAGCTTTATAACGAGTCAGATGTTATAAAGGTTGTGGCTTCAAAGAAGTCAAATAATATTTATATTTGTCTTAGAAGCAGTCGTCTGATTAGCAGGCAGAATATAAGAAGGATGGAAGAACTGCTGAACCGGCAGCTCTTTTTACATACAGGAAATAAAGCGGTACTAAAGCCGCAATATGAGCTATCGGCACAATATACCTTCGCAAAGCTCTATCCGATTTATCGGGATAGTATTTTAGAAGAATTAAAGGAAGAAAGTGTAGTTACCTATCATATCTTTCATAGCGCACAAGTTAACATTGAGGATATGACAATGACGATACAGGTTACGAATAGCTGTGTTGTAAAAGAAAAAATGGTCAAACTTAAGGATTATCTTGAAACGATGTTTCAGGAACGGTTTAACTATACGGTACATGTGGTATTTGATTATATAGAACCGGAAGAAACAAAAACAGATCATGAGAAAGAGTATCGGGAACAAATGCTTCGTATGTCTGAGAAGGAAGCTACGGAAGAGACTTATATAAGAACCTCAGAAGAAGTAGGGAATCATCAGAGCAGAGGGATTGGTGAGAGTGGTGTAGCTGGCAATCAGGATAAGTCTGCTGTCGGTGGTCAGCAAAATCAGGCATCTAAAGAATATGCAGTGTCCGCTGACCAACAGGGAACAGCGAAAAAGGCTGAATTGTCCAGTAAAGTTAATCAGGAGGCTTCAAAAGTATCAACCGGTGCAAAGCCGGGTTACCCTAAGAGTGCCTACGAAAAGGGAAAAGGGAGCTACCGTAAGCTTCCTACGGACCCTTCTGTGGTTTATGGAAGAAACTTTGATGGAAGCAGTATGCTTATTTGTGACATTAATGCAGAGATTGGTGAGGTAGTTATTCGCGGTAAATTAATAAAGCCGGATAACCGGACTATTGGGAACGAAAAAAGTATTATTACCTTTATTCTTACTGATTTTACGGATTCGATCAAGGTGAAGCTCTATGCGAAGACAATCGAAGTAGATGAAATCACATCCGTCTTAAAACCCGGAGGTTATTATCTGTTAAAGGGTATTGCACAGATGGATACCTATGAAAGAGATATTACAGTCGGTTCTGTAGTAGGGATTAAAACAATCAATGATTTTACAACCGCAAGGAGTGACCAGGCAGAGGTAAAAAGGGTCGAGCTTCATGCTCATACGATGATGAGTGATATGGATTCTGTAGTAGATGTAAAGACGATGATTAAGCGTGCCTTCAAATGGGGACACAAAGCAATTGCCATTACCGATCATGGTGTAGTACAATCCTTTCCAGAAGCGAACCACACGTTAAATCCCAAGGATTATGCTGATGAAAATGAGCAGAAGCGGGCTAAGGAATTTAAGGTAATCTACGGTATGGAAGCTTATCTGGTGGATGATATTCAAGAGGTGGTGACTAGTCCGAAGGACCAGACGCTTGACGATCCAGTGGTTGTATTTGACATTGAGACCACTGGTTTTAGCCAGAATAGGGATAGAATAATTGAAATCGGAGCTGTCAAGATCATAGATGGTCAAATCGTGGATAAATATAGTACCTTTATTAATCCTGAGATACCAATACCCTATGAAATTGAGAAATTAACCTCGATCAATGACGATATGGTAATCAATGCTCCGAAGATAGAGGAGGTACTACCAGAATTTTTTAAGTTCACGGAAGGCTGCAGTCTGGTGGCTCATAATGCCTCCTTTGATGTCGGCTTTATTAATAAAAATGCAGAGCGAATGGGGCTTAAAACTGAATTTACAGTAATTGATACCGTAGGCTTATCAAGAATATTACTGCCGGATCTAAACAAATATAAGCTTAACCTCGTAGCGAAGGCACTAGGGGTATCTTTAGAAAATCATCACCGGGCAGTAGATGATGCAGGAGCAACCGCAGAAATCTATTGCAAATTATGCGTTAAGTTAAAGGAACAGGATATCAAAAAGGTTAATGAGATAGATAAGCTCGGGAAGCTTTCCGTAGAAGCCATCCGTAAGCTTCCGGCTTATCATGCAATATTTTTAGCGCAGAATGATATAGGAAGAGTAAACCTTTATAAAATGGTATCTCTTTCTCATCTTGAATATTACAGTAAGCGGCCTAAGGTTCCAAAAAGCTTACTTATGGAATGCAGGGAAGGCATTATTGTAGGTTCTGCCTGTGAAGCAGGGGAAATCTATAGAGCGCTTCTGACTAATAAATCCCAGGAGCAAATAGCTCGTTTGGTGAATTTCTATGATTATCTGGAAATTCAACCTCTCGGTAATAATGATTTCTTAATTCGAAGTGACCGAAGTGATGAAAAGGATATTCAGTCAAGAGAAGATTTGATAGAAATTAATAATAAAATTATTGCACTTGGTGAGGAATACAATAAACCGGTGGTGGCTACCTGTGATGTGCATTTCCTGGATCCGGAGCATGATATTTACCGTAAGATTATTTTAGCTGGAAAGGGCTTTAAGGATGCAGATGACCAGCCAGCCCTATACCTTCGTACGACGGAGGAAATGCTTGAGGAGTTCTCTTACCTTGGTAAGGCAAAAGCAGAAGAGGTTGTTATCACCAATACGAATCTGATTGCAGACAGAATTGAGAAAATTTCCCCAGTAAGGCCGGACAAGTGTCCTCCGGTGCTTCCTAATTCCGAGGAAAATCTTCGTAATATCTGCTATGAGAAGGCTCATTCCATGTATGGTAATCCTCTTCCGAAGCCGGTGGAGGATCGTCTTGAGCATGAATTAAAGTCTATTATTAATAACGGCTTTGCAGTTATGTATATCATCGCGCAGAAGCTGGTTTGGAAATCCAATGAAGATGGATATCTTGTAGGCTCCCGTGGTTCTGTAGGCTCCTCCTTTGTAGCGACAATGGCTGGTATCACAGAGGTTAATCCTCTGGCACCGCATTATTACTGTCCCAATTGTCATTTCTGTGATTTTGACTCAGAGAAGGTTAAAAAATTCGGCGGAAGCTCCGGTTGTGATATGCCTGACAGGCTTTGCCCTGAATGCGGCAAACCACTTGCGAAAGACGGTCATGATATCCCCTTTGAGACCTTCCTTGGTTTCTACGGAGATAAGGAACCCGATATCGATCTTAATTTCTCCGGTGAATACCAGAGTAAGGCACATGATTATACGGAGGTACTCTTTGGTAAGGGACATACCTTCCGAGCAGGTACAATCGGTACACTTGCGGATAAAACTGCCTTTGGTTATGTAAAAAATTATTTTGAAGAGCGAGGAATGCATAAGAGAAACTGTGAGATTGATCGTATCGTTAGTGGACTGGTAGGAGTAAGAAGAACCACCGGACAGCATCCCGGCGGTATTGTAGTCATGCCGCATGGGGAGAATATCTATTCCTTCACTCCTGTACAGCATCCGGCAAATGATATGACAACGAAGACAATCACAACACATTTTGATTATCACTCCATTGACCATAACTTATTAAAGCTAGATATTCTAGGTCATGATGATCCGACCATGATACGAATGCTGGAGGATTTAACCGGGCTCGATGCAAAGAAAATAAGGCTCGATGATCAAAAGGTATTAAGCCTGTTTCATGATTTGAGTGCACTTAAAATTACACCAAAGGATCTGGATGGCTGTGAACTTGGGTGCCTCGGTATTCCTGAGTTTGGAACAGATTTCGTTATGCAGATGGTGAAGGATACACAGCCAAAATCCTTCTCTGATTTAGTCCGTATCTCCGGTCTTTCTCATGGTACGGATGTATGGTTAAATAATGCCCAGACCTTAATCCAGAACGGTAACTGTACTCTGACTACGGCTATCTGTACCCGTGATGATATCATGATCTATCTGATTGCAACAGGGGTAGAACCGGGTAAATCCTTCAAAATCATGGAAAGCGTCCGTAAGGGTAAGGGACTTACACCTGATATGGAAGAGGCTATGGTGGCGGCAGGGGTGCCGGACTGGTATATCTGGTCCTGCAAGCAGATTAAGTATATGTTCCCGAAGGCACATGCTGCTGCTTATGTCATGATGGCTTTCCGTATAGCATATTTTAAGGTATATTATCCTTTGGCTTATTATGCGGCTTATTTCAGTATCCGTGCCTCGGCTTTTAACTATGAGCTGATGTGTCTCGGCAGGGAGAAGCTGGAGCAGCATATTGCAGATTATAAGAGAAGGAGCAATACTTTGTCTAAGAAGGAACAAGACACCTTCAAGGATATGCGAATTGTTCAGGAAATGTATGCAAGAGGCTTCCAATTTGTACCGATCGATATCTATTCTGCAAAGGCCCATGCTTTTCAGATTATCGGAGAAAAGCTGATGCCGGCACTAAGTACAATTGACGGTCTTGGAGACAAAGCAGCGGACGGTGTGGTGGAAGCTGCAAAGCAGGGTAAATTTCTTTCAAGAGATGATTTTAAGGTCCGCTGCAAGGTCAGCTCAACGGTAGTTGATAATATGGCCAATATGGGACTTTTAGGAGATCTTCCTTTATCGAATCAGATGTCATTATTGGATTTTTTATAAAACAAAAGATAAGCATACAAAAGCCAGCTTCTAGATAAGGAAATTTTATTTAGCAGCTGGTTTTTGTATACGTAAAATAAAATTACTTGAGTGATATTCACTAAATAGACTACGATGCAATGACGTAGAAGATATTTGCTTATTTTACCCTATTTAACGCTGTTTATTTGACTCTGCTTCATTTTACGATTATAAGCTTGTATTATGCGGAATATATTTTATATAGAAGAGTGTAATAGCCTCTTAAGATATTGAATAATTGAGTTTGAAATGGTATAATTTGTAAATACATGAAGGAGGTATCACAGTGAAAGATGATAATCAGTTATCGATGAGAGTAAAGCTGATACAGATGATAAAAGAACCGTTTGGGTTGCTTGTATTAATCCCATTAATATTAGAATCCTTATTAGTGGCAGTAGTTAGTACTGGTTTAGAGGATGGGAATAAGACTTACTTAATCATTGGGTCTCTTATCATATTAGTAATCATTACGATAGGCATATTCCTCATACTGACAAAAAACTTAAAACAACCGAAAGTAGAAGCATTACAGTATGACTTATTCATCTCTGCGCCAATGAAGGGTGGAGCACCTTCTGAGGAGGAATATAAGAACTTTCGTTCTGAGGTAATTCAAAATATCATAAAGCCTTTGAGAACGAATTATAAGTTAAAGGTGTTTTATTCCGGGGAAGTAAGTGATGATATTTCGGCTACCGTAATCGATACAAATAATTTTGACGCTATTCGCAATAGCTCCTTCTTTGTTTTAATCTATCCAAAAAGTGTAGTTTCAACAGTTCTTGTAGAGACAGGGTTTGCTTTTGCTTTGGAAAAGCCAACCTTATTATGCTGTAAATCGCAGGAGGATATGCCTAATCTAATTAAAGAAGCAAATAATAAGTTCCATTTTGTCAGAAATTATAATTATGACAGCATTGGTGAAATATTAAATGGCATTAATACACATCTCATAAGTAAATTGAACAATGGAAAGAAAGGATATTCAAAATGAACGCAAATAAATATATTTTAATCAGCGGATGCACCGGCGTAGGAAAAAGTACGCTAGCCGAGTTGTTAGTCAAGGAATTAGGTTATAAGCTCATATCAGATCCCTATGAAGAAAATCCCTATATTGATGACGCCTATAAGGATTTTAAGACCTGGGCATTTCATTCCCAGTTATTCTTTCTGACACAGTTTGCAAAGCTACATGGGAGACTTGATCTGGAAGCAGATAATATTATCCAGGAAAGAAGTATATATGAATGTTTTCACATATTCTTAAAGCAATTTTATGAAGAAGGAAATATTAGTTCCAGAGATTATACATTGTTTGAAGATATCTATCAAGCCTTGGTAAGTAATATAAAAAGAAAGCCTGATATTATCCTGTATCTGCATGCACCAGCTGAGATCATTCTGGAAAGAGTGAGACGAAGAGGTAGAGGCTTTGAAAATTCGATTACAGAGGCTTTTATTCATAATCAGGAACTGAGATATGAGAAATGGCTGAAAAATACATATAATGAGATTAAGGTTATTAAGATTGATACTGCAGTATTAAATTATCTTAATAATCCAAGGGACATAGCATATATTGTCGATCAAATAAATACTTTGATGTAATTGGAAGTAATAACTGAAAAGTACTTTTTGATACTGCGATTATAAAGTGTTTTAATTGGTAAAACAATTCGAAAAAAATATGAAAAAAAAGCTTGCATTTTTCCTGAAGATAGTATAATATAAATATTGTTCTTGAGGCTCGTTGGTCAAGGGGTCAAGACGCCGCCCTCTCACGGCGGAAACAGGGGTTCGATTCCCCTACGAGCTGTTATAAAAGTCTTAATTAAGGTTTTATTGATTATCATTTATCATATGTAAAGAGGCAAGAAACTTTAATTATGAAGCATTTGTATAATGATGATTGCAATATTAAAACATAAAGCAACATGAGAAAAATCTCGGGTTGCTTTTTTTGTATATTTAAACTATGGCATAAGGGATGATACAGTATATGAATATGCAACAAGAACAGAAGCAATATACTAAAATTCGTAAGAAGGAGAGTAACAAATGAGAAAAAAAGATATAATAATCAAATGGACATATCCCACCAAATTTAATAATGCCTTTGAAAAAGAAATATGTAGCCAGTATGGGCTATATTATATTTCAAGAATATTTGCAGGTAAAGAAACCTTAATATATATTGGTAAAACTATTGATAGTTATTCAAACAGGATGAAATCTCATACAGATAATTGGTTGAGTACAGTGAAAGGTGAGAAATTAATCCGCTTTGGTATAATTGAGAAGCCTAAAATTTATGATAACAATCTGGTAGAGGATATTGAAAGTGCTATAATATATGAGGTAAATCCTAAGTATAACTGGATGAAAACAGTTTCTTATACATATAGATCGGGGTATTTTGTTAATATTTCTAATATTGGTTACTATGGAGAGCTTCCTAAGAGTATTGACAGTAAAAATCATATAAAATAGTATACTCAGATTGCCGGATAATACCAACATAATTGAATCGACGTATGGACTAGACCGTATAGCTCTTTATTAATTTATTAGAAGTATTAACGAGGAATATAAGTAATGCTATAAACAATAGGAAAAGAATATAAAGGGGGTATAATGTATTATGTTGGAAAAATTAGCATGCAGCCTTGGGCGAAAGGATGAGGAGCCCAATATTGAATTGGCAGAATCGTTATGTGAAAATAATGATAAGTCAGGGATCAAAGAAATTGTTGATGGCATGAATGGCAGTGATAAGGCGATTACCAATGATTGTATTAAAGTTCTCTATGAAATCGGTTATCGAAAACAGGTATTAATAGCTGATTATGTTAATGATTTTATTTCACACCTACAGTCTAAAAATAATCGTCTGGTCTGGGGAAGTATGACAGCATTAGCCGCAATTGCAGACCTAAAAGCCAAGGAAATTTATGAAAAACTTAATTTTATAATGAAGGCATATGAGACTGGAAGTGTAATTACTATTGATAATTGTATCACTGTCCTTGCTAAGCTATGTAAGGCGGATTTGGAATATGAGAAGGCGGTATTACCTTTGATCATAAAGCATCTAGCATCCTGCCGCCCGAAGGAAGTGCCACAGCATGCAGAACGGGCATCAATTTGTATCAATAAAGAGAATGTTACTTGTTTTCTTGAGGTATTAGATAAAAGAAAAAGCCATATGAATGAAGCACAGAATAAACGAATTAATAAGCTGGTGAAGGATTTAATGAGAAGAAGTTAGCGTAAGCGTTAAAAGTTAATGAATTAGAGTACCAAAAGTACTTTTTCATAACATAACATGCCTGTCCATTGAATTAGTTTGTGTTGAGGATTACGAAGGCACAAACTTCTAGGTGTGAATTGTTCTTTTCAACAATTCACACTAAAACAATGCATTTACTGCATATTACTGTCTTGGTATAAAAAGAAATTTTTGGCACTCTATTCATGTTTTGCATCACTTATTTATAAAATAATGCTAAGATTATTTGTAAAGAAATCGTAATCAATTATTTAGTATCGTATCTGATTAATATAGCACAATAAGCGAGTCCATAATGCTTAAATCATTGTTTCATCCTTCAGTACATCAATTAAATCAGTTCGAATAATCTTTCTTCCTGCGATATAATAGGCTAATGCAACAGATAGCAGGATAACCAATGCAAATCCTACAATGGGTAATAGCGGTATATTATGAAGAAATTCACTGGAAGGGATCAAACTTGTGCGTAGTGCAAATATAACCAGAGGTATATTTACTACAAGACTGATTAATATTGGTTTAATTGCTAATACACTTGCCTCAAGAAGCAGTAACTGTTTTACACCTTTTGGCGACAATCCGATTGTTAAATACCTTGCCAACTCCTTTTTCCTTTGTTGTATGTGACCTAAGGTATTGGAAAAAATATTGGCTAGACCGATGATAACCAATAAGCCTGCTAAGCTTCCGATTACTATTATATATGCATTGCGGAATTTTACATTTGATTCAACCTTATCAAAGCGGTTTTCTAAAGTATACTTGGATTGATCAGCCAGAAGCTCTCTAATCTTAGCGTCTATTACAGAAATATCCTCATCTGTAATTGCCATAATATTATAATTATATTCAGGTGTATTGAATTTTATGGCTGTTTTTTGATAAGAACTGTTTGACATGATTTGAAGCAATGAAAAATCAGGTGCTTCTTCTCGGATATTGGGCAGCTTATCTGTCGTAGCAGCAATTCTTACTGGAAAGGGGCTACCGGCTTCATTCTGTTCATTGGAAACTGGCTCAAGCTGAAGGGTTACATCATCCTGTTCCTTGATAAAGGGAAGTAATAATTTGTTTTTTCGGGTACTATTCGTGTTATCCCATACGGTATTAACCAGTATGGAATAAGCCGGTTTATCAGCTGTGAAAAACTCTGGATTTGCTCCAATTTCACTTCTAAATCGTTCAAAGCTTACATCATCTAATAGAAAGAGTGGAGCATCAATTTGATAATTATCCTGTATCATTTTAATTCCACTGCCCTTAAGAGCCTCTATACCACCGATTGCAGTAAGTTCATCGCTTACCATAGAGGGTGTAATACTAACACGGGTTGCTTCCTTCCGATAGGCAATACAGCTTTCAACCCCAGGAATAGCTCTTATGTCGTCGATCAATATCTGATCCTGCTCACCGTTATCGGTTATAGTAAGCATTAAATCCCACTTATCCTTATACCGCTCGAAAAAAGTATATTTAGTACTGATCCTTGATATTGTCTCCAGATTTAAAAAGGCACTGAAGACCAAAAAGGAAATTGTGAGCGAGACTGTAGAGGTGCGAAAAGCTCTTCTTCTGATATAAAGTGATTTTCTGGCTAACTCACCCTCAATTCCAAATAGGTGGGAGAGTATAAAAAACCGCTTCATTTTTCTCACAGGAGTTTCCTTACCATATCGTATAGCCTCCAAAGGATTTATACGGCTTATCTTTTTAGCAGGAATCCTTGCAGAAATCCAGACGGTAATAATGGATACGGCAAGGGCTGCAAAATAAATGATTGGATGGTACTTAAATATCAAATCGTATTTTCTGACTGAACCCGTAATATTGTTGATAAATGACATAAAGCCATAGCACAGACCAACACCCAAAGTAACACCAATCAGGATAGGAAGCAGACTTAAAACAAAGGCTTCCGTTGTTAAAACAAAACGAAGCTGTTTTGGGGTTGCCCCGATACTTTGAAGAATACCCATTTGGTGTAGCCTTGCATCCATGGATACCCCAAAAGCATTGTGTATGATTAGAATAAGAGATAAACTTGTAAGGATCAGGGTAAATAGATATATTAGCAGGACGAGAGGGGGCTTCTTACCTTCTTCCGGTGAGAAAACAAAATACTGATTCAGTAGCTTTTCATGATAGATAATGGCAGTGTTATCTTCAGTAGGAAGATCAAGCTGCTTGGCTAATTTGGGCATGTCCTTATAAATTTTTCTCTGATTATGAAAGTATAGTAGGGTAGTATTTCTCTGTCCGTCCTGATCTGTTTCAGGCACTACCTTTTTTACATTTGGATGATTTTCTATGGTTTCCAGATCCTGCTCAGATAAAGCGGCAGCAATTTTAACCTGCCAGTCTCCTTCCTCTAGCTTAATTAGTCTGATTTCATCGGTCCAGATGTTATAGAATATGCCGCAGGTCAGAGAAAGCAGTAAAGAGGAGATAAAAGCAGCTACTATAATAGAAATACTGGCAGTTTTATTCTTCTTCAAATAACTGATTGAATATTCCTTCCATATATTCATTATCTCACCGCCTTATCAGTAATAATACTTCCATCCTCTATGGTTATAATGCGGTTTGCTTCCAGAGCGATTTTCTCGTCGTGCGTAATAAGAAGAATGGTTTGATTAAAATTACGATTGGAGAGCTTTAATAGTTCCACTATTTCTTTTGAATTTTTTTGATCCAGATTACCGGTTGGCTCATCGGCCAGAATGATAGCCGGGCGATAGAATAAGGACCTAGCTATTGCGGTTCTTTGCTGCTGACCGCCGGATAGCTGGCTGGGCAAAGCATTAAGCTTGTCTGTCAAACCTAAAATGCGAGTAATTTGTTCAAAATATTCTTCATCTGGTTTCCGTTTATCAAGAAGAATGGGGAGCATAATATTTCTTCTGACATCCAGGGATGGAATTAAATTATAGAACTGATAAATAAGTCCGACCTTACGCCGACGGAAAAGGGCTGACTGTTCCGCATTTAATTTAGCTATGTCCGTGTCTTCAATCAATATCTTACCCTCATTTGGTTTGTCCACGCCACCGATTAAATGCAGTAAAGTTGATTTGCCGGAACCGGACGCTCCGACGATTGCAATGAATTCACCCTTTTCTACAGTCAGATTAATCTTATTCAGAGCGTTAACCTTATTCGGTCCGGAACCATAAGTTTTAGAGACCGCTTCACATTTTAAAATATCCATGATATCCCTCCTAATTACTTGCTGGGCAGTTAATGCTGTTATCTGCCTAAGCATTTTTTCTTTTTTATACTAGCATAGGAAAGTGACATCTCAGTGACAGTAGAATCTAACGATAAAGCAAGCCCCTTCATTAGGGATATTCTTCGCACTAAGGATACCGTTTTGCTTCTCAATGATTGCTTTGGCAAGAGACAGACCGATTCCGCATCCGTTAACTGAAGCATTTTCTCCTCGGTAAAAGCGTTCGAAAAGATGAGGCAGATCCTTCTCAGAAAAGCCACTTCCGCTATCCTTGATTGTTATCTCGAGATACAGAGGGTTTTGATGATAATCTAGGATAATACTTCCGCCTTCCGGTGTATGCTCGGTACAGTTTTTTAGGAGATTGGAAAAGGCCTCAATGCTCCATTCCATGTCACCGGTATAGGTTAGTTCGGGGTGATTAGGGAGAGTGACCTGTATCCTTTTTTTAAGGAGCATAACTTCAATGGTTTCTATAGATATCTGCAGCATCGTGTAGATATCAACTGAAGCTTCGGCAAGTCTCAGTGCTCCTGCATCAATACGGGAAAGAGTAAGGAGTGCTTCAATCAGCTGTTCCAAATGTGCGGATTGATTTTGTATACGCTGAGTGTATTCATGATTATTACCTGAGTCCAGTAATTGAGTCATTAATGATATAGAAGCCACCGGCGTTTTAATCTGGTGAGAGAGATCAGCAAGATTATCAGCCAGATTTTGCCGCTCCTTAACAGCTGTTTCTCTTGTCTGTCTAAGCTTTGTTACTGTTTTATATATCTCATCCTCTAATTGAGAGTAGTCGTCTTCTTTCCGCAGAGGCAGAACAGTACCATCGTCGTGGTCAAAGCTTTCTAAATAGGTGGTTAATTCTGATACACGAAGACGATTAGCTTTTCTTATGAAAAGGTAAAGAATTAGCAAAAGCACGAATAAGATAGAGAAAAATACAATAATAGTCAGCAATGCATTATGAAGGTAGGTTTCTTCAAAGATCTCTTTCGTATATCCATATTCGGAAAGAACGGAAGGGGTAGAAACAGACTTAACTTTACCCGTATTAATACTATCCTTTATCATACGTAATATATCCTGTTTGGCTTCGGGATAATGTTTTATGATATTATCAGTAACAGATGAAATCAGCTTATATTGACTAGAAGCATAGGTTTTAGCCATAATAATACTTACTAATATGCTGGCAGACAAACTGCTGAGGAACAAAACAATAATTAATAAGCATTTATATTTCCCTTTTCTCATCCTTCATCCTCCATACGGTATCCCAAGCTACGGATTGTTTTTAAGCAGTTGGGATTATGAAGCTTTTCGCGGAGCCGCTTCATAGTAACAGTCAGCGTATTATCATTTACAAAATTACCGTTGGTATCCCAGATGATTTCGAGAAGCCGATTTCTTGGAAGGGTATAATTTTTATTTTCCATTAATAGAAGCAAAAGCTGGTATTCCATCGCACTTAAGAATATTTCCTCCTGGTCATAAAATACTTTGATACGCTTTTTATGAAGTGCAATGGGACCGCATACCAGTACATTTCCTTCCACTCTTTCTGCTCTTCTTAAGATGGCACATATTCTTAAGTAGAGTACCTCTAATTCGAAGGGCTTTACGATATAATCGTCCGCACCGATATCAAAACCCTGTACCATATCCTTTGTGTCTCCTCGTATGGTTAAAAAAATGATAGGAAGTTCTTTCCATTTACTTCTGATCCATTTACATAGCGAGCCTCCGTTACCGTCCGGTAGATTCCAGTCTATAATCATCAGGGAGGGTAGTTTTTTTTCTAAGCTACATTTTGCTTTTGCGACTGTTCCTACGGATTGAACAGCAAAGTTCTTTTTTTGCAGGTAGCTTTTTATACCAAATGCAAGATTTTCTTCATCTTCGACTAAAAAAATAGTTTGCTCCATATTAAAAATCCTCTTCAGATATTATAGTTAAGAAAAACCTGGTACAAAAAATGGTATGAGACTTCGTTGAGTAGGGTTTCATAGTGGAAATTTATGTATGATATATTATATTATAATAAAAATTCCAAATCTACAATTACTTATTTTAAAAGCATTCGCTATCAAGCGGCTGATAGAAATTGTAAAATTTTGTACTTCTATGCAGAAATTGTGTAAAAAATAAAAATAGCTATTGTCATTATTTGTATAATAATATATAATATGAGAGAATAAAATATATATTTTAAGATTTTGAATAATATTCAAGAGTGAAGCCTTCAAAGCTGGACACACATCATAAATAGCTTAATCAATAACAGTATAGCAGGTGAATTGTATGATTGATGTATTATTTGAGACAGAACAAATAATGGAACAAAAAAGAGATGAATTTCTGGGCGGAACCAGAGGCAGATTGAGGGAAGTTTTAGAACGTATCTGGAATGATAAGTTCAAATGGGGTAGAACTTTTACAAGCTGCAAAAAAGGTATGTATGATGATTTAAGGGATGAACTTGAGAAGTTGGGATTTTTTGTATTCCATGAGATGCATTATGGGGAGGTTATGTTTTGTATCTCTTGGAAGTAGTTTTGTAATCATACATAAAGCTTTATCAAATTGAAAAGGCAAACTCATCGAAAGGTGAGGACGCAAAGCCGTGAGTCTAAGGCATTATTTGCTAAGATAGTCAGGTTGCCAACTTTTTAATCGATAAGATTATTTTAAAAAGTAGACAACCGATCAGTGTCTGCTTTTTTTATTTGTTCAAATTGTATTTTATAATATGGAGGGTAAAGTGAGAAAGGTAAGTATATCTAAATGCAAAGCTGGAGATATATTATGGGATGATGTTTTCAGTGATAATGGAATTATTTTAGTAGCTAAGAATACTGTAATAAATGATTATATTAAAACTAAACTGATGGAGTTCGGTATTTACGATATAAAAATATATGATGTCGAGGAAAGCTCCAGTAAATTAGCTGATTTTGCAAAAAAATATAAGGATTGTCTCTTGTTGATTAAGGATTTATTAAGAGGTGTTGTATCGGGACAATTTGAAGAAGTAGAAAAGGTAGCATATTATATCTCGGATATGATTTATAAACATATCTCAGAAAGCAATTTTATTACGCAGGGCCTGCAGAGAATTCGCCATAATGATGAATACACCTATACACATTGTATCAATACGGCATTCTACTCTATGTTGATAGGACACTGGATTAATCTGCCCGAGAAGGATTTATATAATCTAATTATAGCAAGTCTGCTTCACGATATCGGTAAGACAAAAGTTCCGCCCGAAATTCTCAATAAGAAAGGAAGGCTTGATCCTGAGGAATTTGAGATTATGAAGCAGCATGCAGCACTTGGCTATGAGATTATCAAAGATTTACCGGAGTTTGATAATGAAGTTAAGAAGGCCATTTTACTGCATCATGAACGAGTTGACGGTTCAGGCTATCCATTTGGATTAAAAGGGGATGCCATTAGCTTATTTGCTAAAATAATATCTATATCGGATGTATATGATGCTATGACGCAGAACCGGATCTATAAGAAGAAGGTTTCTCCGTTTGAGTCCTTTAAGATGTTTCTTACAGAAGGTGTCAGCCAGTTTGACTATCGGATACTATATGAATTCTTAAGACATTTAGCTCCCCTCTATATCGGAACCAACGTGGAGCTGAGTACCGGAGAGATAGGAGAGGTCGTTTACATACCGCCTCAGGATATCACTTATCCTATTTTATCAATTAATTCAAAATATGTGGATTTATCAAGGAATACAAGTGTAAAAGTATTGCAGGTAGTTTAATCTTAATTTATTTCAGAATTATAATCAATTTTGCTAAGTTTACTACGAATATTCGTTTTTATACTCAATTTTATAATACGCCAACAGCCACTCTGCAAAGAGTGGCTGTTGGCGTATTAGTGTGCCCGGTGGGCACACGTTCTATTCATCAAGTAAAGCGTTTACCTAATAATATATTTCATCAATAAAAAAATATGCAGGAAATACTGATAAATACGATGTATATATTAGTAAACCGATTACCTAATTTGTGGTTGATTTTTCCGTTTCGGAGTGCTAGTATAGCAATATAGTTAGATGGAAATAAATTCCATATTCCTTTGAAGGAATGGAAAATATTTCTTATCTGCACAATAATTTATTCCCTGTTGATAAGACTTATACGAAAATTTGAAAGGAGACAGAAGGATGAAGAAAATGAAAAAAATTGGGGTTTTATTACTTACACTAATTCTAAGCTTTGTGATGTCGGTTCCTGCATTTGCTGCCGAGAACTTTACAGTGCATGCAAAAACACCCAGTGACTGGGCTGAGCCAGGCTTATGGGCTTGGTCGGCACCAGATGGAACGAATGTATTTGATGCATGGCCCGGAGAAAAATTAACAAAGGATGAAGCAAATGAAGGCTGGTATTATTATGATATTCCCGATTGGGTTAACTCAATCATTATTAATGAAGGTGTTGATAAAGGCGATCAGACAGCAGATGTTTCCGTTGAGGCAAAAGAGCTTTGGATTACAGTCGCAGACGATTTCACTGCAACAGTAGCATATGAAGCACCGGAAGGCTTTGTAAGCGCAGAAGCAGCAGTAACAGAAGCAGCGCCTGCTGATGCTGCACAAGCAACCTCAGAGAGTGCACCAAAGACAGGTGAATTAGCATTCTCTGTATTATGGGCTGCATTAGCTGTATTATCAGGAATCAGCTTTATTACTGTAAAACGTAAGAGAATCGCATAGTTAATATAAAAGCTACAAGGTTAGTCATACATAGTAATCAGGATAATATAATGCTATCTTGGTTTGATAGATAGACAGTGCCTTATACTAGCATAACTACCTGCCCTTTGAATTAGTTTGTGCCTGCTCTTAAAATTGTGCTGACAAGTAGAAGAAAATGAGGAACGGACTTAAGCGTTCCTCATTTTCGTAATGAGATTTTAATGAAAATTAGTAAGGCATACAGACTGTTATAAATCATAACTGATTGAGCCGGAGGAATGGAGAAATATATGAAAAAAAGAATGGTTTTGTATTTCGCTTCTATTATCGTTATGTGTTTGTTTATCGGGTGTTCCGGCAAACAAAAGGATAACGAAGAAAGCAGTGTATCCACAAAGGATAATCAGGTGACAGTAGCAGGCGATAATGAGAAGGAGGAGCAAAGTGCTGATACTTCCCATAAGGAGAAAGGGCAAGAGGAGGCTTTTAATAAAGAGAATACGAAAAAAGAGCCGGTACAGATAACAATATGGCATGATAAGGAAGAGGCAGTTGCAGATGTATTACAGAAGGAGCTTGATAAACTGGCTCCGGATATTGTGGTTACACTGGTTAAAAAGGAAGGCCTAACAGAGGCTCTTAAACTAGTCGGTAATGATAAAAAATCCGCACCGGATATGTATTTCTTTGCTCACGATAAAATCGGGGTTTATGCAGAAATGGGCATTTTGGCGCCAATTACGGATTTTATAGCAAAGGATGTTTTTAAAGATTATATGGAGGTTAGTGTCTCAGCTGCTACCTATAAAGGGAATATCTACCAGCTTCCGATCTACTTTGAAACCTTATTATTTATGTATAATAAGAAGTATCTGGATAAAGCTATAGTTCCGCAAACAACTGAGGGATTATATCAGTATATGAAGGATAATACGGATGGGGAGCGGTATGGCTTTGTAGAACAGCATAGTACGGCATACTATAGTGTTCCCTGGCTTCACGGCTTTGGTGGTTATATTATAAGTGCTGCAGGAGAGCTTGGACTTAAACTTCCTGAGACGATTCATGCATTAGAGTATCATAAAAAGTTTATTGAGTTCATGCCGGGGGAGAGTGATTACAATACGGTAAATATACTATTTCTTGAGGGTATGGCAAATTCTATTATTGGTGGACCCTGGCTGGTTCCAAGCGCGAGACAGAGGGGAATTGATCTCGGATTTGCTAAAATGCCAGTTGTAGATGAGACAGGATTACCACTTGCGCCCTATTCCGGTACACAGGGGCTTCATGTTCTGAAAATAGCGGCAGAGACGAAAAAGGCTGCGATTACAAAAATCTTAACACAGCTTACAGGTACGGATATCGGTATCGCGATGGCAAGTGCCAGCGGTTGTGCACCGGCTAACACTTTATGCTACGAGGATGAGACAGTGAAGCAGGATGAAATGGTTATGATGATGAAGGAGACTGCCAAAACCGCAATCCCTATGCCAAATATTCCTGAGATGGATGTAATGTGGACCGTCACTGGTAATATGCTTTCCGCCATCAATATGAGTGACGGTGATCCGGCAAAGGAAGCACAAACTGCAGAGAAGGAAGCAGAGGAGTTGATTGCTGCAATGCAATAAGTATATCAGAAAGGTACAGGTGAGAAATGAATAGGAGAAAAGTAAATGCAAAGCCGTATTTGTATTCAATGCCGTCACTCATCATCATAATTGTTGTCGTTGTATTTCCTATTGTATATACCGGTTATATTTCACTGACCAATATGAATGTGTATCATTGGTTTGACTATTCCTTTAAGGGACTGATTAATTATAAGAAAGCCTTATCGGTAGCAGATTCGGGATTTATAAAATCACTAGTAATAACGGTCATATGGACCTTTCTTAATCTAATTCTGCAGCTTATCATAGCCTTTACACTGGCAATGCTTTTGAATACAAAGAACCTAAAGCCTAGAAATCTTTATAAGACAATTTTAATGTTTCCCTGGGCGATGCCGGGATATGTATCCATCCTTCTATGGAAAACTGGAATGTTTAATTCTAAATTTGGCCTTCTAAATCAATGGCTTGATAAACTGAATATAGCTCCGGTAAAATGGCTAAATAATGATATATCCGCATTTTTATCCTGTACGGCTGTCAATCTGTGGCTTGCGCTTCCCTTTATGATTATGATTATTGACGGTGCGCTTCAAAGTGTGGATAAAGCATATTATGAGAGTGCGGAGCTAGATGGTGCCGGTTGGTTTGCAAAGGCTTACCATATCACGATTCCTTCTATCCATCGGATCATAGCACCTGCAGTTATCATTACGTTTTTTACTACCTTTAAGCAATTTGATATTATTTACCTTCTGACTCAGCAATCTGGTGCAAAGACTGGAGCGGATATCCATACAGTGCTGACTTATGCTCATGAGAATGCATTTATAACCAATAATTATGGTTACAGCTCCGCTATTTCGGTATTGATTTTTGGCATCTTGATTATATTTACACTGTTTACCAGAAAGGAGCTGAAGGGAGAATGAGTAGAAAAGGAAGAGAAATAATCAAATTATCAATGATCCACTGCGTACTGATTATTGTATGCATCATAGCTATGATACCGATTTTATATGCATTTTCTGTATCCATCAGTGGAAATAACAGCTTAATCAGTACAGAGTTCTCCTTTATTCCTAAGAATTTGACCTTTGATAATTATGAAGCGGTGCTTTTTGAGGAACCTGTACTTTTGTGGCTTAAGAATAGTATTATTCTGGCTGTAGCCACAGTGGTTATTTCTTTGACCTTTGCCATTCCGGCTGCCTATGCATTCTCGAGATTTCGTTTTCGGGGAAAGAAAACCATCCTGTACATATTGATTCTCCTGAATGCTTTTCCACAGATCTTATCCATGCTGGCTATTTATAAGCTTCTTAACATGATAGGTCAGACGGATTCTAAAATAGGACTGATCCTTGTATATGTGGGTACGATGTCCATCTTCGGTTTATGGAATATGAAGGGATATTTTGATACCATACCGAACGAAATTGAGGAAGCAGCACAGATAGATGGTGCAAATGATCTACAGCTGGTAACAAAGGTGATACTGCCGCTGGCAAAGCCCTCAATCATTGTAACACTCGTTATGATTCTGATCTTTGTATGGAATGAATATATCTTTGCAATTACCTTTATGACAGGAGCGGATAATTATACGCTGGCAGCGGGCTTATATTCCTTACAGGCGACTGAAATGTCCGGTAATTGGCCAATATTTGCAGCGGCCTCCCTTCTGATCTCGCTGCCTATCTTAATTATATTTTTTAAATTTCAAAAGCATATGGTTTCCGGCTTAACGGTTGGCGGAGTGAAAGGATAAAGTAAATTATGAAAAGAGAAGCAATCTTACATATACCAATGTCAAACTATGCACATGGTCTGAATGAATCACAGATTGTATTCAGGCTTCGTGCTGCGAGAGGTGATTTAAAGACCTGCAGGCTGTATTATGGGGACAGAGCCTGCAGAGTCACACCGGTTATCTTTACTAAAGCTACGATGGAGGTAGTTGCAAGGGATGAGTACTTTGACTACTTTGAAGTGGTACTTGATACTCCTTATACAAGAATCTGCTACTATTTTGAACTGGAGGACGAGGTAGAAACAATCCTTTATTATTCTGATTTATTTAAATCGAGTACGGTAATGGAAAGATCGCTGTATTACCAGTATCCTTATAACCGTAGAGAAGATATCGCTGACATACCGGATTGGACGAAGGATGCGATTATCTATAATATCTTCCCGGACAGCTTTGCCTCCGGTAGAAGGATTATTAGCAGGGAAAGTCGGGAAATAGAATATGAAGGTAAAATAATAAAAAATAAAAATGGTGGTACGATAGAGGGAATTACTAATAATCTGGATTACCTTCTCAGGCTCGGAATTAACTGCATCTATATCAATCCCCTTTTTGTAGCAGGCGAGTACCACAAATATGATCTCATAGATTATTTTCATGTGGACCCCTGCTTTGGTACAGATGAAGAATTTAAATTTTTTGTAGATTTGTGCCACAATTGTAGTATTAAGGTAATCATTGATGGGGTATTTAATCATTGCGGCTGGAACTTCTTTGCCTTTAATGATGTAGTAGAGAAGGGGGAAGACAGCGAATATAAAGATTGGTTTTACCGACTTAGCTTTCCAGTGATTAAGCCTGATAATCCGGAGGATATTCCGAGTTACGAGTGCTTTGCCTATGAACGGCTGATGCCGAAGATGAATACCTCTAATCCTTCTGTTGTTGATTATTTTTGCAAGGTATGCAGTCATTGGCTTACAGAATTCGGGGTGGATGGATGGCGGTTAGATGTTGCCAGTGAGGTGAATTCTGACTTCTGGAGAGAATTTCGTAAAGCAGCCAAGAAAGCAAAGCCTGACTGCTTTCTCATTGGGGAGATATGGGAAAATGCTGGACACTGGCTGATGGGAGATCTGTTTGATTCCTCAATGAATTATGATTTCCGTCAGTATTGTAAGGAATTCTTCGCAGAAGGCAGTATTGATGCTTATGAATTTGATGGAAGGGTCACAATGCTGCGGATGCGCTATCGTAAGAATCTAGTATATGGACAGCTTAATCTCCTAGACAGTCATGATGTGCCCAGATTCTTATCCTATTGTAACGGAGAGCTATCACGGTATAAGCTCGCAGTTTTATTTCAGATGACCTTTATTGGACCGCCTTCCATCTTCTATGGTGATGAGCAGGGTATAACCGGACTAAGCGAAGAGGAGTATCGATGCCCAATGAAATGGGAGGAGGAAGACAATGAGCTCTTTGCCTTCTATAAAGCTGCGATTTATGTAAGAAAAAAGCTGAAAGCTTTAAGACTGGGAGAATTTCGTACGATTTATGCAAAGAAGGGCTGCAGGCTGTATGTTTTTGAGCGTTTCATAAAAGAGGAGCGTATTCTCATTGCCCTGAATGCAGGAAGCGAAAGTGTCCCCTTAAGTATAGAGCTTGGTGGAAGTACAATCCTTTGGCAATCCGGGTATGAAGAACAGCAGTTGTCCGGCTATGGGTATCTTATTGCGGTCTTTACATCATAAATATAATAATGTGAAAGGAACTTGAGGAGGAAAATGGCAGTTACAATTAAGGATGTAGCAAAAGAAGCGGGAGTTTCAACAGCAACCGTTTCGAAGGTAATCAATAAGGTGCCTTCCATTTCAGAGGCAACGGCAGCTAAGATTAATCGTATCATGAAGGAGATGAATTATCATCCTAATCTTCGCGCGCAGAATTTTGCCAGAAAGTCCACCCGAAATATATTATTTGTAACGACCCTTGAACGAAATACCGCTTTTTTAAATCCGCATATGTTTGAAATTATGTCCGGTCTGCAATATGTATTAAATAATAAAAATTATACTCTAAGTATCATAAATATCCGCCCAGAGGATGATCCTGAGGCTTTGGACCGCATCATTGCAGGAAATAGTACGGATGGATTGGTAATCCATGCATCGGTAATCACAAAGGAAATCGCTGTAAAAATCTTAAAGACTGCTTTTCCGCATATCATAATAGGCTGTCCTAATTTTGAGAGCCAGCTGTGTTGGATTGATAATAATAATTATCTTTCGGGGGAAATAGCAGCAAACCACTTGATCGAACAAGGCTATCAAAAGATAGCCTTTATCGGTGGGGAGATGAATGATATGATTTCTACACACCGCCTGCAGGGAGCTGTGACAGCACTTACAGAGAAAAGACTAAAATTAGCGGAGACTTATATTAGAAGAGGTGAATCAACGAAGCAATCAGGTTTTTATATGATGGAGGAAATCATAAGCCAAAAAAAGCCTCCGGATGCTGTAATTTGCGCTAATAATTATCTTGCACTTGGGGTTATCAAATCTATAACGAAGCATAACCTGCGCATTCCAAGGGATATCGGTGTAATATCCTTTGATGATTACCCATTTTCAAGGATTACCGATCCCATGATGTCAGTTGTAAATATCGATGTGTATGATGTCGGTATGCAGGCCGGAAAGCTTATCCTGTCTAAGATAAAAAAGCCTAATTTACAGGTTCAATCCTTTACCACCTTGCCAAGTCTGATTGTCAGGGATTCAACAAAAAGGTATTAATTAATATAAGGATGAGTAAGTCAACTTGTTTTAATTACTAATAATTTACTCAAACTTTGCAGATCAACATTATGAAGATGCTTTATAATATAGTATGATACCATAATCGAAACTCATAGGTGAATTTACCAAATGATAATAAGGTGCCACTGCCAATAATTTTTGTAGTAAAACGTTTACCTGAATTTGGATTGACTGTCCTAGAAATTAATGATAAGATGAAGCTACATAAATAATTTACATAATATGTAAACTGTATATGGACTGTGCAACTGCCTCCTTTTTACATCCTTGGATCAAATTTTATCCTCATTATGAAAGCGCTGAAAGGAACTGTAACCAAGAAACGTTGATTAGTAAAGAGAGGAAAGATGATTATGAAGAAAAATGGTATTTTTACAAAAGGCAGAATGTTGATATTCGTTTTATCTGTACTTATTATGATGCTTGCACTGACTATTTACTATTCCCGGACAGATGTTGCTGAGGCTACCATTGCAGCAAAGACACCGGTGACCTCCCGTGACGTTATTTACCAGATTATTACGGACAGATTTTATGACGGTGATACAAGTAACAATATTCCGACCGGCTTTAACGGTAATTTATATGATGGAACCGGTAATGACTTAAAGCTGTATCAGGGTGGAGACTGGCAGGGAATTATTGATAAGATACCATATTTAAAAAATATGGGAATTACTACAGTGTGGATTTCCGCACCCTACGAAAACCGTGATGATGCAATTATCGATTATCAAAGCGGTGGGGGCTATGATACCTGGACAAGCTTTCATGGCTATCATGTTCGTAATTATTTTGCTACCAATAAGCATTTTGGAACGTTGAATAAATTCAAGGAATTAAAAGATGCACTGCATCAAAATAATATGAAGCTGGTAATAGATTTTGTTACGAATCATACCAGCAGATGGCAAAATCCTACGAACAATTTCTCACCGGAGGATGGTAAATTATATGAACCTGATAAGCTCCCTTCCGGTGAATATGCATTCAATTCGAATGGGGAACCCTATGATTATAACAATGATGGTAAGGTGGAAAATCTGCTGGTTAATCCGAATAATGATACATATGGGTGGTTTCACGGAATTGGAGATCGCGGAGGCGACTCAAGCAAATACGGTTATCGCCACAAGGATCTTGGTTCTTTAGCTGATTTTTCACAGGAGAACGGTGCAGTTGTTACATATCTTGAGAAGGCAGTAAAATATTGGGCAGATTTTGGTATTGACGGCCTTCGCCACGATGCTACCCTTCATATGAATCCGGCCTTTGTAAAAGGCTTAAAGGATACAGTGGATTCCGTAGCTACAATAACACATTTTGGTGAATTCTTTATCGGCAGACCGGATAGCAAATACTCGGAATATTGCAAATTCCCGGAGATGACCGGTGTGAATAATCTGGATTTTGAATTTTACCGTGCCGCCAGTACTACCTTTGGTAACTTTTCCACGCCGATGTCCAACTTTGGAGAGATGCTTTTATATACTGCTAATGACTACGAATATGAAAATCAGGCAGTAACCTTCCTTGATAATCATGATGTTACAAGATTTGGTTATCTGCAGCAGAATCAAAAGCCGTATAATGCAGCTTTAGCAGTGCTTTTAACCTCTCGTGGAATTCCAAATATCTATTATGGGACAGAGCAATATGTTATACCCTCCGATGCCAGTGATGTCGCAGGACGTGTATTTCTGCAGACAGACGGCAGTTTTAATACCTCGACAGTCGCCTATCAGTTAATCGGTGATTTATCCGAATTAAGACAGGCAAATGATGCGGTTGCTTATGGTATGACAACAATTCTTTACAGCTCTGAGAATGTATTGGTATACCAGAGAAAGTTTTATGATAATGTTGTAGTGGTAGCAGTAAACCGTCAGCCGGATATATCCTATACGATCCCAGCAATCGCAACGGATCTTCCGGTCGGTACCTATCAGGATTATACCGCCGGACTGTTATATGGAGATCCGGTCACGGTAACAAATAATAATGGTAAGAAGATTAACTCCTTTGTACTCGAAGGCGGAGAGGTTAGTATCTGGCAATATGATATCAATTCTAATAGTACTACGCCAAAGATTGGTGATGTTGTTTCCACAATGGGCAGAGCCGGTAATAAGGTTTATATCTATGGTGACGGCTTAGGCGGAACCCCAACAGTAACCTTTGGCAATACCTCAGCAACTGTTATATCAGCAACGAATAACAAAATAGTCACAACAGTTCCTACTGGAGCTTTAGCAGGAGATAATTTGATCACGGTATATCAAGGCTCAACGCCCAGCAATACCTTTGTCTACACAGTATTGTCGGGAGATCAAAACCAGATTATTTTCCATGTTAATGCCAATACAAATTACGGAGAAAATATCTATATTGTTGGTAGTATACCGGAGCTCGGCTCCTGGAATACAAGTAACTGTACAGAGGCGATGATGTGCCCAAATTACCCGCAGTGGTTCCTTCCGGTTAGCGTTCCGGCAGGAACTAGCTTCCAATTTAAATTTATTAAAAAGGATGCAAGTGGTAATGTAGTATGGGAAAGCTGCGCCAACAGAGTAGTAACCTCCTCCTCGGGAAGCAGTTCAACAATGGATGCTTACTATACCTGGAATGTGAATTAACGGAAGTTAGGTTGAAAAATTAAAGATTTTTCAATCGGCAAATTTGTGCGCTGCCCAAATTCGCAGGTTTTAGCGGCAGATGGAGGTTGATATGGAATGTCTACAGGGGAGTGCTTAGTACTCCCCTGTAGTTTTAAGAAGAAGTACGAGAAGAAGTTTCAATAGAAGAAATTCTTTAAAAAGCTAAATCATAAGAAGCTTAGTATAGGATACTAATTAAGAAGTTTAAAAAAGAAAATTCACTCAGCGAAAAACACAAGAAGAAAAACTTTACATTTATTATAAGCAGAAATATTTATTCGGAAATAATATTTTTGTGGTAATTTAATATAAAAGCATTTATAATAGATTAGGATTAAATACATAATAATACTTATTAATAGGAATATATCAGTTAGGAGAGCAAGAATGATTCCTAAGGAGATAATGATATCTGTAATTGATGGACAGGGTGGGGGAATCGGTAAGAGTATAATCAGTAAGCTAAGAAAGCTTATAGAGAAGGGTAATGGAATCTCAATCTGTGCACTTGGCACGAATTCAACAGCCACTAATAATATGATTAAGGCGGGAGCTGATTTTGGAGCGACCGGTGAGAACGCTATTGTTCTTACGGCAAATAAGTCAGATATCATTCTTGGACCGATTGCTATCATAGCAGCAAATTCCATGCTGGGTGAATTAACGCCTGCAATGGCGGCAGCAGTTAGTTCCTGCTCTGCGTTAAAAATTTTAATCCCTCTTAACCGCTGCAATATTCTGATTGCTTCGGAGCTTGGCTGTACGACGGAAGCTTATATCGATCAATGTATCAAAATGGTAATGGATTATCTTAATTCTAATAAATAATTCAATGACTTAATTGCTTAAATATTATCAATGTCTTCTGTAGTATCTTCAATGTGCCACCAGGAAGGTGGCGGCTACGGAATATATGTTTAAGATTATTCAAGGCAGAAAAAGTTTGATAAATCTAATGAAAGTATCATAATAAAATTTATAGATGAATCATGAAGATTCTGGCGGCTGAGAACAGCTGTTAGTTTTTTCATGTTTTTTTATACTTAATGTAAAAGCAATATGCTGGAAAGGTACGGTGCTTTATGGATATACATAAATTATTGGAACAGGTTAAGAATAACGAAATTACAATAACAAAGGCAGAGGAGCTTTTAAAAAAACTTCCATACGAGGATTTAGGCTACGCAAAGCTTGACCATCACAGAGAACTGCGGTCCGGCTTTGGAGAAGTTATATTTTGCGACGGGAAATCCACGGAGCACCTTATTAGTATCTTTCAGAATTTTTATGAGAAGGAGATCAGTGTATTAGGTACGAGAGCAACTCCGGAGCAATATGAAAGTGTGAAGGCGGTATTGCCGGTAGTGCAGTATGATCCGATGTCAAGAATACTTAAGATACAGCTTAAGGAGAAACCTAAAATCGGTTGTATTGCGATCTGTACAGGCGGTACTGCGGATATACCGGTGGCAGAGGAAGCGGCAATAACAGCAGAATTTTTTGGGAGCCAGGTGCAACGAATCTATGATGTAGGTGTCGCAGGTATTCATAGATTGTTCTCAAATCTAGATGAGATTAGAAAGGCAAACTGTATTATAGCGGTAGCAGGAATGGAGGGGGCTCTTGGCAGCGTCATTGCAGGTTTGGTCGATAAACCGGTGATTGCAGTTCCGACTTCAATCGGATATGGCGCAAGCTTTCATGGTGTGTCAGCACTCCTAACCATGCTTAATTCCTGTGCAGAGGGTATGGCTGTAGTAAATATTGATAATGGCTTTGGTGCGGGGTATTTAAGTACGCAGATAAACCGAATGGCAATAAAATAATTATAATTTTGAATAAGGGGTTGATGTATTATGCATATGTCCGATGCTTTGATATCGACTGCGGTTGGTTCCACAATGGCAGCCGTATCGACAGGTGCAGTTGGTTACAGCATAAAAAAAATAAAAGCTGCTGATTTAAGTGACGGTAGAATACCAATGATGGGGGTTATGGGGGCATTTGTATTTGCAGCACAGATGATTAATTTTACCATACCGGGAACTGGCTCCAGCGGGCACATTGGCGGAGGAATACTGCTTGCAGCGTTACTTGGACCTTATCCTGCTTTTCTTACCATCACCTCGGTATTGATTATTCAGGCATTGTTCTTTGCAGACGGCGGACTGCTGGCCTTGGGTTGTAATATATTTAATATGGGCTTCTTAACCTGCTTTGTTGCTTATCCGCTGATCTACAAGCTGATATTAAGAAAATCCATCAAGCCAAAGAAAATCTCACTGGCGGCAATACTTGCTGTTGTAGTCGGTCTACAGTTAGGTGCCTTCGCTGTAGTAACGGAGACTACGGTTTCCGGTATTACTGAGCTGCCTTTTATGGTATTTGTACTTCCAATGCAATCAATCCATCTGGCAATCGGAATAGTGGAAGGATTAATAACCGGTGCTGTATTATGCTTTGTCTATAGGACACGTAAAGAAATCATCACAAATACACTGGAGAAATCAAATAACCATAAATTTTCGAAGAAGAAAGTATTAATATTCTTTGCAGTAGCTGCCGTAGTAATCGGAGGATTTTTATCATACTTTGCTTCATCCAATCCGGATGGTTTAGAGTGGGCTATTCAGGGTATTGTCGGTGATAAGGAGCTTGCTAATAATTCTGACTCCCATGCTAGCGCAGAAAAGTTACAGAGTAAAACCGCTTTACTTCCGGATTATACCTTTGAAGGGAAGGCTAAGGACAACAAGCTTGGAACAGGCCTATCCGGACTGGTTGGCGGTGCTGCTACCTTAACGGTAACCATATTAACAGGTGTGGTTGTGGTCAGATATAAAAAAATGAAGGTAAAAAAGCTGTCTAAAGCCGATTGATTTGGAAAACGCTAATCTATAGTAAAAGTAAGAAGAAGGTTAAGGGTATCACATTGTCATCGATGAATAGATCATTTCAACAAATAACAGCATTAGAGGAATTGGTACAAAGGGATACTATACTGAATAGAGTACCAACTACTTTAAAACTAATTGTAACACTAATTTATATTGTTGTAGTAATTTCCTTTCAGCCGGATAATTTGAGTGGATTAATGGTATTTACCTGTTTTCCAATATTTCTCATTATCATCGGTGAGATTCCGATAAAGCTTCTAATAACCAGATGCAGCCTTGCTTTACCATTCGCATTTTTTGCGGGAGTATCCAATCTGTTTCTTGATCAGGATATCCTTTCTCATATCGGAGGACTGAAGATTACATATGGGATGGTAACCTTTGGTTCTCTTATGCTGAAGGCAGTACTAACTGTAATGGCAGTACTATTATTAGCGGCATCAAGCAGTATGAATAAATTGATTTACGCATTAATCAATCTGCGAGTGCCCTCCTTACTTGTTATTCAGCTTATGATGACCTATCGTTACATGAATGTATTACTGAATGAGGCATCCCTTATGTACCATGCTTATCTGCTTCGTGCTCCCAGACAGAAGGGAATTAAAATGAAGGATATGGGAACATTTCTTGGACAGTTAATCTTAAGAAGTACAGATCGGGCAGAAAGAATTTATCATGCGATGCAATGCAGAGGCTTTGAAGGAAGAATAGCCTTCTCTAGGAGGGAGCGGCTAGACTTTAAAGGACGGGTTATCGTGGTGATAGCAGGTGGCCTTATGATTTTATTAAGACTAATACCGCTTAGTGAACTAATCGGAGGGTGGTTTTTGTCTTAAGATTAATATAATATAGCGTCAAAAGTTTATTGTAAGTAATTTGTTTCTAATTTAACCTGAAAAGGTAATAATAAGAGGTGCAGTATTGGTAAAAATTCATGATTTAGAGGTATGTTATTCTGACGGGCATCAGGCACTTAATAAAATAAGCTTTGAGATGAAGGAAGGCGAGACAGTGGGCCTGATCGGTTCCAATGGAGCTGGAAAGTCCTCCTTACTTAAAGCAATGGTAGGTATTTTACTACCGGTAAAGGGTAGTATCTTAATAGATGAAATATCGGTGGCTAAGAAAAATCTAAGGATGGTACGGGAAAAGGTAGGAGTTGTATTTCAAAATCCGGAGGATCAGTTGTTTATGTCCAATGTTTATGATGATATTGCCTTTGGACTTAGAAATATGGGGGTGAGTGAAGCTGATGTGAAGAATAGGATCACCTCTGTATTAAAATCACTTGGTATTGAGCGAATGCTTGATCATAATTCGTCCAAGCTTTCAGGCGGTGAACAAAGACTGGTGGCTATTGCTACTGTGATGGTTATGGAGCCAAGAATTGTATTATTTGATGAGCCTACCTCATTTCTTGACCCCAAGACCAGAAGGAACCTAATTAAGCTTCTCAAGGAATATAAGATTACAAAGCTGATTGCAACTCATGATTTAGATATGGCGCTGGAGCTGTGCGATAGAATTATCATCCTTAAGGAAGGTGAGGTCTTTAAACAGGGGATAGCAAAGGAACTGTTATCCAATCAGTCTTTAATGGAACAGGCTAATCTTGAGCTTCCTTTTTGTCTTCAGTCTGGCAGGTATTAATTTTGATATCCATACTGCCGGATCGAAAACCCTCTAAATCTAAGGTGATATAAAGAAAGCCTAGTTCCTTTAATTTATCTATAATATAATCTTTTTGGTTAAGAAAAAGTGAAAAGTCCTCTTTGTCAACCTCTATACGGAGAATATCCTGATGCAATCTTAAGCGTACATTATAAAAGCCTAAGTCTTTAATCAATTTTTCACCCATGTCAATTCTATGTAACAGCTCATAATCGAAACTGGTTCCATACGGAAGTCTGGTAGCAAGACAGGGAGCCGAGGGTTTATCGGAGGAGGCCAAACCAAGCCAGGCTGCTAAAGACCTTATTTGCTTTTTCGTGATTTTTAAAGAAAGCAGTGGACTATGAATGCCTAATTCCGTTAGTGCCTGCATACCAGGGCGGTAGGAGTTTAAGTCATCATAATTACTTCCGTCAACCAGATAGGAGTAGCCTTCCCTATGTGCATAATTAATCAGCGATTGAAACAAGAGCTTCTTACAACGATAACACCGGTCGATTGGATTATGAGTGAGCTCTGAGTCTTCAAATTCGTCTACGATTATTGTTTTATGAATAGCTCCATAACTTAAAGCAGCTTCCCTTGCTTCTTCCATATCACCATGAGGGTGAAGCTTTGTCTCGAAGGTAACAGCCAGTACAGATCGATTAACCTCCTTTCCAACATCACAGGCGATCTTAAGCAGTAAACTGCTGTCAACACCGCCGGAAAAGGCGATTGCTATTCCCTCCTTTGCATGGTTAAAAAATATGTCCTTTAGACTGCTAAGTAGTACGGCATTCTGATCTGTATCTAATGGATTGGTTGCGAATTCATTCATTTCTTTTCATCTCCTGAGTAAGAAGTCAAATTTATCATGTTGGATAACGATTAGGCTTCCTGTTTGAGAAGCGTTTATTATACTTTACTGATAAGAAAGCCTTATTTAAATGTATAAAATAGCAGGTAAGAATATATCATTCCTTCAATCATTTAGTATCTATATAAGAAAACTAGCTACCAACATCCTTTGTCAGATAAAGCTCGCTTTCGTTACGAAGCCTTGATGCTTAAATTATTCTTGTCTAAGATAGAAGTCTTGAACATAATGATACATTGTCATATAATCCTTACCTGATTTAATACATAAACGCTTAATACTTTCATACTCCGGGTAAATAAAGGTATGATTATTAAAGGTACAGAGCTTTATCTGTGCTTCGCCATAAGGAGTAGCGATTGTTTTTTGAACACGGGGTAATACGGTACGAACTGATTCGTATTTCCGAATTCCTATGGTGGTTGTATGAAGGAAGATTATCTCTTCCAGCTTTGTAATATCTCCTTCAAGACATATCACGCCTAATAGATAGGCAGGACGATTCTTTTTCATATAGATCGGGGTATAATATACATCCTTTGCACCGTTTTGAAGCAGTAATTCCATTGCGAATGCCAGCGCCTCGCCCGTACAGTCATCTAAATTTGCCTCTAATACCCATATCTTATCATTTACTGGTTTGTTTTCAATTGCATCTTCAATCAGCATGGCCCTTAATATACCTGCATTTCCGGCGTAATTACGTTTACCGGCGCCCAGACCGAGCTTTAGAATTTTCATTTCCTTTGGAAGGGTATCTCCGGTTTTGATAGCTGCTACAATCGCTGCCCCGGTTGGTGTTACCAGTTCACCTTTTACCGAAGTTATATGAAGGGGAAGCTGATGTTCTGCAGCTATATTGACTACAGCCGGAACCGGTATCGGAAGAAGACCGTGCTGGCATTCAATCTGCCCGGTGCCTTCATATAACTCAGATACGATTACCTTCTTAATACCCAGGTTATCAAGACAAATAGCAGCTGCTACAATATCTACAATAGAATCAATTGCTCCTACCTCGTGAAAATGAACCTCCTCTAAAGACTTAGCGTGTGCCTTTGCTTCAGCGACGGCAATAATGTGAAATATCTTTTTGGCTAATTGTTTAGCACAATCCGTTATTTCAGAAGCATCAATGATAGAATTGATTTCATATAAATTCCGATGCTCATGATGTCCAAGCTTTAAGGTAGAAGCGGATGAGGCTGCCTGCTGGCCATTCGAGTGTATGAGCTCATGGGAATGTTCGTGCTCATGGGAATGTTCGTGATTATGGGAATGTTCATGATCATTGAGATGCCTGTTATCATGGGGATGTTCATGCTTATGAAATTGCTCACTATCAAACTCATGATTGTGTAAATCCTGGTCTAAAATCACATCGAAATCGCAGGCATCAATACTATTTTTAGCTCTGCGGCCTATTACAATTTTATATCCATCAACCTTAAGGCTACTTAAGCCCTCCAGTAATACCTTCTGATCCGCTCCTAAATCGAGGAGTGCAGCAACTGTCATATCTCCACTGATTCCGGAGTAGCATTCTAAATATAATGTCTTCTCATTCATTGGTAATTCTCACTTTCAGTAATTTATTAATTAGTATATACGTGTTATGATACATATAACCGTATACAATTTACTGCTATTAATTATAGCATTATGAGATAATTAAGGCAAATACACAATATTAGTATTTGAAAATTAATTAAAAGAAGGAGCTTTGCCTGTATGGAAAAAGAGCTGTCACAGATGACGCGGGAAGAGCTATGGAAGCTATTTCCCATTATATTAAAAGACCATAATACGGTATATAAGAACTGGTATGAGGAGGAGAAGGAAGCTATTATTAATAATTTAGGAGAAAAAGGCTTAATCAGAATTAATCATATTGGAAGTACGGCGGTAGAAGGATTATTAGCCAAGCCGACTGTGGATATCCTTCTGGAAATTGATAAAAAGTGTGATATTTTTAAGCTTATTGACCCGATAAAAGCGATGGGATGGCTGCTGATGCAGGAGCAATATGACCCGGAACCGCATCTTGCTTTTAATAAAGGTTATACGGCAAGGGGCTTTGCCCAAAAAGTTTATCATCTGCATGTTCGTTATTTTGGAGACTGGGGTGAATTATATTTTCGGGATTATCTAAGAGAGTATAGCCAGGTTGCTTTAGAATATGGTGAATTAAAGCAGAGGTTCAAGAAACAGTATGAATATAACAGGGATGCTTATACCGAGGCCAAGACTGAGTTTGTATCAAAATATACCGAGCTAGCTAGGGAGTATTACAAAGACAAGTATAAAGTAATAGATGATATGAAACAAGAGCAACGATGAACGTAGCATCAGAGGTATAGGATCATTTCATTTAGACTTTACCGTTCATCGCAGCACTTATCTATAGTATTATTTACTTCATTAAAACATCGGAGCATTCCGGGTGTTCTTCAAACCATTTTACTGCGTAGCTGCAGCTGAGTGTAGCTTTTAGATTATTTTCTCTAAGCTGAGTTACGGCTTCTTCCATTAATTTACCTGCAATACCTTGTCCACGGAGAGAGCCATCAACATAAGTATGATCGATATTAACTATATTATCCTTAACCTTCGGAAAGGTAACTACCGCTGTCATATGGTTATTATCATCGTTTAAGTAAATTTTATTTTGTTCATGAATAAATATCATAGATTATTCCTTTCTAATATACTATCCTAATAACAAGCTTGCCTTTGAATTAGTCTGTGCTTCTTGAATAGAGGGGCGAAAGCCCCTCCATATTAAGCGTACTTTCGGAAATTCTCTGGTATGCAGTTTTATGACTTGCTTTGGCATAGAGAGAGTAATTTTAAGTACTATTCAAATAGATCAATAACACTGACGGGACATCCATCTCTGGCTTCCTCAGCCTGCTTTAATACATTTTCAGGGATATCTCCTTCAATTGCCTGTGATACTTCATTCTCATTGTAGCTAAAAACTTCAGGACATACATCAATACATAAACCGCAACTGATGCAGCCGTCTTGGTCCACAGATGCTTTCATTAGAATTCTCCTTTCGTTATTATATATTTCCAGAATAATGTGAAACTAGATATATTATGCTTTCTATCTTCCTAATTTATTCGAAAGAATAATACATTTTATATTGGAGAAACTTCATTTGAAGATTCAACCTGACCGTGCTATAATCTTGCTTTGTAATATTAATTATATATTTATATATCGGATATATCATAATATCATTTAATAGGGTCAGTAATATTAATCAGTAAGGAGTACAATAATGTTTGAAAAAGAATTCTGGAAACCTGGAAATATGCTATATCCAATTCCTGCCGTAATGGTAAGCTGCGGAAGAATGGAGGAAAAGCCAAACATCATAACAATAGCCTGGGCCGGAACAGTCTGCACCAATCCTGCCATGGTCAGTATATCTATTCGGAAAGAACGGTATTCCTATGATATGATTAAGGAAAGCAGAGAATTTGTCATTAATCTGGTTACAAAAAAGCTACTTAGGCAAGCCGACTATTGCGGTGTAAAATCAGGCAGAGAGGTAGACAAATTCAAGGAAATGAAACTAACACCTATGAAAGCAAAGGAAGTTTCAGCCCCATTAATCGGAGAAAGTCCAGTTAATATCGAATGTGTAGTAAAGGATATTCTTGAACTCGGTTCACATGATATGTTTATTGCAGAGGTGGTAAATGTAGCGGTAGACAAGGAACTCATGGATCAGAAGGGCCGTTTCCAGCTTAATCAGTCAGGTCTCATCGTCTTTTCCCATGGAGAATACTTTGGACTTGGTGAATTACTTGGCAAGTTTGGGTATTCCGTTAAGAAAAAATAAAAGTATCGGGTGTCTTACGACACCCGAGTTTGAAAATAATCTAATAATCTTTCTGGCCCCTCTAATACCTCACGTCCTACATATAAGGTTCGATCAGGTCTTGTTAATACTGCCCATTTTACCAGTGCTATGGTTCCGTTTTTTATTTCGATTGCAGTAATGCATCGTGGATGAACACAGCTTCCATCATTAAAATAGAGTGCTTCGCCAGGCTTTGGAAATACCGGTCTGTGGGTATGACCGCAAATAAGCAGCTGTTGATTTTTGGTAGACCAATCAGATAGCTTCTTTTCAATAGAATTCTTACGTTCATTATTCTTAGCAGCACTGGTCGGATCTTTTACACCAATCAGTTCCAAGGGCTTCCATACATAACGGACTAAAAATCTTGATATTTTCCATAGATCAGAGTTCATAAAATCTCCCTGATGTCCATGAGTAAGGAGAATTTGATATTTGGTATTACGATACTTAAGTAGGAGTCCTTCATTCATTTCAATACCTGGGAAGAGAGCTAAATGCGATTGAACATTATCGCAATAAAAATCATGACATTTTGTCTTAGCAAATCTGGGATCTCTCTTAATGATATCATGATTGCCGTAAAGCATATGGAAGCGGTAATCCTTATATAATAAAGACATCAGCCAGAAGGCATCACTATGCGCACTTATGATATCCTCGATTTTTCTGTTTTCCCATAATTCATCACCGTCTCCCAATTCAATATACGTATATCCGTTATCATAGTAATAGTAAAGTGCTGCAAAAAACACATTCTGATTGTTCGAAAAATTATCTCCCCAGCTGCCGTTTCCCCTATGACAATCGCTCATAATTACAATACGGGAGCTTTCGTCAAAGGTCATCACTTTTGCTTGCTCTAGTACCTGGGATAAACGTTTTGAAGCAGACAATGGTTTCGCTCCCTTCTTTAAACATTTAATCTACGGTATAATGATTATATACCTAATCATTATTTAAATGTCCTTTTAAACTGTTATAGGCTTCATAAGCAGCCTTCGGTTTGCCAAGATTTAAGATCTGATTATACATACCAGGAGATTCCTTACGCACAACCTCTAATTTATCAAGAGTGTCCGAATAATCAGCGGTAAGGCTGTTATAAGCGTTACAGAAGGCTTCGTTATTACGCTGCATTATGAAGTCTGTAAAAGCTGTTCTTGTGATGGGCTGTGAGGTATGCGGCTTACTATAATGAACCATTACTCTTTTTCCCTGGACAGAATACTCATCCTCTTTATAACCAGCGTTAACGAGTGCATTCACAAAGGAATAAGCCATACGCCTGTCATATAAATCCAACATAATATCCATGGATAAATCTGAAGGCTTGGAAAATTCACCTAATTTAAAACCGGTCAGCCACCAGTGATAGCCGCTTCTGGTAAAAAGTAAATTTCCTTTTTTGCGAAAGGCAAAGGACATATTAATACAATCTTCATCCCTTACGCAGCGATAGAAGGTACCAGTAAAAATACCCGGTATATTTAAATTAGAGGTATCAGTATAATAGATGCCGACTTCTCCGCCGGTATTCATACCATATTGACCCTTCCAGAACTCAATCAACCATTTACGGCCGTTATATTCAAACGTAATTGGTTCACAATCTATAATCATACTTAGTGCAGCACTGGCTTCATCATATAACCTGCAATATCCTAGTTCTCGCTGCCACGGATACATAAGAGAATAAAAGATATCCTGATAGGGTTCATAGGCAAAGCCAAAGGGCTTCAGCTCTTGATTCAATTCTTCAATACGTTCCGGAATGTTACCCACGATGTCCGCTACAGGGCGTTGAACATGATTTTTGCTTTTTTTCTTTAATTTAAAGGTGTATAGAAAACCTACGATTAAAAGCAGGAAAAATCCAATTATGGTTAAAATCAATATATTTTCTGTAATAAAAGTAACCAAGGCGATAGCTGCCAAATTAAGATTTGATAAGGTAAGGTTTAACATAAAATCAGCTCCTTTCATTATGTTATATATCATAATATTCGTAATGCCCTGCGGTTGTTCAGAAAAATGGCAAGGATACGAACGAAACTTCATTTTAATTTATTAGATTAATTTGGCTAAGTTATTGACATATGCAAATAATAAGCTATAATAAAGGTCGCTGGAACTTCGTTAAAAATAATAATTAATTTATATAAAGGAGTAGTAAAATGAGTGATTGTAATAGCAACTGTGAAAGCTGCAGCTCAAGCTGCGCAGATAGAAAAACGGCTCAGAACGATTTTACTGTTCAGCCGCATGAATTAAGTAAGATAAAGAAAGTAATCGGTATAGTGAGCGGTAAAGGCGGGGTGGGAAAATCCATGGTAACCTCCCTTTTAGCTGTAACCATGAAGCGCAGAGGCTTTCATACCGCAATATTAGATGCAGATATTACGGGGCCATCCATTCCGAAGGCCTTCGGACTAAAGGAGAAGGCGAAAGGTAATGAGATGGGATTATTTCCGGTAAAAAGTAATACTGGAATTGATGTTATGTCGATAAACCTATTATTGGAAAATGATACCGATCCGGTTGTGTGGAGAGGACCGATTATTGCCGGAACTGTAAAACAATTCTGGTCAGAGGTCATCTGGAATGACGTTGACTATATGTTTGTGGATATGCCTCCGGGTACGGGTGATGTTCCCTTAACTGTATTCCAGTCTCTTCCACTGGATGGAATCATTATTGTAACTTCCCCACAGGAGTTGGTATCCATGATCGTAGGAAAAGCAGTAAAAATGGCTAAAATGATGCAGGTTCCTATTCTTGGAGTGGTGGAGAATATGTCCTATTTCGTTTGTCCGGATTGTAATAAGGAATATCAGATTTTTGGTGACAGTCATATCGAAGAGATAGCGAAGAAATATGAGATTCAAACCTTTGCACGACTTCCGATTAATCCTAAATTGGCAGCAGCCTGTGATAAAGGAATGATTGAACTGTTTGAGGGTGATTGGCTGGACGCCATAGCTGATAAGATAGAAAAGTAATGTTAGATTAATTTAAATAAGGATGTCTCTAAAGGTAACCCTGATACGAAATTATATCAGATATATACTTTTAGAAACATCCTTTTATTACTTCGTAAAGCTTATTGCTTCGTAAAGTTTATTTCTTCCTGAAAGCCCTTGGAATAATGCATTTCATAATCTGAGGTTATGAATACAGCATAGGTATTTTGAAGGCTTTCAATTAACTTAAGGCCATTTTCCAGTCCAAGCGCAAAGCAGGAGGTGCTTAATCCATCACCGTCTACGGATTTTTTTGAAAGGATTGTTACGGATATTAAGTCATTATCATAGGGATATCCGGTTTTGGGATTCAGAATATGATGATAAAGTACTTTATCTGCTGTAAAAAATCGTTCATAAATACCAGAGGATACGATGGATAAGTCATTGATCTCCATCATCCCAACCAGCTCATTACGATCTGCAAAGGGCTTTTGAATACCAACACGAAACGCAGAGCCATCAGGCTTCTTACCGACACAAAGTACATTACCTCCCAGATTAATCAGGGCACTTTTTACACCCGCGGATAGTAAATATTCCTTAACTTTATCAGCGATATATCCCTTTGCGATTGCACCAAGATCTAATCGCACGTCTGTCTTATCAAAACGTATATTATTCTTAGCTAGATGAATAAATTCATAGTTTACAGAGGATAGGGCAGCCTTTATAGCTGTAGGTGCAGGAACAGATGGCTCTAAGGAGGTAAAATTCCATAGGGAGGTCAAGGGTTCAACTGAGATATCAAAGGCACCTTTGCTTATCTTACTATAATGAAGACCGTTACGAAGAACTTCCGATAATTCCTTGGAGATATGAAATAGATCACCGTCATGCGGGGCAGTCCGGTTATTAATTTTATAAAGCTCACTACTCTTAGCAGTACGCGAACAGATATTCTCATATTTTTGTATCAACTGAAAGCATTCCTCTAAAATTGCTTCCTCTTGTTTATCGTAGATATTGACCGTAACCTCAGTATTAAGTAGGAAACCCGATTTAGATATATACAGAGGCGATGAGGAATCAGCAGCACTGTCTGATACGGAGTTACTGCAGCCGGCAAACATAGAAAAATATAAGAAACCGAAAATAATCAACAGGATAATTAATATCTGATTTATGCTTAATAAATTTTTTTTATATTGTACCATAAATACTCCTGATTAGTTTTAATATAATGATAGCTCATAAATTTAGGAATAAGGATTGTTACTACGGAACTTATTTACCATATCTTTAGGTTAGGCAATTGCGAAACTCAGTAATTGTAAGTTTTGTATATGCTGTGTATACAATTAATTAAACTATATAGTATCATAATATCTATTTTCTTTAGTAAAGAATGGAGTTATTATCTATTGATAATAATAATGCGAATTTGTCAGCTTTACGGGTTATTCTGATTGATTTTTGGCTGTTTTATTCAGAAATCCTGTAAGAAGAGAAAATAATTTAAAAGAACTTAATTGAAAATATTGGATGACTAACAACCTTGACATAATAGAAAAAGACGATTACCATGATTCATGGATAGGAAATAAGGACAGCGATTTGTATGGCGGAGGTGTTATAGATAAAAAGGAATGATTTTATATTAATTGGTTTAGTGGTAATTATCTGTCTGGGAGTATTTATATATATGAATATGAACAAAAAGGAAGGCAGCAAATTAGTTATCACTATGGATGGAGAAGTATATGATACAATTGATTTAAATAAAGATACTGTATTTACTGTAAAAGAAAAGAATGGGGCCTTTAATACCTTTGAAATAAAGGATGGATATGTTAAGATGCTGAAAGCCAGCTGCCCGGACAAGCTTTGTGTTCATCAGAGGGGTATTCATTATAACCATGAGACAATTGTATGCCTGCCTAATAAAGTTGTATTAGAAATAGTTGGCGGAGAGGAAAATGAGGTAGACATGATAGCTGACTGATATTTATATTCTGCACTTGATTCGGCTGGCCGATTGGGAAAGTTAAAAAATCAAATTACTATTAGAAGAGGGATAAGCAGATGGCTAAATTATATTTTAAGTATGGGGTAATGGGCAGCTCTAAGACGGCGCAGGCATTAATTACAAAGTTTAATTATGAAGAGCGGGGAATGAAGGTCTGGTTGATTAAGCCGCAGACTGACAGCAGAAGCAATGACGGTCTGATCGAATCCCGGGCAGGATTGTCTGCTATGGCATATGTTTTACCATATACTGAAAATGTGTATGATAGTTTCCAAAGGCTAAAAGAGACGGTAGATGTTATCATAGTTGACGAATGCCAGTTCATGTCGGAAGCGCAGGTAAATCAATTATCCATGCTTGTCATAGATTATCAGGTTCCTGTACTATGCTTTGGTTTAAGAGCAGATTTTCGTACTAAAATGTTTCCTGCAAGTAAGAGGCTGATGGAAATTGCAGATTCTATCACTGAGATTAAGACAATCTGCTCTTGTGGGCGAAAAGCTACAGTAAATGTACGTTTAGATGAGAAGGGACGAATTGTAACCGAGGGAGAACAAATTCTGATTGGTGGAAACGACAGATACACCTCCATGTGTTATAAGTGTTATATAAAAAAGCAAAAAGAATAAGAATACTTTCACATAAATAATCTTTCATCGTAACGGGGCCGAATATTCTCTTTAGAATAACGGCCTCTTATTCCTTTTAGAATTATATGCGTATACTCCCTAGCTTAAATTTTCAGGCTATGAGCTGCTATTACAAGGTATCAGTAGCACATGGTATATCTTTGACATATCATTGTTATATCAAGATGTTTTGGAGGTCTACATGGAAAATAGTAGGGTAACCAATAAACCGGGGATAGGTCAGTGCGCGCCTTCCTTTCATGCAATTTCAACGCAGGGGGAGATTAACTTTCCGGGTGACTATCAGGGAAGATGGGTAGTATTATTTAGCTATCAGGCGGATTTTACTCCGATTTGTACAACAGAATTAATGATGTTTGCTTATGAAGTGGATGATTTTAAGAAGCTTAACGTACAGTTAATCGGTATATCCTGTGATTCAATTTATACGCACATAGCCTGGCTGCGCAAGGTGAAGGAGCTTGTATGGAAGGACATGAAGCATATGGAGGTTGATATACCGTTAATTACAGATAGCTCTATGGAAATCACTGGTCAATACGGTATGCTTTTTCAAGATAGCATTGGTGTACATACTGATAGAACAGTATTCGTTATAGACCCGGAAGGAAAGATAAAAGCATGTCTCACATATCCAACCTCTGTTGGCCGTAATATTCAGGAGATTAAGAGGCTTGTTATAGCACTGATTAAAACAGAAGCTGATAATGCAGCAACACCCGCAGATTGGGTACCTGGAGAAGATGTTATGCTGCTTCCTCCAATCACCTGTTTATCAGCAGCGGAGAGGATAGAAAAAGTAAATGAAAATATGTATTGTCTGGATTGGTTTATCGGTTTTAAGCAATCGAATAATAATGCAGCTACTGAAGTGACAGAACCGGAAGCGATTCCTTATCCATCATCTTATCCGGTGAGAAGAAGAACGAATTATAGAAGATAGGGATTTTTGTTAACAGATAAAAAAATATATTGTGTATGGAATTTCTAATTAATATGTAGTATGATTATTTTATTTTCCAATATCATGATAAAACGAAAAGGCAAATCTAAAACCAAGCATAATCAAAAAGCAAATATAAAAGCAAATATAAAAGTAATATAAAGGCAAATATAAAGGCAAATATAAAGGCAAATATATAACCAAATAAAAAGCAATATAAAAGCAAATATAATACAAAGCCTTTTCAATTGAAGAATAAACTATATGTATGATACAAAATTTAGTCATAAAATACGTAGGAAAGCGAAGTAGACTTGATATGAAAGATTCAAAAAATAAAATTATTTTATCACCCTTAATCCGTTATATCCTTATTTCCATTTTGGTATGTTTTATTGATACTACGATTGTTTGGAGCCTATATAGAGGAATACATATCAATCTGGTTACAGCAAATTCGGCCGGAGTAATAACTGGATTTATTATCCATTACTGCCTGTCATCAAAAACTGTATTTGCTACGAAGCTGGGTATAAAAGGCTTTTCTATATATTTTGGAACTTTTTTATTTGGCCTTATCATGGCGGATTGGCTGATCTATTCAGGAGAGCACTTTATATTTAATAAACTAAGTGAGGATGTTGGCTTTTTATGCAGTAAAGGTATGTCCGTTTTTATTCCATTTTTCATTCTTTATTTTATACGAAAAAGTCTTTTTGATTTGTTCACGAAGGAAGAATTGCAGCCGGATAAATAAGAGTTGAAATCAAACTGGATAGAAGCGATCTTAATATAAAGTTGACCGAAAGATTACCATAAAACAGAAATGAAAGAACTGTTGTTATCGATTTTTTGATTAAAACACAGAATGGGGATTAAAATGAGTGAAAATACAAGAAATATAGCTGCGAAGATAGCATTATTCGCAGCAGCGTTAATATGGGGAAGCTCTTTTCTTATTGTTAAGAATTCGATGGATGTTATGCAGCCGCATGTCTTACTGGCACTTCGTTTTACCATCGGATGTCTGCTGTTGTCAGCTATTTTTTGCAAGAGGCTTAAGGGATTAAATAAAGATTATTTTATAAAGGGTGGAATTATCGGACTTTTTCTTTTTGGCGGATACAGTCTGCAGACGATAGGAATTACAGATACTACGCCGGGTAAAAATGCATTCTTAACAGCGATTTATTGTGTTATAGTACCATTTTTATTCTGGGCAGTGGATAAGAAGAAGCCGGATAAATTTAATATTATAGCTGCCTTTACCAGTATTATTGGAATAGGCCTGGTCTCATTTGACGGGGATTTTATGATAAGACGGGGAGATGCTTTTACTATATTAGGTGGTATTGTCTATGCCGGGCATCTGGTTACGATTGCCAAGTTTGGAGCGAAAAAGGACCCTATACTGCTTACTATCCTGCAATTTGGCTATGCGGCAATATTTTCTTGGATCTTGGCATTGATATATCATGATTTCCCTAGTAAGTGGAGTGCACAGACGATTTCAGGATTACTATATCTAGCTGTATTTGCTACAGCAGTTGCCTTATTATTTCAAAATATCGGACAAAAATATACTAAACCGGCTCCCGCAGCAATCATATTAAGTCTTGAATCAGTTTTTGGCGTTTTGTTTTCAGTGATCTTCTATCATGAAAACCTTACCCTTAAACTGGTTATAGGCTTTACCCTGATCTTTATTGCTGTTGTAATTTCTGAAACAAAGTTAAGCTTTTTATTTCGTAATAAGCATACGACTACTAAAATGATTAAAAGGATAATTGATAACTTATTTGTCCTATGATATGATAGGGATATATTTTCGGTAGTACGAAGGAGGAGATTATGGCATGAAGATTTCAACAAAGGGAAGATATGCTTTGCGGCTTATGCTGCAGCTTGCACTAGATAATACAGGGGAATATATTACTATTAAATCAATAGCAGGGAAACAGAATATATCAGAGAAATATTTGGAGCAGATTATCTCTTTACTCAATCGTGCAGGCTATGTAAAAAGTGTTCGTGGTGCCCAGGGCGGATATAAATTAACCAAGGATCCTACTGAATATACGGTAGGTATGATATTAAGGCTTACAGAAGGAAATCTAGCGCCTGTTGATTGTCTGGAGGCAAATACCAATGAATGCGACCGTAGTGATGATTGCGTAACCAGAGAGGTTTGGAATGAATTGTATGATGCGATCAAATCAGTAGTGGACCGAATTACACTTCAGGATTTACTTGACAAACAAAGAAAAAAGTTTCCGGGTGATTTTTCTATTTAGAAGCTAATTAGATTTTCTTAATTGGTGTTTTGCAATAGCATTGCAAAGCACCTTTATTTTATAATTGACATATTGACGTATTTCGATTAATAAAATATAATATAACATATTGATAAAAATAGATATGAGGTGAGAAAGTGTTAATTAATGAATACGAGAAGAATGCAAAAGTATTTAAGGCATTCTGTGATGAAAATCGTCTCATGATTCTTGAATTACTCCAGACCGGTGAAAAATGTGCTTGTAAGCTACTTGCGGATTTGAAGATTGGTCAATCCACATTATCCCACCATATGAAGATTTTATGTGACTCTGGCGTTGTAACTGCAAGAAAAGACGGAAAATGGATGCATTATACTATCAGTGCGGAAGGCAGTTCCTATGCGAAAGAACTTCTTCATAAAATTACTGAAATATCTAATGTAGCTAACCATTATAGTTGTTGTAATTAAGCCATCAGAATGATGGCTTATACATAGTACGATATATCGACAGTTTTAGATTTATCGATTGGAAAGGGAGAGTTTATGCAAATTCTTAAAAATGCTTGGTTGTTTTTTCAAGATCAAGTTCTTGGCATGAAATGGCTTAATACACTTATTGAAAATGTACTTTCTTCCATAGGGCTTGACATGTCCGGTCGTATTGGAGGAAGTATACAGTTTTTTGTTTATGATGTAATAAAGATTACGATTTTGCTGTGTTTCTTGATTTTCCTTATTTCCTATATTCAGAGTTATTTCCCACCGGAACGCAGTAAGAAAATAATGAGCCGTTTCCATGGAACTACTGCAAATATTATGGCAGCACTTCTTGGTACGGTTACACCTTTTTGCTCCTGTTCCTCTATCCCACTATTCATCGGTTTCACCAGCGCGGGACTGCCTCTTGGAGTGACATTCTCATTTTTAATATCTTCCCCAATGGTAGACTTAGGTTCACTTGTTCTCTTAATGAGTATATTTGGAGCAAAAGTAGCCATTTTTTATGTTATTGTAGGTCTTGTTATTGCTGTTATCGGCGGTACCTTAATCGAAAAAATGCATATGGAACAGTATGTAGAGGAATTTATACGAAAGGCTAGCAGTGTGGATATTGAATCACCGGATTTGACCAAAAAGGAACGTGTTATTTATGCAAAGGATCAAGTGGTTTCTACTTATAAAAAGGTATGTCCTTATATCCTCATAGGTGTTGGAATAGGAGCAGTCATTCATAACTGGATTCCAGAAAGATGGATAGAAATGGTACTAGGAAGCAATAATCCATTTGGTGTTATACTTGCTACATTGCTTGGTGCTCCTATGTATGCAGATATTTTTGGCACGATACCGGTTGCAGAAGCATTGCTCTATAAAGGAGCACAGCTTGGAACGGTGCTATCCTTCATGATGGCGGTGACTACACTCAGCCTTCCATCGATAATCATGCTCCGTAAGGCTGTAAAACCAAAGCTTTTAGGACTGTTTATTGCTATCTGTACAATAGGTATTATAATTGTGGGTTACCTGTTTAATATTTTTCAATATTTATTTATATAAAAAAATAAAGTTGTTGATTATGTAGTTTGTAGTGAATGTGGTATTTACGTAGCTAAATGTCCACATGCTTTTATTATTATAAATCAGGAGGTTTTATTATGGCATTATTCGGTTTCGGAAAGAAGAAAGAAGAAGAAAATGGAGGCTGTGAATGTGGAGGAGCATGTGAACCAAAGACTCCCGAAAAAGAAGAAAAAGGGTGCTGCTGTGGAGGTAACTGTAATTCCGAAACCATGGCTTCAGCAGAAATAGCAAAGAAGGAAGGCGCTTCTGTAAAAGTGCTTGGTTCGGGATGTGCAAAGTGTAACCAGTTGGAAGCAGCTACAAAGGAAGCTCTTGGAAAACTTGGTATGGATGACATGATTGATCATGTAACAGATTTTTCACAGATAGCAGCATATGGAGTTATGACAACACCTGCTCTTGTTGTGGATGGGAAAGTAGTGTCCTACGGAAAGGTTCTAAAAACAGAAGAAGTGGTAAAAATCTTGCAAAAAGTTCGAGGGTAGTTATAAGTTGTATTAAGCGAAAGGATTGTATTTCATATGAGTAAGTTGAAAGTAGCATTTATATGTGTTCATAATTCCTGTCGAAGCCAGATAGCAGAAGCCTTGGGAAAACACCTTGCTTCTGATGTGTTTGAGAGTTTTTCTGCTGGAACAGAAACAAAACCTCAAATAAATCAGGATGCAGTTCGGCTGATGAAACAAATATATGGAATTGATATGGAGAAAACACAGCGCTCTAAACTCCTTGAGGATATTCCACCGGTTGATGTTGTGGTGACGATGGGATGTAATGTACAATGTCCGTTTTTACCTTGCAAACATCGGGAAGATTGGGGGCTTGAAGATCCAACCGGAAAAAGTGATGAAGAATTTATTAAGGTGATTCAAGAAATCGAAGACAAAATTAAGAAGCTGAGAATTGAAATCAGTAATTAGTTGTGTATAGCGGATGGCACCACCCAACCCATGTGAAGACAGCTATATTATTATACTTTGATTTTTTTATATAATACTTGACAAATATAACTTATAGGTATAATATAAGAACAATTCCAAAACATAGCAAATAAGTATGAATACTATGAAACAGGATTGCGATTTAACAGGTATAAATATAAAGGAGGATTTTTATATGGCTAATAATAAGAAGTTACATTTTGAAACTTTACAGCTCCATGTAGGGCAGGAAAAACCAGATAGCGCAACAGATGCAAGATGCGTACCGATCTATCAGACATCCTCATATGTATTTGCTAACTCAGCTCAGGCAGCAGGCAGGTTTAATTTAAGTGAAGGCGGAAATATTTATACCAGACTGATGAATCCGACCTCCGATGCTTTTGAACAAAGAATAGCAGCCCTAGAAGGCGGAATAGCAGCACTTGCAACCTCTTCCGGTGCTGCTGCTATAACCTATGCGATTCAGAATATTGCGCATGCCGGAGACCATATAGTATCAGCCCAGACGATTTACGGTGGTACCTATAATTTATTTGCGAATACTTTACCTGAATTCGGAATAACTACGACCTTTGTTAATCCCGATGACTTAGCTGAATTCGATAATGCAGTAAGACCGAACACAAAAGCAATCTTTCTTGAGACCTTGGGTAATCCTAACTGCAATATCGTTGATCTTGCAAAGGTTGCAGAGATTGCACATAAGCATAAGATACCTTTGATTGTGGATAACACTTTTGCAACACCTTATCTGCTTCGTCCGATTGAGTACGGCGCAGATGTAGTAGTTCATTCAGCAACAAAGTTTATCGGTGGACATGGAACAACCATTGGCGGAGTAATTATAGACAGCGGTAAGTTTGACTGGGAGGCATCCGGTAAATTTCCTTCTCTCACTGAACCTAATCCGAGCTATCATGGAGTCCAATTTACAAAAGCAGTCGGTGCTGCAGCTTACATAACAAAAATTAGAGTAACATTAATGAGGGATACCGGTTCTACAATTAGTCCATTTAGCTCCTTCTTATTTCTTCAGGGGCTTGAAACCTTATCGCTTCGTGTGGAGCGGCATGTATTTAATGCACTTAAGGTAGTTGAATTTTTAAACAATCACCCGAACGTAGTGAAGGTAAATCATCCTTCCTTACCGGATAATCCTTATCATGAGTTGTATACCAAATATTTTCCTGAAGGTGCCGGTTCTATCTTTACCTTTGAGATTAAGGGGGATGCAGAAACTGCGAAGGCATTTATAGATAAATTACAGATATTCTCACTGCTGGCAAATGTAGCCGATGTTAAGTCGCTTGTTATTCACCCGGCAAGTACAACGCATTCACAAATGAACGAAGAGGAGCTATTGCTTTCCGGAATAAAGCCGAATACAATTCGCTTATCAATCGGTACGGAGCATATTGAAGATATCATAGAGGATCTTAAGCAGGCATTCGAAGTATAATTATATTTTATAAGTAAAGGAGAGTAATTATGTCAGATTTTATTCAAAATATTACTCAACTGATTGGAAACACACCTTTGCTGGAACTTACTAAATATAATAAAAACCATCAGCTAGAGGCAACAATAGTTGCAAAATTGGAGTACTTTAATCCGGGCGGAAGCATAAAGGATAGAATTGCAAAGAAAATGATTGAGGAAGCAATAAAAAGCGGTGAGATAGATTCAAATACTGTAATTATTGAGCCTACCAGCGGAAATACCGGAATAGGACTTGCTTGTGTCTGTGCAAGCTATGGATTAAGATTAATCATCACTATGCCTGATAATATGAGTATTGAACGGAAAAATCTGATGAAAGCGTATGGCGCTGAATTGATATTGACGGAAGGCGCTATGGGTATGCAGGGTGCGGTTAATAAAGCTTTAGAAATCAAAAAGGAGATAGCGAATAGCTTTATTCCCTCTCAATTTGACAATCCGAATAATCCGAAGGTTCATAAGGAGACTACCGGTGTTGAAATCTGGGAAGGAACCAATGGTAAAGTGGATATTTTAGTAGCAGGTGTTGGAACCGGAGGTACGATATCCGGCGTAGGAGCTTATTTGAAATCCAAAAATCCCAAGGTGCAGATCATTGCGGTAGAACCGGCTGCTTCCCCAATGCTTTCAAAAGGGCAGGCAGGAACGCATATGATACAGGGATTAGGTCCTAATTTTATACCCAATACGCTAGACAGAAGCATATATGAGGAAATAATAACTGTATCAAATGAAGATGCATTTGAAACGGGAAGGGAAATTGCTAAAAAAGAAGGAGTTCTTGTCGGAATATCCTCAGGAGCAGCCCTATGGGCGGCAACTAAGGCAGCAAAGCGTCCTGAGAATGCAGGGAAGCTTATCGTAGTGCTATTTCCTGATACCGGAGAGAGATATTTATCCACCCCTATGTTTTCATAAATGATCTATTATTTATTATAACAGGATGTCTCAAAAGCCTAATTTCTGTTTTACCGGAGTACAATAAATCAGAGGAAAAATTTACTTTTTCATTTGATTGTATATCAGGTATACCAGGACTACGCTGAGACATCCTTATTGTTTTCTCGTTAAGAATATTCATAATACTATATAAATGCTGGTAATAATTAATTAAAATTTTTACTTCTGTTTGAAGTAAGATGCATTGCCTGATCATAATCTTTATGATGAACATATAGATAGTATAAAGTTTCCCGCTTTGGTAATGCCGCAATATTTCCATGTCCATTATTTCTTATTGCATCATGGTCAATTCTTTTATAATCATACTCGATACCTTTAGATGCCAGAGCATCTCGTAATTCTGAAAACTCATTCAAGGAATTTCCGCAGTATATTTCTACTCTTTTCCAGAACCACATAATAGATCGCCTCTTTTCCTGTGTTAAAATAGTAATTCTAAACTCATATCAATTATAAACCCGGTACTACATAAGTTCATTAGAGTTTCATTAGAATTATCAGCACAACAACTTTTATAGCAGAGTTTCATATAATAAAGTAGGTTTATATTATTACTTGACTATGAATGAAGATAGATCTGTTTATAAAACGGAGCGAAGAGAGACTTGTGTCTGCGCTGCTATCACAAGCTTATTATACATAAAGCAGCGTAGAAGCGGAGTAAATATGTCGGAGAATACATCTTACAGCCATAAAGCATATCATAAAAAATCTTACAAAGAAGCAAAGAATACCTATCAATATAGATATTGTATTCAGTTAGGCTTATTCCGTACTTATGAAAGAGCCTTTCATTATCAGCTTCAGTTATATTTGGCAGGATACAGGGTAGATATTGACAGGGAGGGTGAGTTGTATACAGTTAATATAGGGGACTTTAATGAGTTTGAAGATGCGATTATTATGGAACGTATTTTACGAATCAGGGGATTTAATACGGTTTTATTAGCAGTATAAATAGGGAAATTAATCAAATGGCATTTGATTGAAAGGAAAAAGACGCATCGCTTACTTGACTTGTTATATTATTTCATTTATAATTAATTGGATATATCATATTAAATGGAAAGCATTCTTTAATGTGATTACTCTCTAAAACAATATGAAGTATAACAAAAGCTGTTGCCCTAACATGGCAGCATCAGATACCATCATATCAGAATATAAGAAAGCGTGCAATTATGTTGAAAAGTATGACAGGCTTCGGTCGTTGTGAAATTGCCGGAGTAGACCGTAAAATAACAGTTGAGATGAAAGCAGTCAACCACAGATACTGCGATATCACGATTAAGATGCCCAAAAAGCTTAATTTTTTTGAAGCTGGTATTCGTAATTTACTCAAGCAGTATATTGGTAGAGGTAAGGTTGATATCTACATTACATATGAGGATTATACGGAAAATAATGTATGTGTGAAATACAATGCGGATTTAGCCAGAGAATATTACACTAATTTAGAGAAAATTAGTAAGGAATTTGGATTAGAAAATGATATTCGTGTGTCGGTTTTATCAAGATACCCTGAGGTATTTACGCTTGAGGAACAAACGATAGATGAAAAAGAATTGTGGAAGCTTGTCGAGGAAGCAGTAAAAGAAGCGGCAACACGTTTTGTAGAAACCCGTATCGCTGAGGGTGAAAACTTAAAGAGGGATATCTTTACGAAGCTTGATAATATGCTGGCTTTGGTAGACTATATTGAGAGTAGATCTCCGGAGATAGTAAATGAGTACCGCAACAAGCTTATGACAAAAGTAACTGAGCTGCTTGCTGATACGAAGGTAGATGAGAGTATTCTGGCTACCGAGGTTACTATCTTTGCAGATAAGATCTGTGTAGATGAAGAGACAGTCCGGTTAAGAAGCCACATTCTTAATATGAAGGATACCTTAAATGATAGTGACAATGTAGGAAGAAAGCTTGACTTTATTGCCCAGGAAATGAACCGTGAGGCAAATACTATTTTATCAAAAGCAAGTGACCTAGAAGTTACCAATAGAGCAATCGATTTAAAGACAGAAATAGAAAAAGTTCGAGAACAAATTCAAAATATCGAATAGAAGCAAATGAAATGAGGAATAACTTTGAATAAGTTGGTGAATATTGGTTTTGGTAATGTAGTGAATTCCAATAAAATCATAAGTATCATTAGTCCGGAAGCCGCACCGATTAAACGTATGGTTCAGAATGCTAAGGATCAGGGTATGGCAATTGATGCTACCTGCGGAAGAAGGACCAAGGCGGTAATTGTAACAGAAAGCGGGCATTTGATCCTTTCCTCCTTACTTCCCGAAACAATAGCAGGAAGAGTAAATCAGAAGGAAGTACCGGAGATTCAGGATACTCTTATCAATGATTAGGTATATTATAAGAAATGCTTACAAATTAAGAATGAGATTACAGGAAGGAGAAATGAATATGTTGCATCCATCATATACAGATTTAATGAAAGTAGTAAATAGTGAGGTTGAACCAGGCGAGCAGCCGGTTGTTAACAGCAGATATTCCATCGTAATTGCAACAGCAAGAAGAGCCAGACAACTAATAGATGGCTCTACTGCTCTCGTTGATGTTACTTATCCTAAGCCTTTATCCATCGCGGTAGAGGAATTATACCGCTCCAAGGTTAAAATTGTTGGTGATGATGATAAAGCCAATGAGGAGAATAGTAATAAGAGTACAGAAACAAGTAATAATCAATAATTCGCCATGTTCATTCAGCCACATAAGAAGCACTTTCATAGCAATCCGTTATGAAGGTGCTTTATAGTGTTTTGATAGTGAAGGACAGTAATGAAAGGAAGCTAGGTTGAAAAGATAATAATTTTTAACCGATATAAGCACTGAGCGTATTTTTCACTCAGGTTTAGTTTGCCGTTTAAGCGGCAGATGGAGGTTGATATGTCGAATAATCCAGAGGAAGAAGTTAAGTCACTACAGGCAGATACAAGGGAGTATTCGGATAGCAAAGAAGCTTTAGATCCTGTGGCGAAAGAAATATTAGAATATGATGAGCCTTATCATGAAAATTCAGAAGAAGTGCAGAAACTGTCAAAGAAGAGTAATAGAAAGGGTTTACTTTTTGATTTGATATTTTATGCTATTCTTATTTTTGTTTGTATTTACATTTTACCGAATTATGTAATACAGCGTACTATTGTTGATGGCTCCTCGATGGAGGACACTTTATTTGATGGAGATCATCTATATGTGGAGAAGCTATCCTATCGCTTTGATGCTTTAAAACGTTTTGATATAATTGTTTTTTATCCCTTTGGTAGAGAGAATAAAGATTACTTTGTTAAACGTATCATTGGTCTTCCCGGAGAGACAGTGCAAATAAAAGGCAGTGATATCTATATTAACGATAAGATATTAGAAGAAGATTATGGAAAAGACCCGATTGTTGATCCTGGAAGAGCGATAAATCCGATAAAGCTGGGACAGGATGAATACTTTGTATTAGGAGATAACAGAAGCATTAGTAAGGACAGTAGATCGGATGAAGTTGCTAATGTTAAAAGAGAAAATATCGGTGGTAAAGCCGTACTTAGAATCAAGCCTTTAAGTAGATTTGGAACAATTGATTAAGGATTACTATTATTTATACTTGCAATTTACATATGAATTAGGTAGAATAGATAATGTTCTGTAGAAACAGGAGTAATTTAGTGCGATGAAGGTAATTAAGGAGCATATTAAGTCAGGTAACTTCAAACAGTTCTATCTTATCTATGGCAGCGAAGAGTATTTAAAAAAGCTTTATCGGGATAAATTAAGAACAGCTATATTAAAAGATGATATTAATATGAATTATTCCTATTTTGAAGGAAAAGATGCCGATGTGCGGAAAATCGCTGAGGCTGCACAAATCCTACCGTTTTTTAGTGATTATAGATTAATCATCATTGAAGACAGTGGATTATTTAAAAATCAAAGTGAACTCAGTGAATTATGTAATGCTTTACCTGAAAGTACAATTATTATTTTTGTGGAAACAGAAGTAGATAAGCGAAATAAATTATTCAAGATGGTTCGAGACAGAGGAACCGTATCAGAGATGAATGGCCTCGATGAGAAGAATTTAAAGCTTTTTGTGGCATCTCTTTTGGAACAGGAAGGCAGAAAGATAACAGAAGCTATGGTAATCTATCTGCTTGATAAAATCGGTACAGATATGGTGAATATCTGTAATGAAGTTGAGAAAATTGTCAGCTATACCATAGGCCGAGATGTAATTCAAAAGGAAGATATTGATGCGGTGGTTACAACGCAGATCACCGGGAAAATTTTTCAGATGATTGATGCAATAGGAAGTAAGCAATCAAGTAAAGCATTGTCCTTATATTATGATTTGCTTTCTGTAAGAGAAAAACCGATGTCTATTCTATTTCTTATCACAAGACATTTTAACATTCTGCTTCAAGTCAAAGATCTACAGGCACAGGGCTTTGGTTCTCCGTCGATAGTTGAGAAAGTAGGAATTCCGCCCTTCTCAGTTAACAAATATCTAGCGCAGACTAAGAATTTTACCGATAAGCGGTTAAAAGCAGCTTTAGAATTCGGAGCAGATATTGAAGAACAGATTAAAACAGGCAGGATGGCTGAAAAGATTGGTGTAGAGCTCTTCATTATTACTTTTAGCAGAAAGTAATAAAGCAGAAGTAATGTATTGTGAGATAGATTAAATTGAGTAAAATTGTACTAGCACTTTATGAAATAAATTAAAGTATAAGTAAATAAGTTGATTATCCGGAAGGCATCTATTGCAATATTATTGATAATTTTCGGTAATTATATAGGGAAGCGTATCGAAGTGGTCATAACGGCCCTGACTCGAAATCAGGTAGTCCTCACGGGCTCGTGGGTTCGAATCCCACCGCTTCCGGCATAAACCCGCATAGGAACACATTCTATGCGGGCTTTTATTTGCTTTTTGCTGAACAAATCTGTGTAGCTTCATTTTTTTATTTCCGTTGGGGGTATATACATTGTCCTTCAAATTATTTTATTTGTACAAGTCCACTTATAATAGCAACAACACCAAGTACAAGGCAAACTAACCCGATATTTACAATACCTTTTTTCTTTTGTGAACCTCTATTCTTGAGTGATAGAAAAACCCCTAATAGTAGAAGTAAAATTCCAAACCCTATGCTAAAGATATATAATCCTGATGAGATGCTTTCAAGCCCGTTATCTATTGCTCCCTCTATTACCTTCTCCATTAATCAACCTCCATAATATTTACTTTTCTCATTAAAAGCAATGAAAACGATATTGCAACCGTCATTATCAGGATTGCGAATAAATACATTACCGTCTTGCTTGAGGTCGCATTTACAACGATGTTACACAATAAAGAAGCAATTAGTACGGCTGAAATAATAGTCGTTGGTACGGATTTCTTAATAAACCCAATGCCAACTGCTATAATCCCTATACATGCTGCGACAAGAGACATGATAAGTATAGTTTCGGCAGCTTGCATTATAATTGAAAATGTGAATTTCTCATTGACGAGGTCAATAAACGATTCACTTAGTCCAAATATAAAGAAAATTACTATGTTGCTGATAACCATTGAGATTACCGTAAACACATATACAACGCCAAGTTTCGATAGCATAATCCTTTTTCTGCTTACTGGATAGGAAAAGAGTAAAATTATTCGTTTTCCAGCGTAATCCTCTATAATGTATTTTGAATACATGACTGCTGATAATACAGAAAATACTGCCATATTCAAAACTCCAAATAAGGGAATAAGATTTTTATAGCCTGCAAAAATAGCCATATCTTGATCGTTTGGTTCTAACATGGGTGCATATGCAAAAAGGTACAGGAAGCCTAACATTATAATAGTAATGACAAGTGTCGTGATTAAGTAAGTACGAATTTCATTTTTTTTCAATTCCAATTCAATAAGTGTTTTCATTTTCTATCCTCCCGGTCATTATATCCATGAAATAATCTTCAAGACCAGAGGGGTACTCTGATTTCAATTTTGTCATAGAAACTTCTTTTACTATTGTACCATCTTTTATTATTCCGATGGTATCAGCAATGTGTTCAATCTCCGTCAAGATGTGGCTGGAAATTAGCAGAGTCATATCCTGTTCTTTCACGAGCTTTGTAAAAAAATCCCGCATTTCTCTAATTCCCATTGGGTCAAGGCCGTTAATAGGTTCGTCCAAAATTAACAGCTTAGGCTTATGAACAATAGCCCTTGCGATGGCTAACCGTTGCCGCATACCCAACGAAAATTTTGAAACAGGTTGACCACCTGTATTACTTAAACCGACTTTTGACAAAACAGCGTTTATATCTCCAGAAACATTTTTCATATAGGTAAGATGTATTTTAAGATTTTCTGTTGCAGATAAATGTTCATAAAATATTGGTGTTTCAATTATACTACCTATCTGGGATAAAATATTACTCCGCTCCGATGCAATGTCTTTTTCTAAAACCTGCGCTTTACCCATTGTCGGCGTGAGCAACCCAGTTAAGATTTTAAAAATAGTTGTCTTTCCGGCCCCATTTGGCCCTAAAAGACCATAAATAGTTCCACGCTCTACGCTTATATTGCAATTCTTAACAACTTCATTCCCAAGAAAAGTCTTTGTAAGATTTTCCGTTTTTACAGCTAAAGTTTTACTCAATGGAATGTTTCTCCTCTCTGTATAGCTTTTGCAATAAGTCTAAAGTTTTTTCGAGAATCCTATCACTCAATATGTCTATGCCGATTGAGTTCATTAAGTGCTGTAAAAATCTTAGGCGGTATGATAGCTTTTGAGTATCGCAACGAAAGACAGCAGGGTCACACCACACATTCATTAGTAATAAAAAAACTTCGGCGCATTCATCCGGAAAATCTGTGACAAGTGAGCCATCGGCTATACCTAGCCTAATAATATCTGAGATAAGAACAGCATCTTGATTTACACAATCCTGCATATAAGATAAAACAAATTCAGCGCTTTTCATACGCACACTCATTACTTCGTCCAAATAATGGGCTTCTTGGCAATCCAGATTTTTTTCTAATATAGCTATCAGCTTTTCTTTTCCATTAAAAGATTGAGTATCAGAAAGCCAATTTTCTATCATAGACTTGTTGGTTAGTGCTTGTTTTTCTGTAACCCCATTGATGATTTCGTCTTTTGACTTGAAGTGATGATAAATAGCCCCTTTTGATATTCCGGCTGCTTCTGCAATATCTTGAATACTGGTTTTATCAAACCCTTTTTCCAAAAACAGTTCTGCGGAAACAGACAGTATGGTTTCGATTGTTGCCTGCGAATTATATTTTCTTGACATATAATATACTCCCTTCATGAAAACCGGCCGGTCGGTATGTATTTAATATATATCTTTAGAATCATTTTGTCAAGCAGTGATTTCAACAGGAAGCATCGGGTTAGATTCTTTTCTTCAGCGAGTATGTTGGGGGATATTTTGGGAGAAGCAAGTTTAAAATAGAGATTGACATTTAAATAAAAAAGAATATAATAAAAACCGACGGACGGTTTTGGAGGTGAAATTATGACAAAGTGGGCAGAAAAGGAAAAGAGAATAGACGATATTGTAGCAGCGGCTATAGAGGTGTTTTTAGAAAAAGGCTACGAGAGTGCCTCGATGGAGAGTATAGCAAATAGAGCAAATATGAGTAAGGGCGGGATTTATCATCATTTTGGCAGTAAGGAAGAGATTCTTTTTTATGTAAATAATAAACTGAATGATCCGATTTCAGCTATGATTCAGACTGCGCTAAATGCTTCAGATGTGGTTCAGGGAATAAAACAGTATATCCGAGATTATTTAAGCTATTGGATAAATCATAAAAAGGAGATGGCTTTTTATTTCTTGACAATTACAAAAGCGCTGGAAAGTCCAAAGATGTGGAAAATCTATGAGGATTATTATAATGAAATGACGAATTTTTTCATATCACTTTTTGAAAGAGGAATAAAAGAAGGGCACTTAAAAGAGCATAATTTAAAATCAGCTGCGGTTACACTCATGTCTGCAATGGATGGTGTTATGACATATCTGATTATGAATCATGGTCTTAGCATTGAAGAGGTGGCCGAGGATTTGGAGAATAGGTATATTAATGCTATATTAACAGGAAGATAGGAGGAAAAATATGCAAAAAGCAATCATACATTATTTTAGTGGAACGGGTAATTCATTGCTTGCGGCAAGGACGCTTGCCAAAGGTCTTACAGAATATGATATCACGTATCATGCGATTGAAAAGGGAAAGCCGGATCATATTGATTTATATGAACTTCATATTTTTTTCTTTCCTGTATATGCTACCTCGGTCCCTCATATCATGAGAAAATACATAGCAGGTCTTTCCAGGGGAAAGGGAACAAAGGCAGCTGTAATTTCAACTAACGCTAATGTTAGTACTCAATCTAGGGATGGTTATCAGGGGTGGGCACTACATCAGGCAAGACTATGCCTGAAGAAGAGAGGCTATGACGTATTCTTCTCTGACACACTCGATTTTCCTCATAATTTAACAATTGTATTTCCGCCAACAAAGGATTCTACTAATCAGATCTTAATCCGTAAGGCAACAGAAGCGATTCTTCCAATTGCTGAGAAAATTTCGGCAGGTATAACCTATCACCGGGGATTTTTTTATCCTAATATAATCTGGAGCATTCCTTTTGGCATCCTATATACGGTGATTGGCCGACGGCTTTTCGGCAAGCTATTTGCTGCTGATGGTAGCTGCAACAAATGTGGACTCTGTGCGCAGCAATGTCCTGCTAAAGTAATAAAAGTTAAGAATAAGAGGCTAAGCTGGGGATGGAGCTGTGAAGGCTGTATGCGCTGCATGAATATTTGTCCGAAAAGTTCCATTCAAACCTCTACAGTACGTTTACTACTGGTAATAGTAGCCACAGTTGCTAATCCACTGTATTATTTGTATAAAAAATATTTGTTGGAGTACGTAATGGAACTGGGTAATATCAGTACAGCAGTAATCAGCGGCATTATATGGCTGTTATTGTTAATGCTTTTTACGGGGATTTTAGATTTGGCTTTATATTATCTTAGTTATATCCCAGTAATTAGAAAAATCCTAGGTTTTGGACATACAAAATTCCTTGGCAGGTATCACGCAAAGAAATATGAAACACGATAACTTGTTTTAAAATTAGTTAATTGATGCAAATAAATGAAACCGTGGAATATTCTTCATCGTCTAATAGACGACAGGAAAAAAGCAACATAGGCAATTGCGAAACGATATAGTTTTACTATTCCTTCGCTCCAACGCTCCTATGAGCATAAGTGTTTTAACACTTTAATTCCGCTCCGGAATAGTATATGCTGTGTATTCAAAACTTACAATTTTGAGTTTCGCAATTACCTAAAAATAACAACAGCTTGAAAGGAGAATATTTATGAAGAAACCGCTTGCACTATTGTTAAGTACAGTTTTTATTGCAGCCTCTGTATCAAATGGCGGCAATATGGCTCTCGCAGGATTTGCACCTGATATTACAGTTGCTGAACCGGTAACAGTGAAGGAAGGAGCTGTAAACAGCAAATCGGAACCCACGGATCTACAATTAGAAAATGCTATTACTACAGTAAAGAAGGTAATCGAAATACCAAAGGAGTATACGCAATTTGATTACTATTTTAATACAATGGGCACTTATGCAGATTCTTACTGGAGTCTGACCTGGAGGAATCCTTCCTCGTATGCCGAGATTACAGTTAACTGTGATTTAAAGAACCATATCATCTATTATTATAAATATGACTCAAAGGGAAAAGGCAGTGGAGTAGCAAAATATTTAAAGAGTGAGCTGAAAGGTACTGCAGATGCATTTATTAAGAAAATTGCGCCGGAGGTTTCTGCTTCCTTAGAGTATAGCGGAGCCGAGTATGACGGAATATACAGTGGTAATTATGTATATAGCTATCAGAGAAGCAATAACGATGTAGAATTCCCGGATAATCAAGTCAGTGTTGCAGTAAATAGTATTACAGGTGAGATAAGCTATGCATCGGTTAACTGGCTCTATGATGTAACCGTACCTTCTGCTGTGACCAAAATCACGAAGGAAGAAGCAGCAGAACTGATAAAGAATAAAATGAAAATGAAGCTGGTGTATCGAACAGGCTATCGTTATTATAGCTATGATAAAGGTATAATCGGGGGAGGATCCGCTACGAAAGCGTTCTTAGTGTATGAACCTACTATGGATTATATCTCCGTAGATGCTAAGACAGGTGAGGTATATAATTCCAGAACACAATGGATTGATAAAGCAACCGGAGCATTTGGAGGGAAAGAATCTGCTACAGCAATGGATCAGGGTACAAACTCAGGGTCATTGACGGATGAGGAGATAGCAAAAATCGATGAACTGAAAAATATCATATCAAAATCCGAAGCAATAAAGAAAGTAACCGGTAATCAAGCCTTATACTTAGAGGATACACTGACTTCTTATGACGCAGTACTACAAAAGAGAGCAGATTCAAACGGAACATCAACCTATGTATGGGAAATTACGCTGAGAGACCCAAGAGGAATAGATTATAATAAGTCTAAGGATTATTACAGAGCCTACGCAAATGCTACAGTTGATGCTAAAACAGGTAAAATATTATCCTTTTACTCCAGCTTAAAAAGTAACTATGATGAAGCTACCGGTAAATGGAATACAGTTAAAATACCCTACGATAATAAAGAGAGTAAGGCTATACTGGAGAAATTCTTAAAAGCACAGATTCCGGATCGCTTTGATCACTCTGTCTTTACAACAGAAAATAAAGACTATATTGCTTACTATAAAAACGAAGAATCGGTTTACGGGGGTTATACTTATCAATACAACAGAGTAAATGAGGGCATAGAATATCCTTATAATAGTATCTATGGATCGGTTGATGGTGTAACCGGTAAGATTTATTCTTACGGCTCTAGCTGGGATAATAATATAAAGTTTGAATCTGCTAAGGGAGTTATGTCTGCAGAGGAAGCAATGAAATATTACCTTAGTAAGGATGGCTTTGATTTAAAATATGAAATCAATACAATTAACCAATATGATTCTTCCTATGAGAAGAAGGCTGAATTATATAACAGCTCCGATGCTTACAGTGTGGATTATAAGGTCAGACTGGTTTATCGTCCGGATATTATACCTTCTTATATCTCTCCTTTTACCGGAGAACAGATGGATTCGAATGGAGAAATATATAAGGAGACAAAACCATATGCTTATAAAGATATTGACAATTCAGAAAAGAACAGAAACATCCGCCTTCTGGCAGATATGAATATCGGCCTTGTGGGTGATAACTTCCTGCCTGATCAGAATATAACGGTAGCAGAAATCAATTCTCTGCTTAAAAATATAGGTTATAGCATTGATACTGCACAGGATAAAGATACTTCGTTAATTACGAAAGAAGCATTGGCGCAATTATTTATAAAGGGGCTTGGTCTTGATAATCTATCAAAGCTTAGCGGCATTTATAGTACGGGTTATGTGGATGAGGCAAATATTGATACAAAATATATCGGTGCGGTTGCTCTTGCGAGAGGACTTGGAATTATGGTAGGAGACAGCAGCAATTTCTTTAATCCAAAGAGTAATATCACAAGATATGATGCAGTAAACTATATTCTGAATTACGTTAATACTCTGCAAAACAGAAACTTTTAAAGATCTGTAATTGCAAAGATGATAATACAATAATAATTGCTCTATAGGAAATTCATAGAATAATAAAATGACACATCGCAAAAATTGCGGTGTGTCATTTTGTTGTACCTTTGACATTATAATTTCTTCCTGCCATACTATTATTTGCATAGCTTTGATATCATTGTAATATTTATGCGGGTATCATTATGCATATTTGTAAAGAATATTACCCAGACGGTGAATGCCTTCTTCGATGGATGCTATATCGGAGTTAGTATAATTGAGTCTTATGGTATTAACCCGCTCTTTAGAAGTGTAGAAGGGATCTCCCGGTACAAACATAACTTTTTCCTTAATGGCATCGTCTAGTAAATCAATCGCAGCCATATGGTTATTTAAGGTAGCCCACATAAACATACCGCCAAGAGGGGTGGTATGTGTAACATAGGATGGAAAATATTGATCAATCGCTGCCAGCATAGTACTACTTTGTTCTTTGTAAAGGGCTTTAATTTTTGCAATATGTACTTCAAGATCATGATGTGTTAAATAATCATATACGAGATACTGTGCGAAGATGTTCGTATGAAGGTCAGAGCCTTGCTTTGCTATGTTTAAATAATTCATCAGCTTCTTATTTTTCGTACAGATATAACCTAATCGAAGTCCTGGGCTAATGATCTTAGAGAAGGAACCAAATAGTACACTATACTCTAATTGGTCGTTGCCTATGTAGGGGAAGGTTTCGCCTTCGAATACCAGATCACTGTAAGGGTCGTCTTCTATTAGCACAACCTGATGCTTCTCTAGTATTTTTAAGATGGCTTCTCTTTTCTCCTTCGAATAGGTAATACCAGTAGGATTCTGAAAATTAGGTACCGTATACATAACTTTTACAGAATTATTCTTTAAAGAGTGCTCAAGCTCTTCTAGATTAATTCCATCTTCTTCTAATAAAATCGGAATAAAATTGGGCTCAAAAAGAGAGAAGGATTGAATTGCACCTAAATAACCCGGTTCTTCTATAATGACACCATCTCCTTTATTCAACAAAGCCTTGCCGATTAAGTCTAACCCCTGTTGAGATCCGGTGGTAATCATAATATCCTCAGGAGAGACCTTATACTGAAACCTTTTTTGGTATCTCTCGGCAATATATTGTCTTAGGGGCAGATAACCCTCAGTTGTTGAATACTGAAATACTTTATCCTTAGCGGTACGGATAATACGCTCGGATGCTTCTGCCAGCTCTTCCAGTGGGAAAGAGATCGGATTTGGTAGTCCTCCAGCAAAAGAGATAATATCCGTTGCCTCGGTAACTTTTAAGATTTCGCGGGTAAAGGAAGACTTTGTTTTCTTGATTCTGTCTGAAAATAAATCGCTCATAGGTACGCTCCTTTCAAAAATAAATATAATTAGGAATAGTATCTTGCTGTGCATACAATTAAAAAACTATATAGTTTCGCAATCACTTAATAATTAGATTTTTTTGATTATAGCATTGACACAAAAAGCAAACAATATTAAAATTGTATGCAAAACAATTTGACAATATCTTTAATGTATGTGAATGTGTCTATATTCATGTAGGCCTTTAGAAAACAATAGATAAATCAGGAGAAATAATAAGGAGGAGCGTATGCCGATTAATTCGTTTGATGACTATCCAATGAGCTGGAAACCGGATATAAAGAATGCAGAAGGCCCTTTATATAAGGTACTTGCAAAAATGTTGGAGGAGGATATCATAAGCGGGAAGCTAATTCCCGGAACAAAGCTGCCTCCTCAAAGAGAACTGGCAGATTTTTTGGATATCAATTTAAGTACAGTATCCAGGGCTTTCAAGCTGTGTGAGCAAAATGGTCTCATCTGTGCTTCCATCGGTAATGGAACCTTTGTTTCCTCCGATGCAGGCACAAATCATATCATAAGTCCGATTCCTGAAAATATGCAGATCATAGAAATGGGGGCTATTTTACCAAATATTAAGCCAAATAAAGCAATCATTGAATATTTACAGAAGATGTTGACAGAGCCGGAGGTTGACAGACTTTTTCAATATGGCAACGCAGGGGGCAGCAACTGGCAGAAGGAAGCGGCGGTAAAATGGATTGGAAAAGCAAATCTAAAAGTAGAGCAAGATAAAATACTTTTTTCACTTGGAGGCCAGAATGCAATTGCAGCGATACTAGCTTCTTTATTCAAGGCAGGGGATAAAATAGGAACAGATCCTTTAATATATCCCGGTATTAAAACAATAGCCAAGATGCTTGGCATTCAACTGGTTCCAATAGATTGGGTAAATAATGAAATCACCGAAGAGGGCTTATGTAATGCCTGCAAGAATGAGAAGATCAAAGGTTTGTATATTATACCTGATTTTCATAATCCAACTACGCATACTATGAGCTTAAAAACACGAAAAGTGATTGGAGAGATAGCCAGAAGAAATCATATTATTATCATAGAAGATGCTATTAACAGCCTGTTAAAAGAAAATCCCCTTCCTCCGGTTGCCTCCTTTGCAAGGGATCAGACAATCTATGTATTAAGCTTATCCAAGGTTATTTCACCGGGTATCCGATTGGCATTTATTGCTGCGCCGCAGGAATACTGCAAGGAGGTAGCAACGGGTATTTATAATCTGAATATTTCGGTTTCCCCTTTACTACTTGAATTAGCTGCAAGACTAATCCATACAAAGCTTGCGGACAGTATAGCAGAAGAAAGAAGGCAATATATTAGGCAGCAGAATAAAATTGTAAACCATTATTTGAAAAATTATGAGGTTCTCGGAGAGGAAGATTGTCCGTTTCGTTTTATTCTTCTGCCAGAGGTATTCACGGGGAAAAGCTTTGAAATCTGTGCAAGAAATGAGGGGGTGCAGGTATACTCCGGTGAACGGTTTCTTGTAGGTAATTCACAGGATAGAAGAGCGGTAAGAATATCAGTGACTGCGGCAAAAGATGCTTCTGAGTTTGAAACAGGGGTTAAAATTCTGAAAAGGATACTTGAGAGTGAAGATAAGACAGAACTTTTGTTATAAACATAAAAACACCCAGGAAAAGTGGGTTATCATCTCCTGGGTGATCGTTTACTTTATGATATTATGCAATATTATTGATAGCCTTAGATAAGCGGGAAACTCTTCTCGCAGCTGTATTCTTGTGGAATACACCCTTGGAACAAGCCTTATCAATCTCTGATACTGCTTCAACAAGACTAGCTTTAGCAAGTGCCTTATCGCCTGCAGCAACTGCAGCATCAACTTTTTTCACCATAGTCTTAACCTTAGACTTAATTTGCTTATTTCTGGCTGCTTTTGTCTCATTTACTAAAATTCTTTTTTTAGCAGATTTAATGTTAGCCAATTCGTACACCTCCAACTATAATTAAATTCAACCATCAAACCAAGGACATCAAATTGAGAGTGAGATGTATTCTTGTTCTTTGGTTGTTCGTATACTTTGTTTCATTAAATCCGGACACGGACGCTCTAATGGAAACATACTATTATATAGTAGTCGATTGGTTTTATTCTGTCAATACATAATTTTAAAAAGTTTGCAGAAAATATAGTATTATTTGAAGCTTAAGGATAAAAATTGGAAGAGCACGATTCTGCTATGAAACGATAATAATGTTTGATTTATATTATTCTGAAAGCTTTATGATGATAATTTATTTCTTGGAGGTATATAGAGTGAACAATAAAGTAAGAACCGACTTGGCTTTGGAGGTAAGGGAAAGCTTCCCCGAGGATGATGTAGAGATAAAAGGAGTTGTATTAACAGAGGATTACGATAAGGAGAATAAAATCCGGGTTTCCACTGTTGTGATTAAAGACGAGAAGGGCGCTCAGGCAATGCAAAAACCAATAGGAACCTATATTACCATAGAAGCGCCGGATATTAATCAATCTGATGAAAGCTATAATAAACCGGTATCAGACGTTATTGCCACTCATTTGAAAAAGCTTGCCGGTGATCTAAAACGAGAGGAGGTTCTGGTGGTAGGTCTTGGAAACCGTGAGGTTACGCCGGATGCCTTAGGACCGCAGGTTGTTGATAATTTATTTATAACGCGTCATTTGATTAGAGAATATGGAAATGAATTTAAGGAAAGGCATCAGTTAGGTAATGTCAGTGCCATTTCTCCCGGAGTGATGGCTCAGACAGGAATGGAGACGGTTGAAATAATTAAGGGTATCATAAAAGAAACGAAGCCCAAGCTTTTGATTGTAATTGACGCATTGGCTTCCAGAAGCGTAAGCAGGGTAAATACCACGGTCCAGCTTACAGATACAGGAATAAGCCCTGGATCGGGAGTAGGAAATAACCGTAAAGCGATTAATGCAGAAAGTTTGGGAACCAAAGTAATAGCCCTTGGTGTACCTACTGTTGTCGATGCCGCTACGATTGTTGCCGATACACTTACCTCCTATATGCAAAAGAGTGGTTTTAATGAAGAGGATATAGATAAATTTATTTCTGAAGTAAGAGAGCAGCAGATTGAAAATATGTTTGTCACTCCGAAAAATATTGATGAATCAATTAAGCGTATCAGCTATACCGTTTCAGAAGCGTTAAATTCGTGCTTTGCACAGGTGGGATAAAGAGAAAGCTGAAGGGTAATAAAACCGGGACTGCTGAATATAATGAATTAGGCAGGATGATAAATGCCGATTGGTTATCCGGAGGCAGTTATGAAGAAAAGAAGAATAAAGTTAAAATCCAGAATTTATCCGGTCATCTGGTCCGGCATTATTGTGATAGCAATCTATCTTTTAGTTTGTTTTGCTGCGTATCCCTTTTCCAATAATATGGGCCAAGCTAAGCTTAGTATGACAGATGCCTTTTTTTCTAAGCTGTATTGCAAAATACTTGAAGACAGCTCCTCCTTAATCAGCTATAGTAATGAAACAGAGGAGAGAACGCAATTTCCTATGAGTGTGGTAGCAAATGAATTTGCCTTGGAGGAATTTACTACGGAGAATGAGGTAATGACTGCGAAAGCAGCGGACTACGGTGAGCTTCTTACTCAGTCAGTCGATGATGATGCAAAAGAAGCAGTTCAGACGATGGGGACAGATAAGGTTTTGAATGAAGTAGGCTATTACCAAATTAAAGAAGGGGTTCTCAGTACGGAATATATTTTAACGAACGGTGCCATATTTAACAGCAATATGGCATCGAATAGAGTGAAGCAGGGTGAAAATACAGAACAGCTGCAATTAGACTATAGTAAGGGCGAGGTTTATTATGAAGAGACAGAGGACAGTGCTTCGTTTGATGGAGGGGAAGCACTAGAAACTGCAAATACGGGCGGGGCTGTCAAATACACCATGAAACAGCTTCAAAATATTAATTTTCTCGTACAGAATTTTTATATTGTAGATAAGTCAACGAAGGTAACAGAAAGTCTTTTCGATGCAAAGGAGCTTCTGGCGAAGGATATGACTCTCAAGCAAACAAAGGATGCACCTCAGATACTTATTTATCATACTCACTCTCAAGAGGCTTATATAGACAGCAGGCAGGGGAAGGAAGAGGACACTGTAGTAGGCGTGGGAAGCTATCTGGCTGATATTCTGAAAGAAGAATATGATTACAATGTGCTGCATGATACTAAAAAATATGATATTGTAGATGGCAAACTCAATCGTAATGTTGCTTATGATAAGGCGGAGAAGGGAGTGTCAGAGCTATTAAAGAAAAACCCTTCCATTGAGGTGGTGATTGATCTTCACAGAGATGAAGGAAATGCGAGAACAATAAAAATGAACGGTAAGGAAACCGCTAATATTATGCTATTTAACGGTCTCAGCAGAGACCAGAACGGTCCTATTACATATTTAGATAATCCGAATTTGCAGGATAATCTGGCTTTTAGTCTACAGCTGCAGCTAAAATCAAAAAGTTTATATCCGGGCTTGTTTTATAGAAATTACTTAAAAAGCTATCGATTTAATCTTCATTTAAGACCAAAAAGCCTGCTCATAGAGCTTGGAACCGTTGAGAACACACTTCAATCTGCCCTCAATGCTATGGTGCCCTTTGCCGAAGTATTGGATGAAGTGTTGAAAGGAAAATGACAGTTGATGAATTCTTATATTATTTAACAAATGGTAAATATTAACTTGATATTTTAAACTGAATTGATAGTATACTTAACCTCTTGTATATCGCTGCTATGCGGTGTGTACAGGAGGTTTTTCTTATCCAAGAATAGCAAAAGACGCTATTTCTAAGGAGTTATGCCCAAATAGCGTAATGCACATAGATAAATATATTACTATAAAGCCACAATTTCAAATTATATTATCAAAAATAGATGGATTGGTTGACCGCTTAATGAAAGGGTTATAAGATTCAAAGTGTATAGTTATCAAAGGTAGAATAGAATATATCCGGCTAGTTTGGAAAGGAGCTAATATTCATGAAAAAAAATGATGTCCGATTACCTTACTTAATCAGTGACGGTATGATATTACAAAGAAATCAGAAGAATAAAATATGGGGGAAGGCATATCCCGGCAGCACACTCTGCTTGACGTTTGGTGATGCAAAATACACAGCTTCAGTAAATGAAGATGGCAGATGGGAGGTCACGTTGTGCAGTATGCAGGCAGGTGGACCACATCAAATGATGATTGAATGTGGCAATATTAGGAAAATAATTCAGAATATATTAATCGGAGATGTATTTGTTCTGGGTGGGCAATCTAATATGGAGCATTTACTTAAGAAAACCCTGGATTTATATGAGGAGGAGTTAAAATGTGCAGATTACCCGGCAATCCGAAGGTTTACTGTGCCGGAAAAATATTGTTTTCAAGGTCCACTAGAAGAATTGACTGGAGGAGAATGGGTTCCGGTCACACCGGAATCGGTTTATGACTTCAGTGCTGTTGGTTATTTTTGTGCAAAGGCTTTATATGATAAATATAAGATACCAATTGGCTTAATCCATACAGCGGTGGGCGGTACACCTGCTGAAGCATGGATCAGTGAAAAATCATTAATGAATTTCGAAGTTTTTACGGACACGCTGTCCTTATGTAAGCAGGATACCTATATAAATATGATTAAGGAAAATGATGATAAGATTTTCAGAGACTGGTTCACAGAACTAAATGAGAAGGATAAGGGTCTGCAGGATGATATAACACCTTGGTATAGTGAAGCTTATGAGGATGCCTCCTGGAATGAAATTGACCTGCCGAGAAGCTTTGAGGGGACTGAACTAGGGGAAATTAAGGGGTCAGTTTGGTTTCGGAAGGAGATAAATCTACCAAAAGATAAGTGTGGTGAAAAAGCGAAGCTGGTGCTGGGTACAATTATTAATGGAGATGAGACCTACTTGAATGGTGTTGAAATTGGCTGCAATGATTCCTTATTCGAGCGAAGAAGGTATGACATTCCGGAAGGTATTCTAAAGGAAGGAAAAAATATATTAACAGTACGTGTAATTATGACAAGGCATCGAGGAGCTTTTGTAACGGATATGCCATACTTTTTAAAGGCTGGAGATGCGATAATTCCCTTAAGCGGTAAATGGAGATACAGGCAAAGTGCATTCATGGAACCGTTGCCACAGACTACCTCCTTCCAGTTTAAGCCGGCTGGATTATATAATGCGATGATATATCCTTTAAAAAACCTTAGCATACGTGGAGTACTCTGGTATCAGGGAGAATCAAATACGAATAATACGGGCATTTATAAAGAACTGTTCGAAACTGTAATCAAAGATTGGAGAAGTCTCTGGAAGAACGAAGAATTACCCTTTATTTATGTACAGTTAGCGAATTATTGTCCGTGGAGACAGGAGCCGGAAAGAAGCTGTTGGGCTGAAATAAGGGAAGAGCAGAGAAAAGTAATGGAGAGTATCTCTCATACCGGTATGGTAGTGACTTATGACGTTGGAGAATATAATGATATTCACCCGAGGGATAAGAAATCTGTAGGCAATCGTCTGGCTTTATGGGCTATGAATATGATTTACGGAGAAAATATTGTCTGTAGTGGACCCTTATATCGCACAAAGGTAATTGAGGGTGATAAAATTCGAATTTATTTTACCCAAGCCGGTAGCGGACTTACTACAAAGGGTATTAATTTAAAAAGCTTTATGATCTGCGGTGAGGATGGTAAATTTACAGATGCACAGGCTTTCATCGAAGGAGAGACGGTGGTTGTCTATAGTGAATTAGTCAAAGAGCCGGTTGATGTTCGTTATGCATGGTTCGATAATCCGGAAGCTGCAAATCTATATAATCTTGAAGGACTCCCTGCATCACCTTTCACAACCAGGCGGATTTAGAAATAGTACAATATTGTCTTAATGAGATGGAGGATGTTGGAAACAGGATATTGGATGGAATATCGCAGTGCTATACGATATATCAAATTTCATTAAATTCGTACAATTTATTATAAATAGCTGTTGTGGTTTTTGGTAGATATTTTTTGAAATAACTAGGATTTAACGAACGAAAATTAGTATTTTAGAGCGCTAGTAAATGAATTTCAAGTAAATATAGTTAAAAAATAAGATATATTCAAACTATGTTTTGTAAATAATCGTTTTATATTGACTGACATTTTGAATGGTTGTATTATTCACTTTGTAAGGCAATAATAAATTATTAGAGGGAGGTACTTTTTATGAAATTGAAAAGAATTATGATCGTATTTTTGGTAATTATGACCATGCTTACGATGACAGCATGTAAGGACAAGAAGGAGGAAGATACAAGCTTAAATACGCCTGAAGCAACTGCTACAAGTGCACCTGAAAAAACAGATGCTGAGGAACCAACCACCGATGATAGCGCTAGTGGTGAAAAAGTAGTATTAAATATGGCATGGTGGGGTTCACAGGCTCGTCATGATAAGACAATTGCAGTAATTGAGATGTATGAAGCACAAAATCCTAATGTAGACATTGAATATGAATTCTATGATGCTGATGGATATTTTACCAAGTTAAATACTTTAGTAGCATCTAATGAAGTATGGGATTGCTTCCAGTTAGGTGGTAATTTCCCTACATATTTAGATAAGATTGTACCGTTAAATGATTACGTAAAATCAGGTGTAATTGATGTTTCCAATACCACAGATGCTTTCCTAAAAATAACTCAGTATAACGGCGATCAGATTGGTATCTCTAACGGTGTTAATACCTACGGCGTAGCTTATGATCCTGCTATGTTTGCTGAAGCTGGTGTTCCGGAGCCTACAGAAAACTGGACCTGGGATGAATATGCAGATGCCTGCAAAAAAATTCATGATAAATTAGGCATTTATGGAAGCTCTAAGTTTGATGATTTTGCAGCTGGTTGTGGTTCAGGTATTAACCAGAGCGATATTAACTTAAACTTCTATGCTATAACAAACGATGGTCTTGGCTTTGATGATTATAAATTATTAGTACCATATTTGGAGATGAGAAAAGATCTTACCAAAGCTGGTGCATATCCGGATCCGGGTGCTCTTGCTGAAATTTCCGATATTGAAGGAGATTTCCTTGTAACAGGTGAAGCTGCTATGACTTGGGTAGCAAGTAATCAGTTTATCGCATTATCACAGGCAGCAGGCAAAGAATTAAAGCTTGCTCCGATACCTAGAAAGACAAAGGATGGCCCTGCAGGATCTTGCTTACAGTCCTCCCAGATGTTCTGTGTTTCCAAGGATTCAAAAAATCCTGAAGAAGCAGCAAAATTCTTAAACTTCTTCTGGACTAATGTAGATGCTAACAAGATCTTAGCTAGTGAGCGTGGTATGTCTATATTCTCAAATGTAGCAGAAGCACAGAAGCCTGAGATGACACCTGAGATGCAGGTTGTGAACGATTTCGTGGCTTTAGTCGGCAGCTTCCCTACCGGTCAAGTAAATCCTATAAGCCCCGAGCCTTATCAGGAGATTACAGATTACTTTAAGCTTACAATTGAAAAAGTTATCTATGATGAGATGACACCAGATGAAGCAGCAAAGGATTTCTATGAATTTGCAAAATCCAAGTTTTAATCAGTGATATAAATTAAAATCATACTCGGGCAGATATTTCATGCCGTAATATTAGAACTCTTATGCTACGCTTGGAAAATAGTATAAGAGTTCTAATTTGTCAAAAAGCTTTAAACGAAGTTAAGGAGGCTCAAGAATGAATCCAGGTGTTAAGAGCATTACAAAAAAGTTTATTCATAAAGAGGCCACGGTAGGGTATATCTTTGCTTTACCATTTATAATAGGCTTTTTAGGTTTTACCATTATACCGATTTTATCGTCTCTGTATTATTCCTTTACTGACTATGATCTAATTCATAAGGAAGCCTGGACAGGGTTGGATAATTATTTGCGTTTATTTCAGGATGAAAGATTTTGGAAATCACTTAAAGCAACTTTAAAGTACGTTTTAACCTCTGTTCCGCTTAAACTGGCATTTGCTTTGATTGTTGCTATGCTTTTGACTCGTAAGTCAAAATTAACAGGACTATACAGATCTTTATTTTATGTTCCTTCCTTAATTGGTGGAAGTATTGCGGTCGCATTGGTTTGGAAGGAGTTATTTGCTAGAAACGGATTAATTAATGATTTATTTAAGAGTGTTGGTCTTCACCCAATCTCCTGGTTCGGAGATCAAAAGATGGCCATTATACCCCTGATCCTTATGTCTGTCTGGCAGTTTGGATCCAGTATGATTATTTTTGCTGCGGGGTTAAAACAAATTCCTGTGTCTTATTATGAAGCATCTAAGATTGATGGTGCAAACCGTTTTAAATCATTTCTCTATATTACCTTACCCGGACTATCCCCTGTTATTTTGTATAATTTAATTATGCAGACAATAGCAGCATTCATGTCCTTTACTCAGGCATTTGTAATTACTAACGGTGGTCCAAATGATGCAACAAACTTCTATGCGTTATATATGTATAAGCACGCTTTTAATTATCATGAGATGGGTTATGCAAGCGCTATGTCCTGGGTTATGCTGATTATCATGAGCATTATTACCGTTATTATTTTTAAGAGCTCAAAGCATTGGGTATTCAGTGAATCAGATAATTAAAGGAGGGACACGATGAATTCGAAATTTAAAAAAGCAATTTCAACATATAGATATCATATTTTCGTAATTATCATTGGTTTCATTATGATTTATCCGGTTTTATGGATGATCAGCGGATCCTTAAAGAATAATAGTGAGATCCTTAATGGTACGCTTAATTTAATTCCACCGCAATTCAGATGGGAAAATTTCTCCAGAGGCTGGAAGGGCTTTGGCGGAATAAGCTTTGCAACCTTCTTTAAAAATTCCCTCGTTATCACTGGTATAGCTACAGCAGCTACCGTATTAAGCTCAGCCTGTATCGCATACTCTTTCTCCAGATTAAGATATCCTGGAAGGAAGCTGTTATTTACACTTATGATTATGACATTGTTGCTGCCCGGTCAGGTTATTTTAATCCCTCAATATATTATTTATAATCGTATGGGATTAGTACCATCTATTATACCGTTGGTTTTACCGCACTTTTTGGGTCAGGCTTTCTTTATTTATCAGATGATGCAGTTTATGGCAGGAATTCCAAGAGAGCTTGATGAGTCAGCCTTTGTTGATGGCTGCAGCAGATATGGTATTTTTACGCATATTATCCTGCCGCTTCTTAAGCCAGCAGTTATTACAACGGTAATTATACAATTTTACTGGAAGTGGGATGATTTCCAAGGCCCTTTGGTATATTTAAGTAAACCAACATCCTATACGGTATCCATTGCCCTTAAGCTTTTTGCGGATTCCTCCTCAAAAACTGACTATGGCGCAATGTTTGCAATGTCCACTTTATCATTAATTCCTGTATTTTTAATTTTCTTATTCTTTAATCGTTATCTAACGGAAGGAATCAGCACCACTGGTTTGAAGGGTTGATTTTGAATAAAATTCGCTCAGCGAAGAGCTATCATAAGGCAGTTTGGAGGATGTTATGATTGATCGCTATACATTAGTAACAAGACACAATCCGAAGCTTGACAGAGTGGTTTTTGACTCTCCGCTTACGTTAGGAAATGGAGAATTTGCATTTACGGCTGATGTAACAGGAATGCAGACCTTGTATAGAGAATACAAGAACCACCATGTTCCTTTGTGTACAATGAGTCAGTGGGGATGGCATACAACACCGGCAGGCGAAAAGCAGGACATTTATTACTCCATGAAGGATGTAGATATGACGGAGTATGATTACTGTGGTCGAAAAGTATATTATGCGGTAGAGAAGAAAAAGGGGAATGAAGAGGTTTATGATTGGCTTCGTCAAAACCCTCATAGGCTGAATTTGGCCCGCATAGCATTCTATTATGAAGGAGCTGAGATTGCCTCCTCTGCTTTGAAAGAGATACATCAGGAGCTTAATTTATATGAAGGAGTGCTCTCTAGCAGCTTCCTGCTAAAGGGTAATCGCGTTGATGTAGTTACAATTTGTGATTATAAGCAGAACGGGTTGGCTTTCTCTGTTAAATCAGATGCTCTTGTGGATGGAAGGCTCTCCGTACGAATCTCTTTTCCTTATGGCTCTCCGGATATTTCAGCTTCAGATTGGGAAAAGGAAGACCGACATAGTACTGTAATTGATGAAAATACGGAGCCTTACTGTCTCTGCCTAAAACGGCAGCTTGATAAAGATAGCTATTACGTGATGATCAGGGGGGATGAAACCTCTAGTATATCACAGGTAAGGCAGCATAAAATTTTACTTAAGTCATCTACAAATACCCTTGAATTTACGGTTCTATTTTCAAATAAACCAAGTAAAAAGGCTCTTTCTGTTGAAAGTGTAGCAAAAAGCAGCAAAAAAGGTTTCCGAGATTTTTGGGAATCTGGTGCAGCGATTGATTTGCATTGCTCAAAGGATCCCAGAGCGCTGGAGCTGGAGCGTAGAATTGTATTATCACAATATTTAACTGCTATTCAATCAAGCGGTTCCTTGCCGCCACAGGAGACAGGCCTTACCTGTAACAGCTGGTATGGTAAATTCCATCTGGAGATGTATCTATGGCATTGTTCCTGGTTTGTGCTTTGGAACAGACCGGAGATGATTAGTAAGAGTCTTCTGTGGTATAGGAATAACTTAGAAAAGGCAAAGGAAAATGCCGCAAGAAATGGGTACAAGGGAGCAAAATGGCCTAAAATGGTGGCTTATGACAGTATTGACAGTCCCTCTATCATTGCAACCCTTTTAATATGGCAGCAACCGCAGATTATTTTTATGCTCGAGTTAGTATATCAAAGCCGCGGGGAGGATAGCTTACTTACACAGTACTGGGAGGTTATCTCGGAAACTGCGGAATATATGTGCGATTTAGCTGTTTATAATCCGAGAACACTAAGGTATGATCTGCCATCACCTTTGATTCCGGCACAGGAGGAGCATGATCCGAGAGAAACGATTAATCCTAGCTTTGAGCTGGAATTTTGGGCTTCTACCTTAAAAATTGCAGTTCAATGGGCAAAACGACTGGGATATCCCTTTGAACAATGGGAAAAAGTTGCCAATCATATGGCTGAGCTGCCTAGTAAGGATGGTTTATATCTGGCGCACGAAAATTGTCCTCTGACCTATAGTAAGTTTAATAAAGATCATCCTTCCATGCTTGGTGCTCTTGGGCTTCTACCCGGATATAGCGTTGATGCAGGCAGGATGGAACGTTCTTTGAATAAGGTTTTGGAATGCTGGAACTTTTCTACTATGTGGGGCTGGGATTTTGCTATGATGGCTATGACAGCAGTGCGCCTTGGAAAACCGGAGCTTGCAATGGATATTCTTATGAAGGATACTCCGAAGAATTCATATGTAATTAGTGGTAACAATTATCAAAGGCTGCGTGAGGATCTGCCTTTATATTTACCTGGGAATGCATCACTTCTCATGGCGGTGGCATTGATGAGTGCTGGCTACAAGGGCTGTAAAACAAAGCTTCCTGGTTTTCCGCAGAACGGAATGTGGGAAGTTGAATTTGAGGGAATGATGCAATTTCCATATTGAGTAGATAGCAGCAGGGAGGCTGGGATTATGATTGAGAATCCTATTTTAAGGGGTTTCTGCCCGGACCCAAGCATTATTCGGGTAGGAGAAGATTATTATATAGCGACATCAACTTTTGAGTGGTGGCCCGGTGTTAAGCTGTTTCACTCTAAAGATTTAAAGCATTGGGAACAGCTACCTTCACCGCTTCGCAGGCTTAGTCAGCTGAATATGGTTGGAGATCCAACTTCAGGCGGTATCTGGGCTCCGTGTCTTAGCTATGCGAACGGAACTTATTACTTGGTTTATACGGATGTTAAAACCAAAAAAGGACGCTACTATAATAATCATAATTATATCGTACAAACTGACGATATCTACGGTGACTGGTCAGAGCCAGCTTATTTGAACAGCACCGGTTTTGACCCATCACTGTTTCATGACAATAACGGTAAAAAGTACCTTGTGAATATGAGAAATGGCTTTAAGGGAATCTTATTACAGGAATACGATCCAATAAACCGTAAATTAGTAGGAGAAATAAAAAATATATTTCCCGGTACAGAAGCGGGATATACGGAAGGACCACACCTGTATCACATCGGAGAATGGTATTATCTTATTGTAGCCGAAGGCGGTACCGGATATGGACATTGTGTAACTCAGGCCAGATCGAAAAATATCTGGGGGCCCTATGAGGTGGATCCGCTAAATCCGATGCTTACTTCAAAGGATGAGGATGAGGCAAGCCTGAAAAAATGCGGGCATGCGGATTTTACGGATACACCTGGTGGAGAATGGTATATGGTTCATCTATGCGCAAGACCACCAAAGGGAACTACCTCTTGTCTTTTAGGCAGAGAAACAGCTATTCAGAAGGTGATATGGGATAGCGAAGGCTGGCTGAGACTCGCTCATGGCGGCAATACAGCTGCAAAGTATATTGAAGAGCCCAAGGGGACGAAGGAGTGCCTTTTTGAGGATAAGCCTTCCAGAGATGATTTTGATGAAGAGCAACTAGACGTTGCATATGTTACACCAAGAATTCCACTGGAGGATATGGTGAGCTTAAAGGAAAGAAAGGGATACTTGCGGCTCTATGGTCAGGAATCTTTAAATTCTCTTCATAGAGTATCCATGGTAGCCCTAAAACAAAGTGAATACAATGTAAGAGTGGAAACAGCTCTTGAATTTCATCCGACCCATCCGGAGCAGCTGGCAGGACTGACTTATTTTTATGATGTTTTAAATGCCTATATATTTGGCAAGACGGTAGAGGAAGCAGGAGAGGAAATTCTGGTACTTTTAAAAAGCGACGGCGGAGTCATTACGGATGAAATTAATCCTGTCAAATTAAAAACCGACGGTACTTTGTATCTGAAAATTCTTACAAAGGATATGGGGCAAACCGCTAACTTTTATTATTCCTATGATGAAACCAACTGGGTGAGGGTAACTGGTGATTATAGTACCGATATTCTTACCGATGAGCATTGTCGTGGCTTTACCGGAGCTCATTTTGGTATGTACTGTCATGACATGACCGGCCATGATATGACCGGTAAAGGCTGCTATGCTGATTTTGATTATTTCCTATATGAGAACGATTTGGATCAGGAATGACCCTCCCATTCCAGCTTTTTATCACGAACAGGCTGTTCTGTTTTTTGATATTGCTTACGGTACTTTAGCGGTGAGGTTTCTGTAAATTTTGTAAAGACTTTTTCAAAATAAGTTATACTTTCATAACCTAAGAATTCCGATATTTTGGTTATGCTGTAATCTGTATCTAAAAGCATTTTCTGAGCCTGTTGTACACGATTAATATTGATATATTCACTTACCGTGAAACCGGTAACCTCTTTAAAAATACGGCTAAGATAGCATTTACTAATGAAAAAACGCTTGGAGATATCATCTAGTGATTTTGTGTCGGCAGGATTGGACATGATATAGGAAGCAACTTCACTGACCTTCTTATGTTTTGCTGTGATTGCGGGATCGGAAGGAGATAGGGAGCTTTCTTTCACACTGTTTCTTAATATATAAACCAGTAGGGAAGAAAGCTTCATCATTGCCATAGATGTATAATGAGGCTGTTTTAGGCGAAGCTCCTCTGCTATACAAAGCAAAGTATTTTTCACAAAATGCTGTCCATTGCTATCAAGCTTTGCAACCCCTGAATTAACAGAGAAAAATTCTGACAATGAGATACCTAAGACGGTTGTTAAAAAGGATTGGAAGGGTTCTGATTTTAATTCAATCAGAATACGGTCATGATAAGATTTGCCTGAAGCACCTGTCTTATGAATCTGCCCTCTATTGATAAAGACAATATTTCCTTCATTAATATGGTAGGTCTTATTTTCAATAAAGTAATAGCGTTCACCCTCAAGCAGGTAATAAATTTCATATTCCTCATGAATATGTTTTGAGGGCATCGTATATTCATAATCACGAATAATTCGGTCAATACAAATTCCGTCCATTTTTTCTTCAAATACTGTACGTCTCATGTTGCAGTACCTCCTGATTGACATTAATAGAAAGACAATATAGTTTGAAAATGCGGGAAAAACATCAATATATTATAAGATAATTATATCATATTATATTATAATGTCTACTATGAAACGTAATACAATGACTGATTAATTAAAAATATTCTGGACAAGGAGGCGACAATAATGAATTATCGTAATGATAAAGTTGAAGATTTAAAATTAGCTTATATTGGAGGAGGTTCCAGGGGCTGGGCATGGACCTTTATGACGGACCTTGCTCTGGAAGAAAAACTAAGCGGAACAATCTGTCTGTATGATAAAGATATACAGGCTGCTAAAAGTAATGAATTAATAGGTAACCGTTTAAAGGACGAAGAAGGGGTCTGCGGGAAGTGGAATTATACAACTGCTTCTAGCCTTGAGGAAGCATTAACGGGTGCAGATTTTATTGTTATCTCTATTTTACCGGGAACCTTTGATGAGATGGAAAGTGATGTTCATCTGCCGGAGCGAGTTGGTATCTACCAATCAGTAGGCGATACAGCAGGACCTGGCGGAATGATACGTGCGGTTCGTACAATACCGATGTTTATAGAAATCGCGGAGGCAATTAAAAAATATGCTCCTAAAGCATGGGTTATTAATTATACTAATCCAATGTCACTTTGTATCAAAACGCTGTATCATATATTCCCGGAAATCAAAGCTTTTGGCTGCTGTCATGAGGTATTTGGTACACAAAAGCTCTTAAAGCATATTGTGGAGGATTCTTTAGAGCTTAAGGAGATCAAAAGAGAGGATATTCATGTAAATGTACTGGGTATTAATCATTTTACCTGGTTTGACCAGGCATCCTATAAGGGTATTGATCTCTTTCCGGTTTATCGAGATTACATTAAAGCGCATTTTGAGGAAGGGTATCATGAGAATGATAATAACTGGGCGAATAGTTCCTTTGACTGTTGTCATAGAGTGAAATTTGATCTATATATGAAATATGGATTGATTGCAGCTGCCGGTGACCGCCATCTGGCTGAATTTATGCCGGGAGATCAGTATTTGAAGGATCCTGAGACGGTTACAAGTTGGAAATTTGCATTGACACCGGTATCTTGGAGAAAAAATGATTTGAAAGCTCGCCTCGATAAGAGCAGTAAGCTTGTCGCTGGAGAAAAGGTAGAATTAAAGCCGTCAGGAGAAGAAGGTATTCTGTTAATCAAAGCATTATGCGGACTGGAACGAGTAATCAGTAACGTAAATATACCGAATAAGGATAAGCAGATTACAAACCTAAGAACTGCAGATATCGTAGAGACGAATGCAGTATTTGAGAGGGATTGTATCAGGCCGGTTATAGCCGGTGCATTGCCGGAAAATATCTTACAGCTGATTCTGCCTCATCTTGATAATCATGAGACTGTATTAAAAGCAGCGACCACTTATGACAGAGCATTACTTGTAAAAGCATTCAAAAATGATCCCTTGGTAAAAGGAAGAGTGTCGGATAAAGAGGTAGAACAGCTTGTTGATGATATGATCGAAAATACAATGGGCTATCTTCCTGAAGGTTGGAAAAGATAATAAATATAAGCTATAGAACGATAAAGACGTACTTTACATAAATTTATCGGCTTAAGTAAATAGTATAAGAACCAGCAAGAGTCCATATCTGCAAATGCTGGTTCTTTTTCTTTGCTTCTAATAGAGTCGGACAATAACCGGTTGATAACGCATTTGCTTGCCACTGGGAAACCGTTATGATATAATCATACCGATAAATTGCATTGTTTATGCGCAGGAGGATTAAAATGGCCTTAGACCAAAGTAAAATCAGAAATTTTTGTATCATTGCCCATATAGATCATGGTAAATCAACGCTTGCTGACCGGATCATTGAGATGACAGGTTTATTAACCAGCCGTGAGATGCAGGCTCAGGTATTAGATAATATGGATTTAGAGAGAGAAAGAGGTATCACCATTAAGGCACAGACCGTTCGTACAGTATACAAGGCGAAAAACGGTGAAGAATATATATTTAATTTAATCGATACACCCGGACATGTGGACTTTAATTATGAAGTATCCAGAAGCCTTGCTGCCTGTGAGGGGGCTATTCTTGTTGTTGATGCTGCCCAGGGTATAGAGGCCCAGACACTGGCGAATGTATATCTTGCCCTCGATCATAATCTGGATATTATGCCGGTTATTAATAAAATTGATCTTCCAAGTGCAGATCCGGAACGTGTAATCGCAGAGATTGAGGATGTCATCGGATTAGAAGCGCAGGATGCTCCGCTTGTATCAGCAAAGGTGGGTACCAATGTCGAGCAGGTACTAGAGCAGATTGTATCAAAAATCCCAGCTCCAAAGGGTGATCCACAGGCTCCGCTCCAGGCATTGATTTTTGATTCAATCTATGATTCCTATAAGGGAGTTATTGTATTTTGCAGAGTGAAGGAAGGAACCATCCGAAGAGGAACTGAGCTTCGCATGATGGCTACCGGTGCAACAGCTGAGGTAGTTGAGCTTGGTATCTTTGGCCCGGGACAGTTTATTCCGGCCGAAGAGTTATCAGCCGGAATGGTAGGCTATATTACGGCAAGCTTAAAGAATGTGAAGGATACCCGGGTAGGTGACACAGTGACCGATAATAAGAGGCCCTGTGCACAGCCGCTTCCGGGTTATAAGAAGGTTCATCCTATGGTATACTGCGGTATGTATCCGGCGGATGGCGCGAAATATCCCGACCTTCGAGATGCTCTGGAAAAGCTGCAGTTAAATGATGCATCCCTTCAATTTGAACCGGAGACCTCGATCGCTTTGGGCTTTGGTTTCAGATGTGGTTTCTTAGGCTTATTGCATTTGGAAATCATTCAGGAGAGACTAGAGAGAGAATATAACCTTGATTTGGTAACAACAGCACCGAGTGTTATTTATAAATGTCATAAATCAGATGGTCAAGTCCTTGAAATAACCAACCCTACTAATTTACCCGATCCTTCGGAAATTGAATATCTGGAAGAGCCTATGGTTTCAGCTGAAATTATGGTAACCACTGAATTTGTCGGCTCTATAATGAGCCTGTGTCAGGAACGGCGCGGAATATATCTAGGTATGGAATATATGGAAACAACAAGAGCCTTATTAAAATATGAATTGCCGTTAAACGAGATTATATACGATTTCTTTGATGCCCTCAAATCAAGATCGAAAGGCTATGCCTCTTTTGATTATGAATTAAAGGGCTATGTGCAATCGGAGCTTGTAAAGCTTGATATCTTAATTAATAAAGAAGAAGTAGATGCATTAACCTTTATCGTACATGCAGAAAGTGCATATGAACGAGGTAGAAGGATGTGCGAGAAGCTGAAGGATGAGATCCCTAGACAATTATTCGAGATCCCAATTCAGGCAGCGATAGGCAGCAAAATTATAGCCAGAGAGACAGTAAAAGCGATGCGCAAGGACGTTCTTGCGAAATGCTACGGCGGTGATATTACCCGTAAGAAGAAGCTTCTTGAGAAGCAGAAGGAAGGCAAGAAGAGAATGCGTCAGGTCGGTAATGTAGAAATACCGCAGAAGGCATTTATGAGTGTACTAAAGCTGGATGAGGATTAAACTGGATGTGCTTTAGCTGTTTGGTAAAGACTAATCCTGGATATTGACATCTGTATGAGTTTAGTTCCAACTAATAGACAAAGCTGTTTTTTATTCGTAATCAGAAAATGTAAGCTAATGATTTGTAATTTGCTAATACATTTCTCTGATTGCAGAGAATATAGAAGCAGCTTTTTTGTCTGAATAAATACTTGTTAAGAGAAAGAAGAGTGGATACAATATGGAAAAAGCAGCATCCTCAATTATGAATACCGCAAAGCAACGTAAGCTTGGGTTATATATCCACATTCCCTTCTGCGCAAAAAAGTGCGATTATTGTGATTTTTTATCTGCACCGGCAGGACGAGAGCAGATAAGAGATTATTTTGAAGCGTTGATTACGGAGGTACAACAGTACAGAGGCAGAACAGACAGCTATATTATTTCAACTATATTCATAGGAGGGGGTACACCGTCCTATGTAGACAGTTCTTACATTGAAGCTGTCATGAATGCTGTGAAAGAGGTATTTCAATTAGATCACCATCAGCTTGAGGCTACCATTGAAATTAATCCGGGGACTGTTACACGAGAGAAGCTTAAAACCTATCAAAGAATCGGAATTAACCGTTTAAGCTTTGGGCTTCAATCCTCTGACAATAACGAATTAAAACTGCTTGGAAGGATTCATACCTTTGAACAGTTTGAGGAAAATTATAATTTAGCCAGAGAATTAGGTTTTAAGAATATTAATATTGATTTGATGTCAGCTTTACCCGGACAAACGCTAAGGTCCTGGGAAGATACCCTGTATAAGGTCATAGCATTGCAGCCTGAGCATATTTCCGCCTATAGCCTGATTATTGAAGAGGGGACAAAATTTTATGAACGTTATAAAGAAGGTGCAAAGCTTAGTCCTACCTTGCTGGATGAGGATACTGACCGTTTTATCTATTATAAAACGAAGGAAATTTTACATGCTCATGGATATCATAGATATGAAATATCAAATTATGCAAAGGATGCATTTGAATGTAAGCATAATTCCTCGTACTGGATTGGTACAGAATATTTAGGAATAGGTCTGGGTGCGTCTTCGTTACTTGATAGTGCAAGATTTGCTAATTTGCACAATATAAATCAATATATCGACTTATGTAATGAGCATCGCTTCATGCAAAGAGATCGAGAAACTTGTTTAGAAGAGAAACAAGAATTACGAGATATCATGGTTGATTGTATTGGTTTACGAACTGATTTTGAGATATTAGCAAAAAAACAGCGTATGGAGGAATTTATGTTTTTGGGCCTGCGTATGTGCAAGGGAATAAGCAAAAGCGGCTTTTTTAGTAGATTTGGAGTCGATATAAATTCAGTTTATGGTGAGATACTATTAAGGCTATATAATGAAAATTTATTGGAATATGAGGGGGATAATTTAAGACTTACGGACTACGGTATGGACATCAGCAATTATGTCTTTTCACAATTTTTACTCGAGGATTAGTGAGAGTGCATTGATATTACATTATTATTTCCAAATGCATGTATTGTGCACAAAAAACCTATGGATAATTATGCGTTTTGACGATGTACATACTTTGGCTCTTCTGATAGAATAGGTATGTAATGAATGTGCGGAATGGCGGCACTGAGTTAAACTATATTTAGAGGAGGAGTTAACAATGAAGTTATTTAAGAAAGTATTGGCGGTAACAACACTATTAACACTTGCTTTTTCAGCAGTTCCTGCAAGTGCGGCAACAGACGTGATTGACTTTGAAGATGGTAATACAGCAGGCTTTTCAAGCAATAAGACTCCGGAAGGTAAAGTCGATGGAGATAATTTCGAACTTTCGGTTGTTGATTACAATGGTTCTAAAGCTTTATTTGTAGATGTTCAAGATGAAACCCAGGTTCCGAAGCTTGCAATTGATGTTCCTTCCTTAGTAGGTGTAGATAATCTTGAGAAGGTTAGAACAGTTGAATTTGATTTAACTATCGTTAATCCGAGCGGTGAAGCTGCCGGCTGGAACGGCGGAAGCTTTGGTGCTAACATCGGTGCTGATGGAAGTCAGTGGTATGACCCGATTGACTGGGTAATTGAAGAGTATGAGAAAGCAGAGGTTTCTCAGAAGGCTACAGATACTTTTGTGAAAGGCATGGGCTTTACAAATGGTGCTGCTGGCAGCAAATACTTATTTATGAAATGGGCTAATGCAAATGACTTTTATGTAGATAATGTAAGATTTTTAGATGCAGATGGCAATCCTGTTACACTAGTAGCAGCAGCTCCCGCAGCAGACGATGCAGCAGTAGCAAAAGATACAAAAGCTCCCGCAGCAGAAGCAACAACGGAAGCTCCTAAGACAGGATCGACCTCTTATGCAGTATTCTTTGCAGCAGGTGCAGTGATTACTTTAGCAGGTGCTTTCGTATTTAAAAGACGTAAATCAATCGAAGCTTAATATTTTTTATAACTTACGGCCTCCGCTTTATAAGCGGAGGTTGTTTTTCGTACGGTATGGACGCAGAAGAATGATTGAGTTATTATAATGTTTATGTACCATAATATAGGTAATTTTAGATAATTGCGAAACTACATAGTTTGATTAATTGTATACAATACTTACTATTACTGAGCTTCAAATTGCCTATAGGTAATTAAATGGAAAGGAAGTAAATACTATGGTTGTTTTAACCCCTCAATTATTAAATAAGTTCATACTGATAGAGGATTTCTCTACCTATGCTCAGAAATTTATATTAGAAGAGCTGCCAATCACTGAAATTAAGAGTAATGATTTATTAATCGAAAAGGAAGAATTTTGTAAAATTGAGCTTAATAAAGCTATATTTGTAAATTGTAGCATTCGTAATTGTAATTTTGAAAAGGCTAGTTTTATCGATGTTATATTTGAGGCTTGTGATTTATCAAACAGCGCGTTTACTAGTGCTTATTTTGAACGATGCCAATTTATTAACTGTAAAGGTATTGGTATTGATATGCGTGATACGATTTTAAAAAATATTACATTAGAACAATCAAACCTTCAGTACTCCAATTTTGATCATACAAAAATGACGGATGTATTTTTTAAGTCTATTGATTTTACAGAAGCTTCTATGTCCGAAGTAAAATTAAAAAGGTTTCAAGCAGTGAATTCCAGATTTATAAAAAACAATTTTTTTAAGACAATGCTGTCAGCTGTGAACTTCTCCAATAATGAATTTGCTGCGCCAATAGTGTCAAGTCCACCCATAGAGTTAAAGGGAGCTATTATCAATATGTTTCAGGCGGCAGATTTAATTAGATTATGGGGTGTAACAGTTATACAGTAATTTTTCATCTCGTATCTGTTTCAATATTAATAAAATTATTAATTAGGTAACATTTAAATAGGTAAGATTTTAGAAGTAATATGATTGTGATAGCATCGAATGGATTTTTGAATTTCCTACGTTATATGATAAATTTGCCTTGACAAACGAAAAGTGTAGTGCTATTTTATATATAGATGTTAGCACTCTACTTGAATGAGTGCTAATAAAATTAAAAACTGATGACAATTGTACCAATTATAAAATGGATCGAGGTTGGTCATGCAGCAATTGGATGAAAGAAAACTAAAAATATTACAGGCCATCATCAGAAATTATCTGGAGACAGGAGAACCTGTCGGATCTCGTACAATATCTAAATTTACGGATTTGAATTTAAGCTCAGCAACCATAAGAAATGAAATGGCTGATTTGGAGGAGCTTGGCTACATTATGCAGCCGCATACCTCCGCTGGCCGTATCCCTTCGGATAAGGGTTACCGTTTATACGTTGATATGCTTCTACAAGATAAAGTGCAGGAAGTTGAAGATATGAGAGAGTTATTAATTCAAAAGGCAGACCGATTGGAAAGCTTACTTCAACAGGTTGCAAAGCTTCTTGCTGTGAATACGCAATATACGACGATGGTTACCACACCTCAATATAAGAAAAAAGTTAAATTTATTCAACTGACAGAAGTAGATGACAGCCAACTTCTTGCAGTTATCGTATTTGAAAGAAATATCGTTAAAAACAAAATAATTAATGTATCAGCAGCCTTAAATAAGGAAATCTTATTAAAGTTAAATATTATCATAAATACCTTTTTACAGGGCTTAGATTTGGGAGAGATTAATCTTCCGGTGATTACGCAGATGAAGGAACAGGCTGGTGATTATCGTACGATAGTCAATGATATTCTGGATGCAATTATGCAGGCTGTTACAGAGGAGGATGATTTTGAAGTATTTACCTCCGGGACCACTAATATTCTCAAATACCCTGAACTCAGTGATAAAGAGAAGGCAAGTGATCTACTTTATACCCTGGAAGAAAAAAAAGCACTCTCTGAATTTATTCAGGATAAGATGGAGGATGAGGATAGCAGAGGCATTCAGGTATTTATCGGAGATGAAACTCCGGTAGAAGCAATGAAGGAATGCTCTGTAGTTACTGCAACCTATGAAATAGAGGAAGGGGTATATGGAAAGGTAGGAATTATCGGTCCTAAGAGAATGGATTATCAGAAGGTGGTTAATACACTTCAGTCTCTGATGGTTCAGCTTGATGATATTTTTAAAAAGAAAAGTTAATAAGCCTTCAGAGGATAAGGCAACAGCAATTGTAAAAGTTGAAAGAAAAGGAGAATGGAATGAAGGATAAGGAAGCTATGGATAAGCAAATAGATGGTGAGCCGGGACAGGAAAATGTAGATAATAATATTCTGGATAAAGAATTGTCTGCAGAGCAAATAAAACAGGCTATTTTAGAGGATGGTAATGAATTAGAGAATCCGGAGATCGGTATCGAAGAAAATACTGCTGAGGAAGAGGTTGCTGGTGATACAGCAGAAAAAACAATGAAAACCGGAAAATCTTTTTTCAAAAACAGCAAAACCAAGGAGTTAGCAGCAAAAGATCAGAAGATAGAGGAGCTTACAGATCGACTCATGAGATCAATGGCTGAATTTGATAATTTCCGTAAACGCTCAGAGAAGGAAAAATCAACGATGTATGATATGGGTGTAAAAAGTATGATTGAAAAGATACTTCCCATCGTTGATAATTTTGAAAGAGGCTTTGGTACAATAACAGAGAAGGAAAAAGAGGGAGCTTTTGCTCAAGGAATTGAGCTGATTTATAAACAGCTTATCACTGCGCTTGAGGAAATAGGCTTAAAACCGATTGATGCGGTTGGAAAAGAATTTGATCCAAATCTTCATAACGCGGTTATGCATGGTGAAGATGATAGCCTTGGAGAAAACATCGTATCCGATGAATTCCAGAAAGGCTATATGTACAGAGATATGGTAGTACGTCACAGTATGGTTAAAGTAGTTAATTAGCAACTAATACATTTTTATACGAACAGGTACAATTAATTATAATATAGGAGGAAATAAACATGGGTAAAATAATAGGTATTGACTTAGGTACAACAAATTCATGTGTCGCCGTTATGGAAGGCGGAAAACCGGTTGTAATTGCAAATACAGAAGGTTCCAGAACAACTCCGTCCGTGGTAGCATTTACAAAGACAGGGGAGCGTTTGGTTGGCGAGCCTGCAAAGCGTCAGGCAGTAACCAATTCCGATAAGACAATCTCATCCATCAAGAGACATATGGGTACAGATTACAGAGTGAAAATTGATGACAAGAGATTTTCCCCGCAGGAGATTTCCGCAATGATCCTTCAAAAAATGAAGGCAGACGCAGAAAGCTACTTAGGTGAGAAGGTTACAGAAGCAGTTATTACTGTTCCGGCATATTTTAACGATGCGCAGAGACAGGCAACTAAGGATGCAGGTAAAATTGCAGGTCTTGACGTTAAGAGAATTATTAACGAGCCCACTGCTGCAGCGCTTGCTTATGGTCTTGATAATGAGCACGAGCAGAAGATTATGGTATACGACTTAGGTGGCGGTACCTTCGACGTTTCTGTTATAGATATCGGTGACGGTGTTATTGAGGTTCTTTCTACCTCCGGTGATAACAGACTGGGTGGTGACGATTTCGACGAAAGAGTTACCAGATATATGATTGACGAGTTCAAGAAATCAGATGGTGTTGATTTATCTACTGATAAAATGGCACTTCAGAGATTAAAGGAAGCGGCTGAGAAGGCGAAGAAGGAGTTATCTTCCTCAACCACAACCAATATCAATCTTCCTTTCATTACTGCAACAGCAGAAGGCCCGAAGCACTTTGACATGAATTTAACCAGAGCCAAATTCGATGAGTTAACACATGACTTAGTTGAAAGAACCGTAGTTCCGGTTCAGAATGCACTTCGTGATGCAGGACTTTCTCCTTCCGATATTAAGAAGGTATTATTAGTTGGTGGTTCTACCCGTATCCCTGCTGTACAGGATAAGGTTAGACAATTAACAGGGCAGGAGCCTTCAAAGACTTTAAATCCTGATGAATGTGTAGCAATCGGTGCTTCCATTCAGGGTGGTAAATTAGCAGGTGATGCAGGTGCAGGAGATATTCTTCTTCTGGATGTTACGCCGTTATCTCTTTCGATCGAAACGCTTGGTGGGGTAGCTACCAGATTAATCGAAAGAAACACAACGATACCTACTAAGAAGAGCCAGGTATTCTCTACCGCTGCTGATAACCAGACAGCTGTTGATATTAACGTAGTTCAGGGTGAAAGACAGTTTGCTAAGGACAATAAGAGCCTTGGACAATTCCGTCTGGATGGTATACCGCCGGCAAGAAGAGGTGTTCCTCAGATAGAGGTTACCTTCGATATTGATGCCAACGGTATTGTAAATGTTTCTGCAAAGGATTTAGGAACCGGCAGAGAACAGCACATAACCATTACCTCCAATTCAAACCTTTCTGATTCAGATATCGATAAGGCTGTAAAGGAAGCAGCTGAATATGAAGCGCAGGATAAGAGACGCAAGGAAGCTGTTGATGTAAGAAATGATGCAGATTCAATGGTATTCCAGACAGAGAAGGCTTTAAATGAGGTTGGCGATAAGATTGATGCCGCTGCAAAGACTACTGTAGAAGAAGACCTTACCAGACTGAAGGAATTAGTTGAGAAATCTAATCCTGAGGTTATGTCCGAGGGTGAAGTTGCCGATATTAAAGCTGCAAAAGAAAAATTAATGACAGATGCACAAGCTTTATTTGCAAAATTATATGAGCAAAGCGGTGCAGCCGGAGCAGGTGGTCCGGGTCCTGATATGTCAGGCATGGGTGGCAATGCAGGTGGTTATGCAGGCGGCAATAGTGATGATGTAGTAGATGGAGACTACCGCGAGGTTTAATATATATATTAAGCAGACTGGTTTTAAGAGCATATTTTAATAGCTTAAAGTAAGTTTATATGTTTGATAACCAGCAGGCTTTATGGGTTAATAGGCGGTCGTAATTGACTGCCTGTTTGCCTATAATCTTAGTGCAGCTATGAAAGGTGAAGGAAAAGATGGCAGATAAACGCGATTACTATGAGGTCTTAGGTGTCAGTAGGACAGCGACGGATGACGAAATGAAAAAAGCATATAGGCAGCTTGCAAAGAAGTACCATCCTGATACCAATCCCGGAGATAAAACTGCAGAAGCAAAATTTAAAGAGGCTTCTGAAGCTTATGCTATACTTAGCGATGCTGATAAGCGCAGGCAATATGATCAATTCGGACACGCAGCCTTTGACGGGGGAGCTGGTGGAGGAGCCGGTGGATTTGATTTTAGCGGAATGGATATGGGAGATATCTTTGGGGATATCTTTGGAGATCTGTTTGGCGGCCGAAGCAGACGTCAAAGTAATGGACCGATGCAGGGAGCAAATCTACGTACATCTGTCAGAATTACCTTTGAGGAAGCGGTATTTGGTACCGAAAAAGAATTGGAGCTTACGCTTAAGGATGAATGTACATCCTGTCATGGTAGCGGTGCAAAGGCAGGAACGAGTGCAGATACTTGTCAAAAGTGCGGTGGCAAGGGTCAGGTGGTCTATACGCAGCAATCCTTATTTGGTATGGTTCGTAATGTTCAGACCTGTCCGGACTGTAAGGGAACAGGTAAAATTATAAAAGAAAAATGCCCGGATTGTTATGGCTCAGGGTTTATCAGCAGTAAGAAGAAAATTAAAGTAGTAATTCCGGCTGGAATAGATAGCGGACAAAGCGTAAGAATCCGCAGTAAGGGCGAGCCAGGTTCGAATGGAGGACCCAGAGGAGATTTACTGGTTGAGGTTGAGGTAAGCAGGCATCCGATCTTCCAACGCCAGGATTATGATATCTATTCAACAGCTCCGATTTCCTATGCAACAGCGGTACTGGGTGGGGATGTCAAGATCAGTACAGTGGACGGAGAAGTGATCTATACGGTTAAACCAGGCACACAGACAGATACGAAGGTTCGTTTGAGGGAAAAGGGCGTACCAAGCTTAAGGAATAAATCTATCAGAGGGGATCATTATGTGACTTTGGTAGTACAGGTTCCAACCAATTTAAATTCCGAGCAAAAGGAATTATTAAGAAAATTTGATGACGCGATGAACGGAAGAACTGCTTCTGATAATTCAGAGGGTGAGAAAGAAAAAAAGAAGAAATTCTGGAAATGAAATAAAAATTAATATAAGGTAATAATATAACCCAAGTAATGCAAAGATTACTTGGGTTTCCGAGTATTTGTATGCCTTTTCAGCGACAGATGGAGGATAGGGTGAAAAATCAAAGATTTTTCAATCGGCAAATTTGTACGCTGCCCAAATTCGCAGATGTTGGCAGCAGATGGAGAATAATATGAGAACAATCGATCATATTAACAGATATGTTTCAAATGTAGACAAATTTATAGATTTTTATCAAGCAGTACTTGATTACAGATTGATAGATAAAGGTACAAAAGGAAATGGTAAAAATTATGCAATTCTAAAAGGGGAAGGTCATGAGTTGTTTATTTCTGAAAAAGAGGACTATAAACCGGAGGATAATACTAATTTTAGACATATAGGTTATTCGATTGATGATATTCTAAAATTATCTGATAATTTGAAATTAGCAGGATATTTGGATAGTAATACTGAAATTATAACCAAGGCTTTTTCGAAACAATTTTACATAAAGGACCCTGACGGTTTTGAGATAGATATGATTCAATGGACGAATAAGGAAGGGTTTTATCAATCTTTAAAATATGGTAATCAATAGTAATAATATACTATGGCAGAAATGAGGTAAATTATGAAATGGATGAAATTTACACTGGAGACCACAACAGAAGCAGTAGACCTTGTTAGTGATATGCTTAGCGAGCTTGGTATCACTGGTATTGAGGTCAGCGATAACATTCCGATTACAGAGGAGGAAAAACAGAAGCTGTTCATCGATATACTTCCGGAATTAGACGAGGATGACGGGACAGCCTTTGTCAGCTTCTATGTAGAAGAAGAGGAGGATGCTCAGGCACTGTTAGGCAGTGTTAAGGAAGGTTTGTTGAATTTATCAGAATATGTAGATATCGGTAGTGGCAGCATAACTGCTTCTGAGACTGAGGATAAGGACTGGATTAATAATTGGAAGGAATTTTTTAAGCCTTTTCGGGTTGACGATACGATTGTAATTAAACCAACCTGGGAAGAACTAACTGATTATAAAGAGAACGATTTGATCATAGAGATTGATCCGGGAACTTCTTTCGGAACTGGCGCACATGAGACCACGAAGCTCTGCATCCTTGGTATGAAGCAGCATATGAAGCCGGAAACGGTGGTTTTAGATGCCGGAAGCGGAAGCGGTATCTTATCCATTATAGCGAAAAAGCTTGGGGCCAAGGAGGTTCTGGGTATTGATATCGATCCAAATGCGACAAATTCCGCGATAGAGAACGCGGCAGTGAATCAATTGGGTATTGAAGAAGGAAGCTTATTATTCCTAACTGGAAATATGATTGAGGATGATGGTATTCGTACCCGGATTGGGAAGGAAAAGTATGATTTGGTAGTTGCAAATATCCTTGCAGATGTTATCATTCCACTTTCCGATGTAATAGGAGAAAACTTAAAACCCGGCGGTATCTTTATCAGTTCAGGAATTATTGATAGTAAGGAAGCAGCTGTCAGGGAAGCACTTGAGAAAAATTGTTTCAAAGTGCTGGAAGTTAATAGAATGAATGACTGGGTTTCCTTTGTGGCGAAGAAGTGATTCTAGGATTCCTACAATCCATAAAACTTTTATAAGGCTTTTACTATTGCCTTAAAAAAGTTTTATGGATTGTATTAATTATTAACTTAATATTTTCAGTAAGATGTTAAGATTAGGGTGTCATAAGCCCATTTACAAAATGTAATTCGTCAATTTATACATTGATAAATAAAGAATTACTTCACTAACTTAAAGGTACTAAGCATAGCTCTGAGTCTTGCACCATAACCCTCAGCTGCTTCTGTAAAATACTGAAGCGAGATTTCATATACATACTGATTATCAGTGATAGTATAAAATTCAGTGATGGTTGAATTCCATTCCGTTCCGTCTGTTACCTTATAATGCTTTGCTTTATATTCACCGATGGTAACCTCCTCTATGCCGGAGGCATTCTTAGGAATACTTATTGCAGCTTTCTTGTCTTCAGTCGTCAAAGCTTGACGATTAATATTCAGATAAACATACGGATAAACTTCAAGATCAGGATTTTCAGCTGTAAAGCTATCTCCCTCGTCATTACTTGTTACGGTAAACCGATCAATATCGTAATCGATTTGATAGCCTGCTTTACTGGTATACGTTTTACAGGTAATACTTTCCTTATTTCCCTCCAGTTCAATAGTACTTTCGAAGCTTTCACTTTCTGAAGGCAGATCATTTTGTTGTACGCTATCTTTTTCATTACTATTTTCGGCGAAACGATCAGTTGATGTATCGGACTTTTCATTCGTAATAGTAATTTCGTTAGAATACTTCTGTGTAGTTTCATTTACTACTACAGGACCCTTTTCCGCCTTAGCTGCAGAGCAGCCGGATAAACCGATTACTGATATGCTGATGAATATCATTACTAATTTTTTCTTCATATATTTCCCCATTTCTGTGCTGCTTTTTTGTACATCTCAAGTTTGTGTGCAGCGCAGACACTAACTTGCGGAGTAGAAATTATAAATTTGAGTACTCATGAAAAATCCTATAAAAGGCAGATCTATTGTAGCTATTACAAATCTCTTTTAATGGATTCTATAATTACTCGGTTATCGATAATCTGGGATCCTATATTATCTGACTTAAGCTTACTATTATATTTTATCAGGTGAATTAAGAAGTTGTATCAGAATTGTAAAATGTAATTTTTATTTTTGTACCCTTTGCTTGCGAAGAGGTTATTTCAATATTTGCATGATGCAGATCGGCAATCCTTTTACAGATGGATAAGCCAAGGCCTGCGCCTCCGGTTTTTCTGGATCTGGATTTATCTACCCTGAAAAATGGCTTTAGAATATCCTTGATTTTATCCTCCGGGATTCCGCTGCCATTATCAATCACCTCTAAGATTTTTAAATCCTCCTCTTGATAAGCACATAAAGTGATAGCTCCGCCAGAAGTCATGGCCTGAAGGCTGTTCTTAATCAGATTGCTTAATAATATATGAAGTAGTGTCTGATCTGCCAATATAGTATCTAGGGTGTTATGAAGTGTGAGAGTTATATCCTGCTCTTCAAGCTGAGGCAGAAAGGAGGCTTTTAGATCGGCAAATAGAAGATCTAATTTCACATATTTAAAGGTCGGAGGCTGTTCTCTTACGATGGATAAGGATAGCAGTTTGGTATAGATATCCTTCATTCGCTTTGTCTCTGAAAATATTATTTTGGCAGCCTTTTGCTGTTCTTCCCTTGAAGCCCTTGCGTTTATTAAAAATTCAGAATAGCCTTGAATTGAAGTTAGCGGCGTATTCATCTCATGGGATAAATCATCGATAAATATTTCAAGCTCCTTCGCTTTCTCCTTAAGCTCCTTCGTTCTTACTTCTACAGCAGAAGACATCTGGTTAAAGGCATTTCCTAATTCGTTAAATTCATCCTTTGTGGTTGCTATTCTTACTGAGTAATCTCCGTTTGCTATCGCAGCAGCTCCCTGATTAAGAAGCATGATTGGTTTTGTGATGGAGTGGGAGATGAGATAGGAAAGAAAACATAAGAAAGCAAGAATACAAACAGCAAAAATCAAGGATAGATTGATATTCTGCGTCCTTATCTTAAATACCTTACTGATATTTCTTGCATAGACCAGAATAGTTTGATCAGTACTTAATCTTGCAGATACAAGAATATAATATTGATCGGCTTCTTTTATGATCTGAACCTGTTTTGTATCAGGCTCAACTAATAGAAGCTTACTGTACCGGCTCGGTCTTAGATCACTTAATTTATTGTATATTGGTTTTTCCCCATCGTATAGCACTAAATAAACTCCACGATTTGCATAATAATCTGCGTAGTGGGAAAATAATAGCTGCAGGTTAGATGTAGTAGAGTGATTAAGTACAATACTATTCTCAAGCGAGGAACGGATAAATTCAAGGTCATTTAAGGAACGTTCCTGCTCCATAGATACGTTATTAAGATGATTACGGTTGATTAAATAATAGGTGCTCGAAAATAGTGTTATAAGAGATAAGGCTAAAAGGCAAAGGAAAATTTTGCTGCGCAGCTTCATACTAAGAAACCTCCAGACGATAACCATATTTGTAAACGGTTTTTATAACGTCCTCCCAGTCTAGCTTTTTACGGAGTCGCTGAATATGAATATCAACCGTTCTGGTTTCGCCGATATAATCGTAGCCCCAGGCTGCCTCAAGAAGCTTTTCGCGGGATAGTGCAAGATTCCTATTTTGAACAAGAACCTCAAGCAGGGCATATTCCTGTGCAGTTAAGTCTACAATATGATCTCCTTTGCGAATGAGCCGCTCTGACAACCTGATTTCAACATCCCTGTAGATAAAGGTGGTATTTGCTTTATCCTTCCTGCGTAAAACCACATCTATTCTGGCAAGCAATTCAAGGGTTTCAAAGGGCTTTATGATATAGTCCTCAGCACCAAGATTAAGCCCTTTTACCCTATCGGTTAGGGAGGATTTTGCAGTTAAGTATATAACCGGAACAGCGGCTTTTTTAAAGAATTCAATTAACATAAAACCATCCTGTCCGGGCAGCAGGATATCAAGTAAGCATAAATCAAATTCCTGAAGCTTTAAAGCAGACAAGGCTTCCTTTCCATCAAAGGCCTGCACTCCGGTATGTCCTACCATTGTCAAATTCATAAGAATGAGATCATTAATTGCCTGTTCGTCCTCTACGATAAGAATGTGTCCCATAATACTCCTTTCGCTTGGTACGCATACTTTATAGTTTTATGTGTACTGCATTTACCTTTTGACCTGTAGCAGACTTTTATTACCTATAGTTTATATGATTACTCCTTTTTGATGTATTACTCTAAATGGTAATATTAAATTATAAAACAAAATGATTCCAAATAAGTATTGAACATATGTTCTTAATGCTTTATAATAGAATAGGCTAATGGGGTTATACCTTTTCACCTAAGCGAGCCATTAAGCAGCGAAGAAATGAGGACAATTATGCATCGTTTTTACGTTACGCCGGATCAGATTAAGGATGATATCATAATGATTACTGGTCCTGACGTGAATCATATTAAAAATGTTCTGCGAATGAGACAGGGCGAGGAAATTATAATTTGTAATGGACAAGGAAAAGATTGTTATTGTATAATTAATAGGGTGTCGGAGAGTGAAATAATAGCTAAAATTCAGTCGATTCAAGCTACAGAAGCTGAACTAAAGGCAAAGATTACATTGTTTCAGGGTTTACCTAAAAAGGATAAGATGGAGTTAATCATTCAGAAGGCAACCGAGCTTGGAGTTCATGAGATTGTTCCGGTCATGACGAAACGGGTTGTCGTTAAGCTGGAAGATAAGAAGAAGGAAGAAAAGAAGCTAGAGCGCTGGCAGGCGATAGCCGAAGGAGCCGCAAAACAGTCTGGAAGAGGGATTATACCTACGATACAGAGGGTTATATCCTATCAGGAAGCATTAAAATATGCTTCGACTATGGGAATTGGTATCATACCATATGAGAATGCTATGGGAATGCAAGCTACGAAAGATATTATGAATGGTCTAAGTCAATTTAATACGATTGGAGTATTGATAGGCCCCGAGGGAGGCTTTGAGGAGTCTGAGATAGAAGCTGCGAAAGCAAATCATATACATCCAATAACATTAGGAAAGCGAATTTTACGTACAGAGACAGCAGGTTTGGCTGTTCTATCCATGATGGTTCTTATGTTAGAGGAATGAATAAGGGGAGGCATGTTATGTATAGTGTGAAAAAAGTAATTCACACACTGGAAGAACTTTGAAATGAGCACAGAGTTACTCATATCAAGTTTCTTCATAATTATTTTAGCTGTCTATCGGCAGCATGGAGGTTATTATGGAAATTCAACTTTGGAGAGAAATTCTTGATCCCTATTCTCTGGCGGTGGATGAATTAGTCACAAAGTTTAATCATATTATAGATGAATATAAGCACGTTGGAGCATATTCTCCGATTGAGCAGGTTACGGGAAGAGTGAAGACCATTTCTAGTATTTTGGAGAAGGCTCAGAAGAAGGATATAGATTTAAGAGAGTTCGAGGATAAGATTGATGATATTGCGGGTATTCGTATTATCTGCCAATTTGTAGAGGATATTTATAAGGTGGTGGATATTATTAAGAACCGGTCTGATATGAGAGTTAAAAATGAAAAGGATTATATCAATCATGCAAAGAAGAGTGGATATCGTTCTTATCATCTGATTGTTTCTTATGACGTCGAGACCTTAAAGGGGAAAAAGGAGCTTCTGGTAGAGATACAGATTAGAACACTTGCGATGAATTTCTGGTCAACCATTGAGCATTCGCTGCAATATAAATATAAGCAGAATATGCCGGAGCACATCAGGGAACGTCTCTCCTCTGCGGCTGAGGCAATTCTCATTCTTGACAGGGAGATGTCCGTAGTCAGGGATGAGATCATGGATGCGCAAAATTCCTTTACGATTAAGGCGAATATTGTTGCCGATATACTGACTAATATCCAGAACCTCTATAAGGTTGCCAACAAACAGGAGGTTATTAAAATTCAGGATGACTTCTTTAGAATTTATCAAAATGGAGATCAGGACGAGCTTACAAGGTTCAGCCGTGACTTAGATATGATATCTGCCCGTTACAGAGCGCAGAGCCTAAGATAAAGGATGATACAGGAAAAGAAAGAATGAAATACTGTGAGATGTATTTTATTAACGGAGTGAGAAAATGACATTACCTAAATTGTTCGAGGACAGAATGAGAAAGCTTTTGGGGGAGGAATACGAGGATTATTTGCGTTGTTATCTAAAGCCGCATTATGGCGGTATTCGTGTAAATACCTTAAAGCTAACTCCGGAGGAATTCGAAGAACGCTGTCCTTTTACTATGAAAAGAATACCGTGGGTGAGAAACGGTTATTATTATGATACGAAGGAGCAACCCTCTAAGCATCCGTATTATTATGCCGGTTTATACTATATTCAAGAACCAAGTGCGATGACACCTGCTAGCCTGCTGCCGATTGAACAAGGGGACAAGGTATTAGATATCTGTGCAGCCCCCGGAGGGAAAAGTACGGAGCTTGGTGCAAAGCTTGGGGGGAAAGGGCTTCTGGTATCCAATGACATCAGTAATTCGAGAGCGAAGGCATTACTAAAAAATATCGAGTTATTTGGTATCCGCAATGCACTGGTGCTTTCTGAGGCTCCGAATAAGCTGGCTCAGTATTTTCCGCAGTACTTTGATAAGATACTCATTGATGCACCCTGTTCAGGGGAAGGAATGTTTAGAAAAAGTCCTGCCATCATGAAGAACTGGGAGCAATACGGTGTAGATTATTATAATAAGCTTCAGAAGGAAATTATATTATTTGCGGCAGGAATGCTTAAGCCGGGCGGCATGCTGTTATATTCAACCTGCACCTTTTCACCCGAGGAAAATGAAGGTACAATCTCATATCTGATGGAGCAATGTCCAGAATTTCATGTGGTAAATGCCATTCCTGATGTAAAGACGCAAAAAGAATTTTTATTATCCTATGAAGGCTTCGACTTTGGCAAACCGGAATGGGTGAACGGGAAGGAAGAATTAAAAAACTGTTTACGTCTTTGGCCGCACAAGCTGAACGGAGAGGGGCATTTTGTAACCCTGCTCCGAAAGGATAGTGATACAGATTATAATAACGAATCTCCTATTCACAGCAGTGAAACGGACTATGAGCAGCCCTTATTTAGTAAAACCCGCTATAAAGATAGTAATAAACAGAATGAAAACAGGGGCAGCAGTTTTAAAGTATCTTATCATACAGGACAAAGTAATAAGAATACTGGAAGTCTCTCTGAAGAAGCTATGGATTTTATTCACTCTTTAAAGTTTAGTATTGATGAGAAACAACTATCCATCCATGATGAAAGAGTATATCTGCTGCCGGAAGGATTACCTAATATAAATGGTCTCAGAATTTTAAGGCAGGGATTGCTACTGGGAGAGATGAAGAAGCAGAGATTTGAACCCTCACAGGCACTTGCCAGTGCACTAAGCGTTAAGGATTATGATAAGCTTATCCGGCTTGATGTTGATGATCCAAATGTAATAAGATATTTAAAATGTGAATCTATTCAGCTTGCTATAGATTATCCGGATGGTTGGTATTTGGTCTGTGTTACAGATTATCCTCTGGGTTGGGTTAAAATAACAAAGAATTCTGTGAAAAATAAATATCTTCCAGGCTGGCGATGGGTATGATAATCCGAAATCACCTAAAGAATATTTATTATGGGAGGCTATCATGGCAGAGCAGCTGCGTCTGGACAAATATCTTGCGGATATTGGAATCGGTACCCGAAGTGAGATAAAGAATTGGATCCGTAAAGGCAGAGTAGTTGTAAACGGAGAAATATGCAAGCTTCCGGAGCGTAAGGTAGCAGCAAACACAGATGAAATCTTCTTTGAGGATAAAAAGGTAGCCTATCATCAATTTGTGTATTATATGCTATATAAGCCAGCAGGAGTAGTATCTGCCACTGTAGATCCTATCAGTTCAACTGTAATTGATTTAATTAAGGACAAACAGAGGAAGGATTTATTTCCTGTAGGCAGACTAGATAAGGATACGGAGGGGCTTCTCTTGATTACGAATGACGGTGAACTTGCTCATCAACTGCTTTCGCCAAAAAAGCATGTGGACAAGGTATATTATGCTAAGGTGAAGGGGAAGGTAACACAAGCTGACGAAGAGACCTTTCAAGCCGGAGTGGATATCGGTGAAGACTGTCTTACACTGCCGGCGAGGCTTAATATATTAAGCTCCGGTGATATCTCAGAGATTGAGCTGACCATTCAAGAGGGTAAGTTTCATCAGGTAAAACGAATGTTTGAAGCAGTAGGGAAAGAGGTTATCTATTTAAAACGTCTTTCTATGGGGAGTCTAAAGCTTGATGAGACTCTTGCTCCGGGTAAATATCGGGAGCTTACGAAAGAAGAACTTAATTCTCTAAAGAATAGAAATCGTTAATAATGTGTATAAAGTAAACGCTTAATACTAAAGGAGAAGCTATGCTAGAGGATATTGATGCAGTGATATTTGATTTAGATGGAACACTGGTCGACTCCATGTGGATGTGGGAAAGTATTGATAGAGAGTATTTAAATCGTTTCAGCATTGAATTACCGGGAGACCTACAGAAGCATATCGAGGGTATGAGCTTTTCTGAAACAGCTGCTTATTTTAAGCTGCGCTTTGGTATATCGGATAGCTTGGAACAAATTAAAAGTGACTGGAATAAGATGGCTTGGGACAAGTACTTGTATGAGGTGCCGGTAAAAGAAGGTGTTATGCCCCTGCTGAAGCATTTGCAAAAGTATAATATACCTGCCGGAATTGCAACCAGTAATTCTAAGGAACTCGTAAGCTTAATTATTGAAAAGCACGGGATAAAGGATTATTTTCATTCGATTCGCACCTCCTGTGAGGTGGAAAAAGGAAAGCCTTCTCCGGATATCTATCTTTTGGTTGCTCAGGATCTTAGAGTGGAACCTAATAGGTGTCTTGTTTTTGAGGATATTCTGACAGGCGTTATGGCAGGGAAAAACGCTCATATGAAGGTTTGCGCAGTTTATGATAAATACTCGGAAAAGGAGCAGGATGAAAAAATAAAGCTTGCCGATTATTACATTCACTCTATGAAAGAGGTTTTAGAAAATTAATTAAGACAATAGCTTAATTGATTTGTGCCTGTACTTATACACAAATCTGTGATGTAGAATGCGTAGTGAAGAAATGAGGTAACCGATGAAGCAATTTTATGTACAGCAAAACGAAGCGGGACAAAGACTTGACAAGCTTCTTGTGAAGCTTCTTAATAAAGCACCTAAAAGCTTTATCTATAAGATGCTACGTAAAAAGAACATTACCTTAAACGGTAAAAAAGCAGATGGCTCTGAGAAGCTTGCCATACAGGATGAGATTAAGCTCTTTCTATCGGAGGAAACAATTGAACAATTCAGCGAAGCAGTAAGTACTACAGAAGTAGAAGATAGTCTTGATATTATATATGAGGATAATCATATCCTTATTGTCAATAAGCCAATTGGCGTATTATCTCAAAAGGCTGAGAAAGAAGATGTATCCATGGTGGAATATATCATCTCTTATTTGCTCAATTCGAAGCAAATAACAAAAGAACAGTTATTAAGCTTTAAACCCGCAATCTGTAATCGGCTTGATCGTAATACCGGAGGTATTCTGATAGCCGGAAAATCGCTCCTTGGACTTCAGGAAATGGCAAAGCTTTTCAAGGATCGTACGCTGAATAAGTATTATCTCTGTATTGTGAAAGGTAAGGTTGAAGAAAAAAAACGGATTGAAGGCTATTTAAGTAAAGATGAAGATAAAAATCAGGTGAAAATCTATATGAAACCGAGAGAAAATACGGAATATATCTGTACGGAGTATGAACCGATTTCTTACTCGAAGGCTATGATAAAGGAAGCGAAAGAAGCACAGGAGGAAGATGAAATCTCCGGCTGCTATACTGTGCTGCAGGTTAAGCTGATAACCGGACGTTCCCACCAGATCAGAGCGCATCTTTCAAGTATAGGGCATCCAATTCTGGGTGATTATAAATACGGCAGTCAAAAAACGAATCACTATTTCAAAAAACGCTATGGACTTTCCCATCAGCTCCTTCATTCCTACCGAATGGTTTTTCCAAGGATAGAAGGGGAATTATCCTATTTGTCAAATAAGGAATTTGTAGCTAAAGTACCGGAGCTCTTTCAGAGAATTCGTAAAGATTTGTTTTAATATAAAAATGTACCAATAGAAACAAAATATTATAATCTGATTTAAATGTACAGGGGGTGCTTTATGCCATCTTGGAATTCCAGAGGTTTAAGAGGCTCTATGTTGGAGGAGATGATTAATCTAACCAACAGTAAATACCGTGAAAAGAGTTTGGCCTTAATACAAAAGGTTCCCACACCTATAACACCAATTAGTATTGATAAAGAAAACAGGCATATTACGCTTGCGTATTTTGAACAAAAGAGTACAGTGGATTATATTGGAGTAGTACAGGGAGTACCGGTATGCTTTGATGCGAAGGAATGTGCTGTAGATACCTTTAGTATGAACAATGTACATGAGCATCAGATTACTTTTATGAAAGAATTTGAGAGGCAGAGGGGGATTGCTTTTTTATTAATTTACTATAAAAAATATGATATTTATTATTATTTGACCTTTGAAAGGCTTTATGAATTCTGGCAAAGAGCAGTGAATGGTGGTAGGAAAAGCTTTCGATTTGAGGAACTGGATGCAGCCTATCATATTCCGATGCTAGGTGGGGGATGTGTTCATTATCTGGATATGCTTAAGAAGGATTTAGAGCACAGGGAATACATACAGTAATTAATTATTACGATTAAAATACAAAATATACCTATGGAAAGAAAGAGTGGTAACAATGAGTATTCATATTGATCGGACGCTGTATACAGGAAGACCGGAATCCGGTACACGTCTAAGTAAAGAGCTTAGAACCTATGATTTGTTGGAAGAACTGAATATCCCATTTATCAGGCTGGACCATGATGAGACAGGGACAATTGAGGATTGCCATGAAGTAGATGAGCTTTTACAAATATCTATCTGCAAGAATCTGTTTCTATGCAATGCACAGAAGACAAAGTTTTATCTACTAATGCTTCCTGGCAATAAGACCTTTAAGACAAAGGATTTATCAACACAGGTTAATTCTGCCCGGCTCTCCTTTGCTCCTGCAGAGTTTATGGAAAAATATCTGGATATTACGCCCGGTTCAGTCAGTATCCTGGGACTTATGAATGATAAAGATTTGCAGGTGCAGTTAATCATTGATCAAGATGTAATTAAGGAGGAATATATTGGTTGTCATCCGTGTATCAATACCTCAAGCCTAAAGATTAAAACTAAAGATATTCTAGAAAAATTTCTGCCTTATATACAACATAATCCGGTATTTGTAGAATTGTAACTATATATTCAGTATAGTAAAACTTTCGTGTACAGCCTTTTGAGTTTTGTAACAGCTCAAAGGCTGTTCCGATATATCTAATTATCATAATCAATTCTAATCGTTCGAATTCATAAATCCAAAATCCTAAATAATAAATCCAAAATCCTAAATCCAAAATCCTAAATCCAAAATCCTAAATCATGAAATATATATTAATGTCTTTAAATAATATTATTTTATACACTAGTAGGTTCTCTGGCTTTTCTGCACAGAGTAAATTAACGAGATGCTTTAACTACCAATCTTATAAAGATAGTACTTCAAATTCCTGTATTATAGTAGGAATAGTCTTATTATAAAGCTTTTTCTAAGGATTTGTTGGAATATAAGCGATATCGTTGGAAGATTGCATGGATTTAATATGACTACAACTATTCCAAATAAAGGAAAAATATGATATTATATGTATATCGGGTACAACAACAATCAGTAGCATGAAGTTTGCGCCTATGTAATCAAAGTGTTAATCACATTTTAAAATTAATATAAGGGCAGATATGTAATATTTGTTTAAATCCATCTGGGCTATTGAACTCTCATTATTTTTATAAATTAAACATCAGTCTGGAATTTGAAAAATGCTTCACCAGTTTATAGGGGGGAGAATATGAGTCTTGGGGTAAACATACCGTTGGAATGTAAAAGAAGTCATAATGTATTTATTACAGATGAATTCTTAAATATACTTAAAAAATGCTCTAACTGGGGACAATCTGAGAAGCTGCCGGATAATTCCTATTATCCTTTATATATTGGAGAAAATTTGATTGAACAGCTACGCTCACCGGATAACCAGATTATATGGGGAAGAAGAGGTACAGGAAAGACACACCTATTAAGAGCATTTACGCAACGAATTAACGATGATTCCGATCTTAATGAAATTGCCTATTATATTTCTTGCAATGATATTAAATACGAGGCTCCAATCGCTGTCAACTTTATGGATGATTTTCAGAAGATGAAGGAGTATGCTAGGGAAACCTTTAAGAATTTTTTGATAAACCTTGTGGAACAAATCATAGATACCTATGATAATTATTTAAAAATGAAGAAGGAAAAAATAAACAAGATTGATTTTAAAAAGGTTGAGACGGAATTATCAAAGCTGCTCGACATTTGCACCACTGGAATTCCCCACAATATAAGCATAGCTGGAAGCAATATAACTAACCGCACGGATAATAGAAGCAAGGAGCTGGGGATAGAGGTTAAGCCTCAAGTGATAAAGCCTATTATTAAGCTTTTGAGTTTGATTCATTTAAATTATGAACATAAGCATGTTAAGAGCATCGCCAATACCTATCAGACAGAAGCAAAGGTCATATATGAAATAAGCTTTATCGAAATCCGTAAGGTATTTAAATCACTGTTATCAGCGATGGGGATTAATATGTTGTATTTAAGTATTGATGAATTGTGCTTAATCGATGATAAAAAGGCACTATCAATTCAACCCATTTTCTTGGATTACCTAAGGCAGACTTTCTTGGGACTTAATAAAATATGTGTAAAAATAGCTTCGATACGCGAAATGACCAAACTAAACAGCAAAAGCTCAATTGCTAATTGCTACGGATTACAGAGCGGACATGATATCATTGAGTTGGCTGATCTTGATTTGATGCATATCAATGATTGTAATTTAATGAGTAAATTTGAAGATATTGTTACGATGAGAGTAACGTATTTAAGTAAAATAAACAATAGTAAGACCTTTGTATATGAAACGGACTACATCATAAAAACGATATTTAAAAATAAACGATATTTTAAGATAATGGTTTCCTTGTCTCATGGAATTCCCAGAAATTTTCTTTATATTTTACAGGTGTGCTTAGCTTCTATTAATTATGATGTCGCGCATTATTTTCTACATCCGTATTTGATTTCTGAAGTTGTTATGGCCATTTATGTAAACGATCACAGATCAAATATGCCAATGAATAAAGACTCAGTATACAGTCTGATTAATAATTATGTTGAAAGTAATAAAGAATATTTTTTTATTATATCGATAGAGCAAGTGAAAAGAGTAAATATTGAAATTAATAATTTGATTTATACAGAAATAATCCATAGCATCCCCAGCTCCTTAACACCGATTAATATTATGGACTCCTATAAAGCTTATTTTATTGATAGCGGAAAATATCTTCATACCTTGAAGGAGTATAATAAAACAGAGTATGAAAGCAGATTAGAAACATTTATATTATCTATGCCAAGGGATATTAAAGAAAATTATCAAAAATATATCATTGATTTAGATAAGGTAAAAACCGATTATTTGGAATGCCCTAATTGCAGTTCGATTATCAATAAGGAGCATCCTGTGTTCCAAAAATATAATTGTTGTTATACCTGCGGCTTTCAAATAGAGGTTCAAAAAAATTGTGTTATTTGATGGATATTGATTAAGTTTATTAACATACCTGACACCAAATGAAATAGTTTGGCGCCAGGTTTTTATTTTAGGCTCTGTGTCAATATGGATATTTTGACCATGCTTGCAACATTTTAAATAGGAAGTGAATGTAAAGCGAGAAAACCATATTACACTAAGAGCTTTTACTCCTCAATTACTATTGAAAAGAAATAATTATATCTATTATCATAAAATAATACTTAGCTCCTGAATAATATTATAATATCGATACCTAACAATACCAATACCTAGCAATACCTAAAAATACCTAAAAATATCATAATATTTGGTTGACATCAAATCACGGATAAATTATAATGGACAAAATGTATTAGTATGGTAGCGAATTATCACGTTACTATAATAAAGCATATAAATAAGAATAACAATAATTGTAAGAAGGAAAGGCTTGGTGCTACTATGAAGGAAAAATTACTACATACACCTGAAGGAGTAAGAGACATCTATAATTCGGAATGTGCAACGAAATTAACGTTGCAGGATAACCTCCATCATGTGCTGGAGCACTATGGATTTCGTGATATCCAGACTCCAAGCTTTGAGTTTTTTGATATATTCAGTCAGGAGCGTGGAACAGTTGCCTCCAAGGATATGTATAAGTTTTTTGACAGAGAAGGTAATACCTTGGTGCTACGTCCCGATATTACACCATCTATAGCCCGCTGTGCAGCAAAATATTATAGAGAAGAGAATCTTCCAGTTCGTCTTGGCTATATTGGTAACACCTTTATTAATAATACGAGCTATCAGGGAAAATTAAAGGAAGTAACTCAATTAGGTGCTGAGTTGATTAATGATGACAGCATTGAAGCAGATGCTGAGATGCTTGCTCTTACTATTGAGCTGTTATTACAGTCCGGCTTAGAACAGTTTCAGTTAGAAATCGGTGATGCAGATTTCTTCCGTGCGCTTATAGATGAAGCTGGTTTTGAGGAGGAAGAGGAAGTAACAAGACTTCGTGAATTAATTGAGAAGAAGAATATGTTCGGTGTAGAAGAAATGATAATGACTAAGGATATTAGTATGGAACAAAAGGAGATCTTCTTAAAGCTTTCTGAGCTTTTTGGAACACTTGATACACTTGCTTTAGCGAAGAAATTAACGACGAACACCAGAGCGATCAATGCAATCAATCGTTTGGAGAAGCTATATGATATTCTGACCGACTATGGCTATGAGAATTATGTGTCCTTTGATCTTGGAATGTTAAGTAAATATAATTATTATACAGGGATTATCTTTAAGGCTTATACCTACGGAACTGGAGATGCGGTAGCAACCGGAGGCCGCTATGACAGCCTTGTTGGACAATTTGGTAAGGAGGCACCGGCAATCGGTCTTGTCATTGTAATTGATCATTTGATGTTAGCACTTTCAAGGCAGAAGCTATTAGTTAAGCCTACTGCACAGGATACCCTGATTATTTATAAAACAGAGTATCGCAAACAGGCAATCGCCCTAGCAAATCAATTCCGAAAGGATAAGATGAATACCATTCTACAGAAGTCGAAAGAAGGCTTGGATCCGGAAGAATACCTATCCTATGCGAAACGAATGACTATTGGCGGTATTTTATATCTGGATAATGGAGAGGAAATCAAGGTGGTTAATATAGCGGATGGTTCAGTGCAGTCTGCCCCGATGAAAGAATTTCTACAATAGTCAAGAATATTTTATAGAAGGGATGGGAAGATCAATGAGATATATTACAATTGCCCTTGCTAAGGGCCGCTTGGCATTAAATACACTGGGAGTACTTGAAAAGATAGGAATTACCTGTGAGGAAATCAAGGATAAGACCTCCAGAAAGCTAATCTTCGTAAATGAGGAGCTTAAGTTAAAATTCTTTTTAGCGAAAGCAAATGATGTTCCTACTTATGTAGAATATGGTGCCGCTGATATTGGTTTTGTCGGAAAGGACACGATATTAGAGGAAGGCAGGAAGATGTTTGAGGTTGTAGACCTTGGACTTGGAAAATGCAGAATGTGTGTTGCAGGTCCGGCATCGGCAAAAGAATTATTGCAGCATGGAGAATTAATCCGGGTAGCTACCAAATATCCAAACATAGCGAAGGATTACTTTTATAATAAAAAGCATCAGACAGTTGAAATAATCAAGCTTAACGGCTCCATCGAGCTTGCCCCGATCGTAGGTTTATCCGAGGTAATTGTTGATATCGTTGAAACCGGATCGACCCTTCGAGAAAATGGTTTAGAGGTATTAGAAGAGATCTGCAATATCTCTGCCCGTATGGTAGTCAATGAAGTGAGTATGAAGATGGAGCATGAACGAATTACTAAAATAATTAGAGATTTAAAGGAAGCAGTTACAAATGTATAATTAAAATTTTTGATATAATCATTACCATTATCTATGCTATAATATTAAATAATAATAGATTATAATTAGGGTACCTAAAGTATTAAGTGAGCAAAGCCAATCGTAGATTAGGCAATCTAAGGAGTGGCTACTACAAATGAGATTATGAAAAGAAGGGATGACTGATTTATGAAAATAATTGAGTTAAATGCAGCAAATAAACAGAATATTCTTGAGAACCTGCTAAAAAGAAGTCCAAATCAGTATGAAGAATATGCGGCTACAGTAGCAAAGATATTAAATGATGTAAAGGTTAATAAAGATCAGGCTTTATTTGAATATACGGAGCGTTTTGATAAGACTGTTTTAACGAAGGATACAATCTGTGTTACGAAGGAAGAGATAGAGGAAGCATATCAAAAGATAGATGCTTCTGTGCTCGCGGTAATCCGTAAAGCAATTATTAATATTGAATCCTATCATGCAAAGCAGAGACAATACAGCTGGTTTGATACAACGGATAACGGAACCATTCTCGGTCAGAAGGTAACACCAATTGATGCGGTAGGAGTCTATGTTCCGGGAGGGAAAGCAGCGTATCCTTCCTCTGTCTTGATGAATGTTATACCTGCAAAGGTAGCTGGAGTATCAAGAATAGCAATGACTACACCGCCCGGAAGGGACGGGAAGGTAAATCCTGGAACCTTAGTTGCAGCAAAAGAAGCGGGTGTTACGGAAATCTATAAGGTTGGAGGTGCACAGGCTATCGCAGCACTTGCCTATGGGACTGAAAGCATCAGAAAGGTTGATAAAATTGTTGGCCCCGGTAACATCTATGTTGCTTTGGCGAAGAAAGCTGTTTACGGACATGTAAGTATTGATTCCATCGCCGGACCCAGTGAAATCCTTGTGCTTGCAGATGAGACCGCTAATCCAAGATATGTTGCGGCAGATTTATTATCGCAGGCAGAGCATGATGAACTGGCCTCCTCCATATTAATTACCACGAGTAAAGAGCTTGCGGAGAAGGTTTCTACAGAAGTAGATCGATTTGTAGAGCAGCTTTCAAGGAAAGAAATATTAGAAAAATCCTTAGAAAATTACGGATATCTCATGGTGGCGGAGAGCATGACACAAGCAATCGATACGGCAAATGAGATTGCCTCTGAGCACTTAGAGATTATTACAAAAGATCCCTTCATGACTATGACAAAGATAAAAAATGCCGGTGCCATCTTTATCGGTGAATATTCCAGTGAACCGCTCGGTGATTATATGGCCGGACCTAATCATATCCTGCCCACCAACGGAACTGCTAAATTCTTTTCACCCTTAAGTGTAGATGATTTTATCAAAAAATCCAGTATTATTTCTTATTCAAGAGAAGCGCTGGAACCAATTTATAAAGATATTGTAACCTTTGCTAATTCCGAAGGTCTGACTGCCCATGCCAATTCCATTGCAGTCAGATTCGAATCCTAGAAAAGAGGTTTGACATTTATTACTCTTAAGGTATAATGATAAAAAAGGAAGGATGAAGCAAATGAGCAGAACCGCCGAGATAAAGAGAAAAACAAAAGAAACAGAGATTGAGATGGAATTAACTGTTGATGGAAGCGGAAAAGCACAGATTGAAACCGGAATTGGTTTTTTTAATCATATGCTAGATAGCTTTACCAGACATGGCTTTTTTGATTTGAAGCTTTCTGTAAAGGGAGATTTATATGTCGATTCCCATCATACCGTAGAGGATACCGGTATTGTACTTGGTCAGGCAATCAAAAGTGCACTGGGAGATAAGCAGGGGATAAAGCGTTACGGCTCCTTCCTGCTTCCAATGGATGAGACATTAGTTCTTTGTGCGATTGATTTATCCGGCAGACCATATCTTATGTATGATTTAGAGTTCTCATCAGACAGGGTGGGATATATGGAGACTGAGCTGGTGAAGGAATTTTTCTATGCGGTATCCTATACTGCGGGAATGAACTTACATATTAAGATGCTCAGTGGGGGTAATGATCATCATATTATTGAGGCAGCATTTAAAGCATTTGCGAAAGCACTTGATGAAGCCTGTACAATTGATTCTAGGATTCAGGGTGTGTTATCCACGAAAGGCTCCATCGACTAAAGAATAAGTAGAAAGGCAAAGATTAATCATGAAATTATTTCCGGCTATTGATATCAAGAATGGACAATGTGTTAGACTTAGACAGGGGAGCTTTCAGGATGTATTGGTATATTCCGATATACCACTTAAAATAGCAAAGCAATGGGAAGCTTGTGGGGCTTCCTTTATCCATATTGTGGACCTTGATGGTGCATTAATGGGGCACTCCGTTAATGACGAGGTAATCAAGCAAATTGTATCTGAAGTGAATATTCCTATCCAGGTAGGCGGAGGAATTAGAACAATTAAGGATATTGAAAATAAATTGAATTTGGGAATTGAACGAGTAATCATCGGTACAAAGGCAGTGAAGGATCCTGCCTTTATCAAAGAAGCAATTACTACCTTTGGTGCCAGACGCATTGTAATCGGAATTGATGCGAAGGATGGTATGGTGGCAATTGAAGGCTGGGAGAAGGTAAGTAATTATCAGGCGGTTAATTTGGCACTTGAGATGAAGAAATTTGGTGTGAAAACCATTGTATATACAGATATCTCGAAGGATGGTATGCTTCAGGGACCGAATATTTCCCATACGAAGGAAATGGCAGATGTAACAGGGCTTGATATTATCGCATCAGGTGGAGTTTCTTCTTTGAAGGATCTCGAAATGTTAGGAGAAATTAATGTATATGGTGCAATCATTGGTAAAGCACTTTATGAGAATAGAATTGACTTAAAGAAAGCAATTCAATTATTCGAAAAGAAGCAGGAGGTATAGTTGCAGATGTCTTATAAAAAAATCATTCCCTATATTAATGCAGAAAATGAAATACCGGCTAATGTACTTAATCTAGCGAAAAGCTATTCCTATAGGGGAGCCGACGAGCTGTTTCTATATAATTATTCGAGAGATGAGAAATCAAGGGAAGAATTTTTATCGTTAGCAAAGGAATTATCGAAGGAGATTGATATCCCCTTTACTCTCGGATGTTATATCAAGCGATTGGAGGATGTCAAAAAAGCAATTTATACCGGAGCAGCTGCGGTAATGGTAAAATACACATTATTAGAAAATAAACCGTTATTAAAAGAAGCGACGGATCGTTTTGGTACTGATAAAATAGTGGTTGAGCTCGATATGATCGACTATAACGAGGCAGGAGAAGAGGCACTATTAAAAATCTTGTCAGAATACCACGTTGAGACAATTATGTTAAAGCATGTGGCACTATCACCAAATAGCAGGGAAATGATTGAGAATACCCCTCTTAGAATCATTATCAGAGACAGTCTCGTTCGTAATGATATAAGCAGCCTCATTAATTTAAAAAATGTTGTTGGTGTCTCAACTAATTTCTTCGAAAATAAAGATATTATGAAGGCAAAGCATGCGCTTAAGGAAGAGGGAATAGAGATAAATACCTTTGAAAGTAAGCTATCCTTTTCTGAATTTAAGCTGGATGCGAATGGTTTAATCCCGGTTATTGTTCAGGATTACCGATCAAATGAGGTTTTGATGCTTGCTTACATGAATGAGGAAGCATATAATAAGACTATTATGGATGGAAGGATGACATACTATTCCAGAAGCCGTAAAATGCTATGGTTAAAGGGGGAAACCTCAGGCCATTTTCAGTATGTAAAGGAGCTTTGTCTGGATTGCGACAATGACACCATCTTAGCGAAGGTGTTGCAAATCGGACCTGCCTGCCATACCGGAGAACAATCCTGCTTCCATAAGGAGCTGGTTAAAAAAGACTATAATAATGCTGACCCGCTTCATGTATTTAATGATGTCTATAATATTATTATGGATCGCAAAGTACATCCGAAGGAGGGTTCCTATACCAACTATCTTTTTGATAAGGGAATTGATAAAATTCTGAAAAAGTGCGGTGAAGAAGCAACGGAGATAACAATTGCAGCTAAAAACCCCGGAGCCGAGGAGCTTCGTTATGAGATTGCTGATTACCTTTATCATCTGATGGTTCTTATGGCAGAATGCGGTCTTAACTGGAATGATGTCACTACGGAGCTGTCACATAGAAAATAATGCTTTTCTGACTACCTAAATATAATTGTAATTTGAGTATATCTATTAATTACTCAAGCTTCGAAGATCAATATTATGAATCATACTTCGAAGATCAATATTATGAATTTGCTTGACAAAATAAGTATTAAAGACTATGAAGAAATCATTCTTTATGATATTTTCCTCTGACTTCAAGGATTAATTTTCAAGCAATGATGTAAATTTTTACAGCGAAGTTTGAGCTATGGTTAGGGTGTCAAAAGCCATTTTATATTTTGTGCTTCGTCATTTTGCACAATCTATATAGTCAAAATCGTGATGCAGAACATAGTTTGTTCGCAACGCGCTCCCGCTTGGATGAAGTACGTAGTGGTACATAAGGCCCTAAAATACAGGTCCTAAGTACCAACGACTTCATACAGTTGCTCATCAAACCATGTTCTACATCACTTTGCTATAAGTAGTGTTTGTGTAAAATGACGAAGCTAAATAGTTCGAGGGGCTTTTGACACACTAATCAGTTATATATCTTAATCATAAAATTAATACAAGATATAGAATTTTAGAATAAAATAATATATAATGTGATATTGTATTGTCTCTTACTAAATATTTGAGGCACTTAATATAGAAACTAAACTTTAGAGAAGGATATTTTTAATATAGGAGGCTAATTAACGTGCAAGTATATGGTGTAAACGAATTAAGAAAAATGTTCCTGGAATTCTTCGAGAGCAAGGGGCATCTGGCATTAAAAAGCTTTCCGCTGATACCGCATAATGATAACAGCTTATTGTTAATCAATTCCGGTATGGCACCATTGAAGCCGTATTTTACCGGGCAGGAGGTACCACCAAGAAAAAGGGTTACTACCTGTCAGAAATGTATCCGTACCGGTGATATTGAGAATGTAGGTAAGACCGCAAGACATGGTACTTTTTTTGAGATGCTTGGTAACTTCTCCTTCGGAGATTACTTTAAGCATGAGGCAATTGCCTGGTCCTGGGAGTTCTTAACTGAGGTAGTCGGACTTGATAGGAATCGCTTATATCCCTCTGTTTATGAAGAGGATGATGAAGCTTTTGATATCTGGAATAAGGAAATCGGTATAGCTCCGAATCGTATATTCCGCTTAGGAAAAGCAGATAACTTCTGGGAGCACGGTGCCGGACCCTGTGGTCCCTGTTCTGAGATCTACTATGATCGCGGTGAGAAATATGGCTGTGGCAAAGAAGGCTGTACGGTAGGCTGTGACTGTGACCGTTTTATCGAAATCTGGAATAACGTATTTACTCAGTTTAACGGAGATGGTAACGGGAACTATACCGAGCTTGAGAATAAAAATATAGATACCGGAATGGGACTGGAGAGACTTGCAACGGTTGTTCAGGATGTCAGCTCCATATTTGATGTAGATACCATTAAGGCTATCCGCAGTAAGGTAAGCCAGCTTGCTAAAGTGGAATATCAGACGGATGCAAAGAAGGATATCTCTATTCGACTGATTACCGATCATATCCGTTCCGTTACCTTTATGGCTTCTGATGGTATCATTCCGTCAAATGAAGGCAGAGGCTATGTTTTCAGAAGATTACTCCGTCGTGCTGCGAGACATGGAAGATTACTTGGTATTGAAGGACGCTTTTTAGCAGAGCTGTCTAAGGTGGTAATTAAGGAACACAAGGATGGCTATCCGGAGCTTGAAGAAAAGAAGGAATATATCTTAAAGCTACTTACTATTGAAGAAGATAAATTTAATAAGACAATCGATCAGGGCTTAAGTATATTAGCTGAGATGGAGAAGGATTTAGAGAAGAAGAATACAACACTGCTTCCCGGTGAGGATGTATTTAAGCTGTATGACACCTATGGCTTCCCGTTTGATTTAACGAAGGAAATTCTTGAAGAAAAAGGCTTTCAGGTAGATGAGAAGGGCTTTAAGGAAGCAATGGAGGTTCAAAGAATAACCGCCAGAAGCGCAAGAGGAACAACCAACTACATGGGAGCGGAGGAAACCGTATACCAGCAGATTGATGCAGGCATTACCTCCAAATTTGTTGGATATGAAAAGCTTTGCCATGAAGCAAAAATAATCGTATTGACTACGGAGACGGAACTGACTGAGGAACTGATTGCCGGACAAAAGGGTACGATACTTGTGGATGAAACACCTTTTTATGCTACAAGTGGTGGACAAGCTGCAGATACTGGTATTATTTTGACTAAAGATGCAGAATTTTTAATAGAGGATACCATTAAGCTGCAGGGTGGTAAAATCGGACACGTCGGAACTGTAACGAAGGGTATCTTCAAGGTTAAGGATACGGTAGAACTTAAAGTAAATACAACACAGAGAGCAGCTACTGCAAAAAATCACAGTGCGACCCATTTACTTCAGAAGGCACTCAGAACCGTACTTGGTACCCATGTGGAGCAGGCTGGCTCCCTTGTAACCGAGGAACGTTTACGTTTTGACTTTACTCACTTTTCGGCACTAACCACTGAGGAGCTACAGAAGGTAGAAGCTATAGTAAATGAGCAGATTGCAAATAATCTGTTGGTTATTACAAAAGTAATGAACCTTGAGGATGCTAAAAAAGAAGGTGCCATGGCTTTATTTGGCGAGAAATATGCAAACGATGTACGCGTAGTTACTATGGGAGAATATAGTAAGGAGCTTTGCGGTGGTACGCATGTTGGTAATACCGGAGTGATTTCTGTATTTAAGATCTTATCAGAAACCGGTATCGCAGCAGGAGTCAGAAGAATTGAGGCATTAACTGGTAACGGTGTATTTGCTTATTATAAAGAGATAGAGAAGGAACTTCATGCAGCAGCGAAGGCAGCAAAAGCAGAACCTTCACAGTTGACCAGTAAAATTGATAATTATCTTGAGGAAATCAAGGCTCTTAAGTCAGAAAATGAGAAATTAAAGAGTAAGTTAGCGAACAACTCCCTTGGTGATGTCATGAACCAGGTAGTTGAGGTGAAGGGTGTAAAGCTGCTCGCTGTTAAGGTGCCGGACGTTGATATGAACGAGCTTCGTAATCTTGGTGACCAACTTAAGGAAAAGCTTGGAGAAGGCGTTATTTTACTTGCTTCCTCGACAGCACCGGATAAGGTTAACTTAATTGCTATGGCTACTGATGGTGCCATGAAGCAGGGCGCACATGCAGGCAATCTGATTAAAGAGCTAGCAGCACTTGTTGGAGGCGGTGGCGGCGGAAGACCGAACATGGCTCAGGCAGGCGGTAAGAATGCAGCCGGAATGGATGCAGTAATTACAAAGGCTAAGGATGTACTTGGTACACAAATTAAATAAATAGACTCTATGTAGATGAGGTGGGATTCTTTGAATTCCACCTCGTTACTTATATGGAGCCCTATTTATAGGATGGCTCTATATGGATGAGAGTGATCAGCAGTTCGAACTTATTGATTAATACAATTCACTTTGATGCATTATTTCTATTCTTTTCGTAGAAAGAAGTTTTTATATTATCATAATGATAATCTCATAGCGAACATAATATTTTTACTTATAGATCGCCATTGTATAAAACGTAACTTACATTATTTAAAATCTTATATTGATCTGCCATATTTACATAATTAAATATTATGATTATAATAATGGTAGGATATAACAATTTATATTATTTTCTACCAAATGTATCAGTATTTAATAAGATAATAATAAAAGTTTTTGCATAGTAAACTGGAGGTCAACTTGAAAAAAATTATTTTCCTAATCGTTATAATAATATTATTTCTAGTTTCTTGTAGCAGGAAGGAGGGGCTCGATCAGGAAGATGATGGTGGTCTGGCAGCGTTTACGGGAATCTGGAAAGGTGAGATAAATTCAGACAAGGGTGGTAGCTTCGATATGATACTTGATATCTATTCGAAGGGAGATGTACAAAAGGTCTTGGTATCTTCTGATACCTATAGCTTCTACTACATGCCGGTGGAATGGAAGCTTAAAGATGAGAAGCTGAATTTTTATATGAATGATGAGGAGCACAGAGCGGATATTGAACTAAAGTCTGTGGATGGCAGTACGATGGAAGGCACTTATACCCAATATGGAAAAGAGAATGAATTTAATCTGACTAAGACCTCAGATAAACCTAAAAATGAGAAATTTTATTTTAAGTACCCGCAATTATCCTATGAAGAACGTTTTCAGCAGCTGACAGAGTATGCCGAGTTTGCAGACGATAGTATAAAGATACCATTTACTTATAATTTGAAGGAAAGAAATAAGTACGAGAAGCTTATTAGTACATATAATTTGGATACAGTAACGAAAGGGAAAACAGATGTTGATTTAATGCTTGCATTATTGAATTGGGTGTGTGATACCTTTAAGCATGATGGTAATTCTGGTATGCCTAAGAAGCGGGATATTTATGAAATAATTGATTATTGCAGTAATAATTCAGATTCCATTAATTGTCGCGGCCTTTCGATGATACTTTCGAATGTACTCAGGGCATATAAAATTCCAGCTAAGCATATAACCTGCATGCCGAAAGAAGCACAGTTTGATGATTGTCATGTTGTAGTGCAGGCTTATTCAGAAAAACTGGGGCAATGGATCCTGCTTGACCCTACCTACCGATTAATACTTAAAAATGAAGAAGGAGATTATATTAATCTTTCGATGCTTCGCGAATATCTGGTGAAGGATAAAACTGTAATTCCAAATAAAGACGCAGGACGGAATGGAAATTCATTTAATGTGAAAGAGTATAGGGAGTATATGACCAAGAACACCTTCCGATTCAGCTGTGCCACAGATTTTTACTTTGGTGCGGAAGAGGGTTATAACAAAAATGTAACAAATATGCTTGTTCCTATTAATTATAACGAAGATAAGGGGGAGAGAACAACAACCTCTGATGTGGCCTTCTGGGCATTACCTGAAGATATGGATAATAACTGATAATAATTGAGACGATTCATACTATTTCATTAGCAGCTGGTGTCTGGGTGAGAATAAGAGCCATCTTAAACGGCATAGAATAGTATAATATCGGATGGTTTGTAAAATTTATTGCTTTGAAATTACTTAGAAAAGCGAATAATAAAGGGGGTAAGTGATGATCCGCTTTGGATTTATTGGTTATGGAAGCATGAGCAGCATGCTAATTAAAGGTTTGATTAATCAGGCTGGAATTAACCAGAGTGAAATAATTGTTACCAGGAAAGATATACTGAAGCTACAGGAGATCAAAGATAACTGGCCACAAATCAATTTAGCTTCTGATGCAGTTGAAGTTGCAAAAACTGCAGGCTACCTATTTATTTGTGTTAAGCCTATTGAAATTAAAAATATTCTAACAGAGATTAAAGAGGTCCTTTTACCGGACAGTCATATCATATCTATAGCCGGTTCCTTGTTAATTAGTGACATAAACCGAATTATTGATTGTAAAATTACGAAATTCTTACCTACCGTGATCTCAGAGGTTAATGAAGGAATATCATTAATCTGTCATAATAATAAGGTATCGGATATGGATAAAGCGTATTTAGAGACTTTACTAGGCAGCTTTACGAATATCAAACGAACCCTGGAAAAGCATTTTGAAATAGCAACGATTTTTACAAGCTGTGGTCCAGGCTTATATGCTGCTATATTAAACGAGTTTATTGAAGCAGGATTAAGATACTCGGACTGTTTTACAAAAGAGGAATTAAGTCAGATAGTTAGCCAGTCAGTTTCAGGAACAGTAAAGCTTGTGCAGGATAAGAAGTTTGACTTTTCAACTGTTATACAAAGAGTGGCAACAAAAGGAGGCTTAACCGAGGAAGGTGTAAAAGATTTAGAAGACCATTTACCGGCTCTCTATGATCATATGCTTCTTAGGATGCGAGATAAACAAAGGCTGCTCTGTGATAAAATTCATAATGAGTACATTATTTCATGATATAGGATGATGGAAGGCAAATGTAAAACAGGGAAAATATCATGATTTTCCAATCAGTAAACTGTGTATAAATATCAAAAATCTGTTGACGAAATTGAAAAATATGCTATAATCATTTTAGTGCTATTCAAAAAATACCCAAACAGTTGTATACGCACAATACACAACTGGAGGGAGGTTAGGTGTGAGACTATGTCAAATGTAATCGTTAAAGATAATGAAACATTAGATAGTGCTCTCCGCAGATTCAAAAGAAACTGCGCGAAAGCCGGTATCCAACAGGAGATCCGTAAGAGGGAGCATTATGAGAAGCCAAGCGTAAGACGTAAGAAAAAGTCTGAAGCAGCGAGAAAACGTAAATATTAATTTTAAAGAGACTTCCAATGGAAAACCATTGGAAGTTTTTTATAGTCTACAAATCTAAAAATTTTCATATATTATTAACAGTATCTGCAAAGGATTTAGGGGGCCACCATGAAGGATAACCTGAAATCATCTCATCAAAAATTCAAAAAAGAAAATAAAGATACCTTATACAAAGGTCTAAATAAAAAAAGTAAAGTAAAGTCAAATGAATCACCAACTTATCTGGAGGAACTATCAAGTCGTCTTCATCTGCCGGCAGATATTTTAGCCGGTGCTCCTATCATTACCGCGACAGGCAGAAATGAGTTATGTCTGGAAAATTACAAGGGTATCATCGAATATAACGGTAATCTGATCAAAGTCCAAACGAAGCTATGTAAAATCTGTATTGAAGGAAAACAACTAAATATTTTATATTTTACAGAGGACGAAATGCGTATTACCGGGTATATACAAGCTATTTATTATCAGTGAAGCTATTATACATCGTTGTATTACGATTAATATTAGTTTCCTTTGTACATTTTCCTGCTAAAGAACAGTATATTTATGAACGGGAGGTGATGCTATGTTAATGAAACTTATAAACTGGTTTCGAGGCTTTCTAACAGTCAGGATTCGTGGTACTGCACCGGAACGCTTTATTAATTTATGCTGTAATAAGAAAATCTTTCTATGGGATTTAAGACGAATAGAGGAGGATTATCAGTTCCGAATCTCTATTAGAAATTATAAAAATTTGAAACCGATCGCAAGGAAAACCGGTATGGTTCCAAGAATAATACATAAACACGGATTGCCTTTTGTTCTACATCGCAATAGAAAGCGTAAGGGATTTTTTATCGGTATCTTACTCTGTATCATTTTGGTGTATATCATGTCCTTATTCATCTGGGATATTAATATTCTAGGAGGTTCTAAATATACACCGGAGGCAATGCTTAAATTCTTAGGGCACAATAACATTTATACGGGTATTATGAAAAATAAGATTAATTGTCAGGAGATCGAAGAAACAATCAGACTGACATATAAGGACATAGGCTGGGTTTCAGCAGAGATTAAGGGAACCAGATTAATTATTAAGATTACAGAAACCAATATGCCTGCACCTGCCAAAATAGCTAGAGAGCCGAGTCATATAGTAGCAACAAAAAATGGAATAATAATGAATATTATAACCAGAGAAGGTTCACCTCTAGTAAAGGAAGGAGATGTAGTCAAAAAAGGAGATATTCTTGTTTCCGGCCTTCTTACAATTAAAGGTGACTTTGATGAAATTCTTAGAATTCAGCCTGTAGTTGCCGATTCTGACATCATATGTAAAGCATATTATGATTATCAGGATACCTTTCGTATGGATTACATAGACAAAATATTTTCTGGACATATTAAAAAAGGCTATTATTTAATCTTTTTCGGTAAAAAATTATTTTTATATAATCCTAGAAATCCCTATGATATGTATGATATAATTGTAGACGAAAATGCGCTCCATGTAACGGATTCTTTTTATCTTCCTTTTCGATACGGCAAAATAAAAACCCGAGAATATGAGGCAGTGCATAAAACCTATACGCAGGAACAGGCTATTGCAATCGCAGAAGCCAGACTACAAAGGTATTTAGATCGTTTAAAGCAGAGGCATGTTATAATTACCGAGAATAATGTTAAAATAATGATAGAGAATAATACTTGTATTGCTAAGGGCAGAATTCTTGTTGAAGAGCCAGCTTGGGAATATAGAACGATACAGGAAAATGAGTGGAGGATCGAACAGACGGATGAGCATAACGGAGACAATCATTGATATACCGACAGGGCATGAAAAAAACGTATTCGGCGGCTTTGATGCTTACGTTAAAATAATTGAACGTGCCTTTAATGTTACAATCATAGCCAGAAACGGTGAAATAAAGATTGTGGGAGCCGCTGACAGTGTTGCAAAGGCAAAAAGCGTATTCTTACAGCTGTTAGAGTTATCGAAGCGCGGTAATCAGATTACTGAGCAAAATGTTAATTATGCGATTTCACTATGCTATGAGGACAGGGAAAAAGAAATTGTTGAAATTGATAAAGATTTGATCTGTCATACCATAAGTGGAAAACCGATTAAACCGAAGACAGTAGGGCAGAAAACCTATGTGGATTTGATTCGAAAAAGGATGATTGTATTCGGTGTTGGACCTGCGGGAACCGGAAAAACTTATCTTGCCATGGCTATGGCGATTACAGCCTTTAAAAATGACGAAGTGAGCAGAATTATATTGACCCGCCCCGCAATTGAAGCAGGTGAGAAGCTCGGCTTTTTACCCGGTGATCTTCAAAGTAAGGTAGACCCTTATTTAAGACCCTTATATGATGCTCTTCATCAGATTATGGGTCCGGAAGCATTTCAAAAGAATACTGAAAAGGGTCTAATTGAAGTAGCTCCTCTAGCCTATATGAGAGGAAGGACATTAGAGAATGCATTTATTATATTAGATGAGGCTCAGAATACAACCCCAGCCCAGATGAAGATGTTCTTAACCAGAATTGGCTTTGGCTCGAAGGTTGTTATTACCGGTGACTTAACACAGAAGGACTTACCGCTAGGTGCAAAATCCGGCCTTGATGTTGCTCTAAAGGTACTTGGTAAGATAGAGGATATCGGTTTTTCCTATCTGACCAGTCAGGATGTTGTGAGACATCCTTTGGTACAAAGAATTGTAAAAGCTTACGATGCTTATGAAGAGAAGATCAAACGCGTTGAAAATAAGACCTCGGATAAGGATAAAAAGAAAATACACAAAATAAATTATAAATCGGAAAAGATCAGGGGAAACCGGGATGAAAACAGATAATGCCAATGCCAGTGAAGCCGTATTAAAGAGGAATGAGTTATCTGATGTACTAAAAAAGGTAAAAAATAAGCCCCCTTTTATCATATCAGTATTACCCTTCCTGTCATTGCTTGCTGCAATTGTGCCAGGGTTTCTTTTTCATGAATCAGGTACCTATATAGCGAGGCTTGGAATTGTAACATTGATTTTATCGGGAGCGGCGACCTTTTATATCCGGCTTTACCTGGAGAGTATCTTAAGCTTAACACTATCAAAAACCATAATTGTGATTGGATATTTGGGATCAATTCTCGCCCTGCTTTTTGTGCCAAGCCCCGAACTATACAGCTTCTGGATGTTTGGCGGTTTACTCGTAGCAATGTTATTCAATCATAAATTAGGCTTACTTTTTAATTTCAATCTAACCTTTATCTTGGGCATCATGAAAGGGATCAGGCCAGAGCTGTTAATTCAGATTCTGATTATATGCCTTCTTTTAAGCATGCTGGCAGGAGCCTTGAAGCAGAAAGCAACAGTGGTATATGCTTCTATTATTATTCTATCTACGAATATGACCTTATCTTTTGTGGTAAATAACTTTATCATAGATAAAACTAGTAATTATAAATACCTAGACTCCTTATTCAGTATGATGGCTGTACTTTTTATCGCATTTTTCTTGAGTTTACTCTATCGGACCCTTTTAACAAAGAAAGAGCCGGTTATAATAGCGGAAAATCAGATGGAACAAGACCTTATTAAGAGCAGTAAATCAGATGACGAAAATCAGGACAGTCCAGATACGATCATACAAGAAAATAATAAGCCGATTAGCTTAATGGATGATAATACGGTAGATAATAAAGTAAGTTCCTTACAGGAAACAGCTGCTGCAGATGAGATTAGTGATGATTTTACGTCGAAGCAGGAGGATAAAACAAGCTATGAGATTCTGTGTGATTTGGATAATGAGTTAATCTTAAAGCTTAGGGCATATTCCGAAAGCCTTTATGCCCATTCGGTATATATTGGTGACTTATCAGGCCGTGCAGCGAAGCTAATTGATGCTGATGAGCTGCTTGCGATGGCAGGCGGATTTTATCATGAAGTTGGTAAGATGAATGGGAAAAATTATATTGAAGAGGGACTTAAGCTTGCTGAGGTATATTCCTTTCCTAAGGAGCTTAAGGCTATCTTAAAGGAACATAATATAAAATATGACAAGCCAAGTTCCGTAGAAGCAGCCATTGTTATGCTTGCAGACAATGTGGTATCGACAATCGAATACATAGATAAGACAGAGGACCATAAATTTACTGCAAATAAGTTGATAGATAACATATTTCAAATGAGGCTTAATAAGGGTACCTTTGATTCCTCCGGAATATCAGTTAAGGATTATAAGAAGCTAAAGGAATTTTTTCAATCAGAATTTGATAGGACGAATAAGGATATAAGATAAAAATTAATTTATTATTTATAGACTTATTGTTTAAAATAGGACAAGTATTGTTATAATGGTTATTTGAGAAGGGATATTTGAGATGCCGCAAAGCGGCATCATAGGAGATTTATATGACAATTAATTATGAATACGAAGCAGAAAAGCAGTTGGAATTTGATTATGAAGCTTTATTAAACAAAGTAGTGGAGGCCTGCTTAGACTATGAGGGCTGCCCTTATGAAGCAGAGGTAAGTATTTTATTTACCGATGATGAGCAGATTAAGGAATTGAATCAGGAATTCAGGGCTATGGATAAATCGACCGATGTATTATCCTTTCCCTCGATTGAATATGATGAGCCGGGTGATTTTTCTCATTTAGAGGAAAAGGTATTAGATTACTTTCATCCGGAGTCGGGCGAGCTTTTACTCGGGGACATTGTAATATCAGTGGATACAGCAAGGCTTCAGGCAGAGGAATTCGGTCACTCTATAGAAAGGGAGATAGCTTTTCTCACAGCGCATAGCATGTTCCATTTGTTTGGATATGATCACATGGAAGAGAAGGAGCGCCTGATTATGGAAGAGAAGCAGAACGCTGTCTTAGATCTGCTTCAGATACGAAGATAAAATGAAAGGTTAATTTACCGGATGCTTTTGCCTTTTTGGTTAAGTATCTGACAGGGGATTATGGAGGGAATATAATTGAAGGTAAAAAAGATATTTTATACTTTATTGATTATGGTTATTGTATGTTCTTTTTTTGGCTGTAAGAAAAAGAATACGGATAAAGAGGGAGATACTCAGGATTATTTAGAGGATACCCCAACAGTTACGGTTCAACCTACGAAAGAAGCGCAGCAGGAGGAAGTGCCCCAGGATAATCATGAGGGGGAAATGAGAAGCTTCCTTAGTGGCTTATGGGTTCCAATCGAAGTTGGCACAAAGCGTCCTTATGCCTTTCAATTTAATAACTTTAAAAAAGTATCTAATCAGTGGGGAATATCACAGGCTGATATTGTATATGAATGTATCGTAGAGGGTGGTATTACAAGATTACTTGGAATAGGTGAGAATTATACCGGAGATAAAATAGGGTCTACAAGAAGTGCCAGACATTATTTTGTAAGTATTGCTGACGAATATGACGCAATCTATATCCATTACGGAGCTACGAAATATGCAAGAAATAAGGTAAAAGAGCTTAAGATTGACGAAATGGATGGCAATGCAGGCAGCGGAGCAGTCGTTTTCTATCGAGATAAAACGATCAGTGCACCTCATAATGCATTTGCAAGTCTTGAAGGAATTCAAAAAGGGATAGAAAAGAATGGCTTTGAGACGCAATATCCGAAGGATTATGAGCCGCATTTCAAATTCTATGAAGAGGATACTGATTTTCCCTCTGAATCTGATGCAAATAATATCTCCTTAGGTTTTTCAGCCTATATTAAAGCAGGTTTTGAATATAATACATCTGATAAACTATATTACCGCAGTCAATTTGGGTCAAAGCATGTGGATTCCCTGACCGGTGAACAGTTGGCCTTTAAAAATATCATAATTCAGTTTGTAAAGGAATGGAATATTGATAGAAATGGATATCAGACCATGGATTTAGAGGATGCAAGTGGTTCTGGTTTTTATATTACGAATGGGAAAGGGGCTCCTATTACCTGGAAGAAGAAGGAAGCTGACAGCTTTATGAGGTATTATAATGCAGCCGGTGAAGAGCTTACGATTAATCCGGGTAAAACCTATATTACATTATTTCCAAATAATCGAACAGAGGATGTTATTATAAGATAATTTATACTATTCGATAAGAGTCAAAAGCCCCTAGTACAATTTAACATCGGCTATTTGCGCAATCACTGCTTTTGACACGCTACAGCTATTTGCAAATAGCGAAATTTTTGTAAAATATAACATCAACAAAACAAGAAGTTACTGTTTGATTCTTGATTTTGTTGATGTTTTGTATGTTTTCCTTTTATTTTTATGGAATATGATATATTATTGTTATTATGTTAATTACTCAGGATAAATAAAGGAGCAGGTTATGGCAGCAAGAAACAAAAGTAATAATTTTTTGGTACAGGGCAGTATTTTAGCAGCTACATCATTGATCGTAAGACTCATTGGCCTGCTCTACCGAATACCATTAGCTAATATCATTGGGGATGAAGGAACCGGTATTTACAGTAATACCTTTGATATATATAATATCGCTTTAATTTTATCGTCGTACAGTCTTCCTATGGCGGTCTCCAAGCTTGTAGCAATCAAGAGAATGAATAAGGAATATAAGAATTCCTACCGTATCTTCAAATGTGCAATGGCTTTCTCTGTTTCGGCAGGCTTTATCGCAACGGCTGTTATCTATATAGGAGCAGATTTTTTTGCATCCTTTTATTCCTCCTATCAGGAAGGTAACAGTATTGCTCTACCACTTCGAGTACTGGCTCCTACTATATTTGTTTTTGCAATTATGGGAGTTCTTCGAGGCTTCTTTCAAGGGAAGAGTACCATGATTCCGACTGCTATCTCTCAGGTACTGGAGCAGATAGTGAATGCAGCGGTCAGTATCATAGCTGCCATGGTTTTAGTGAAAAATTATAGTGCTTCGGTGAATGTAGCCTCTTATGGTGCAGCGGGAGGTACCTTGGGTACTCTGTTAGGAGCCTTAGCAGGGCTGTTATTTCTTATATTCGTATTTATTATCTATAAGCCTTATTTGAATAAGCAGATCCGAAAGGATCAGGATGAAAACAGAGAAGATTTTAAAATGATCTTTAAGTTGTTAATGATCACTACAGTTCCCATAATATTAAGTCAGGCTGTATATCAGATTAATGGAACACTGGATAGTATCTTGTTTAATCAGATTATGAGCAAAAAACAGGTTGAATCCTTTGAATTACAGGCGATTCATAATTCTGTGGAGGGCTCCTTATATATAAAGAGCTATCGTGATATTCTGATTGGTATCTATAGTATCAAATACAGACTTCTAACGAATGTCCCGATCGCAGTGGCGACAGCGATTGCAGCGGCGATCATATCGACAATAGCCGCATCGTATAGTAAGGGAATGAAGGAAGCGATACGGATTAAAGTACATGCGGCAACAAAGCTTAATATGATAGTTGCGATACCGTCAGCAGTTGGAATGATGGTATTAGCTTCCCCTATCCTTCAGCTCATCTATCATGATTCTAGAGAGCTTTCGGCCAATTTCTTAAGATTAGGAAGTATTGCAATTGTATTCTATGCATTATCGACGTTATCTTCAGCGGTATTACAGGGAATTAATCGTCTTAAAATTCCGGTAATCAATGCTGTGATTTCCTTAGTGCTTCATATCATTTTAATGGTTGGATTATTAAAATTTACTCCTTTAAGTACGTATGCTCTGGTAATCGGTAACGTAACCTTTGCACTCGTTATCTGTATTTTGAACTGGTTAGCGATTGAGAAGCATCTGCATTACCATCAAGAGCTTGTAAAAACGTTTTTAATTCCATTTGTATGTTCGGGGCTGATGGGGGTTATTACTTATTTTACTTATCAAGGGCTTATGCTTGTAACACAAAATAATCTGCTTTCAACCCTGGCCTCAATATTTGTAGCTATTCTTACTTACTTTGTGTTGCTTTTCCTAATGAAGGGAATCAGTGAGGAGGAAATGGAGTATCTTCCTAAGAGCGGGACAATCATAAGGCTTTTAAAGAAGCTTCACTTACTATAATTGTATAAATAAGTAAAATATGGAGATAATATTGCCGAAGGAGTGGTTTCTCATGAAACTGAAGAAGGCATCAATTTATCTCGTAAGTTTTATTTTGTTAAGTGCAATGTTTTGCATCTGTTACTATTTAAGCTATCTGCATGCTTTAAATGATTTTAATAAAAGGGCTGTTGAGTACAAGGATAAGCTTTACACCCTGGCAAAGGATACTGAGCCTACGAAAGCGGCTGAGGATCAGGATACCAGTGTAGCTGTCAATCAGACGGAGACTACTGTAAAGCCGACTACGCAGTATACCCTTGAGGTATATGATATGAAGGCTGGAACCACAGAGACGCAGGAGCTTAACCCCCCGGCCTATCTTGTGGGTCTAACCAGAGATGAAGTTATTGAATATTTAACCGAATATATGCGTGATATGCCTTTATCGGAATATAATAAAGGCTTGATTTCTTATGAACTAGTTAACTTTTCAGAAGATAAGATCACGATTAAGAAAACCTATAATGAAGATTTTGTTCCGTTCCGATTCTATGTAGCGGTTAAAGATGGTTTTGTCGTGGTATACAATAGTGATTTAAAAAGTGTATACAGCTATACACAGATTGAAGCAAAGAATTTACCGGAGAAGGATCGTGTAGACTTAAGTCAGGGTATCTATGTGAACAGTCTGGATGAGCTTTATGCATTACTTGAGAGCTATAGCAGCTAATCGAACATTAAGATTTCGTTCCTATCTTTCAATATGATTATAATAAAATACTATTGTGAGCTTTCACGATAAGCATATATGGTACTTCGTATGAGGGTGCCTCATTACGGTAAGAAATTATCGTTCTGGGGCACCCAATTCCTATATAGGATTAGGGTTTAAAAGCCCTTTGAGTAATTTGGCTTCGTCAATTTGCACATTTACAACCTTTACAAAAGTGATGCAAAGTATGGTTTGATGATATAAAGTAATGCTTGAAATAATGCACTAGGTAAAATATAATGAAACAAATAATTTGTAGCAATAGGGGAGGCTTTTGGATTGGATTATGAGGTTATCGTGATTGGTGCCGGAGCATCAGGACTGACTGCAGCAATTGCGGCTGCAAGGCAGGGAAGCTCGGTACTTGTAATTGAACGAAAAGAAAAGGCCGGCAAAAAAATAATGGCGACCGGTAACGGAAAGTGTAATTTTACGAATATGCTCCAGAAGCCTGAATGCTATCGATCCGAGGACAACGAATTTGTAATGAAGGTGTTGTCTCAGTTTGATCTCAATGCTACACTTGAATTTTTCAAAGAGTTAGGCATCTATCCCAAGAGCCGTGATGGTTATCTATATCCTAATTCTGAACAGGCAAGCAGTGTGGTAGAGGTATTATTGATGGAATGTGAACGGCTTAAGATAACGATTCATTATAAAGAAACAGTAAAAGCAATCATAAAACCGGATTATACAATTATGACTGAGAGAGAAGAGATTTCAGAGCAAACAAACAATACGAATGGTAAGAGCAGTAAATCCTCCAACTTAAAAAAAGCGGATACTAATATAAATAAGCTGAAGTTAGCAGAAGGTATGGCAACCTCAACGATAGAAAAAGCCTATCATGCTAAAAAAGTAATTATAGCGGCAGGCGGCTGCGCATCCCCACAGCTGGGTTCTGACGGAAGCGGTTATGATCTCGCAAAAAGCTTAGGACATACAATCATAAAGCCCTTGCCGGCACTCGTTCAGCTGAAATCACCTGATAAATACTTGAAGACATTATCAGGGGTTCGTGTAAGTGCTAAGGTAGCAGCATTTTCTGATCGGAAGCTTCTATCGGAGGAGGCAGGAGAAATACTATTTACCGATTATGGAATTTCAGGAATTCCCATTTTGCAGCTAAGCCGATATGTTGCAAAAGCAATTGACCATAAAGAGCAGGTTCATCTATTCCTTGATTTTATACCGGAGCTTTCTTGTGCGGAATTAGCAGAGGTTTTACGGCTAAGAATAAAACAGAACTGTGAGAAAAATTTAGAGGAATTGTTTATTGGTTTCCTTAATCATAAGCTTTCCTATATTATAATAAAAGAGGCTGGGCTGGATGTTTATCAAAAGGTGAAGCTTACGAAAGAACCGGAGCTTAAGAAATTAATTCAAGGTATAAAGAGCTTTGTAATGAAGATTTCCGGGACAAACACCTTTGAGAATGCACAGGTAAGCGCAGGAGGAATAGCTACAAAGGAGCTCCATGCTTCTAACTTAGAATCTAAGCTGAGGAAGGGTATCTATTTAGTGGGCGAGCTAGTAGACGTGGATGGTACCTGTGGAGGCTATAACCTTCAATGGGCTTGGAGCTCAGGCTATCTTGCGGGAGCTGCAGCAGGAAGAAACGACCCCAAATCCATGTAGTGTTTCAGAATGGGGATAAGGTTGAAAAGTGTACATTTTTCAACCAACAAAAAGCACTAGCATGCTTTTCGCTCAGTATTTGTATGCCGCTTAAGCGGCAGATAGGGGTTAATATGATAAAGATTTCACAAATAAAGCTTCCAATTAAGCATACGGAAGAGGATATGAGAAATGCAGTAGCAAAGTTATTAAAGCTGAAGGAAAAGAGCATTAAGGCTATTCATATTGTTAAAAAATCCATTGATGCCAGAAAGGATGAAATAAAATTCATCTATACGGTTGAGGTTGAAATCCTAACTGAACTGAAGGAAAAGGAAGCAGCTATCATAAGTCAAATTCATAATCCGAATGTAGCAATTGCGGAACGTGGTCAGTATGAATTTAAGCCAAACGGAACAAGAAAGCTGCCACATCGACCAGTTATAGTGGGTACGGGACCTGCCGGATTATTTGCGGCCTGGCTGATGGCTAAACATGGCTTTCAACCGCTTTTAGTGGAGCGGGGACAACAGGTAAGTAAGCGTGTGGCAGCTGTGGAACAGTTTTGGAAGACAGGGACACTAAATCCGGAATGTAATGTACAATTTGGAGAAGGCGGAGCAGGAACCTTTTCGGATGGCAAGCTTAATACTTTGGTGAAGGATGCCTTTCATAGATATCCTTTGGTTATGGAAACCTTCGTACAGTTTGGCGCCCCCTCCGATATCCTTTATTTGAATAAGCCGCACATCGGTACGGATAAGCTTCGATCTGTAGTAGAAAATATGCGAAAGGATATCCTGATGCTTGGCGGAGAGGTTCGCTTTGACACAAAGCTTACCGATCTAATCATAGAAAATAATCAATTAACTGGGATTGAGCTAGACCAGAACGAGAAGCTGCCCTGTGAGGTATTGATCCCCGCAATTGGTCACAGTGCCCGGGATACCTTTGCGTTATTCTTAAGAAGAGGTCTGGCGTTAACTCCTAAGGCATTTGCCATCGGTTTACGTATAGAGCATAAACAAGATAGGATCAGTAGGTCGCAATATGGACAGGAATATATACATCTTCCGGCAGCGGATTATAAATTAACGCATCAGACGACTTCAGGGCGTGGGGTTTATTCCTTTTGTATGTGTCCCGGCGGGTTTGTCGTAAATGCTTCCTCGGAAGTAGGCTTTCTCGCAGTAAATGGCATGAGTAATTATAAGAGAGACGAAGAAAATGCCAATAGTGCAATTGTAGTAACCGTTCAGCCGGAGGATTTTGACGGCAGCGGCCCCTTAAAAGGATTAGAATTTCAGAGAAAATGGGAGCAGGCTGCTTATCAAGCAGGTAATGGTAATGTGCCGGTTCAATTATTTGGCGACTTGTTAAGAAACAAAGATAGTGTTACAATAGGAAATGTTATACCCAATATCAAAGGGAATTATAAGCTAACCAATTTAACCGGCTGTCTTCCGGGGGAAGTGACAGAGGCTCTAAAGGAAGGTATACTTGCTTTTGACCGTAAGATTAAGGGCTTTGCTGATGAAGAAGCCGTTCTGTCCGGTATCGAAAGCAGAACCTCATCCCCGGTTCGCATTCAGCGTAATGACGATATGGAAAGTAATATAAAAGGAATATTTCCCTGTGGTGAGGGTGCCGGTTATGCAGGAGGTATTACCTCAGCTGCAATCGATGGTATTAAAGTCTTTGAGGCAGTTGCAGGCTCCTATGTACCTGATTATGAATAGCTTAAGAGATAAGCGAGCCTTTAAAGCTAATTAATCAAATATGATTAATGCTTTAAATTTCAAAACATGGTTATATGATAAACCGGCATACTATTTTAATTAATTCCTAATGAAAAGTTAAAGAAAAGTCAATTTATTTTAATTGTACGAAATAATATAATAGATAAATCATAAGATAAAGGAGTCATAGGTTGAAAAATCAAAGATTTTTCAATCAGCAAATTTGTGCGCTGCCCAAATTCGCAGGTTTTGGCGGCAGATGGAGGTTAATATGACAGGTGGAGGAGAATTCATGCAAACCAGATTATCGCTTAAGGATAGAAAAAGAATTGTTGTTAAGATCGGTTCATCATCCTTAACCCATACAGAAACAGGAAGTCTTGATTTAGAAAAGCTGGAACGCCTAATCAGGATATTAACCGATTTAAGAAATCAGGGTAAGGATGTTATTCTGGTCACCTCAGGAGCAATCGCAGTCGGAAGAAAGGCATTAGGGCTAAAAGAAAGGCCAACTGTTCGCTCCTTAAAACAGGCCTGTGCAGCTGTCGGGCAGGCAAGTCTGATGATGGTATACCAAAAGCTATTTGCCGAATATAATCAGACTGCCGCACAGATATTAATGACAAAATATACGATGATCAATGATATCAGCAGAAGCAACGCGGCAAATACCTTCCATGAGCTGTTTCAGCTTGGTGTTATTCCGATTGTTAATGAAAATGATACAGTATCAACCGAAGAGCTGGACTTGGATTTTGGTGATAATGACACGTTGTCAGCCATTGTTACAGCGCTTGTAGGAGGAGATCTTCTCATTCTTCTGTCAGATATCGATGGTCTGTATACAGATGATCCACATAAGAATGCAGATGCAAAGCTGATTACTATGGTAGAAAAAATTGATGAGCATTTATGTAGTATGGCAAAATCCTCAACCAGCTCTGTAGGTACAGGCGGTATGGCAACCAAGGTCTCTGCTGCTAGAATTGCAACGGCTTCGGGTGCAGATATGATTATTACGAATGGTGATAATGTAAGAAATATTAGTCATATTATGCAGGGGAAGGATGTAGGGACGCTCTTTAAAGCGCATAAGGCAGACAATTTTAATATCATGGATTATATTACAACCAAGCAATATCAAAGATGAACAGCGTGATACTTAATACCCAAAGCAATGTTAGAGTATAAGGAAGATAAATAGTACAATAGAATGGTTAAACAGATATTAATCATGAATGGAGATTGAAATTGGACGATAAACGAATTACAAGAATCAATGAACTCTATCATAAATCCCAGAAGGAGGGTCTGACAGTAGAGGAAAAAGAAGAACAGCAAAGACTTAGAAAAGAATATGTTGCAGCGATACGTGCTAATCTTCGTGGAACATTAGAGCAGGTAACCTTTGTTAATCCAGATGGTTCAGTAACCAATGCTTCTGATTTAAAGAAGGATAATGATAAAACACCGGAGGATTTGTAATTTATCGTAGAGGTACTTGACAGGAGGAGGAAAATGACAAAGGACGAAATCCGAAGACAGCATAGGCTTTTTCGTGACAGCCTGACTCTAGAAGAGCAAACGGATTATTCCGAGGCTTTACAGAAAAAACTTTTTCAGACTCCGGCCTATTTAAACAGTAAATATATATTTACTTATGTATCCTTTCGTTCGGAGGTTGATACTAGGAATATTATAAGACAGGCGATAGCAGATCATAAAAAGGTATATGTCCCCAGGGTAGAAGCGAAAACGATGGAGTTTTATAAAATAATTGCTCTTGAAGAGCTTGTAATAAGCAGCTTCGGGATTCTTGAACCGGTTGGAGAGGAAGAAAATCGGTACAAAGGTCAATTAAATCAAGAGGAAGAAGTAAAGGACAGGAACAACCTGCTTGATCATGAAGGACGAAATGCTTTGAGCTACAATAAGCTTATGCTTCTTCCTGGTTTGGCTTTTGACAGGAATGGTAACCGCGTCGGATATGGTGCGGGCTATTACGATAAATATTTGACAGCTTATGGTGAAACACAGTTTTATAAATTGGCACTTTCTTATGATAATCAGTTAGTCGCAAATATTCCAGCCAATCGCTATGATATCAAAGCGGATGCGATACTTACGCCAACGCAATTACTTTACTGTAGGAGGGTGAGAAATAAAGAAAGCTGATGAGTGAGTTAGCCGTGATACGGCAGGATGGAGGTTATAATGGATTATTTAGAAGATTTGGGAAAAAGAGCCAAAAAGGCTGCAACTGCTTTAGGGCTAATGCTTCAGGATGATAAAAACCGTGCGCTGAAGGAATGTGCAAAGGCATTACTTGCTTCTGGTGACGAGATATTGAAGGCAAATGATGAGGATGTAAAAGCAGCAGAAAGTAACGGGATCAAGAGCTCATTAATTGACAGGTTAAGGTTAACGCCACAGCGTATTCAGGGAATGGCAGATGGTTTATTACAGATTAGTGCACTTCCGGACCCGATTGGAGAAGTACTTTCTATGACGGTACGTCCTAATGGTCTTACGATAGGACAGAAGGTTGTTCCGTTAGGTGTAATTGGTATTATTTATGAGTCGAGACCGAATGTAACAGCGGATGCCTTTGGACTTTGCTTCAAGACCGGTAATGCTGTTATATTAAGAGGCGGAAGTGATGCCTTTTATTCTAATATTGCGATTGTAAAAGCACTAAGGGCAGGGCTTAAGACAAGTGGCTGTAGTGAGGATGCTATCTTATATATTGAGGATACCGATAGAGAAGTAGTAAAAGAGTTTATGCAAATGAATCGGTACATAGATGTATTGATACCGCGTGGTGGTGCAGGACTGATTAAAACTGTTGTGGAAAATAGCACCATACCTGTAATTGAGACGGGAACCGGTAATTGTCATGTATATGTAGATGAATTTGCGGATTTCTCTATGGCTTTAGAAATCATTGAAAATGCCAAAACACAGCGTCTGGGTGTATGTAATGCCTGTGAATCCCTTGTAGTACATGAGAAAATCAGCGAGGAATTCCTTCCGCTACTTTATGAAAGACTGCATGCAAAAGAAATTGAAATCCGTGCAGATGAGTGCTGTTGCGCATTATGTGAGGGATTTGTACCTGCTGCAGAAGAGGATTATGGTACCGAATACTTAGATAAGATTATCTCCCTGAAGCTGGTAAACAGTATTGAGGAGGCAATTGAGCATATTAATTATTATAGTACCAAGCATTCGGAAGCAATTGTTACGAAGGATTATGAGCATGCAATGAAATTCTTAAATGAGATTGATTCAGCGGCAGTCTATGTAAATGCTTCAACAAGATTTACAGATGGTAACGAATTTGGATTTGGCGCTGAAATTGGTATCAGTACACAAAAGCTTCACGCAAGAGGCCCAATGGGCTTAAAAGCATTAACAACAACGAAATATATCATTTTCGGTAACGGTCAGATTAGAAAATAGTTATTGAAGAGGTTTAAACAGGCCTATCGATAGAGATATTTTATTAACTTTTACATTAGCTAGGATATGCTTATATAAAGTTAATTTTATATAGTATTTAAACATAAGCTGCCAAGGCAGCAAGGAGGTTTTTATGGAGGATAAGATTTACAACTTTCCATCAGGAATGAATTTTAAAAGCTTTATGAAGAAATTTGGCAAAATGATATTTGCTCTGGTGGTTGCGGCAGTAATATTAGTATTAGCTCTGAATGCCTTTTATACAATTAAGGAGCAGGAGCAGGCAGTAGTAACAACCTTGGGTAAAGCAGCTACCGTAAATACGGCAGGTCTGCATTTTAAAATCCCTTTCATTCAGCAGGTTCAAAAGGTGGATACAACCATTCAAGGCTTTTCGATTGGCTATGATATGAAAACCAATCAGAAAATTGAAATTGAATCTATGATGATAACCAAGGATTTTAACTTTGTTAATGTGGACTTCTTCGTAGAGTATAAGGTTTCAGATCCGGTAAAAGCAGTATATGCTTCGGAGGAGCCGGTAACTATATTAAAAAATATCGCTCAGAGCAGTATCCGTATGACCGTAGGAAGCTATGATGTAGACAGCGTTATTACCACCGGCAAATATGAGATACAGTCTGCGATAAAGGAAGCAATCCTTGAAAAGTTGGCAAAGCAGGATATCGGAATACAATTAATTAATATCTCAATGCAGGATTCAGAGCCTCCGACAAAAGAAGTTATGCAGGCTTTTAAATCAGTAGAAACAGCAAAGCAGGGTGCTGATACTGCGGTTAATAATGCAAATAAGTATCAAAATGAACAGCTTCCACAAGCAGATGCCGAAGTAGATAAGATCTTGCAGGAAGCAGAATCTACTAAAACCGAACGAATCAATGAGGCAAATGCTGAGGTGTCAAAATTCAATAAGATGTATGAGGAATACATCAAATATCCTTTGATAACAAAACAAAGAATGTTTTATGAGGCAATGGAAGATATTCTTCCGACCTTAAAGGTTATTATTGATGATGGAAGTTCAGGTACTCAGAAATTACTACCTCTAAATCCGATCATGGAAGGAGCGACAGCAAAATGAAAAAAGTAAAAAAATTATCTGGAATATTTATATTAATCATAATCATAGCAGCTGTCATCGTGTTATTATCCTCTATTGTAATAACGAAGGAAAACCAATATAGTGTAATTAAGAGATTTGGTAAAATTGAACGTATTGTTGATAATGCAGGAATTTCCTTTAAAACTCCATTTATTGAAGAGGTATATACAATACCAAAAAGTATACAATTCTATGATATGTTAGAATCCGAAGTAATTACAATGGATAAGAAAACAATGGTTGCAGACAGCTATGTCCTTTGGAAGGTCGTTAATCCTAAACTATTCGCACAGTCACTGAGTTCTTCGGTTACAAAGGCAGAGGGAAGAATAGATACTGCTGTTTATAATTCCATAAAGACCGTAATCAGCAGTCTGTCTCAGGTGGATGTCATCAGCGGACGTGATGGAACCTTAAACACTGCTTTTATGAAGAATATCGGCAATACGATGGATCAATATGGTATTGAGCTGATCTCCGTTGAGACGAAGCATCTGGATTTACCTAGCGATAATAAAACAGCAGTATTTGACCGAATGATATCTGAGCGCGCTCAGATTGCTGCAACCTATACTGCAGAGGGTGAATCAAAAGCTAAGAAAATTCAAAATGAGACAGATAAAGAGGTTGCCATCAGTGTATCGAATGCCAAGGCTGAGGCTGCTAAGATAACCGCAGAGGGTGAGGCAGAGTACATGAAAATACTATCTGCAGCGTATTCTGACAAATCAAAAAGTGAATTTTATAGCTTTGTGAGATCCTTAGATGCGGCCAGGGCTTCTCTTGCAGGAGAGAATAAGACACTCATTTTGTCACCAGATTCACCGATCGCACAAATCTTTTACCAGATAGATTAATAGTGTGAAGTAACCCCAAATAATAGTACAAAGAATGAAAGAAGTTTAAAATAGATTTTATTTTAGACTTCTTTTCTTTATGAGACCTTTTGCAATCACCAAAACCTTTTGCAATTGCGAAAGAATGAAGCAAGTTGATTAATTAAAATGAAGCGAGAGTTACTGATCAAAAGAATAAAAAATCATAAATTAGAAAATCCATCATAAAATGATATGATAGAATCTATATTTAGGAGCCTGATTATATGATTATTGATTTTAGTGATAAATTTTATTCTTTTGATAAATTAGTATCTGATTCAAAAAAGTTAGCAAAACAGTATGAGGCAATTTTGGGATATTCCACCATTGGGAAATCTCATGACAATCGTGACATTGTATTACTGAAATTGGGACAGGGGCAGCATAATGTCATATGCTGCGGTGGTGTACATGGAAGGGAGACGATTAATCCGATTGTACTGCTTCGTATCATTGAATATTATGCAGATTTATATTCTAATCACAAGCAGCAGAAGCTAAGTCTGAAAAGAAAGCTTAAAATGCCAGTGGGCAACTATAAGCTGGAATATGAACAAATGCTTTATGGCACTTGTATTTATGAGCTTTTACAAACCTTTACCATATTTTTTATTCCATTACTAAATCCGGATGGTTATATGATATCACTGTATGGTTTTGAGGCTATTTTAGATAAATCGCTTAGGGAAAAATGCCTGTCAATGAAAACTCCTTACGAGGAATGGAAATACAATGCCAGAGGGATTGATTTAAATCGTAATTTTCCCAGCAAATTATGGAGGCCAAAATTTGAAGGAGATTACGCAGCCAGTGAAAATGAGACAAAGGCATTGATAAAAATATTTTCGGAATATAGAACAAAAGGTTTTCTGGATTTTCATTCCAGAGGAAAAACAATTTACTATTACCGTAGCCTTATGCCTGATAGCTATAATAAAAGGCAATTTGAGATTGCGAGCCGTTTAAAGCAGATCACAAATTATGAACTGGTACTGCCGGAAGATGAGATAGACAGCGGAGACAGTGGAGGAAATACAGTTCACTATTATTCGGAGCATTTTCATAAGCCGGCTCTGACAATAGAAACAGTAGAAGAAACTGCTGAATTTCCGCTCGACGATAAATATAGGTATGAAACCTTTGAGGAGCTTAAATTAGTGATCTCTGAGTTTGGGAGTATGGTGATCTAATATAAAGTGTATTGCTGTGGGGAAATATTACATAAGTTTATGAGGGTAAAAAAATCGAATATGGATTAGCGAGAAAACACTTAGTAGAATATCTGACTAAGTGTTTTCTCGTTATATAAGTTTATTTTCCAAAGCTTCCATGCAGGATACAATTTTTTATCAATCCTCTAGAGGTTAATGAATTGATTTCCATATTGTTTCTAAATCAGTAGACAATTGCGAAATCATAAATTATATTAATTACTGAGTTTCACAATTGTCTATCTAAATCAGAATTATTAGGAGAATGAATTGTTAATACATTTAGATTGAAATTCTTGAATTCTTATATTATAATCTTGTAGTTACTTATAATGCTATATTTAGTAAAGGATATCATCATGAATAATTTTAATATTGATTTAGATAAGATAGATATAAATAGTATAGAACCTGTTAATGAGCCTGAGAGACAATATTTCTTTATGGCAAAGCTAAGAGAATGGATGAAAGCAGAAAGTGAACGTTTGGGCAGGCCATTAACCTTTACAATCTCAACCTTCGGCTGCCAGATGAATAGCAGAGATTCGGAAAAAATATCCGGTATATTGAAGCAGATTGGTTATGTGGAAACAGATACAGAGAATGCGGATTTTGTATTATATAACACCTGTACTGTCAGGGAAAATGCAAATAACAGGGTTTATGGACGTCTTGGTTATCTGGGAAAGCTTAAGAAAAGCAGGCCAGGCATGTTAATTGCCCTATGCGGCTGCATGATGCAGGAAGCATCAGCGGTGGAGAAAATCAAGACCAGCTACCGCTTTGTGGATATTATTTTTGGTACGCATAATATCTTTAAACTGGCGGAGCTTTTACAAACCAGACTTTATTCCAACAGGATGGTAATTGACCTTTGGCAGAATACGGATCTGATAGTGGAAAGTCTTCCGAATGACCGCAAATACAGCTTTAAGGCAGGCGTTAATATTATGTTTGGCTGCAATAACTTCTGCAGCTATTGTATTGTACCCTATGTCCGAGGTAGGGAACGCAGCAGGAATCCGCAGGATATACTGGAGGAGATTAAGCTTCTTGCAGAGGATGGAGTTGTTGAGATTATGCTTCTTGGGCAAAATGTAAATTCCTATGGCAAAAATCTTAAGATACCGATGACCTTTGCTCAGCTATTGACTGAAATTGAGAAGATTAATGGTATCGAACGGATCCGTTTTATGACTTCTCATCCGAAGGATTTATCTGATGAGTTGATTGAGGTGATGAGAAACAGTAAGAAAATCTGCAAGCATCTGCATTTACCAATACAATCCGGCAGTACCAGATTATTAAAGTTAATGAATCGCCGATATACGAAGGAAAGCTATCTGGAATTAGTGGACAAAATCCGTACAGCAGTACCGGATATTTCACTTACAACTGATATTATAGTAGGGTTTCCGGGTGAGACGGAGGAGGATTTTTTAGATACCATGGATGTGGTGAAAAAGGTAGGCTATGACAGTGCATTTACCTTTATTTATTCTAAAAGGACAGGAACTCCGGCTGCAGCAATGGAAGACCAGGTAGACGAAGCAGTGGCTATGGAACGCTTTGACCGTCTTTTAAAGGAGGTACAGTCAAGCTCTGCTAAATCAGCCGGAAAGGATGAGTATACAGTACAGAAGGTTTTAGTAGAGGAAGTAAATGCACAGGATCCGAGCTTGCTTACTGGCAGACTAAGTAATAATCTGTTGGTACATTTTCCGGGAGATATCAGTTTGATTGGTAAAATAATCGATGTTTATCTTGCTGAAAGTAAGGGTTTCTATTATATGGGAACCTTATTATAAGTAAATTATTTATAATTTATTACATCAAGAAGATTATTTATAATTTTATTACAACGAAATAAATTTTTACTATCATGAGTATTATAAAGATTTTTAGAAATTTTTATTTAGCTAGTGTATTAATCAGAAATTATTCGTTAATACTCTTGCATAAAATATGATTAGTTACAGTATAAATATGGTAGTTTTTCCGTATGCTTTGTTGAATAATTAATCATATTTATTGATAAATAGTATACAATTTAAGACTATATTGTGGGTGAGACATTAAATTGTTCAATATATTGGTACTATATTTTGTCAGAATAGATAAATTATTCGTTAGTACACTTGACATATTAGTAAAAACAGTATAAAATTTATATGTTGTATTATTTATTGATAAGTGAATTCATGATAAGTGAAAAAAGCTTTTCACTTACAGATAATTCATAACAAGAGGTTGGATTATCAATTTATCTTGTTTATCTCATATTGTACAATGAAAACTAAATAAGGAGGTGCTCCTGTGCGAGAGGCTATATATATTGCTATTGCGTTTGTAGTAACCATAGTAATCGTAGCTCTTCTTACCTGGAAGATTGCAACGTCGTATCGTATCAAGGTATATGAGGCAAAAATCGGCAGTGCAGACGAAAAGGCAAGAGAAATCATAGATGAAGCTTTAAAAACAGCTGAAACTAAGAAGCGCGAAGCCTTGCTCGAGGCCAAAGAGGAATCCTTGAAGGCGAAGAATGAATTCGAGCGGGAAACGAAGGAACGCAGAGCAGAAATACAACGCTATGAGAAGCGGGTTCTAACTAAAGAAGAGACTTTAGATAGAAAAACCGAAGCACTGGAAAAGAAAGAATCTAGACTTTCTGCAAAGGAATCCGAGCTTGATAAAATCAGGCAGGAAGTGGAGGAATTCCACGAGAAGCAGTTGCAGGAATTAGAGAAGATTTCAGGATTAACCTCCGAACAAGCTAAGGAATATCTGATTAAGACTGTTGAAGAAGAAGTAAAACATGAAACCGCTCTACTTATTAAGGATTTAGAAAGCAAAGCCAAAGAAGAAGCGGATAAGAAAGCAAAGGATTATGTAGTTACAGCAATTCAAAGATGTGCTGCAGATCATGTTGCTGAAACAACGATTTCCGTTGTTCAGCTTCCTAACGATGAGATGAAGGGTAGAATCATTGGTAGAGAGGGACGTAATATTAGAACCTTAGAGACCATGACAGGTGTTGATTTAATTATCGATGATACACCCGAGGCTGTCATTCTATCAGCCTTTGATCCAATCAGAAGAGAGGTTGCAAGAATTGCACTTGAAAAGCTGATTGTTGACGGAAGAATTCATCCGGCTAGGATTGAAGAGATGGTAGAAAAGGCTCAAAAAGAAGTTGAAGTAATGATAAGGGAGTCGGGTGAAGCTGCAACACTTGAGGTTGGAGTTCACGGAATTCATCCGGAGCTAATTAAGCTTCTCGGCAAGATGAAATTTAGGACAAGTTATGGACAGAATGCATTAAAGCATTCAATTGAGGTGGCTATTTTATCCGGCCTTCTAGCCGGAGAAATCGGTGTGGATGTTAGACTTGCAAAACGTGCCGGATTATTACACGACATCGGTAAATCGGTGGATCATGAAATGGAAGGAACTCATGTTCAAATTGGTGTTGATTTATGTAGGAAGTATAAGGAATCCCCTATTGTAATCAATGCAGTTGAAGCACATCATGGTGATGTTGAGTTCCAGTCGTTAATTGCATGTATTGTTCAAGCAGCTGATACTATTTCAGCGGCAAGACCTGGTGCAAGACGTGAAACCTTAGAAACATATACCAACAGACTCAAGCAACTCGAAGATATTACCAATAGCTTTAAGGGGGTAGATAAGTCATTTGCTATTCAGGCGGGCAGGGAAATCAGAGTAATGGTTGTTCCTGAACAAATTAGTGATGCCGATATGGTATTGTTAGCACGTGATTTATCTAAGAAAATTGAAAATGAATTAGAATACCCTGGACAGATTAAAGTAAACGTAATCAGAGAATCAAGAGTAACCGATTACGCGAAATAATTTATTATCAGAAAATTTAAATGGCTGGAACGGTTGAAAACGTATAGTTTTCAATGGTTACAGCCATTTTTTTATATGCTTTAGTAGGGCATGTAAAGTTTAGTAGGGGTAGCCTAGAAATGGACTTCCTTATTCTATTTAAACTTAATTCTATTGTATTATGAGTTTATTAGATGTAAAATAATAGAAATAGGTAACACAATATAGGTTTGATTTTCATAAATAATATTATTTACGATCCAGTATACGCATAATTAATTTGAAAGGGTAAGCGATTATGATATTTGTTAGTTATTCATGGGAGAATAGGGAACCAAATATTAAGGTTCTTGAATTTGTGGCATATTTGAGAAGTAGCGGTTACAATGTAGAATGTGATATTATGTATATACAACAAGAAACCGCATTGAGTTTTCCGAAGATGATGGCTGAATGCTTAAAAAAGGCTGAAAAAGTCATTTTGGTTTTATCAGAGGAATATAAAAGAAAAGCGGATTTATTTTCTGGAGGAGTGGGAGAGGAATATTTATATATTATTGAGGATATAAAAGAAAACAAAAATAAGTACATATTAGTATCGTTTGAGGCTATTAAAGACAATACTTTGGAAAGAATAGTTCCGGATTTTCTTCGAGGAAGAGAAATTGTAGATTTAGTAGCAGATGAATATAATGATTATAAGAAGTTGTTTTTAAAACTTGATAATGCAAAGGAATATATTTTTCCTGATGTAAATTCTAAAAAACCATACTTTGAACCTAAAGCATTGGGTAAATTGTTTAAGCATAGGAAAAATGGTTCAGAAGATGCAGAGAAATATAAGGATTACAAAGAATATGAGCGTATAGAACAACAATATTATAAAAAAGGAATTCCGGTAAAAGATGTTGTTAACATAGCATATAAACAGAGCAAATTATTTAAATTAAATAAATTTAAAATAGAACAGAAGAAAAGTATGATTGAGTTTTACAATCATATAATTGAATTACTTAGTCAGTTAAGAGATATGGTTGAAAATGACTATTTATTAAAAGAATATAATAAATTATATAAATATCACGATTATTATGAAGTTACGCAAGAATTACTTATGTATGAAGATAAAATTGACGAAATTATCCGTGAGGTAATGGGTAAAAATGCAAATGCTGAAATTGACAGAATTAAAAAATCTGATATGTGGTTTGAAATGGTAAGTTGTATGTGTCCCCCGCAAATGATTAAAAATCCTCAGTTGGTTTATAAAGAAATATCTGAAACGATTGGAACGCTGAAAGCAGCAATACAATTGCTGAGTAATAGTTAATGATAGTTATTAAAAGTTTATATTTTATAGAAATTAAATTCAGTCAGAATTTTTAATATAAGTATGATAAATAAAAAAGCAGCCAAATATTCGCCTCTTCTGAATATTTGGCTGCTTTTTTATTTAAAGCTTAGTTAGTACGCGATGAGGTAATTATAATTATGCACAAAATGCACGAAAAATCCGTGACATACGGACAAATGAAAGCCATGCAAAATACTTTTTTTGATTTTTATGAAATTTCTGTTGCATTATTCAAATATATATATTACAATGTTAACGATTTCAAATTTGCATTTTAAAGTTATAAATGTACAAAAAATTATAAAATAAAGTTTTTGAGTAGAAAAACTTTAGTAAATTAAGAGTTTAGGAATTGTGAATTGAATTGGGATAACAGAAGCAATGATACATATCAGAGAAAAATATGATTATAAAGGATGGTGTATTCTATGTCATTATCATTATCAAAGAAAGCGCAGGCGGTAAAACCTTCATCGACACTGGCGATTACTGCAAAGGCAAAAGAGTTAAAGGAAAAAGGGATTGATGTTGTAGGATTTGGAGCAGGTGAACCTGATTTTAATACTCCGGATAACATCTGTGAAGCAGCAATTAAAGCAATTCATAGTGGCTTCACAAAATATACGCCGGCTGACGGTACGCTGGAGCTAAAGAAGGCGGTTTGCGAGAAGTTTTTCAATTTCAATCATATCAAGTATGAGCCGAGCCAGATCGTAGTTAGTAACGGAGGAAAGCATTCCTTGACTAACATTTTTGAAGCCATCTGTAATCCTGGAGATGAGGTAATTATTCCTACACCGTATTGGTTAAGCTATCCTGAGATTGTTAAGCTTGCTGATGGTGTTCCGGTATTTGTACGGGCAGAGAAGGAACAAAATTATAAAGTAACAGCAGCGCAGATTGAAGCTGCCTGTACCGGAAAGACGAAAGCCTTAATCCTAAATTCTCCAAGTAATCCTTCCGGTATGATCTATACCAGGGAAGAGCTTGAGGCGATTGCGGAAGTAGCGGTAAGAAAAGATTTTTATGTTGTATCCGATGAAATGTATGAGCATTTGATATATGATGGGGAAGCTATCAGTATAGCCTCCTTAAATGATGAAATCTATAAACGTACGATAACCTGCAGCGGTGTTGCAAAGAGTTATTCTATGACTGGATGGAGAATCGGTTTTACCGGCTCCTCAAAAGAAATTGCAAAGCTCATGGGTAGTGTTCAAAGCCATCAGACTTCAAATCCTAACTCAATCGCTCAAAAAGCAGCGTATGAAGCGCTAGTAGGACCCCAGGACTCCGTTCGTGCAATGCATGCTGAATTCAACAAAAGAAGAGATTATATGTTTGAAAGAGTAACAAACATGAAGCTGATTTCAGCCTTAAAACCGCAGGGTGCATTTTATCTGTTTGTTGATATCAGCCAGATTCTGAACAAGGAGTATAAGGGCTCCCAAGTAGGCGATGTTAATAAGCTTTCACAAATTTTAATTGAGGACTATAATGTAGCAGTAATTCCATGCGAGGATTTCGGTTTTGCTGACCATATCCGTCTATCCTATGCAATTTCTATGGAGCAGATTAAAAAAGGGCTTGACCGCATAGAAGAATTCATTAATCAATTAAATTAATATTTTTCTTGGCTAATACAACCTGTAATATACGAAATTAATTTAATGAAAGGACTTAATGTAAACTGCTTACGCGGTTTATCTATTAAGTCTTTTTTTATAGCTTTTTATATGATTTTAGGAATAGAGTATCAAAAGAATTAAATAGAAACACTGCACAATTTATATTTGATTTATCGTGATTGTAACATAGCATATTAGCTGCTTGCTCTCACTTAGATATTTTCACAATATAATTGTCTAAAAGATTACTATACATTTTTTTAACTTTATGTGTTAAAATAACTACATGCCTAATGGATGAATTAATATCATTCTATAATGAAATAAATCATAACGAAACGTATAAGGAGCAGCAAAATGATACCATACAAGAGATTAAAAAGAGATTTAGTTCAGAAGGGAAATATAATTGATTTTTACAGCGATACCATAGAATTAGAAGGTGGAAAGCAGACTAATTTTGATTTTATCGGTCATAAGGGCGCCGCTGCCATGATTCCGGTGGATTCGGACGGTAAGATTATAATGGTGCGTCAATATAGAAACGCTGTTGACCAATACACGCTGGAAATACCGGCAGGTGGATTGAATAAGGGAGAAGACTGCCGTACCTGTGCAATTCGTGAATGTGAGGAGGAGACTGGGTATAAGGCAGGGGAAGTATACCATCTGATTGATGTTTTTACGACAGTTGCCTTTAGCAATGAAAGAATAGGTATCTATTATACAACGGGAATTACGCCTACAAATCAGAATTTAGATGAGGATGAGTTTGTTTCCTTTGAGAAGCATTCAATAGAGGAGTTGACTGCTATGATCTTGAACGGTGAGATACTCGATGCGAAAACGATAGCAGGAATTCTTGCGTATAAGGCAAAACTCGGTATCAATTAATTTTATAGGAAAGTTTCAGTTTGAAGCAGGAAATAGAGCATGGCTGCTTTATCACTTAATCCTTTCTTAACAAAGCAGCTTGTTCTATTTTATAAATCCCATCATATGTATTTTATATAGAAAATGATGGGCAGGTTGAACGATGAAACAGCTAAAGGTACAATTACATAAACTCAATGTTTTTCAAATATCAATTTTTCTATTGGTATTCGGAGTATTTCTTGGAATATTATGTGCTAATATATTCCGTGAGAATTACCTAAGCCAGATACAGTATTATGAAACAAACGTATTTGCGAAAATTGCAGGCGGCAAAATAAATTATGCCGGACTTTTCCAATATGTACTTGGTAAGAATTTTGGCAGCTTTGCAGTTTTTTGGCTGCTTAGTTTAACAATACTGGGGATTCCCTATATGGCCTTAAAGGTCACATCCTTCGGTTTTTTTACTGGTTTTTTTATCTCAGCCGTAACAATGCAATACGGATTAAAGGGCTTATTATTGGTGCTTGTATATGTATTCCCGCAGGGCCTTCTATATCTGCCAATTTCATTGGTCTGTTTATATAAGGGATTTGAGCTATGCAGAACAATCTATAGTGAAAACCGTAATAACTTAGCAGGAATATTAAAGCTGGTGAAAGCACATCTGGTTATAATATTACTCCTAGCAATAGCACTACTGATAGCCAGTTTTTTGGAAGCGTATCCTGGTGCTTTTTTATTAAAAAAGGTACTTGCTTCCTTTCTGCAATAGTATAGGTAATTACGAAACTATATAGTTCTTGTTTTAGGGCCGAGGAGGTAATAAATGGAATATTATATCAATGACTTCATTACATATCTGCGGGAAGTTAAGCATGCATCCAAAAATACATTACAGGCTTATCAAAATGATTTAAAGAAATTACAGCTATTCTTTGATAAACAGCAGATCAGCTCTGTAACGAAAATCAGTGAGACAAATTTGAATACCTATATCCTGTCACTTGAAAAGGACGGTTTATGTCCTGCGTCAGTTTCGCGCAATATTGCTGCTATGAAGGCATTTATTCTGTATCTGATGAAGAAGGGACATATTCAGGGTGATCCTTCAGAAAGAATTAAACCTCCGAAGGTTCAAAAGAAGCTTCCAACGATAATTGAAGAGGCGTCTGTGGATAAGCTTCTTGGTCTGCCTGACTTACAAACCGGCAAGGGTCTACGGGATAGAGCAATTCTTGAGCTTTTGTATGCAACAGGAATAAAAGTATCAGAGTTAATCTCCTTAAAATTATCAGATATTAATCTGACCTCCAGATATATCATTTGTAAAGAGCGTAAAGAGCGGATTATTCCGTTTGGAAATGCAGCCAGTAGAGCAATAGAGGATTATTTGAATATCAGAAGTGATCGCTTTGAAAAAATCAACAGTGAATATTTGTTTCTTAATTCTTCCGGAGAACCGCTAAGCAGACAGGGATTATGGAAAATATTAAAAACCTATGCAAAGCCAGCGGGACTCACAAATTTAAGTCCGAACGCAATCCGACATTCCTTTGCGGCACATTTAATCGAGAATGGTGCGGATTTAGTAAGTGTTAAGGAATTTTTAGGTCATGCGGATATTACAACTACCCAGCTATATGTAACGCAAGGTTATAAAAACAGCAGAGAAGTTTACATGAATACACATCCGAGAGCTTAGCGAAAAGGCAGGGTGATGATTGAATTATATTTTAGGGAGTAAGGCTTTCTGCAGGATAGCATATCAGCTTCATTTAATTAATAAAAATATAGTAAAATAAAAGCAGGAGATCACCAGTAGTACCGGAAATCTCCTGTTTTATTGGTAAATAGGTTATAATCTTTCTTTACTTTATCGTGTTTTTATACGAAGAGGAACAACAATACTAAATATTATCTGCAATTGTATAAATGAGTTTTTCAGAATCTTCCCAACCAAGGCAGGGGTCGGTAATAGATTTACCGTACACATGCTCAGAAATCTTCTGACTTCCACCTTCAATATAGCTTTCTATCATCACACCCTTTACCATCTGAGCAATATCAGGAGAGAGCTTTCGGCTGTGAAGCACCTCTTTTACGATACGGGTCTGCTCTAAGTAATGTTTATTTGAATTCGCATGATTGGAATCTATGATAGTTGCAGGATTCACCAGATCACGATCGTTATACATGGAAAACAATAAGTTTAAATCCTCATAATGATAATTGGGTATGGATTGACCATGTTTATTTACAGCACCTCGTAAAATAGTATGAGCAAGAGGATTGCCGGAGGTTGTAACCTCCCAGGTACGGTATAAAAAGGTATGGCTTGCTTGTGCTGCAACTACTGAATTTAACATAACGGAAAAATCACCGCTGGTTGGATTCTTCATACCGGCAGGTACATCCATACCGCTGATGGTCAAGCGATGCTGCTGATCTTCAACGGAACGTGCACCAACCGCTACATAGGAGAGAATGTCTTCTACATAGGGCCAATTTTCAGGATAGAGCATCTCATCTGCTGCTGTCAGACCGCTTTCAGCGATTGCACGTAGATGCATTCTTCTCATTGCAATCAAACCCTCCTGTAAGTCAGGCTTCTTCTCAGGATCGGGTTGGTGAACCATACCCTTATAGCCTTCACCGGTAGTTCTGGGTTTATTTGTATAGATACGCGGAATCAGAATAACCTTATCAGAGACCTTATCCTGTATCTTTGCTAATCGATAGATATAATCGCAGACAGCGTCTTCATTATCTGCAGAGCAGGGACCTATAATAACAAGGAATTTATTGGAGACACCTGTAATAACATCCTTTATTTGTTTATCTCTATCTTTCTTTCGGAGAACATCTTTTGCCGGCATAGGATATGCCTGTACCAAATCCTCCGGTGATATTACTTCCCTAACAAATTTAAAACTCATTTTGTTAATCTCCCTCGATTTTTGTTGATTTATTTTATCCTTTTTTAACTGGTTAGTCAATCATTTCTGCAAGAAAATTATGATTGTACAGGGTTGCTTCCTAAAGATATTAAATACAACAAACGCTTTCATTTGGGATGAGAATAGCAGAGTGAAATGATGCCGTTTTTTGGCATCATAAATAGTTGTCCGTACAATTGTATAATATGATATGAAAGAATTGCTAAATAGAAATAATTATTGTATATTAAAGTAAGTCTATTATAAATGATACGAATAAATCCTGTATAAATATATGTGCTCTCTTTATAAGATGTAGGTTAGAGCAATTGATTACATTTGCTGTATATTTGGATATTACGAAAATAAAAAGAGCCGTACTAAAATAGAAGCAATTAATTATTATTAAGACAGAGGAGAGCTTGCCATGAAGATGTACGATTTAATCAATAAGAAGAAAAACAGGGAAGTGTTAACGAAGGAGGAAATTGAATTTATTGTTACAGGGTATACAAAAGGGTCTATTCCGGATTATCAGATGTCTGCATTTCTAATGACAGTTTGCTTAAATGGAATGAATCATGAAGAAACCGCAGCCCTTACCGTTGCAATGGCCAATAGTGGCGATCTTTTAGATTTGTCACAAATAAATGGTATCAAAGTGGATAAGCATAGCACCGGAGGCGTCGGTGACAAAACCTCACTGGTACTAAGTCCGATGGTAGCAGCTCTAAAAGTTCCGGTAGCAAAGATGTCCGGACGCGGCCTTGGCCATACAGGAGGGACAATAGATAAGCTGGAGAGTTTTCCGGGATTTTCTACTACAATAACAACAGAGCAATTTATTTCAAATGTTAATAGGATAAAAATGGCTATTGTTGGACAGACAGCAAATCTAGCTCCCGCAGATAAGAAAATATATGCACTGCGTGACGTTACTGCTACTGTTGATAATATCTCATTGATCGCTAGCAGTATTATGAGTAAGAAGCTAGCCTCTGGTTCTGATGTAATCGTTCTCGATGTGAAAACAGGCAGCGGTGCGTTTATGAAAAGCCTTGAGGCCTCTCTGGAGCTTGCTAAGGAAATGGTACAAATCGGCACAATTGCAGGTAAAGAAACCTATGCAGTAATTACTGATATGAATCAGCCGCTTGGTTATGCGGTAGGTAACACCCTGGAAGTAATCGAAGCCATAGATACGCTTAAGGGAAAAGGACCGAGTGATTTGCTGGAGGTTAGTGTTATTTTAGCTGCGTTTATGCTTGTTGGTGCACAGGTAGCAAAGACTGTAGAGGAAGCCAAGGAAATGCTTTATCAGACGATTCGGGATGGCAGTGCTTTAGACAAATTTGCTGAATTTATTGAAGCTCAGGGGGGTAACCGGGAAGCGGTTTATCATACGGATACTTTAAAAAAGGCGGAGCTGACGGTGAATGTGACTGCAGCTAAGGATGGATATATCTCGGCAATCCAAACTGAGGAGGTTGGTATGACCTCTCTGATACTTGGTGGAGGAAGGGAAACAAAGGAAAGCTTAATAGATCTAAGTGTTGGAATTAAAATTCACAAGAAATTGGGAGATCAAGTGCATAAGGAGGATATTCTGGCTACACTTTATGCAAATGATAAAGATAAGCTCATGGAAGCAAAGAAGCGATTGGAGAAGGCTTATCAAATCGACCAGGAGAAGCCTGTTGGTATAAAGTATGTGTATGCAATCGTAACAAAGAACGGAGTAGAACTTTTGTAAATAGTATAAGTGTGAAGAAAAGCATCCTCACACTAATAAGAACTCCAGAATGAATTCCATTGGAAATTCATTCTACACTTCTTCATCAACTATTTATGATGCCAAATAGCGGCATCATGACGTGATAAAATATAGATTTAACATTTTTAGATCATATCGTATCCTCTGTAAAAAATCATATCTTCAGTATAAAGAATGCCGCCGGAACATAGATCTGGGCGGTATTCTTTTTGCATAAAAATAAATGCATTTTCGGACATAAATCCATTCATGCAAATGATTTTTCAGGATATCTGAGTTAGTCTTCAAATCTGTTTAAATAAAATAATTATAATATCTAATTAATCAATTTTATAAGTAACTTTCATAGAATTTAGAGAAGGAATAATTATGAAGTTCAAGATTAGTAACTTAACAATATCTATCAGGTTAAGGTCAGAGATATTGGATAGAGTGAGTAGATAACTTTCATTTATCATTGAACATGAGCAGAAAGGGAGACGAAGATGAGAAAAAACTGCTGCAAACAAAAAGAACCGCCAATTTTAAAGATATGTAAATTTTTTATTTTATTTATTATTATATATTTGATTTTGACTTTTCTTTATCAAAATTCATCCTTATATTATCGGAAAACAGTCAATCTACCTTTTTCTCTTCATTTAAACAAGAAGGATATTTATATGATAAAGGGTGAGGAAACTCATCTCTATGTATTTGGTTTTCATAAGCGGGTCAATTATTATTCAACCGATTTTAAGGTAGCCGGAGTGAACTTTAACGGAAGAGTATTTGCTTATAGAACCGGAAAAGCTTATATCATAGCTAAAGTGAACAAAAAAGTATTAAAATGCCGTGTTCATGTAATTGATATCAGTAAAGAAGTGCTGGAGCTTAGAAATGGGGAAAGATATAATTTAAATATAAAAGGAACAGGCTCTTTTGTAAGCTGGAGCAGTAACAATAAGAGGGTCGCGTCAGTGAATATATTCGGCAGAGTAACGGCAAAGAGTAAAGGAAAAGCTGTTATAACAGCACGGGTAAATAAAAGGATTTTGAAATGTACGGTATATGTTAAATAAGTTTATATAACCTAATTCCAGCGCTGCTTATTTGGCTCGCTTGCGTGACTATGCGCATCTAGTTTGTGCGCAGCACAGACACAATTTTGCTGAGTGAAAGATTTGAAAAATCTTTCACTCTTATCATAAGGATTGGTCTAAAATGAAAATGCATGGATTAAAATAGTAATAATACATTTTTGCCGTAGGTTCGGCAGAATTGAGGTAAGCTTGAAAAAGATTATTTCTATTTTACTCTTATGTACTATGCTTGTATTTTTGCTATATCCCACTACTACCGATGCACAGATTAATAAAAAGAACCCAGATAGCGGTGGGGTGGCTGTCACTGTTGCAGCAGCTGTAAATGCCCAGCTGGAGTTAAACTCACCTTCCGCAGTATTGATTGAAGGCTCGACAGGAATGGTGATCTATGACAAAAACAAGGATGAGCGTTTAAAGCCAGCAAGTATTACTAAAATAATGACTTTATTGTTAATTTTTGAAGCTCTTGATGCTGGCAAAATAAAACTTACAGATGAGGTCAGTGTAAGCGAACATGCTGCATCCATGGGCGGCTCACAGGTATATTTGGAGCCAAATGAAATCCAGGATGTCAACACTATGATTAAATGCATCAGTATAGCCAGTGCTAATGATGCCTGTGTTGCTATGGCAGAATATATTGCCGGCTCGGAAGAGGAGTTTGTTGCCTTAATGAACAAGAGAGCCAAGGAACTGGGTATGAATAATACAAATTTTGTAAATTGCTGTGGACTGGATATCGATAATCATTATTCCTCTGCCTATGATGTTGCCCTGATGTCAAGAGAGCTTATTACCAAATATCCTGAAATCAGTAAGTATTCTACAGTATGGATGGATACCATTACCCACACAACGAAAAAGGGTAAGACAGAATTTGGTTTAACCAATACAAATAAGCTGGTCAAATTCTATCAAGGAATTACCGGTTTGAAGACTGGTTCCACAGGCTTAGCGAAATATTGCTTATCCGCATCAGCCAGACGTAATAATATGAATTTAATTGCTGTAATTATGGCTGCGCCGGATACCAAAATAAGATTTATGGAGGCGTCAAAGCTATTGAACTACGGATTTGCAAATTATAGCATATATTCAGATGATAATACCGATACAGTTCTATCACCGGTAAAGGTAACAAAGGGAGTACTTGATACAGTGCAGGGGAAGGCGGGCAAACAATTCTCTTATCTGTGTATCAAGGGAAAGACATCTGAAAATATCAGAAAAGAAGTATCATTATATGAAGAAGTTCCGGCACCGATTGCAGTAAATGATAAGATAGGCGAGATCATCTATTATTACGATAACGAGAAGATCGGTAGTGTTGATATTCTTGCTTCAGAAGCAATTGAAAAGGCCGGATATAAGGATTATTTTATTAAACTGTTAAAACGTTATTTTATGTGTTCAAAATAATATTTGATAACAATTTGCAGCTAAGAGGGTATCCCTAAGTCAATTTATGACTTTTGGGACACCTTCTTTTTATATTTAATTTTTAAGAAACTGTTTAGATTTACTAATTGTAATACGGCACATACAATTCCTCCCCCCAACCGTCTCCGTTTCAACACGAAATGTGAATAAAGCAATTTATTGACACTTCAACCGCTAACCTGTATATTATAATAGGTATGATAATAGTGTGAATTATTGAAAAGAATAATTCACACCTCAAAGTTTGTGCCTGCGTCATCCTCGGCACAAACTAATTCAAAGGGCAGGCATGTTATGTAAATATGAATAGTATTGAAAAATGCATGCAGGCTCAAAGTCTTGTAGTTGAGTCTGAAAGGAGACAGAATGCAGATAGGTTTCATCATCATAGGAATAGTTCTTATAATTATCTTGTGGACTGCGATTGAACAGAAACAACTTGTCGTTACAAAATATAAGGTTACTTCAAAAAAACTTCCAAAAGCTTTTCAGGATACAAGGCTTGTTATTCTTGCAGATCTGCACAATTATAGCTTCGGAAGAGAGAATGAAAGACTTTTAAGAAAAATCGAAGAACAAAAACCTGATTATATTTTAATTGCAGGTGACATGATTAATAAGAAGGTAGTCAGTTATCCTAGTAATGCCTTTTATTTGTTAGAGAAACTGGCGAAGAATTACAGAATTTATTATGCCTACGGCAACCATGAGCAAAGAATGGAGAAGCTGTTACGAGAAAGCCTGGTCAAAACTTTTGATGTGAAGCAAAAAAAGGCTGCTAATCTGGCTGCACTTTGCTCTACATGGGTACAATATAAAAAATTATTAAAGGATATTGGTGTAACCTTTCTAGATAATGAAGCCACCTATTTACAAAGGGATCATCAGAAAGTAAAAATTACTGGAGTATCAATCGGAAAAGAATTCTTTGTGAAGGGGAAATTACCGAATATGGCAAAGAGCTATCTCAATGAGTTATTGGGAGAAGCTAATACCCTGGATTTTCAAATCCTGCTTGCCCATAATCCCTTATATTTTCAAAATTACGCGGATTGGGGTTCTGATCTTACTATCTCAGGTCACCTGCATGGGGGCTTAGTAAGACTTCCTGGTATCGGTGGAGTAGTATCTCCACAGGTTAGATTTTTCCCAAAATACAATGCAGGTAATTTTACCAATAATGGACAGGAAATGGTAGTATCACGCGGGCTTGGTTCGCATTCGATGATGCCAAGATTATTTAATATTCCGGAGATTGTACTAATTACTATGAAATGTGGAGAATTATAATATCCGTGTAATAATCAGTGGAGGTTGATATATGGGGATTCCCGTAAAGCTTGAAGCATTTGAAGGACCGCTTGATCTTTTGCTTCATTTAATTGATAAGAATAAAATTAATATATATGATATACCGATTATTGTTATTACTGAACAGTATCTGGATTATATCAGACAGATGGATACGAAGGATCTTGATGTGATGAGCGAATTCCTGGTTATGGCAGCAACCCTTGTTAATATTAAGTCCAAGATGCTCCTGCCAATAGAAGAAAACGAAGACGAAGAAGTAGTAGATCCGAGGCAGGAGTTAGTCGAACGCTTATTAGAATATAAGATGTATAAATACATATCTGAAGAACTTAGGGACAAGCAGCTGGACGCCTCACGGGTACTGTTTAAGCCACCTACAATTCCGTTTGAAATAGCTGAATACCGGGAGGACATTGATGTAGAAGGGTTATTATCTGATCTAACCTTATCAAAGCTCCATGAGATATTTAAATCCATCGTTAAGAAACAGGTGGATAAGATAGACCCTATTCGAAGCAAATTCGGAAGAATTGAGAGAGAAGAAATTAATCTGGCAGATAAATTTTCGCAAATCCAGGAATATGGCTTATTACATAAAACCTTTTCCTTCCGTAGCTTGCTTGAGGCGCAGCACACTAAGATGGAAATTATCGTTACCTTTCTTGGTATCCTGGAATTAATCAAGATAGGAAGAATTCATATCGAACAAGAATGTTTATTTGAGGATATTATCATAACATACCTTGCAGAAGATGTGATACAGATGGAGGAGGCAAGCTTTTAATGGAACTAAAACAGATAGAGGCACAAGTTGAAGCAATTTTATTTACGATGGGGGAAGCAGTAGAGTTAGAGAGGCTTGCAGGGGCTCTTGATCACGACGCTGAGACGATAAGAAAAATCATTTATAATATGATGGATCAATATGAGAAAGAGGAGCGAGGCGTCCATATTATTGAATTAGATGGTGCTTATCAGCTGTGTACAAAGCCATCCATGTATGAAGCAGTTATTAAAATTACGCATATACCAAAGAAGCATGTACTTACTGATGTTCTACTAGAGACCTTGTCTATCATAGCATATAAACAGCCGATTACTAAGCTTCAGATAGAGGCTATCCGCGGAGTGAAATCTGATCATGCAGTTAATAAGTTGGTGGAATATAACCTGGTGTGTGAGATGGGAAGGATGGATGCACCGGGAAGGCCAATTCTTTTTGGTACCACAGAGGAATTCTTAAGGTGCTTCGGCTTACAGTCTTTAGAAGCCCTTCCGGTACTAAATCCTGAGAAGATTGAGGACTTTAAGCTTGAGGCTGAAGAAGAGATGCAGCTGAAGTTAGATATTTAAATGAAAAAGCTTATTAACAGCTATGCATAAAACCGGTAGAGTTATCTCATGCTATTTGAAAATAGCAGGTATATCCGGAGGTTTTATGAAAGAGAGAAGAGTACAAAAACCTATTGTCAGTTTAGTAAGAAGCAGTACAGAACAGGCCTCGGTTAAGGAGGTCTTAGATTTACTTCCGATAAAGGATATCATTCATTCCGGTGATAGAGTAGTGATCACTCCAAATTGGGTTAGTGCCAAATCACCTGCCACAGCAGCAGTAGTTGGGCCGCAAACTCTGCAGGCCTTGATCCGGTATGTGAAGGATTTTCAGCCTGAGGAAATTATCATAGCAACAGGCTCAGGAGAAGATACGGTTAGGGTTTTTCATCAGGTGGGTTATGATAAAATTATTGAGATGGAACAGGTAACCTTTATTGATTTGAATTACGGACCATATACTGAGTTAGAATTAGATCATAATATTATACCAAGAACAAAGATTAACCAGTTGATTGATCATATGGATGTTCTAATCAGCTTTACCCAGTTAAAGCAGCATGAGGAGGCTACGATGAGTGCCGCGATTAAAAATATTGCAATGGGTTGGCCGCCTGCAGATCTTCATGGCTTTCCGAAAAAGAACCTTGGAATTCATAAGGATTTACATGGTTTTATTGCGGCTATGGCAAAGAAGCTTCCAATTGATTTATCAATCATAAGCGCAGATAAGGCGATGATTGGTACTGGACCAAATCATGGAATTGCAGTAGATACAAAGGGCCTTATGATTGCAGCAACGGATCCCGTTGCCGCGGATACGATAGGAGCCAGAATGCTCGGTTTTCTGCCGCAGGCTGTACATTATCTGTATTCACTGTATCAGAATAATATTGGGGAAGCAGATATAGAGAAGATGACCATAAAAGGATTATCTTTAAGGGAAGCGGAGAGGATATTCTCGATGGCAGCCTATGGAAGTGAAATTGTATTGGATAAATAATGGAAAATTGTTATACTGCATTATATAGTAAGGCAAAGCTTGATCCTTATGAAACAGCTTGTTGGTTAGTAGAATTAATTCAAAATATGAAACAGGATGAGCAGCCGCTTTTTATTGATAATAAAGGAAACGAATTTCCCTGGTAAGTAAATGGATTATAGGAACCTATGTTAATTATATATTTTGGGATAAAGGACTTATATATAATTAAATTATTAACAGCGAATTTTTCCGCTTGAATACGGAATAATACGCTGTTTTATTTAACTATACTATTTTATGCAAAAAAGTCACAGTAATACTAAACTCATTGTTTACAAATAGTAAAAATAATGCTTGCATGTTTGAGTACATTTGTATATAATAGTCCATGCTGTTAAATATCAATGAATTGTATGATTATGCACAATTCATTCGTATCTAATCAATCTATATTACAATTGAACCAATCAATAACTAGATCATTTATGGGTATATTATAAACAGAAAGGTTGTGATGTTTGGGTTGGATAAAAAGCTTACATTATACGGCTTTAACAACCTCACAAAAACTCTTAGCTTCAACATTTATGATGTTTGCTATGCAAAAAGTGAGAGAGAACAAAAAGATTATATTGCTTATATCGACGAACAATATAATTCAGAACGTTTAACAAAGATTCTAGTAGATGTTACTGAGATGATCGGTGCACATATTCTTAATATATCAAAACAGGATTATGATCCGCAGGGTGCCTCTGTCAATATTTTGATAGCAGAGGGTTCGTTATCCTCCGAACATATTGACGAATCCTGCAATCAGGGTAAATATTCAAAAACCATCAGAGATACAGTTCATGCACATCTTGACAAAAGTCATGTTACAGTACACACATTTCCTGAGCATCACCCGGATAATTCTATTTCTACCTTCCGCGTAGATATTGATGTATCCACCTGCGGCGAGATTTCTCCGTTAAATGCCTTAGACTATTTAATCGGTAGCTTCGATTCTGATATTATAACAATAGACTATCGTGTAAGAGGCTTTACACGCGATCTTCACGGGATGAAATATTTTATTGACCATGACATTACTTCTATTCAGGACTATATCGACGATCAGACACTTACCAGATATGATGCAATTGATGTAAATGTATATCAGTCAAACATTTTCCATACAAAAATGCTGATTAAGGAAATCGAACTGCAGAATTATCTCTTTAATAAGGATGTATATGAGCTGCCCCCGAAGCAAAGACTTGATATTACGAACAGTCTTCGCAAGGAAATGATCGAAATCTTCAGCGGAATGAATATATACTAAGGTTTGTATGCCGCTTTAGCGGCAGATGGGGGTTATTTATGAAATACACGCAACAAAATGCGCCCATTCAGGAAGCATTATTACGGCATAAAAAGAACCGTGTTGTTCCCTTTGATGTTCCGGGACATAAGGGTGGGCGTGGAATTCCGGAGCTAACGGATTTTCTTGGAATAGACTGCTTGAAAGTGGATGTCAATTCCATGAAACCATTAGATAATCTGATTCATCCGGTTTCGGTAATTAAAGCTGCTGAGGAACTGGCCGCCGAGGCATTTGGTGCAGATGCAGCTTTTTTTATGGTAAACGGAACTACTGCCGCAGTACAGGCAATGGTTATGTCTACCTGTAAGGCAGGAGATAAAATAATTATGCCGCGCAATGTGCACCGCAGCTCCATTAATGCTTTAGTGGTATGCGGAGCAATACCTGTATATGTAAATCCGGGTGTAAATCATGAGCTTGGGATACCGCTTGGAATGTCCGTTGAGGACATTAAGGTAGCAATCAGGGAGAATCCTGAAGCGAAGGCTATCCTTGTGAATAATCCGACTTATTACGGAATTTGTTCTAACCTTCGTGAGATCGTGGCACTTGCTCATGAGAAGGGAATGAAGGTGTTAGCAGATGAGGCACATGGAGCACATTTTTATTTTGGAGATAATCTCCCGGTTAGTGCAATGTATGCAGGTGCAGATATGGCAGCGGTCAGTATGCATAAGACAGGCGGATCACTTACGCAAAGCTCCTTCTTATTATGCAGAAACGATATTGATCCGGGATATGTCAGACAAATCATTAATTTGACCCAGACTACAAGTGCTTCCTATTTACTTCTGTCTTCACTGGACCTTGCTAGAAAGAATATGTACCTAAACGGTAAGGAAATGGTGGAAAAGACAATTTATCTGGCAGAGTATGCAAGAGAGGAAATCAATAAACAAGGCGGTTATTATGCTTTTTCCTCAGAACTTATTAACGATGATACCATTTATGATTTTGACCTTACTAAGCTTTCTATTCATACAGCTGATATCGGTCTGGCTGGCGTTGAGGTTTATGACCTGCTTCGGGACGAGTATGACATCCAGATTGAATTTGGAGATATTGGTAACATACTTGCAATCGTATCGGCAGGAGACAGACCCTTTGAGATTGAACGTCTTATCTCAGCCCTTTCTGAAATCAAACGTATTCACGGAAAGGATAAGGTGGGTATGTTAAACCATGAGTATATCGACCCTGTGGTTGCAGTTACACCACAGAAGGCATTTTATCATGATAAAAAAGCCGTAGCATTAAAGGATGGAATTGGTCATGTATCCGGTGAATTTGTGATGTGCTATCCGCCGGGAATTCCTATTCTTGCGCCTGGAGAACGGATCACTAAGGATATTATAGATTATATTAATTATGCGAAGGAAAAGGGAAGCTCATTAACCGGCCCGAAGGATATGAAAGTGGAACATATTAATATCATAGATTTTTGATGCGTGGATTAGATTTTTTAGTTAATTGCGAAACTATATAGATTTATTAATTGTATACACAGCATATACTATTCCTTCGCTCCAACGCTCCTAAGAGCTTAACTTCCGCTCCGGAATAGTATATGCTGTGTATACAATACTTACAATTACTGAGTTTCGCAATTACTTAAATTAATTATTAGTGAAAGGATAGAGGTTTTGCCCATGGAATTATGGTATTCGGAACACCACACGGAACACGTCAGATTTTCATTAAAGGTAAAAGAACAGCTCTATAGCAGAAAAAGTGATTTCCAACAGATTGATATACTGGATACGGTTGAGTTTGGACGTGCTTTAACACTGGACGGCTGCCTGATGGTAACGGAGAAGGATGAATTTATCTATCATGATATGATGGTACATGTTCCGATGGCAACCAATCTGGAGATTAAGAGGGTTCTTGTGATCGGGGCCGGAGACGGTGGTACGGTTAGAGAGCTTTCCAGATATAAAAGCATTGAGCATATCGATATGGTGGAAATAGATAGTATGGTGGTAGAGGCCTGTAAGGAATATCTGCCGCAGACGGCCTGCAAGCTTACGGACGAAAGAGTTCATATTTATTATGAGGACGGTCTTAAATTTGTTAGGCGTAAGGAAAATGAATATGACTTAATTCTGGTGGATTCTACGGATCCCTTTGGACCGGGAGAAGGTTTATTCACTAAGGAATTCTATGGTAACTGCTATCATGCCCTAAAGGAAGACGGAATTCTAGTCAATCAGCACGAAAGCACCTATTATGATTCCTATGTGGAAGCGATGAAGAGAGCTCATAGAAGGATAAAGGAAACCTTCCCGATTGCAAAGGTGTATCAGGCCCATATCCCGACTTATCCTTCCGGACATTGGCTTTTTGGTTATGCCTCTAAGAAACATGACCCTCTTTCTGATTTAAAAGAGAAGGAGTGGAATGCACTTGGTATCGCAACTAAGTATTATAATACTCTGCTGCACAGGGGCTGTTTTGCACTGCCGAATTATGTTATAGATCAATTAAACGAAGAACAATAAAAGCTTTAGTCACATTCATCAAACTTCACAGATATAGATTTTGGCTATCTTTCCCTTATCTGTCTGTGAAGTTTGTTTAAATAAATACTTATATACCTATAATAATTCATTAATCAGCAAAGAATATTCTATTATAGAATTGACTTTTGAAGACTTTTATGGATACAAGATTTTAATAATTGTAAATGCTGCAATTCTATATGCGATTTACGCCATAAAGTATGGTAGTTAAAAGGATTAGTACCGTAAAAATATACAGATATTAAGAAGAATATCAGAAGTGGCTATTCTTCACGATTAGAGTGTCAAGGAGGAAATCAAATGAGTAGAGCATTAATCATCGGTGCCGGAGGCGTAGCGGGTGTAGTGGTTCATAAATGTTGTCAGAACCATGAGGTATTTGAAGAAATCTGTATCGCCAGCAGAACGGTAGCAAAATGTGAGGCCTTAAAGGCTCAGGTAGAAGCGAAGGGGTATAAGACTAAGGTAACTACAGCACAAGTTGATGCCGATAAAACTGAGGAGCTTATTGTTTTGATAAAGAACTATAAACCGGATATTGTAATCAATGTAGCATTACCTTATCAGGATTTGACAATCATGGATGCCTGTCTTGCTACCAAGGTGGATTATTTAGATACGGCTAACTATGAACCGCTAGATACCGCCAAATTTGAATATAAATGGCAGTGGGCTTATAGAGAACGCTTCGAAAAGGCAGGAATTACTGCAGTTCTTGGCTGCGGCTTTGACCCCGGAGTGACAGGCGTATTCTCGGCATATGCATTAAAGCATTATTTTGATGAAATTTATACCATCGATATTTTAGATGCCAACGCAGGGGATCATGGATATCCCTTTGCTACCAACTTTAATCCGGAAATTAATATTCGTGAGGTAACTGCAAACGGCAGCTATTTTGAAAATGGTAAATTTATAGAGACCGAACCGATGTCAATAAAGAGAGTATACAATTTTCCAGAGATCGGAGAGAAGGATATGTATCTGCTGCATCATGAGGAGATGGAATCCTTAGCCCTTAATATGCCGGGAATTAAGAAGATACGTTTCTTTATGACCTTTTCAGAGCGTTATTTAACCCACTTAAGAGTACTTGAGAATGTGGGAATGACCTCAATAGAACCAATTGATTTTGAAGGTCATAAGATTGTTCCGTTACAGTTTTTGAAGGCAGTGCTGCCCGATCCGGCTTCCTTAGGTCCGAGAACCAAGGGAAAAACGAACATCGGTTGTATTTACACAGGGGTGAAGGACGGCAAGGATGTAAAATATTATGTTTATAATGTATGCGACCATGAGGAATGCTACAAAGAGGTTGGTTCGCAGGCAATTTCTTATACGACAGGAGTTCCTGCCATGATTGGTGCTATGATGGTACTCACGAATAAATGGAAGAAGCCGGGTGTATATAATGTTGAAGAATTTGATCCGGATCCATTTATGACAGAGTTAAATCGCTGCGGATTACCTTGGAAGGAAAGCTTCAAGCCGGATATGGTTGAATAAATATTTGATTATTGAAATGGGGTGTATTCAGTCAGACTCTGAATGCTGATTTTAAAGGCGGATGGGGGAATTATCAGGAGACTACTGAGGTTTTTAGATCGAAGGAGAAGAAGCTTCATAAGATTGAAATTAAGAAGAACCCAGATTCTACCGGTGATATATTTTCCATCTTAGGCCTGCTAATCTCATAAGCTATCAAAAATGCAGAATGGAGAAACGAATGAATTTCGATAAAGATAAAGTCCCCACACCCTGTTATATCATAGAGGAGAAGTTACTGAAAAAGAATTGTGAAATTATAAAGTCAGTAATTGATCGTACCGGCTGTGAGATATTATTGGCACAGAAGGCATTTTCCATGTATTCGACCTACCCGTTACTTGGCAGATATTTAAGTGGTACGACGGCTAGCTCCCTGTTCGAAGCAAAATTAGGTTATGAGGAAATGGGAAAAGAGGTGCATATCTTTGCACCGGCTTATCGTGAAGATGAATTTGATGAGATTGTATCAATCTGTGATCATATTGTATTTAATTCTCTGCAGCAGTGGGAGAAGTATAAAGATAAGGTTAAGAAGCAGGAGAGAAAGATATCCTGCGGGCTGCGAATTAATCCGGAATATTCAGAGATCGAGACGGATTTATACAATCCCTGCTTTGCTAATTCCAGGTTTGGAATTACTGTAGATAAGCTAGGTAAGGCAGACTTAACAGGTATTGACGGGCTGCATTTTCATACTATGTGCGAACAGAATTCAGATGTATTAGAAAGAACCTTAAGGATTGTGGAGGAGAAATTCGCACCTATTATGCAGCAAATGAAATGGATCAACTTTGGTGGGGGACATCATATTACCAGAGAGGATTATGATATAGAGACGCTGGTTCGCTGTATTAACCGTATTAAGGATACTTACCGGGTACAGGTATATCTAGAACCCGGTGAAGCGATTGCCTTAAATGCTGGTTATCTGGTAAGTACGGTGCTTGAGCTAAATGAGAACGGTATGCAATTAGCAATCATGGATACCTCAGCGGCCTGCCATATGCCGGATGTTCTGGAGATGCCATACCGCCCGAATATCATCGGCTCAGGAGCAGCCGGGCAGTATCCTTATACCTACCGTCTGGGAGGCCCTACCTGTCTGGCGGGTGATGTCATCGGTGATTATTCCTTCTCACAGCCATTAGAGGTCGGGGATCGACTAATATTCTGTGATATGGCCATCTATTCTATGGTAAAAAATAATACCTTTAATGGGATCAATCTGCCGTCAATCCTTCTTAACACAGAGTCGGAAGGCATTCAGCTTATAAAAAAATTCGGTTATGAAGATTTTAAGAGCAGACTTTAAATTATCATTTTAACTTGCTTTGTGTTTATAGAGCTACTATTAGCCTTCCTGCCTCTCGGTTTTGGTGGGTACTGGCCATTTGCGCCATACAATAGCTACTACGATAAGGGAGGAGCTTAGGAAGATGGCTAATAATCGAAGCTCAAATACTATGGATGGCCCTCCGAATAACAGACCAAAATCGATCTGTGTATTGGGATACATTGGAGTAAAATAACTGATAGCTTTATAAAGCTTTGGCATAATTTGTAACGGCATTGTACCACCACCGGCAATCGTTTGTGCAAGTAACAGAGGAATATTAATGAATACACCATACTGTCCTAACAGAAGAGAAAATATAAATGTAAATTGGAAAGCGGTTATCTGCATAAAGATTTGTTGCAGATAAAGGAGTAATATTTTCTGGAGATTAATTTGGAGCAGGGCTCTTGCCATGATTAATCCAAACAAAGGCGCGAGTATAGCGATAACACACCCTGTAATTTCAATATAACGAAATGATTTCCATTTACCGATCACCGGAATAAATGCAATTAGGATATTCATCAAGATGATTGCGGCAACCATAGAAGAAGCATAGGTTGCTATTGATAAAAATGCCGGAGCCATTACATAATCCATACCGTTTGGTGCTTTATTAACATAAATGTTATTTTGTACGACAGAGTTTTTAAACTGTTCTGTAATCTCTTCTTGTTTTACTGTGCTGATATTGAGGGAGTTGAGAATTGTGGATAGCTTACCCTGATTAATCGTCAGATTGAAATTATCTGTTATGGATTTTGCCACTTCCTTCATGGTGATTACAGCCGTTGTTGTATTTGATTCATTGATGTAAAAGTTCAAACAAGATTTCCCCGAGGCTAAGTCATCTACAAAGTGATCAGGTATTTCTATAATCATTTGTATGTGTCGATTATTAAGTTCAATTTTACTTTTGTCCAGAGCTTTATCTGTAACAATTTTGTCAAAGGGTAAATTCGAAACAAGGCTCTTTTCGATAGCTGCCCCTTCATCGCCGTCATGATTTACCACATTAAGAACCAGTTGATCTACACCCTTTGGCAAAACATGATAACCATAGATATAGAGGCCTACCATCGCAATTTGATAAAATGCCGCCAGGATAATAGCATATTTTATTCCTTTATTTTTTAAAAACTGCAATAGCTTCATTATAAATCTCTCCTTTTTATAGTAAGTAATTCTACTATTTTATTTGTTGTTCTCAGAGCTTATATCGGTCACCTGGATACCATTATTATGAAGATAGAAGTTAAGTGCCTTGACCAGAAAGCTTTCAATGGATTCTTTCAGATTTTTTACTTCTTCAGGCCAGTTTTCCATATCTTTTCCCGCATAAATAAGAGGTTTTAACAAACTTAAATCACCGTTTGTAAAATCGCTCACCATACCCCACCAATTTCTTGCAAGCTCCTGACCTTCGTTGCCTAGCGGATCTGCGTTTTGCTGATATAGATCCTCCAGCTGCTTAAATACTAGCATAGCCTTATCTGATTTATCCGGAGAAAAAAGCAATTGACTGGCAACGCCTTTAAGCTGTTCATCATTAAAATACCGAACAACGAAGGTATATGGATTACCTTGCTTTATTGACTCCATTATCGTAATTAAGCGATCCATATTAATTTCCTGACCAGTTTTTGTTTCTATAATAACACAATCAAGCATATCAATGATTTTATTCAAATGTTCTACCTGCCCGGTCAGAATTCTGCGTTGTTGCGAAAAAACCCTTTCAAAGTCGGAAGAAGTTTTCAAATCTAAAATCTTTTTATTAATTTCCTCCAAAGAAAAGCCCAATGATTTTAAGAATAGTATTTGTTCAAGCCGTAAAACATCCTTGTGGGTATAAATCCTTCTGCCACCATCGGTCATTGATGATTTAAGCAAATTTTCTCTGTCATAATATTGAAGTGTTCTTACTGAAACACCAACCAGACGGGCTAATTCACCGATTGAATAAAGCTGCTCTTTGTCCCCCATAAACCAATCCTCGTATCTTCCGATTTCCCCCAAAATAGGGGATGATTTTATTCTAATACATTACGCTACGTAACGAGCAAGTAATTTTTTAAATATTTTTTTAATTTATAACAATGTATAATCTTAGATAGACGGTTAGTAAATTAACTATGTTCTTCTTTAGTCGTCCGGGTTATGAAATCAGCCAGTATTATAAGGCTTCAGGGATCAGCTTAAGAATTATAATGCTATAAAAAGCATATAAACAGGATATAAACAGATATAGCCCTAATGTAATGACTACATTTGGGCTATATCTGTAAGCTATGTAATATTATTATCGAAAAGAAGTGCTTTTATAGTTCAGATAATTCTGTCAAAAAAGCTACCCTTTTTATTCTTCAACAGGCTTATACCAGTTTATCAAGCCCTGTTCCATTGCCTCTTCAAAGGTTGCAGGGAATTCCGGGGCTTCACCGCCGTAATTCTTATAATAGGTTGAAGGGTAGAGCGGGGCCGGATTATCGGATATATTTTCTGAATTAACCAAAATGTCTTCTCCGGACCTTACCTTACGGGCAACGATTACAGTACGGTAATCATATATTTCATAGGAACAGGTAGATAAGGTAACAATTTGATCATTTTCACTTAAGTCAACAGAATCATTAAGAAACAGTGAGCGGATCCGAAGCTGATATAAGAAATTCAAATACTCTGAGCTATCCTGAAACGTGGATTGAGTATAGTTGAAAAAGGGTTCTTTCTTATCAGAGCCGTTGGTAATAAATACGGAGAATATCTTCCATATACCGGTTTGATAGATGGTATCGAACTGAAGGGTTGGATGCTCCTTAAAGTAATCTAGCTTTTTAAACTTCTCTATATAATGGAACATGTTATCGGTGGATTTCATATTATGCCCATGTATAACCAGATTTTTTGTGTTATTCTCAACAGAAGAGCTTTTATCTAAGAATAGGCTTCCAGCCTTCTGCTTTTCACGATTAAAGTCTCGGGTTAGATAATACATGGGGTCCTCTTTGTTCTGCAGTACTACATAATCTATATTTGTACCGGGAATAGTAATCCACCCCTTTGTATCTTCGTTCTTAGCCAAAAGCTCCTTAAAAGTAAGCAATCTTCCCTGATCATCATGTATAAGATCGGGTGACGGTGTCACAGTAACATTAATAGGGGAAGACGTCTCATCAGGAGCATTCGTAGGTTTAGGTATGTAGGTGATTGGAGTAAGGGATGGCTTAACATATAATTCTCTGGTTAAATTAACTGCTTTATTCATTCGCCAGGGCTGAAGGAAGACCTCATTTACAAATAATCCGGTAAATACCAGAAAACCAATACCAAAGGCAATACGCAAGATTAAAAAAAGGTTCGGTTTTTTCTTCTTAGCTGTTTGAGGCTGTATACAGGAAGAATCAGCGTTCTCTGCATGGTTTTCTTCTAGATCAGCTGCCTCCTTCAATACTGATATATCTTCTTTTTCTTCTAACCTGGTCTCTAAATCTTTGAGCTCGATTAAGTCATCGCCTGCTATTTGCTTAATTAGGGCAGGAGAATGGTCTGTATGGTCAATCGCATTATTTTCTTGTGATTTCACTTTCTTAGACATTTATACCCTCCATATTGCCGCAAGGCAGTTTTATATAAGAAACAACTCACTTTAATTATGAAATATACCTGAATGTGCTTTATATAGAATACTTCTTAATTCCTATAGTCTTATAATGATTACCTTCATTGCTTCTATTTTTATCATGATAACTTCATGAAAACCTTATAAAATCCTATAAAATTACATAAATAAGCGCTTAGAGAAGTGTGTATGATACCATAGTAAGATTATAGTGATAAACAGTTATAGATTACTCTGCTAATTATACCCTGAATAGAAATTTCAGTAAAGCAGTTTAAAGAGTGAAAATACCGTAAAAATTGCATCTAAATAGCTGTAAAAAATACAAGTAGAAACTAATTGGAAAATTATGAATAATCTGATGCTTTTACAATAAATTTAGAAGGAAGAGATAAATTAGGATGATATCTGTGAAGAATAAACTGATTAGGATACTACCTTGTTTTGCGCTGCTCATTTTATTTTCAACGGTTCAATTTTATAATCTGAAGGTTAGTTATGATGAATTGTTAAATTCCTCAGGGCTGGTTATTGAGGATTTTGAAAAAAAGTTGAAAGAGGAAAATAACAGAGCGATAGAAGAGGAGAAGGAATATCAAAAAATTCTTGAAGAGGAACGGGGAACAAATGAGGAGGTAGAGATAAAAGAGAATGATAAAGACGATAATCCTGATGAATTAAGCCTTCATGCACTTTCCAGTCTATTAATGGACGCTTCTAACAAGCGAGTGTTATATGAGGAAAATGGTTATAAGGAAATGCCAATGGCAAGTACAACTAAAATTATGACCTGCATTGTAACGTTGGAAAATTCAAAGCCTGATGAAATAGTTACTGTCTCCTCCTATGCCTCGAGAATGCCGGATGTTCAGTTAAACATAAAAGAGGGAGAGCAGTATTATATGAAGGATTTACTATATTCCCTGATGCTAGAAAGTCATAATGATACTGCCGTTGCAATTGCCGAGCATGTTGGAGGTTCCGTTGAAGGCTTTGCTACGATGATGAATGATAAGGCTAGGGAACTAGGCTGTGAGCATACCAATTTTATTACACCGAACGGATTAGATGCCGTAGGTCATCATACAACTGCAAGGGATCTTGCCATTATTGCAAGCTATGCAATTAAAAATGATCAATTTCTGGCAATCACCAATGCAACAACCCATGAATTTAAAGAAATTAAAAAAGGGAGAGGCTTACATGTCTCAAACAAAAACAGGTTCTTATATATGATGGAGGGAGCAATCGGTGTCAAAACAGGCTTTACAAATGATGCAGGCTATTGCTTTGTAGGAGCAATTAAGAGACCGGATCGGACTTTGATCTCGGTGGTGCTGGGATGCGGCTGGCCTCCGAATAAAAATCTGAAATGGTCAGATACAAAGGAGTTAATGAATTATGGTGTAAAAAATTATAAATTGAAGCAGATATTTAAGGATATTAAATTGGAGCCGGTTTTGGTGAAGGACGGCAAACAAAGGTATGAAGCATTGGTTATGAAAGGGAATTTGACCTTACTTATGCGGGATGATGAAAAAGTTAAAATCGTATATGATGTACCCAAGATCTTACAGGCACCTGTCAAAGCCAATAGTATCATCGGTCATGCTAGGTATTATATAGATGCCACGCTATATGATAAGCTACCGATCTATTCCACGCAGGATATCTCTAAGATTGATTTTAAATTCTGTTTTCAAAAGCTAATAGAATTCTGGAGTCAGCAATATTGATCTTGCGTTATAAAATGGTTGTATATCAGACTAAAAATAAAATTATTTCTAAAATCTTCAAAAATTAAAAAAATAATGCAACTTTTTTATTTGCTGCCTCGTTTAATATATAGTACAATTAAAAATTAATCACACATTTTTTGATATAAAAAATTCCATCATTTATATCATGATTAATAATCGTAATTCGTACAATGATATGGGAGGGTGGCAATGAGAAAAATACTACATAAATATCGCTTAAGCAAGTTTAAATGTTTTGTAAACGGTTTACTCTATGCAATCATATCCATGGTTGCGCTGATCTTATGTCTTACTTACATATTTACACAAGCAGATGCACAGGTTAAGATTTCACTGACCTTTGGAACAGCATGTATTAGTTTATTATTGGGACTGTTGTCTATTTTAGGAAGTGTTGAAGTACCGAGTGAAAAAATATGAACGTATTAATTGTATATCGTATATAAAAAGCAGTTTATGAAGGGAAAGCTTCATAGGCTGCTTTTTTGAAACTTAAATACTTAGAATAAAATGAAACTTTCAATGAAGGTAGACAAAATTAGGACTTGATTATTTTTATCATACCTATTATTATTAAGAATGTCTGAAAAACTGATTTAATATTTAAGGAGGAAGATTATGAAGGAAACAAAGGAAACTATTGTAGAAAAGAAGAAACTTTTTGATACCAAAGGAAAAGTAATTACAGCAATCGCTGCCGCTGTTATCGTATTAGTGTTAGTTGCTGTATTAATGTATATTGAAACTGGCTATGGCAAGGTAACTGTTAAAAATAAAAGTGATTTAAAGCTGGAATATGTAAATACACAGTTTGTGTACACAGAGGGTGAATTATTGAAAGGGATTGAAGCAAAGGATATAAATGCCCATAAGACCTTTACTGCCAATATGGACCCCATAGACTTATTAGGTTATGAAGCAAATTATGAAATTCGTTTTAAATTTGAAAATCATGAGGAATTATTAGTTGATGCAGGTATTTTCAATGATAATTTTGATGGAAATATAAAGATTGAATTTAAAAAGACTGATGATCCTAATCTGCTAAAGATGAAGGTGAAGGCAAGTAATGGTATTCTGCCCTCCAAATTAATAGATTGTAATGAAACTTATACGATTAATTTGAGTGAAGGAAAGGTACTGGAATAGTAAATCCATAGGATTAAATCAGTCGGGGGAATTCTGAAAAATAACAAACTAATTCAAAGGGTAGGCATGTTATGTTGAAAGAAGTACATTTTTCAACCGCCAAAAAGCACTGAGCGTGCTTTTCACTCAGTATTTGTATGCCGCTTAAGCGGCAGATGGAGGATAAGATGATAAAATTATATGATAAGGGTGTCTATTTATTAAACGGCACTGAGATAGTGGAAGAAAGTATTGATGCAGCTGCTGCAATCAAAGCAAAGACCGGGGCAGAGGTTAATCGGGAGGCTGCAAAGCAGGAAACTATGGCTTATAACATTTTAAGCAGCCATAATACTTCCGGTAATGACAAAAAGTTAAAGGTTAAGTTTGATAAATTGACCTCACATGATATTACCTTTGTAGGCATTATTCAGACAGCGAGAGCCAGCGGACTTGAAAAATTTCCGGTTCCATATGTTTTAACGAATTGTCATAACAGCTTATGCGCAGTCGGCGGCACGATTAACGAGGATGATCATATGTTTGGTCTTTCCTGTGCGAAGAAATATGGCGGTGTCTATGTTCCGCCTCATCAGGCAGTAATTCACCAATATGCTCGTGAGATGCTTGCTTCCTGCGGCAGTATGATTCTTGGTTCTGATAGTCATACCCGTTATGGTGCTTTAGGTACCATGGCGATCGGTGAAGGCGGCCCGGAGATTGTTAAGCAGCTTTTAGATAAAACCTATGATATTAATATGCCTGAAGTGGTGGCAATATATTTAACCGGAGCCCCCAGAAAGGGTGTTGGCCCTCAGGACGTTGCATTGGCGATAATCGGAGCTGTGTTCGCCAACGGTTATGTGAATAATAAGGTAATGGAGTTTGTCGGAGATGGTATCAAGAATCTAAGTGCTGATTTTAGAATTGGTATTGATGTTATGACCACCGAGACAACCTGCTTATCCTCTATCTGGACCACCGATGATACGGTTAAGGATTTTTATGAAGTTCACCACAGAGCTTCTGACTATATAGAACTGAAGCCGGGCAAAGCTGCATATTATGATGGCATGGTATATGTGGATTTATCACAGATCAAACCGATGATCGCAATGCCGTTCCATCCAAGCAATGTATATACGATTGATGAGCTGAATGCTAATCTTTATGATATCTTAGATGAAGTTGAAAAGAAAGCATTGGTAAGTCTTGATAATAGTAAAGTGAAGTATTCCTTAAAGGATAAAGTACGTAACGGCAGATTATACGTGGATCAGGGCTCTATCGCAGGCTGTGCCGGCGGTGGCTTTGAAAATATCTGTGACGCAGCGGATATCTTAGATGGCAAATTTATCGGAGCCGATGAATTCTCCTTAAGTGTTTATCCTTCAAGCCAGCCGGTATTTATGGAACTCGTAAAGAACGGTTCAATTGCAAAGCTGATGGCAACCGGTGCAACCATCCGTACTGCTTTCTGCGGACCTTGCTTTGGAGCCGGTGATGTTCCGGCTAACAATGGCTTCAGCATTCGCCATACAACTAGAAACTTCCCGAACAGAGAAGGTTCCAAGATTACGAATGGTCAGATTGCTTCCGTAGCCTTAATGGATGCCAGATCTATTGCAGCTACAGCAGCAAATCAGGGGTATTTAACCTCAGCGGAGGATATTGACGTAACCTTTAAGAAACCGAGCTATTTCTTTGACAGTAAAATCTATGATAACCGTGTATACAATGGTATCGGTAAAGCTGATCCTAAGGTAGATATAAAATTCGGCCCGGGAATCGTAGATTGGCCGGCAATGACAGAGCTTACACAGGATATGATACTTAAAGTAGTATCGGAAATTCATGATCCGGTTACCACAACAGATGAATTAATTCCTTCTGGTGAGACCTCCTCTTACCGCTCCAATCCGTTGGGACTTGCAGAGTTTACCCTGTCTCGTAAGGACCCTGCTTATGTAGGTCGTGCAAAGGCTGTACAGAAGGCGGAGAAGGCAAGAATTGCAGGAGAAGATATCATAAGTGCCAATTCAGAATTAAAAGAGATCTATGAGAAGATTGCTTCAAAGTTTGAGATTGATCCGAAGGCAACGCAGATCGGAAGTACGATTTTTGCTGTTAAACCGGGTGACGGCTCTGCCAGAGAGCAGGCTGCAAGCTGCCAGAAGGTACTTGGCGGATTTGCCAATATTGCGAATGAATATGCAACAAAGCGCTATCGCTCCAACTTGATTAACTGGGGTATGCTACCGTTTATATTCAAAGAGGAGCTTCCTTTTGAAAATGGTGATTATATCTTTGTGAAGGATGTTAAAATGGCAGTAGCGGAGAAGATCTCTGAGATTAAGGCTTATGTTGTAAATAAAGAGATGAAGGAATTTACCTTAAAGCTTGGCGAGCTGACCGATGATGAGAGAGAGATTATCTTAAAGGGCTGCTTGATAAATTATTACAGAGGATAGGCTTCTTTCATCAAGATTAAATATGAATAACTAATTTGAGGTAAATGGTAGTTATATAGATAATTATAAGTGCAATTGTTCAGCTAGTCTGCTTACAATTGCACTTATTTTTTAACTAAATGCATTTGCTATATTCTAGGTTCACTATTGTAGACATAAGAAAATTATGTAAATCTAGCTATAGAGATATCCTAATTTACTTATTCAGTGTTATTTTTAAGCTTAATGACAGCAAAGTTATTCATCTTATATATCATTCTGTAAAAGGATTTCATAATTATTTTTTGTAGATTACAGAATATATGACATACTGTTGTCGCTATTATTACATTATAATAAACTCAGAATAGTTCGACTAGTATTCAGAATCTTACCAAAGGGTATAAAGGAAGTCTATGAATTTATTTGTACATCAATTAACAAAGCAAACTATTTAATGTAAAAAGGGAGATTAATTATGATTAATATTTATGAAAAATGTATAACTCTGCAAAATACTAACATTACCTTAAGGCAAACTAAGCTTGAGGATGCAGAGGAGCTCTTAAAATGTTATTCCGATGAAAAAGCAGTTCCCTTCTTTAATGCAGATAACTGTAATGGTGATAATTTTCATTACAAAACAATTGAGCGTATGGAACAAGCGATTGACTTTTGGGATAGCAGCTACAAGAACCGATGGTTTGTCAGATGGACAATTATTTATAAAGAGACAAAGGAAATAATAGGCACGATAGAGATGTTTAATCGCTGTGAGAAGCATGAATATACTGGAGTTTATGGGATTCACGGGATATTAAGAATTGATTTACAGAGCAATTATGAAGTAGCTGAAGTAATAGAGAGTATTTTAAGTATAGCCAGTAAGGAATTTGGCAGCCTATTTGCGGTGGAATATATCGCTACAAAAGCTTTGCCGGAGGCAAGAGAACGAATCAAAGCTTTAAAGAAAATGGGATATACCTGTATGGACCAGTTTGAACTGAAGGATTATTATGGCAGGAAAGTATGAAAAGAGTTTGAAAATAAGAAAAGCTTATAAAGGAACACCAAATTAAATCCATGAAACACAGTACCAGCAAATGCTTGTATTGATTGTGTTTCATGGATTTTGTCATCCCATTATTGTTAAGATGAATTCTTACGAAATAATATACAGTATTGTAAATTAATAAAATATATTCAAGTTCATTTAGATGAGTTATTTACTTTGCTTTTTATACTGCCACAGTTCAGTTGCCGATTCCTCATCGAAAAATACACCCAGAATATAAAAAGTTTCATCCTTACCTACATAAAAACTGGTATAGATATAATTTTGATTTAAGAAATCTTTATATTGTTTTCCGTCTAATAATTGATAAAAATCCGATTCCATAAAGTTGGTGGTTTTTTTACTTCATAAACAAATTAATTGTCATTTGCGTATCAATTGGAGCTATTATAAGAGTTGTTTTGGCTTGACAAGGCAGGTTTATTGCTATAAACTAGGTTTATAACAATAAACCTATTGCAATTAAGTAAAATATATGTTGCGTATACAATATTTACAATAACTGAGCTTCGCAATTATCTTAAAAATTAAATTATTTGGAGGAGAACATGGAGACTTATAAAATTGCAGACGGAGAATATAAATTTGCACAGCTGGTATGGGAAAGGGAGCCAATTAATTCTACAGCCTTAATAAAGCTTGCTTACGAGAAGCTGGGGTGGAAAAAGGCTACCTCGTATACCGTGCTGCGAAAGCTTTGTGAGAAAGGAATATTAAAAAATGAGGATGCAACAGTAAGCGCACTGGTTAAACAGGAGGAGGTTAGAAAGCAGGAAAGCGAGGCACTGCTGCAAAAGAGCTTTGATAATTCGCTGCCCGCTTTTATTGCAGCATTTCTTAAGGATAGAAAGCTATCAGAGAAGGAAGCAATAGAGCTTAAGAAAATGATAGACGAGGCCAGCAGGAGGGATTTGCTATGAATTTTACCGAACGATTATTAATAGAAATATTTAATATGAGTTTGTCTGCAAGCTTCGTTGCTGTTATCGTTTTTACTCTCAGACTATTGCTGAAGAGAACACCGAAGATTTATTCCTATATATTATGGGTGATAGTGTTCGTTCGTTTTCTGTGTCCGTTTACGATTCAATCTGCAATTAATTTAATTCCGATTAAGAATAAGACGATTACTTATACCGATCCATTCACTGAGCGGATAACAATAAATTCAGGAATTAGGAATTTAGATATAGCGGCCCATAACGCTATAAATTCGAATGCTGTATTGCCGGTACTAAAAAAGAACATTAATTTCTTGGAGCTGCTCCTTGATGCTTCGTCTGTAATATGGTTAATCGGTATGATTACAATACTACTTATAGCAGTACTGCGTTTTATACAGTTAAAAAAGAAATTACGAACAGCAACACGGCTCAATATCGGAATCTGTGGAGGGTGTGAGGTTTTTGAAACAGATCAAATTGATAGTCCATTTCTTATGGGCATAATAAAACCTAAAATCTATGTTCCTCTTGGAATGAACGAACAGGATTTAAGCTATGTTCTGATGCATGAACAAATCCATCGAAAAAGAAAAGACTACATCGTAAAGCCTTTTTGCTTTTTGGCAGTGGTACTGCACTGGTTAAATCCGATGGTATGGGTCAGCTTTCATATGCTTGTAAAGGACATGGAGATGTCCTGTGATGAAGCCGTTATTAAGAAAAACAAAGAGGATATTCGCACAAAGTACTCCACAGCCCTATTGCAGATTTCTATGAAGCAAAGCGGGTTATTTCTCCCGATTGCTTTTGGTGAGAGCAGTACGAAGGATAGAATTAAAAATATATTAAATTTTAAGAAACCGGCAGCCTGGCTGGGAGTATGGGCAATGATTATATTAGCTGCGATATCCATCATGTTTCTGACCTCAGAGAAAGCTGCGGAGGATTATATAAGTAATTCTGATATAAGCAATGTAAAGCTGTCATCAGAGGAGAGGGATTTAGTAGGGCTTTTAGTGGAAAATCGTAATCCTTATGTCGGAGATTATATTAAGGATATCGCTTTAATTAATATACTTCCAGTACCTGAAGGGCTTAAATATGATCATATTGAACTGCAGACGGATAAGGCACCTTATAGTCTGACTGTTGTATATCAGCTTGCAGAGGGAATAAAAGAATATAGTACGACAGGTACTGAAATATCAAATGCAGTCTTATTATTCGCAACAATAGAGAATATGGACATCTGTCGGTTTATAATAAATCAGAGTAATGACAGTATCATAACAGAATATAAAAGAGCAGATTCAGAAAAGGCTCTCGGTAAGTTATATCCGCAGTCTGCTAATGAAGTAAGTATGACTGCGCTTATGAAGCAAATGAAAGACTACATTATCCATATTCCTTACCTTGTAACCAAAGGAGCTGAGGATTTGGAAAGCAGTATAACAAGAGCAATTATGGACTTTAATCAGCTCGATTATACTAACTATATTTTTAAGACAGAAGACCATATTATTTTGGATACGGTGAAAAAGAAATACTCCGCTACAGTTTACGCAATGGTATTATATCAGGAATACGGTTATGAAGACGGTAAATTAAAGGATATTGCCGGTAACCATATGCCGGTAGCGATTACCTTTAATATCGGCAAGAATGGAGAATATATGCTTAAGGAATATTGGATACCACAGGATGGCTCCTATTATCTACCCTCTATCAAAGAAAAATTCCCTGCCGCAATAGTGAAGGAAGCGATTGATACACAGCGATACATTAAACAACAGCAGGATGCCTGTGAACAAAAATTACAGGAATTCTTGCAAAAGCTTAAGAAAGAAGTTGGTGAAAAGAAAGAGGAATTTCAGAAGCGACTGGAGAAGTCGCTTAATAAATAACTCCTAATCGCCCGACAACCTTATATATCTCCATCTACCAAGCTTCCAGCGGAAAAAGAAGATGACAGCGCGAATATCTTCGTCGAGTGCCATATCAATCCAGATACCGATGAGACCGAGCTTTAATATAACTGCCAGGAAAAATCCAAAGCCGAAGGCCGGCTTTCCCTCAGTAGTTAACTTTTTCTGGTGTTTTAAGTTTAAAAATTTATTTATTTTTTCATTATTACCAGTACCTTTCATAGTGATGCTCTTTTGTTCTATTCTATCGATTTTATTTAAGGCTTTTCTCTTATGCCAGAAAGCTCTTATTTAAAAGATTTTATATAATTTATATCATATCCGATATTTTTTCAACCATTCTTTTAATGGCCCGCATCTTTTGCGGGACTATATCCTGCTATTATAAATACCCTGCGAACGATTGTCCAGAAAATTATAATATTATTTGCAATATTATACAAAGCAACCACAACAATATAAATCAAATATTGACATTCCTAGCAATACCAATCTATTCACGATTAATTATAATTAAGTTAAGATAATACTGGTTGTTAGGAGCTGTCATACAATTGATAAATATGCCAAAGGAGGCAATTAGATTTATCTTGAAGCAGAATAATAAAAGCTTAACTGACGTGAAATATATTGGGAGGTGCCATTCAATATGAAATATGGTTATTTTGACAATGCGAGGAGAGAATATGTAATAGAGCGGGTAGATCTACCAACCTCATGGACCAATTACCTTGGAGTAAGAGAGATGTGTGCCGTAGTGAATCATACAGCAGGCGGATATCTGTTTTATCAGTCACCGGAGTATCATCGTATAACGCGTTTTCGTGCAAACAGCATACCAATGGACCGTCCGGGGCATTATGTTTACCTGAGGGATGATGAGACAGGTGATTATTGGAGTATTTCCTGGCAGCCGGTAGGAAAGCCGCTTGATAAAGCTGATTATCAGTGTAGGCATGGTTTATCCTATTCAAAGTATTCCTGTAAGTACAATAATATTGAGGCAGAGCAGACGCTTTTTATTCCAATAGAAGATCCGGTGGAGCTTTGGGATGTAAAGATTAAGAATATTGATGATAAGGTAAGAAATATCAGTGTATTCTCTTATCTGGAGTTTTCTTATCATCATATCGATATGGACAACCGTAATTTTCAGATGAGTAATTATGCAGCAGGTTCCTCCTATGAGGACGGTATCATCGAGCATGATTTGTTTTATGAGGAGTTTGGATATCAGTATTTTACTGCTGATTTTGAACCGGATAGCTTTGACTGCCTTAGAGATAAATTCATAGGGCTATATCATACGGAAACGAATCCCTATGCGGTTATCAAAGGTGGCTGCCAAGGTACTTACGAAAAAGGCAATAATCACTGCGGCTCACTGCATAAGAAGCTTCAATTAAAGCCAGGAGAAGAGCTTCGAATGATTTTCATGCTTGGCGAGGGGAACCGCGCAGAGGGTAAGAAAATAAGAAGTAAGTATTCCGACTTACATAAGGTTGATCAGGCATTTCATAATTTGGCAGATTTCTGGAAAGAAAAGCTGAATAAGCTTCAAATTAATACGCCTAATGAAGGAATGAATACTTTAATTAATACCTGGACCTTATATCAGGCAGAAATTAATATCATGTTTTCACGATTTGCCTCCTTTATTGAAGTAGGAGGACGCACCGGACTCGGATATCGTGATACGTCGCAGGATTCCATGACAGTACCGCATTCCAACCCAGAGAAATGCCGTCAGAGAATTGTTGAGCTTCTTAGGGCTCTGGTATCAAAGGGATATGGTCTGCATTTATTCCAGCCCGAATGGTTTGAGCCGGATCATGAGGTAAAGCCGTTCAAATCACCGACACTCATACCGACGCCGGATAAAAACGATATGATTCATGGAATTGATCAGGCCTGCTCAGACGATGCCCTATGGCTGGTCAGCTCTATCACAGAATTAGTAAAGGAAACCGGAGAGTTTTCCTTTTTGAATGAGACGATAACCTATGCAGACGGAGGCAGCGGTACAGTATACGAGCATATGACCCGTATTCTGGATTTTTCCAATGAGCAGGTGGGAAGCACAGGAATCTGTAAGGGCCTTCGGGCGGATTGGAATGACTGCTTAAACCTTGGCGGAGGCGAAAGTGCTATGGTTTCTTTCCTGCATTACTGGGCTTTAGGTAATTTCTTAGAGATTGCTAATTATCTTGGTAATACTTCAGATACTAATAAATACTCTGCAATGCAGGCAAGAGTAAAAGAGGTATGTGAAAAAGAATTATGGGATAAAGAGTGGTATATCAGAGGGATAACGAAAAATGGCAAGAAAATAGGCACATCAGAGGATAAGGAAGGCAAAATTCATTTAGAATCAAATGCCTGGGCTGTACTTTCCGGTCTTTCCTCAAAAGAAAAGGGGAGGAAGGCAATGGATTCCGTTGATGAATACCTCTATACCCCGTATGGAATTATGTTAAATGCACCCTCCTATACGGTGCCGGATGATGACATTGGCTTTATCACAAGAGTATATCCGGGTTTAAAAGAAAATGGTGCCATTTTCAGTCATCCTAACCCCTGGGTGTGGGCTGCGGAATGTAAGCTCGGAAGAGGTGACAGGGCGATGAAATACTATGATGCCCTATGTCCTTATCATCAAAATGACAGGATTGAGATAAGAGAGGCAGAACCCTATTCTTATTGTCAGTTTATTATGGGGAGGGAACATACTGCCTTCGGCAGGGCCAGACATCCGTTTATGACAGGTACTGGCGGTTGGGCTTATTTTTCAGCAACCAGATATATCTTAGGCATTCGCCCGCAATTTGAGGAATTATTAATTGATCCCTGTATCCCCGCTGAATGGACAAAATTCACGGTAAGGCGTGAATGGAGAGGTGCTGTATATCAGATTACAGTACTTAATCCGGACCATGTAATGAAAGGTGTCAAAGCAATTCGGCTTAACGGTAATGAGGTGAAGCAGATTAGAGTAATGCCGGAAGGTAGTGTAAATGAAGTAGAAGTAATTATGGGCAGCAAGGAGGCAGGGATATGATTAAATTTGGAACGGGCGGCTGGAGAGCAATCATCGGTGATGAGTTTATAAAATCTAACATACAGAAGTTATCCAAGGGTTTGGCAATGAAAATGAAGGATGAGGGAGTTGCTGACAAAGGAATTATTCTAGGCTATGACCGCCGTTTCTTATCCAAGGAAGCAATGCAGTGGGCAGCAGAGGTCTTTGCAGCGGAAGGGATTAAAGCCTTCTTGATTAATCGCTCCTCGCCAACACCGTTAATTATGTTCTATGTTATGAAATATGATTTTCCCTATGGTATGATGATTACAGCAAGTCATAATCCGGCAATCTATAATGGGGTTAAAATATTTACTTCTGGGGGCAGGGATGCGGATGAATTCCAGACGCAGGAGATAGAAAATTATATTGCGCATGTAGAGGAAGCCAGCCTTCATAGTATGGAATACGAAAAAGCCTTAGGATGTGAAATGATATCAGAGATAAATCCAATGAATGAATATATCGATAATATCATTAATGCAGTAGATATGCAGGTAATCCGTGAGAGCGGGCTGCGTATTGCACTGGATCCGATGTACGGTGTCAGTGAGACAGCATTAAGAACAATCTTACTTACCGCCAGATGTGAGGTGGCAATCATACACGACAGACATGATACCTTATTTGGCGGAAGACTTCCCTCTCCCTCTGCACACACCTTAAGAAGCCTGCAAAACTATGTCATCGATCGTCATTACGACCTTGGAATCGCTACGGATGGAGATGCGGATCGTATCGGTGTGATTGATGATAAAGGAAATTTTCTTCATCCTAATGATATTCTTGTGCTCTTATATTACTATCTTGTGAAGTATAAGGGTTGGCGGGGAGCCGCTGTTAGAAATATTGCAACTACCCATTTACTGGATAAGGTAGCAGAAAGCTTTGGTGAGAAGTGTTATGAGGTTCCTGTTGGATTTAAATATATTTCCTCCAAAATGAATGAGACTAATGCAGTCATAGGTGGTGAATCCTCAGGAGGTTTGACTGTCCGAGGTCATATCAAGGGAAAGGATGGAGTTTACGCTGCAGCCTTACTGGTAGAAATGATTGCAGTTGTGGGAAAGAAGCTTTCCGAAATAGTGGCAGAAATTAAAAGGGAATATGGATGCTATTATTTGGAAGAAAAGGATTACCGCTTTGATATGGAAAAGAAGCAGGAGATTTATCAAACCTTGCTGATTGATAAACTGTTACCGGAGCTTCCTTATGAAATCAATAAAATTTCCTACCTTGACGGCTGTAAGGTTTATTTTGAGAATGGTGGCTGGATTGCCATACGTTTCTCTGGTACGGAACCTTTACTTCGAATCTTCTGTGAAATGCCGGAAGAAGCTGCAGCAAGTGAAACCTGTAAATTATTTGAATACTTTTTTGGCATCAATTACAACATCATTTCTGTGTAAATAATGGAATAGAATAGATTTATTAGAAAAATGGGTTGTTCTTTATGAATACCCATTTTTTGTAATGCATTTAAGGTATAAAATTATTCTGACTGAAGATGTATTATAAAGCTTACCTTTGAAAAGGTTGTGAAATAGTGCTTATAAACCCTTGGACTAAAATATATACGTATATATATAGGGTAATTAAATATAAATCATTAAAGTTTAAAAATCTTTACGATATTTGTTTTTATCATTTATAATATTATATATATTAATAATATAATAAACCTGTCCTTTGATTAGTTTATAACGAGGATAACTCAAGCACACTAACGTACATGCTTTTGGGCATAAATTATGAAGAATAGCGTCATTTGCTATTCTTATAAAGGCTAGCATGTACTTTACAAGACTATTCACACTATTCATAAATTTTTTTAAGAACAGATTTAAATATAAGATTACTTATTTTCATACTATTATTATGAACAAGCTTCACTTGACAAGCGTGCAGGAATAGAGGTATTATATTTATATAAATAAATATATACGTATATATTATGGAGGGGAGCCATGAAAGTAACCATAGAGGATGTAGTAAAAAAATCCGGTTTATCCTATGTGACAGTTTCCAGAGTAATCAGCAATGCACCTAATGTCCGGGAGGCAAATCGTAAAAGAGTTATGGAAGCAATAGAAGAACTGGGTTATGTGCCGAGCGCAGCAGCCAGGTCACTTGCAACAGGTAAAACCAATGTTATTGCTATGTTTATATCTGATATCACAGATGATTTTTTTGGAAGTATTATAAAAGAAGTTAATAGGTATTTATTAGAACAAGGATATTTGTTGGCAATATCTATCTGTGATGATAAGGAAGATCGGCTTGATACTGCTTTTCTTAATCAAAACAGGGTGGATGGAGTTATCTTACTGGTTCCGAATAAGGAAAAGTATTATATCAATATTTTAAAAAGCCAGAAAGTTCCCTTTGTAGTTGTGGATAACCAGACAATTAATGAAGACATCACATCAATCCTTGCTGACAATGTAACTGGCGGATATATAGCTGTTAAGCACCTGTTGGACTTAGGTCACACGCAGATTGGTTTTATAGGGGCTGCCCCTTATGGTTTAACAACGCTGGAGAGGCAGATGGGAGCGATAAAGGCACTTACGGAATGCTCCTTACAGCCGACTGCTGTAGAATACGGAGATTATGATCAATTAACCGGATATCATACCATTATTAAGTGGCATTCCGAGAATACGCTGCCTTCGGCAGTTTTTGCCTTTGATGACAATATTGCAATTGGAGTTGTAAATGCAGCAAAGGATCTGGGTTTAAAGGTTCCCCAAGACTTATCAGTAATAGGCTATGATGATAGTCCTTTGGCAAATCATTTTACACCCAGAATTACCTCAGTAAGGCAACCAGCAGAGGAAATGGCGCAAAAAGCAGTAAATCAGCTGCTATCGATTATTCATAATCAGAATAAAAGTTATTATTCTACAAAGCTTGCACCTAAATTAGCTGTGAAAGATTCAACAGTTGCCTGTAGTAAAATTCATTAGGAAGTTAACGAATAAGCATGCTTGGTTATGGGCTTAGGAATAACAAAAGATAGGAGAAAAATTATGTCGAATTTAAAACTTACCATAATAGGTGCAGGAAGCACCTACACGCCGGAATTAATTGAGGGTATTATCGAACGCTTTGACCATCTGCCGGTTACAGAGCTTGTACTTATGGATATTAACCAAAGGAAACTTGATATTGTCGGGGGCCTATGCAAACGTATGATTGAAAAAGCAGGCCTTAAAACAGAAGTTAAATTAATGCTGGAGCTGAAGGAGGCACTGAAGCATGCTGATTTTGTCCTAACGCAAATCCGTGTCGGTCAATTAGCATGCAGAATACTGGATGAAAAAATACCGTTAAAATATGGTTTAATCGGACAGGAAACAACGGGTATCGGTGGTTTTTTTAAGGCACTTCGTACCATTCCTGCTTTATTAGAAATTACAAAATGCATGGAGTTGGTTTGTCCGGATGCTTGGCTGATCAATTTCTCCAATCCTTCCGGAATTTTAGCGCAGGCGTTACAAAATCATACAAAAATCAAGACAATTGGTTTATGCAATGTTCCTATTAATATGATAGAGGGCTTGGAAAAAGGACTCGGAAAAACGAATTTGGATATCGAGTATGTTGGTCTTAATCATCTAAGCTATATTACCGGAGTGAAAAAGGATGGAGAAGATTTACTACTTGACGCGTTAAAGCAGGGAGTGAATGGTCAGGGTATGAAAAATATCCCTCTACAGGGCTTTAGCAGTGAATTAATTAAAACGATCGGTGCGATACCATCTTCTTATCTGGAGTATTTTTATTATCGCGAGGATAAATTAAAACATTTATTGGAGGAAGAAAAATGCCGCGGGGAAGTCTGCGTGGATATAGAAGAACGTCTTTTAACACTCTACCAGGATGATGATTTATGCATAAAACCAAAAGAGCTTGAAAGCCGTGGGGGTGCGCGTTATTCAGAGGCAGCGATATCTTTAGTAGATGCGATCTATAACGATAAGAAAGAGGTACATATTGTGAATACCTTAAATCAAGGAGCCTTGGAATTTATGGATTGTGATGATTCAGTGGAAATCTCAGCTGTAATCGGAAAGAATGGAGTAACCCCTATCCCTATTCGGGGATTTAAGAATCAGCATATAATGGAGCTTATGCAGACGGTAAAAGCATATGAACGTCATACTGTGGAAGCTGCCATTCATGGAAATGCTGCTGAAGCGATGAAGGCCCTGTTGATCCATCCGTTGGTTGGAGACTATAAGATAGCCAAAGCATGCTTTGAGGAAATGAAAGAGGCTCATAAAGCATATCTTCCACAGTTTATTTAGGATTAGGGTGACAAAAGCCCATTTACAAAATGTAATTCGTCAATTTGCACAATTTATATCTGTGAAATTGTGATACAAAACATAGTTTGCTAGCAACACGCTTTTGCTTGGATGAAACATCAAACTATGTTTTGCATCACTTTGGTATAGGTTGTGAATGTGTAAATTGACGAAGCTAAATTACTCGAAGGGCTTTTAACACATAAATCTTAACAGTTTATTTTATAAAGGAGAGATTCCATGGAAAAGAAATATATAATTGGAGTAGATGGTGGTGGAACCAAGACGGATTATTTAATCTTTACTACAGCAGGGGAATGGGTTGATAACCTGCGGGTGGAAAGCCGTAGTCATGAGGTTTTAGAAGGAGGCTTTGAGGAGGTAGAAAAAAAGCTTTTAGAGGATATTGATTATTTATTAATGAAGAATTCCATAGATAAACATGAAATATGTTCGGCAGTATTTGGATTGGCCGGTATTGATACACCGATGCAGTTAAGCAGGATGAAAGAGATTCTAAACAAAACAGATTTGAATTATATGGTTTCAAACGATGCCTTACTTGGTATCAAAGCAGGCTGTTCCTCAGGAGTTGGAGTCTGCTCCATCAACGGAACCGGAACTGTTGCTGCAGGTATTAACGAGGCGGGCGACATGCTGCAGGTCGGTGGTATAGGTATGGCGACCGGTGACAGTGCTGGTGGTCATTTTATTGCTACCTTAGCAGTAAGGGCGGTATATGATTATTATTTCCGCTGCGGTTCCAAAACCATCTTAACAGAAAAAATAATGAAATTCTTTCATATACAAGACCCTATAGAATTAATGAACGTTATAAGTGATAAATTCTACAAAAACCGTAAGCTGGATAAAGCAATCGTTACTTATTTATTTGATGCGGTGAATGAGTCCGATGCAGTTGCTGTAGATATTGTAAAGGAATTAGCCAATCAGCTTGCAAAGTCGGTTTCCGGCTGTATTCTGGGACTTGATTTTAAATATTTTCCGGAAATTGTTTTGGCTGGATCTGTATGGACAAAATCGAAATGTCCGCTCTTACTGTCTCATTTTAAAGAAGGTATCTACCGGTATACTAAGAAAAAACCTGAGCCCTTTCTGCTTAACGTAATCCCTGCTGCAGGTGCAGTATTATGGGCACTGGAATTGGCGCAGAACCATCCGGCTACCAAGGAGCAGAGAAAGCTTATTATTAATAATAAAGTTCTGAAGCATTTATAAACCTTAATATCTTTCACTCAGCAAGTTTTATATCTGTTCTGCGCACATAAACTAGAGACGCGCATTGTCTCGCATCGAATAAGCAGTATACATAGGGAGGGAACTATGAAAAATAAAATTACTTTAAGAAGACGGCTTTTGTATATGGTAATGGCTTTTTGGATGCTACCAGTCTTAACTATATATCTGTTCCTTACCCTATCATACCGAAAGGATATTATTGATAAGACGCTGACACTTATGGAGGAGAGCCTGAAGAACTTTACTTATTTTAATGCGCAGCGAATTGATGAAGCAATTGATATCTCAAAAAAAACCTCCTACGAGCAGATTATCGAGAAGGCCTGGAGAAAATATACCTCCGGTAAAATATCAAAATCACTTTTATACCGGGAGATTACAGGAAATTTAACAAGTAAGTTTTATAATGATAATCGTTTTGATATAGCGGTTTTTTATCTTGCTGAAGAGCCAGACCGGATTTATTATACCAGACAGAAAAAAAGCAATTACATAGATATCTATAGAAAAGAGGTTGCCGGTGAAGCAAACAATATAACAGGACAGGACACCTCTGATGCCCATGTCAGATTGATTAACGGTAGAATTTATATTATTCGGAATCTATATACTACGACGAATTATACAAAGTTTGGTACCTTAATACTAGAGTTAAATAAGAATAAACTAATTGACGGGATATCTCTTAGTAAGAATTATGAACTTGCATTTTATATTAATGATACCAATTCAATGATTTCCTTTAATCAGAGTCTAATGAATGAGAGCCATGCAGAAATTTTAAAGAAGCTAAGTAAGAATTATTCGAAGGAGATTAATCGTAAAATAATACAGATGGAGGACAAACCTTATACAGGCTTAATCTATCAGCAAAAGTATGAGGATTTTCACTTTGGCGCGATACTAGTGGCAGATCAAACCGTTATATTTGAGGAGCTGCAAAAGCTGTATCTGGTAATGTCTATTATTATGCTCGTTGTTGTACCAATTTTTATTTATATGATTTATTTTATCTCTCATCATATCACAAAACCAATGGGCCATATGATTCAGGCAGCAAAGATCTTAGAAAAGGGTAATATCGGTACGCAGATGGAAGGTAACTATATGCCGAATGCTGAATTTGAGGTCCTGAAAACTTCCTTTAATCAGATGTCCTCTGAAATCAAATATTTATTTGACTATGCCTACAGTGAAAAGCTGGCACGTAAGGATGCGAAAATCATTGCCCTGCAATCACAGATTAATCCTCATTTTCTAAATAATACGCTTGAGATGATGAACTGGCAGGCCAGAATGGCAGGAGATGTAACCGTATCGAAGATGATTGAGAATCTGGGAACCTTATTAAACTACAGTATGGACCGTTCCAATCAAAAATTTATTGATTTATCTGAGGAGCTCCGCTGCGTGGATGCCTACTGTTATATTATTTCGATGAGATTTGGTAAACGTTTAAAAATCGAGAAAGAGGTAGATGAGGAGCTGTTACAGCTTAAGGTACCTCAGCTCATTTTACAGCCGTTAATCGAAAATGCGGTTGTGCATGGCGTTGAAACGATAAAGAGCGGTATGATTAAAATTAATATATATAAATCGGAGAGGAGTGCTATTCTACAGATTATCAATTCAGGCAAAGATATGACGCCTAATGATTTGGAAAGGGTAGAGAAGATATTAAATGGAACTTATGAGCAAAATCCAGAGGAAAGGGCAAACCATGAAGCTATGGGTATTCATAATGTCAATGAGAGAATAAAGCTCCTATACGGAGAGGAATTCGGACTCACGATCCGGCCAATCGGTGAGGGTGAGACAGCCTCCACAATTACAATACCGCTTGACTATGATTCGAATTCTGAGCGGGATATTAACCCACAATTATTATGGAATAACCTACAGAAGTAATTCTCATATAATCCTTTGGTACAGTTTATGTAATAGTATAGCTTATTTTGTTATCAACACAGCAAGATTAAACAAATAATGTCAAGTTGAACTAAAGCATTTTAGTAATAATGACACTATAATATAAGTGTACTAAGAGATTAATAATAAGGCTTTTGGTAAAATTAACTTTATAATTTAAGGAGGATTATTTCTATGAAAAAAATGAAAAAAGCTCTTTCTCTCGTTCTCACAGTTGCATTCCTTGTGACTTTCATGGCTGCCTGTGGTTCAAAGGACGATAAGAAGGATACCGCAGCATCTGATCAGGTAACAGAGGCAGCTGATAAGGATGCTGCAGCCGTTACAGCTGAGCCCACAGAGGCAACCAAAAATCCGGTTACCTTGATAACAGTTTCCATGTATGGTGGTACTGATCCAAATGCAGGAAACTATCAGGCGTTTAATGAAAAATTCATGACTGACAATCCTTACATAACAATAGAGGATGACTCACAGACTGCTGATCAGGACTGGAAGACAAAGATCGCAGCAGATTTTGCAGTAGGCAACGAGCCCGATGTTATTCAGTACTTTACTGATGCAAATGCTAGTGATGTATTAGCAGCTGATAAATTTGTAACAATTGATGAGATTAAAGCAGAATATCCGGATTATGCCGCTGATACGCTAGATACAGCCTTAGCAGCAGCTGCAAATCCTGATGGTGTTCAAAGAGCAGTACCGACTACAGGCTATTGGGAAGGTTTATTCTGCAATAAGGATTTATTTGATAAATTTGGACTTGAGCTTCCTACCGACTGGGATAAGATGGTAACTGCAATTGAGACCTTTAAGAAGAATGATATTGTTCCGATTGCTGTATCTTTAAATAATGTACCTCATTACTGGATTGAATTCTTAATGCTTTCGGCAGCAGGCCCTGATGGCTATAAAACAGTTCCTGATTCTGTACCGGAGGATTGGTGCAAGGGTCTTACAATGTTTAAGACATTAAGAGATATGGGAGCGTTTCCAGTTGATACCGATACGATTGATAATGATTTCGCAGGTGAGATGTTTAAGAATAAGCAAGCAGCAATGCAGTTAGACGGTTCCTGGTATGCAGGTGGTATCCCGGATCAGGATAATACGGTTGTGGTAGCCTTCCCTACGATTAAAGACGGAAAAGCTCCGGCAGGAAGTATGGTTGGCGGTATTTCTTCCGGCTTCTATATTACAAAAAAGGCTTGGGAAGATCCTGACAAGAAAGATGCAGCAGTAAAATTTGTAATGGCACATACCAATAAAGATGCAGTTGCAACCTACTGGGGCGGTAATGGTCAGGCAGCTGCAAAGGTTGAACCTCTTGACAACATGACACCACTTGGAATCTCAGGTCTTAATTACAGCAGCTCTGCTACAAGCATCAGTGCTCCTACTGATTCAAGAATCAGCCAGGAAGCTTATAATACTTTGGTAGCAGGTATTGTGGATGTATCTACCGGTGCAAAATCTCCGGAGGATTTATTAAGTGAAGTATTAGAAATTAATAAAAAATAACATTACTCCTGTTGGGAGAGGGGTTCAATTCATGCCCCTCTCCCTTTCTGAAAGGTATTCTGATAGAAAGGGCGATAGTCGATGCTATATAAGAAAAAACTACCATTATTCATATTTCTGATACCGGGTTTACTGCTTATGATAATATTTTTATATGAGCCATTTATCGAGAATATCATAAACAGCTTTTACGATATGAAATCCGTTATAAAAATGCCCGGGCAGGAATGGACTTTTCTCGGATTAGATAATTATAAGAAGCTTTTCGCTGATCCGAAAGTAAAAATCGCAGTAATAAATTCTTTAAAAATGATGGCATTGGCTGTCGTGTTTCAGGTTGGAATCGCATTTATACTTGCAGTTTTGGTAAGTCAAATCAAACGTGGGCAGCATGTATTCCGTACTGTTTTTTTCTTCCCGATCGTAATTTCAGCTACAGCAATCGGTTTGTTATTCAAATTATTTTATAATTATAACGGTGGTATGTTAAATCAGTTACTTCTTTCCATGGGTAAAGAACCAATGAACTGGCTTTCAGTCGGCAAAGCCTTTGTGATGATATCCATACCGACAATCTGGAGCTATGTTGGTTTTTACTTTGTTATTTTACTAACAGGGTTAAATGCTATTTCGGATGATATCTATGAGGCAGCTTCCATAGATGGATGTCCTAGATGGAAACAGGTTTTTTTTGTCACCATCCCTTTAGTTCGTGGAGTAATGTGCACCTGTATCACGCTTGCAGTTACCGGAGCCTTAAAGGTATTTGATTTACCCTGGGTTATTGCACCGAAGGGAGCACCGCAGGGAGTTACACATTTTTTAGGTACTTATATGTATGAACAGACCTTTACGATCAGTAATATTGATTATGGTTCCACCTTGGCATTTGTAATAGTTATACTTGGTGTAATTGTTTCTAAAATAGTATCTAAACTAATAAAACCGGATGATAATCTGTAAGCGGGGTGAAAGTATGTCTGTCAAGAGTAAAACGAGGAAGAAATTTAAGGTTTCCTATCTTATTATATATGCTGTTTTATGCTTATGGGGGGTTACAACTGTATTTCCTTTTCTGTGGATCGTTAATAATTCCTTTAAACCCTCCAGGGAGGTAGTCAATACTTCCTTTCGGCTACCGATTGATTTTACTTTTCAAAATTATCAGAATGCCTTTGATAATCTGAATATACTGGTCGCTTATAAGAACAGTCTGATGATATCGGGAAGTGTAACAATCGGTGTAATGATCCTTGCCAGTATGATGGCCTTTGCAATGACCCGTTATAAATTCAGGGGAAAAGAGCTTTTGCAGTCCTTTATAATGGCAAGCCTTATGTTTCCGGTATTCTCAACGATTATTCCGGTATTTAAAATGATGTCGCAGGCGGAGTTGATTAATAAACCGATAGCCGTTATCCTGCCGCAGATTGCCGGTAACCTAAGCTTTGCCACTGTAGTTATGATGGGCTTTTTACGGGGGTTGCCGCTTGAGATGGAGGAGGCTGCTTATATGGAAGGAGCCAATGTGGGTAAGGTCTTCACAAGAATTATTATTCCACTCTCAAGACCTTCTCTGGCAACCGTAGCAATTTTCTGCTTCCTCTGGTCTTACAATGACTTATTTACCCAGTTGATTATGATCCGCAGAAGGGTAAAATATCCGGTCTGCGCCCTGCTGAATGAGATTAGTTCAAAATATGGCACGGATTATGGATTAATGGCATCGTCAATTGCTATCATCATTATTCCGGTATTAATTGTATATATATTTTTACAGAAGAATATTATTAAAGGTTTGACAGCCGGAGCCTTAAAAGGTTAGAATTTTAGATGAAATGACTACTTAATGGGGGGCTTGCATATGTATAAAGTTGTAATTATTGATGATGAACCAATTATTGTAGAAGGTATTTCACGAATGCTTAAGTGGGAGCAGTTTGGTTGTAGAATTATAGCTACCGCAAATGATGGAATAGAAGGAGCAGAAGTAATCAGAAAACATAGTCCGCATATTGTAATAACCGATATTGCTATGCCAGATCAAGATGGGCTTGCTATGATTGCAGGTATCAAATCTGAATTTCCGGACCTGGAGATCAGTATTCTTACCGGCTACCGTAAATTCGAATATGCCCAGAAGGCGATTAATCTCGGTGTTACAAGATTCATATTAAAGCCCTCGAGTATGGAGGAATTAGAGGAAGCTATTTCGGCTATGGTTCAAAACCTAAAAGCGAAAAAAATACTGCCTGAAAGCAGTGCAAAGGAATACTCAGATAGTGAAAGATATGACAATGAAGCTAGTAATTTTATCGTCAATCATGCAATTAAATACATAGAACAAAACTATCCCCATAAAATCTCGCTGTCTGAAGTGGCTGAGAAGGTATATGTCAGTCAATGGCATTTAAGTAAGCTTTTAAATAAGCATATGGGGCAGAATTTTTCAGAAATATTAAATAATGTGCGTATTAAGGAGGCACAGAAGCTGCTTCGTGATCCGTCCCTTCGTATCGGTGATATTGCGGAGAAGGTGGGCTTCATTGATATGGCGCACTTCTCAAGAGTTTTTAAAAAGAATATTGGTATCTCGGCGAACGAGTTTCGTAATACAATATAACAGAATAGTATTGAAAACATATAGTTAACAATTGATAATTGAAACGGTATAGTCTTATTAATTGTATACAATACATAAAGGTTATGAGTTTTATAAGCTCCTTGATAGGATTAGAATAGTGTCTTTTGCTATTCTTTATAAGCCTCGTATACGAGGCTTTGGGCTTGCGTGTATTTTGCAAGACTATTCACTCTAATCCTTGATAGTTGAAAAAGTAAGTGAGGAGATAAGGGTATATGATAATAAAAAATGCAGCAGTTTTTCAAGAGGATGGAAGCTTTCGGATTGAAGATATTTTCATATTAAATGATCGAATTGTCAATTCGAAAGATTATTATAATGCAAGTAGTAAAGACGAAGTATTAGATGCACAGGGAATGTATGCTATTCCGGGACTTACGGATATTCATTTTCATGGATGCTTTGGACATGATTTCTGTGAAGGAACAGAAAAAGCCTTTGACGCAATTACTGCCTATGAAGCTTCTCAGGGGATAACTACTTTATGTCCGGCTACGATGACGCTGCCGGAGGAAACTTTAGCTGAGATAGTTCGAAATTTTTCTGATTATCCTAACGATAAGGGCGCAATTTTCTGCGGCATCAATTTGGAAGGCCCCTTTTTATCAGTGAAGAAAAAAGGTGCTCAAAGAGAGGATTATCTGCGAAAGCCGGATGTTTCTATGTTTTTACGTCTTCAGGAGCTTTCAGGGAACAGGATAAAGCTTGTTAGTATTGCACCGGAGGAGGAAGGAGCTCTTGATTTTATAGCTGCTTTAAAAACGAAGGTAGTGGTATCCGTAGCCCATACTACAATAAATTATGAGAAAGCAATCGAAGCCTTTGAGAGGGGTGCCAGACATGTGACACATCTTTTTAACGCTATGCCGCCCTTTCTTCACAGAGATCCGGGGGTTATCGGAGCTGCCTTTGACACACCTGATTGCAGGGTAGAGCTTATCTGTGACGGAGTTCATATCCATAGCAGCGTGATTAGAGCTGTATTTCAAATGTTTGGCAGAGACCGCGTTGTTATGATCAGTGATAGTATGATGGCCACAGGGATAGAGGATGGAATTTATACTTTGGGTGAACAAGACGTCAGAGTTGAAGGTAAGGTTGCGCGCTTAACTACAGATGGTACAATTGCCTGCTCTGTTACCAATCTGATGGATTGCTTAAGATATACAGTACTTGAAGCAGGAATACCACTTGAGACAGCTGTCTATGCGGCAGCGGTTAATCCTGCAAAAGTCATTGGCATTGATAAGGATTATGGAAGTATAGCTGTTGGTAAGGTAGCAAATATTGTGCTATTAGATAAAAAATTAAATACATCGGCAGTTATATTGAAGGGAAACGTTATTTAACAAAAGATAAGCTTTCAGTAACATAAAATAATACAATTTACAATTATACATGAACAAACATAGTTCTTCGATTCTGAGCCACTTCGGTATAAGTGCTTTTTACTTTATTTTCACCCCAGAACAGTATTTGTTATATGTATCATTTTTGGATTTAGAGTTTACACTTACTGAAAGATAAGAATATGGGGAGGAGTTTCACATTATGCGTATATATAAAACCTCAGATTATCAGGAGATGAGCCGTAAGGCAGCTAATATTATTTCTGCCCAGATCATTTTAAAGCCAGACAGTGTGCTCGGATTAGCGACCGGCTCTACACCAATCGGTATTTACAGACAGTTAATCGAGTGGCATAACAAGGGTGATTTGGATTTTCACGAAATCAAAACGGTTAATCTGGATGAATATAAAGGCCTGTCACCGGAAAATATACAAAGCTATCATTATTTTATGATGCACAATTTATTTAAACATATTAATATCAATATAGAAAACACCTTCCTCCCAGACGGTTTGAAGCAAGACAGTGAAGCAGAATGTAACAGATTTGATCAGGTGATAGAGCAATTAGGCGGAATTGATTTGCAGCTATTAGGGCTTGGTCATAATGGGCATATCGGTTTTAATGAACCGGGAGAGGCTTTTGAAAAAGGGACTCATTGTGTTGAATTGACAAAAAGCACAATCGAGGCAAATTCCCGCTTGTTTGCACCTGGGGAGTTAGTTCCCAGCCATGCCTATACGATGGGAATTCAGACTATTATGCTTGCTAAGAAAATTCTGCTTGTTGTAAGCGGCGAGGATAAAGCTGAGATATTATTAAAGGCTTTAACCGGTCCGGTAACACCCGCAGTTCCGGCCTCAATCCTTCAGCTTCATTCGGAGCTTGTAGTTGTAGCTGATCAGAAGGCCGCGGCATTATTCGACGATTGCTTGATTACTAACAGTGATTCTAAATAATATAATAAAATAAGAAGTAAGATGCTCCAATAGTCCTGCTTTCTTCGAAAGGATAGTAGAGATACTCCCTAAGTAATCTTTTCGTTGAAAGCTTACTAGGGAGCATTTTGTGTTAACAGCTTAAATATTCCTTGTTATATTTGGCAGAATATATTAGAATATATTAGAAATCAGCAAGATGAATGACAGCAAGCTAGTGTTTACACAAGGATGAATTCACTTGTTATAAATACAATGATATATAGGAGAATACTATATGGCGCTTATAATCGATGGAAAGAAAATATCTTCAGAAATCAAAGATGAATTAAGAGAAAAGGTCACAGAGCTTACGAATAAAGGGATTACAGTAACCTTGGCAGTAATTCAGGTAGGGAATGATCCGGCTTCTTCTGTATATGTTGGGAATAAGAAAAAAGCCTGTGAATATATAGGAATCAAGTCTTTGGCTTATGAGCTTCCTGAGACTACCACACAGAAGGAATTGGTAACATTAGTAGAGAAATTAAATGAAGATCAAAGCGTGAACGGTATTTTAGTACAGCTTCCGCTGCCTTCTCATATTGATGAGGATACTATCATTAAGACAATTTCGCCGTTAAAGGATGTAGATGGTTTTCATCCGCAGAGCGTAGGAGCACTAAGCATTGGCCAGAAGGGCTTTGTTTCCTGTACTCCCGCTGGTGTAATCGAGTTGTTGAAGCGTTCCGGTATCTCTATAGCTGGTAAGGAATGTGTAATAATAGGAAGAAGTAATATTGTCGGTAAACCGATGGCTCTTTTAATGCTTCGTGAAAATGCAACAGTAACTATCTGTCATTCCAGAACAAGTAACCTGAAGGAAGTGGCGAAAAGAGCGGATATTCTGATTGTGGCTATCGGCAAGCCCAAATTTGTAACCAAGGATTATGTAAAAGAAGGTGCAGTAGTCATTGATGTGGGCATACACAGAAATGAAGCAAATAAGCTCTGCGGTGATGTGGATTATGAGGAGGTTCTTCCGATGGTTTCTGCAATCACTCCGGTTCCCGGTGGTGTCGGGCCAATGACGATAGCCATGTTAATGAATAACTGTGTGGAAGCGGTATTAGCATAAAAGGCCTTAATTAGGTGGGAGGGCTGTTTCATGAAGCTGGAGCAACAGATTATTTATGCAAATAAGATTTATAAGATTCTTCATACGGAACAGGAATTTATCATTCATCCGGCAGCACTCGGCATCCTTCCAATGTCAAAGGCTGCACTGCAGTGTTCCTTTTCCAGTATGTTTCATTTGGAGGGCTACAAGCTAATTTTAGATAAAATTACAGTAACGAATGATACAGCGAATAAACAAAGCGGTGATGGAATAGAGAAGCATTATGAAATGAATAATTTGGCTGTTTCCTATAATGGTACAATTTTAATCGGGGCAAATCCGGTCAAGGAATATTTCATAGTTAACGGTAAAACAGAATGCTTTTCTTATCAGAATGTATTCGAGCTGGTATTTGAGGATGGCATACTGATTACGACCGTGGATCAGAGCAAAGCAATGCTTAGAATTCGAAAAAATATTGAATTAGGACTCAGAAATTTAAATAACAGCAAGGACAAAAAATGCATTGTTCGGTTTATGAATGCTTCCTTTGTTGGTGACTACAGAATATCATTATTTTTTCATAGCCGTATGAAATATTTGAAAGATATGAAAAATAAGTATATTGATACCTTATTACAATCCGCATCTTTATTGAAAAATGATATTACTTAATAGTGTAAAATATGAAAATTATATAAAGCGGTTTCTTTTTTTGGGAAAAGCTGTTACAATGTTTCATGCAGCATTTTTAGAGAAGAATTGAAAGGCACGGACATAAAATGAATATTTACTTTATTTCTCTTGGTTGTGACAAGAACCTTGTAGACAGTGAAAATATGTTAGGTATCCTTCATGAGAATGGATACCAGATTACGAATGACGAACAAGAGGCAGATATTATTATCATAAATACTTGCTGTTTTATCCATGATGCCAAGCAGGAAAGCATTAACACAATCCTAGAGATGGCTGAATATAAAAAATACGGTCGCGTTAAGGCGCTGATCGTAGCGGGATGTCTGGCTGAGCGCTACAAAGAGGAGATACTGACACAAATCCCCGAGGTAGATGCTCTTCTTGGAACCTCCAGCTTCTCGGAAATACTGAAGGTATTAAATAATATCACGGAGGGTAAAAAGCAAAGCTGTTTTGAAACTCTAGACAAGCTTCCTAAGCTCGGCAGCAGGCGTATTCTTACAGCAGGGACCTACTCCGCATATATGAAAATCGCAGAGGGGTGCGACAAACACTGTACTTACTGTATTATTCCACAGGTAAGGGGAAATTACCGGAGTGTTCCTATGGAGGATTTAATTAGTGAGGCTCAGTATCTTTCAGATCAAGGGGTAAGAGAACTTATTCTTGTCGCACAGGAAACTACGCTTTACGGTAAAGACTTATATGATAAAAAAGCATTACCAGAGCTTTTGTCAGAGCTTTGTAAGATAGATGGGATAGAATGGATCAGGATATTATATTGTTATCCGGAAGAGATTACACAGGAACTGATTGATATCATTAATAAGCAACCGAAGATCTGCCGTTATCTTGATATCCCAATTCAACATGCATCTGATCGAATTTTAAAGCTAATGGGAAGAAGAACCACGAAGGAAGATTTAATACGGATTATAACAAACCTAAGAAGTAATCTGCCTGATATTACACTACGTACTACATTAATAACCGGATTCCCGACAGAGACAGAACAAGAGCATGAAGAAGTGATGGATTTTGTAAGAACCATGCGATTTGACAGACTGGGCGTGTTTACCTACTCCAAGGAAGAACAGACCTCGGCTGCGAAGCTTAAGCCCCAGATTACTGCCAAGGTGAAAAAGCAGAGGCAGAAAGAAATCATGAAGCTGCAGCAAACGATTGCCTTTGAGCGTTCCTCTAAGCTTATCGGGAATACCTATCAGGTACTGGTGGAAGGTAAGATAGCAGAGGAGGATAATGTCTATATCGGGAGAACTTATATGGATGCTCCGCAGGTTGACGGCTTCTTCTTTTTGAACTCAGAGACAGAGCTTATATCAGGAAGCCTTGTGAAAGCAACTGCAACAGGTGCAAAGGGCTATGATCTTGTAGGAGAGGTTCTTTCTTTAGAATAAATAAGATTAATACTATTTAATAGAGTCAAAAGTCCCGTGTACGACAAGCGAGCCCAAAGACACATTTACAAGGCTTAAAAGAGTAGCAAAGGAAGCTATTCCACAAAGGACATATGGACTTAGACTTTGTAATGAATGGAGGATGAATATGAATTTGCCGAATAAAATAACGCTTTTCAGAGTATGCCTAATACCAATATTTCTGATATTAATACTGGTACCGCAAATTCAATACGGACGTATGCTTGCAGCTGCAATATTTATAATAGCTGCATTAACGGATCTTTTGGATGGTTATATTGCCAGAAAGAACAATCTTGTTACGAACTTCGGTAAATTTATGGACCCAATCGCCGACAAACTTTTGGTGAGCAGTGCACTGATCTGCTTTGTGGAGCTTGGGCAGCTTCCTGCTTGGATTGTTATCATTATCATTGCCCGTGAATTTATCATCAGCGGCTTTCGACTGGTTGCTTCGGATAACGGAATTGTAATTGCTGCAAGCTGGTGGGCAAAAATCAAAACGACGGTTCAAATGGTGATGAGTGTTATGTTGATTATCAATCTTGATCATCCCTTTATTAATGTATTGGAACAAATTGTGATCTATTTAGCGGTAGTGCTTACGGTAATATCTTTAGCGGAATATCTAGTGAAGAATAGGAAAGTTTTAAATGAGAAACACTAAGTCAATTGATAATAGCTATTAATTAAATAAAATTGGTTTAATAGGACACGATTTATTAACTTTCTTTCATGAGACATATAAATTGTGTTCTTTCATATTATTCTTTACAATTACTTTTACTATTTGGCAATTGCGAAACTCAGTAATTGTAAGCATTGTATACAATTAATCAAACTATATCGTTTCGCAATTATCTATTTTTTACTATTGATGGAAGGGTGATTTGAATGACGGTCGAATTAATCAGCGTAGGCACTGAGTTATTGCTCGGTAATATCGTGAATACCAATGCCAATTATTTATCTAAAAAATGTGCTGAGTTAGGTTTTTCTCTTTATTTTCAAATAACTGTCGGGGATAATGAGGATAGACTATGCGAGGTTTTAAAATCCTCGCTGCAGCGTAGTGATATTGTACTGCTAACCGGAGGACTTGGTCCTACGCAGGATGATATGACAAAAGAAGCAGTTGCAAAGGTACTGGGCAGAGAGCTTGTTATGGATGAAGCCTCAAGGCAACGAATTACCTCATATTTTAAATTCAGGTATAGTGGGAATGCGGTGCCTCATGTTATAACGGATAATAACTGGAAGCAAGCGTTAAAAATAGTTGATTCTATCGTAGTAGACAATGATAATGGTACGGCTCCGGGATATATCGTAGAGGCAGAGGGAAAAGTTATAATTCTGATGCCAGGTCCTCCTGCTGAGATGATTCCGATGTTCGACAACAGTATCCTGCCATATCTTAAGCAAAAGCAAAATAAAGTATTTTTATCTAAAATGGTAAAAATTTGTGGAATTGGTGAAAGTAAAGCAGAAACAGATATTATTGATTTAATCGAAGGACAGAGCAATCCAACCATTGCACCATATGCAAAAGAGGGTGAAGTACATTTTCGGGTTACCGCTGCAGCTGATAATGAAGAAGAAGCTTTAAAGCTTCTTAACCCGGTAGTAGAGGAATTATTTCACCGTTTTGGAGAGAACATCTATACGACGCAGGAGAAGGAGACGCTCGAAGAAGTAATCGTAAGACAGTTAGGTGACCGTAGATTTACTCTTGCTACGGCTGAATCCTGTACAGGCGGGTTACTTACTGGCCGTCTGGTTAACGTTCCCGGTGTATCAGATGTAATAAAGGAAGGCTTTATCACCTATTCTAATGAAGCAAAGATGAAATATCTTGGTGTGAAGGAAGATACGCTTAAAGCCTATGGAGCTGTAAGTGAGCAAACGGCAAAAGAAATGGCAATCGGAGCTGCTAAAAGGACTGGTTCACAGACAGCACTTGCAGTAACCGGAATTGCAGGACCGGACGGGGGTACCAAGGAAAAACCGGTTGGACTTGTGTATATTGCCTGTTATGTGGAGGATAGCGTTATTGTAAAAGAGTACCGCCTCAAAGGGAACCGTCAAAAGATCAGAGAATTAACAGTTATTTATGCATTAGATTTACTAAGAAGATGTTTGCTGAAAAGGGCATAGAGGAAATATATACCAATTAAAAAGAGATACAAATGTAATTATTTTAAAATACTTCCATAATAACATAATAATGACACAGTTATATCCTATTGTGATGATAGAAAGTTAATTATTTCGTCACTTAAGGAGGTTATTATGGAGCGATTCACTAAAAAATTTGTATTCCTTCTCCTACTGTGCGGATGCTTCCTTTTAACCGGGTGCAATAAATTTAGTTTTGGCATTTTTGATGCATCTAAGGAAGAACCAGATACTGAGATTTCATCAGTACCGGAAGACAGTCAAAAGAACGAGAATAGGAATAAGGAGGCTGTTACGGTCAGTCCGGCGGAAAAAGCCCCAAGTGTTACAGCATCTGCAAATATACTTCAGACAACTGACAGTATTGAACTAACTGTTTATACTGTGAATGCAGAGGATAGTAATAAGATACCGGTAACAGCACGTATTTCCGGCGAAAATAAAATAACACCGGAATTGATAGTTTCTACAGTCATAGAAGCTTTAGCTGATGAGGGCATAACCATTGGTGTAGATAAGGTTACTGAAGAAAAAGATGCAGTAATTGTTAGCTTTCAGAAAGATAAGGCGCCCTATACTAATATGGGTTCAGGCAATGAAGCGGCAATTCTTGATGCAATAGCACAAAGCTTAATTGATAATTTAACTGATTACAGCAAGGTTATTTTCAGAGTAGAAGGTAAAGCCTACGTAAGCGGTGTGTTTGAGATGGATATTAATGATGTTTACATGAAAGAATAGATAATAGAAAAATGCTTCGTAGTTAGGTAATTGCGATACTGCATAAGGTATTCGACAGTTACCTAATATTATGTATTTTTCTATCTCCACATTTTAGATGATTTTTTTACTAAGTTTTTACTGGAACGGAGAAATTTTATGAGTAAGGTGTTAGTGGTCGGCGGCGGAGCCGCAGGAATGCTCAGTGCGATAATTGCCGCAAAAAATGGACATCAGGTTCTTTTACTGGAGAAGAATGAGAAGCTGGGAAAAAAATTATTTATTACAGGCAAAGGCAGATGTAATCTTACGAATGCCTGTGATAAAGAGGAATTCTTTGAACAGGTTGTCAGTAATCCTAAATTTTTTTATAAGGCATATCATGCCTTCAATAATTATGATACCATGGATTTTTTTGAGCAGCTGGGTCTTCCTATTAAGACAGAGCGGGGGAATAGAGTTTTTCCTGCTTCGGATAAATCCTCCGATGTTATCACGGTATTAAGGCGGGAACTGGAACGAAGCTTAGTAACGGTAAGATATCATAGTGAAGTGACTGAAATCATCACGAAGGATCAGAGCTTTTACAGCCTGCGTCTGAAAAACGAAAAGGAAGAATTAAGGGGAGATGCAGTAATCATAGCTACAGGCGGCTTATCTTATCCGATGACCGGTTCTACCGGAGACGGCTTTCGATTTGCAAAATCAATGGGACATACGGTAACGAAGCTTTATCCCTCACTCGTTCCAGTACATGTAAAGGAAGCCTTTGTAAAGGAGTTAATGGGGCTTTCGTTAAAAAATGTTAAAATCAGTATTACTTCGGGAAATAAACAAATTTATCAGGATTTTGGAGAGATGCTATTTACCCATTTTGGGGTAAGCGGGCCGGTAATTTTAAGTGCAAGTAGTTATTTAATTCCCTTTCTTGAGAAACAGGAGCCGTTAGCTTTAAGTATAGACTTAAAGCCTGCTTTAACACCTGAACAATTAGATATCCGAATCCTACGTGATTTTGAGGAATTTAAAAATAAACAATTTAAGAATTCGCTTGACCACCTATTGCCAAATAAATTAATTGATGTTATCATTCGACTAAGCCTTATTGATTCGGAAAAGAAAGTAAATTCAATTACAAAAGAAGAACGGTTTCAGCTTGTACAGCTACTAAAGAATTTTACTCTTCATATTACGAGGCTGAGTGATTATAATCAGGCAGTAATTACAAAGGGAGGAGTTTCAGTAAAGGAAATTAACCCCTCAACAATGGAATCGAAGCTTATTCATAATTTATATTTTATCGGTGAAGTCCTTGATCTGGATGCTTTGACTGGCGGCTTTAATCTACAGCTCGCCTGGTCGACTGCATATCTTGCCGGTATATCGATAAGGTAATGTAAGGTTTGGGACTAACCGCAAAGTTTAATAAAATAATGTAACTCGGAGGTAATTGCAATGAAGAATTTTAATCTCGCAATTGACGGGCCGGCCGGAGCCGGTAAGAGCACCATAGCAAAGAGAATTGCACGGGAACTGGGCTTTATTTATGTGGATACCGGGGCAATGTATCGAGCTATGGCGTTATATTTTTTAAGAAATCAGATTGATGCAGCAGAGACAGTAAAAATTGAGGACGCATGTAAGAACGTGAATGTAACCATTGATTACAAGGACGGAGAGCAGTTTGTATTACTGAATGGTGAGAATGTAAACGGTCTTATTCGTACGGAAGAAGTCGGTAATATGGCCAGTGCTACCTCAGTCAATAAAACAGTGCGGCTTAAACTGGTTGAACTTCAGCAGCTTTTAGCGAAAAGGGAAAGTGTAGTAATGGATGGAAGAGATATCGGAACCTTTGTACTTCCTGATGCTGATTTAAAAATCTACCTGACTGCCAGCTCTAAGGAACGGGCAAGAAGAAGATGGGCAGAGCTAAAGGAAAAAGGTGTGGCAGCCGATATTGAATTAATAGAGAAGGATATTCTTGAACGGGATCGGCGTGATATGACCAGAGAATTTGCGCCGTTAAAGCAGGCAGAGGATGCGGTGTATTTAGATACCTCAGCTATGACAATAGATGAGGTTGTAGCAAAAATAATCCAATTGGTTAGAAATAAATTATAATACTTAAGGTGCGCAAGTCTCGCAAGCGAGCCAAATAAGCAGTGCACAAATGGGGTAAAATATGATAGAAAAGGAAGCCTGATATTCTTGAATATTAAAACAGCAGAAACAGCTGGGTTCTGTTTTGGAGTACAAAGAGCAGTAGATTTGGTTTATAAAGAGGTAGAGGCTGGACAAAAGGTCTATACCTTCGGACCGATTATTCATAATGAGGAAGTTGTTTTGGATTTAAATAAAAAAGGTGTTATTGTAATAGAAGAACCCGAGGAATTAAAATCCTTACCAAAGGGAACAATAATCATACGTTCCCATGGAGTATCAGAACAACTGCAAAATAAGCTATCCTCCTACGGTCATAAAATAATAGATGCTACATGTCCATATGTCAAAAAAATTCATAAAGCAGTAAGTGATAAGAGTATGGAAGGTCAACATATCATTATAATCGGTAACAGCACTCATCCTGAGGTTCAGGGAATTATTGGATGGTGCTGCGCGAATAATTCTGAATTTTCGACTGCTAATTATACGGTGATAGAGAACGAAGAGGAAGCATTAGCCTTTCACATTCCCAAGGATAATCGGGTGTGTATCGTTGCACAGACGACATTTAATTACAAGAAATTTCAAGATTTAGTTGAAATTATTACAAAAAAGGGTTATGATATATTTGTTTTAAATACAATTTGCAGAGCCACCGAGGAACGTCAAACGGAAGCATATAAACTGGCTCGTGAGTCAGATGCCATGATAGTAATTGGTGGAAAACATAGCTCCAATACAAGAAAGTTATTTGAAATTTGTAAAAAAGAATGTGAAAATACTTACTATATACAGAAACTTGATGACCTGGATTTAAGTCAGTTTAAATCTTATCGGAACGTAGGTATTACAGCAGGGGCATCGACCCCAAACAATATAATCAAGGAGGTTCATACCGTTATGTCGGAGAAGAGTTTTGAACAATTATTGGAAGAAGAAAAAGTAGTGCAAATAAACAACGGTGATGTTGTAGAAGGAATAGTCTTGGCTGTTAAGGAAGATGAGATCATCTTAAATATAGGCTACAAGTCAGAAGGTATCATTACTAGAAATGAATATACAAATACACCTAATCTTGATTTGAGAACTGTTGTATCAGTCGGCGATGTAATGCAGGCTAAGATCCTTAAAGTGAATGATGGTGAAGGACAGGTTGCTTTAACCTATAAGAGACTTGCTGCCGAAAAGGGGAATAAGAGACTGGAAGAGGCTTTTGAGAAGCATGAGATATTAAAAGCGAAGGTTGCAGCTGTATTGAATGGTGGTTTAAGTGTTATTATTGACGAGGCAAGAGTATTTATTCCGGCTAGTTTAATTTCGGACAGCTATGAGAAGGATCTTGCAAAATATGCAGGTGAGACAATTGAATTCGTAATTACTGAATTTAATCCGAAGAAGAGAAGAATTATCGGTGACCGTAAGCAGCTGATCGTTGCGAAGAAGGAAACCTTAAAGAAGGATTTATTTGAAAAAATTGCAGTTGGAATGACCATCGAAGGAACAGTTAAGAACATTACTGACTTTGGCGCATTTATTGATCTTGGCGGTGCAGATGGACTTCTTCATATTTCTGAGATGTCTTGGGGCAGAGTTGAAAATCCGAAGAAGGTATTTCATATTGGTGACACTGTAAAGGCTTTCGTTAAAGATATTCAGGGAGAAAAAATTGCTCTCAGCTTAAAATTTGAGGGCGCTAATCCTTGGATTAATGCAGAAACCAAATATGCTGTAGGTAATGTTGTAACCGGAAAAGTTGCACGTATGACAGACTTTGGGGCATTTGTTGAGTTAGAACCTGGAATTGATGCACTTTTACATGTATCACAGATTTCAAGAGAGCATGTGGAAAAGCCGTCAGATGTACTTAAGGTTAATCAGGAGATTACAGCGAAGGTAGTCGAATTTAATAAAGAAGAGAAAAAGATCAGCTTAAGTGTTAAAGCTTTTGAAGCACCTGAAAAAGAGGCAGAGGCAGCTTCCTTAGATACTGAAGAACCGGCTGCTGAATAACTACATTGACTTAAGATAAAGGAGAAATAATTTGCTCGGCACTTATGAAGCTTTTAAACAATCGATATATGACATGACAAAGATTGATTTGAATTCGTACAAGGAACGTCAGATGAAGCGGCGTATAGAGGCTCTCATTGCTAAGCATAACATTAATTCCTATAATGATTATGTCAGTAAGCTTAAAACCGATAAAGCTGTATATGAAGAATTTATTAATTACATTACGATTAATGTTTCAGAATTCTTCCGAAATCCTGAGCAATGGCTTCTGTTAGAGAAAGACGTATTTCCATATCTGATGGAACGCTTTGGGAAGGATTTAAAGATATGGAGTGCCGCATGCTCCACCGGTGATGAACCCTATTCCCTGGTAATGCTTTTATCAAAATTTCTACCGTTAAATAGAATCAAAATTCTGGCTACAGATATTGATAAACAGGTAATGGATAAAGCAAGGGCGGGACTTTACCATGAAAAAAGTCTAAAGGGTCTGCCGGAGGATTTACTTAAAAAATACTTTACCAAAATCAATGATCGCACATATCAGATTTCAGATGCGATAAAAGCCTGTGTAGAATTCAAACAGCATGATTTATTAAGAGATCAGTATCCTTCCAATTGTGATTTGATTGTTTGTCGTAACGTACTTATCTATTTTACGGATGAAGCGAAGAATAAAATCTATCTGGATTTTCATAAGGCACTGAAGAAGGATGCACTTTTATTTGTTGGCAGTACAGAACAGATTATTCAGGCGCAGCAGATTGGATATAATAATTTCAAATCATTCTTTTATAAAAAAGCATAAACAAGTGATGAAAGGGGCTGCTAAGAATGAGCTCCTTTCTTTATTATATATTTTAAAATGTGGTTGATTTTTAGAATAATATCGAGTATATTGTTTAATAGATTAGCTAACAGCTACATATGTATACTACAAAAGCAGTTGATATGACAGCAGACGGAGGAAGCAATGCAGAATTTAATTACAGTTGCAGTTGATGCAATGGGCGGCGATAACGCGCCTTATGAAATTATTAAAGGAGCAGTGCTCGCAGTGCAAGAGAATACTGATATTAAAATAATCCTGACGGGCGAGGAAGGTGTCATTCAAAAGGGTCTCAGTGAGTATAATTATGACAAAGAGCGAATTACGGTCGTACATGCACCTGAAATTATAACGAATTGTGAAGCACCGGTTATGGCCATTCGCCGTAAGAAAAATTCTTCAATTGTCGTAGCTTTAAATTTGGTAAAAAGCGGCGAAGCAGATGCTTTTGTTTCTGCTGGAAGCACAGGTGCTGTACTTGCCGGCGGACAGCTGATTGTTGGAAGAATTGAAGGAGTAGAACGTCCTCCTTTGGCACCGCTTCTTCCTACTATGAATGGAGTGTCCTTATTAGTAGACTGCGGAGCTAATGTAGATGCAAGGCCAACCCATTTGGTGCAGTTCGCTAAGATGGGGTCAATTTATATGGAAAATGTCCTTGGTATTAAGAAGCCTCGAGTTGCTATCGTTAATATCGGTGCAGAAGAGGAAAAGGGTAATCTGCTTGTAAAGGAAACCTTTCCATTACTGAAAAACTGTAATGACATAAACTTTATCGGCAGTATAGAAGCTAGAGAGATACCGAATGGCGGAGCGGATGTTATTGTTTGTGAAGCTTTTGTAGGTAATGTAATACTTAAGCTTTATGAAGGCTTAGGAACAGCCTTGGTTAAGAAGATAAAGACAGGACTTATGAGTACTACAAAAAGTAAAATTGGAGCGCTTTTATGCAAACCGGCTTTAAAGGAAACTTTAAAGGATTTTGATGCTTCCAAATACGGCGGTGCTCCATTACTTGGACTAAAAGGTCTGGTAGTTAAGACGCATGGTAGTTCTAAAAATGGTGAAATACGTAATTCTATTTTACAATGTGTTACGTTTACGAAGCAGCATATAAATGAAAAGATAAAGAGCAATCTAACTATGAATGAATAATAAAAAGAAGGGTGAATGGTTATGGAATTTGAAAAATTACAAAAAATTATTAGTGAAGTATTGAATGTAGACGAAGATGAAATTACAATGGAAACCACCTTTGTAGATGATTTAGGTGCCGATTCTTTGGATGTATTTCAAATTATTATGGGGATCGAAGAAGAATTCGATATCGAAATTGCGAATGAAGAAGCAGAGAATATTGTAACAGTAGCAGATGCAATCGATCAGATTAAAAATGCAATGAACAACTAATTCATTTAGGAAATTATTAATTATGTTTATATATTTCACGAATGGAATGTTTTAAGATAACAAATCCTAATATAATATGTAATATGAAAAGCCCTGTGAATAAGGCTTGCCTTATTTATGGGCTTTTCATATAGAATAATTAGATAATTGCGAAACCATATAGTTTGATTAATAGTATATGTGTGTATACAATACTTACAATTACTGAGTTTTCGCAATTACCTATTAGGTCTAGAGTGTCAAAAGCCCCTCGAATAATATAGCTTCGTCATTTTGCACAAATGCTACTAATAGTAAAGTGATGTAGAACATGATTTGAGGAGCAACTGTTATGAAGTCGTTTGTACTTAGGCCCAGTATTTTTGGGCCTTATGTACCATTACGCACTTCATTGGGGCGGGAGCGTGTTGCGAACAAACCATGTTCTGCATCACGATTTTGAAGACATGGATTGTGCAAAATGACGAAGTACAAAATTTAAATTGGCTTTTGGCACTTTAATCCTATTAGAACAATAGTTGAAAGGAGAATACAGCTTAGATATGAAAGTACGCGGGAAGGATGAAGGGAAGCTACTGGTACTTGAAGACAGGATTGGATATCACTTTGCTAATCTCGATATTTTATTTCATGCATTAACACATAGTTCCTACGCAAATGAGATGCGACTGGAAAAAGAAAAGAACAATGAACGGCTGGAGTTTTTAGGAGATGCTGTTCTGGAGCTCGTTACCAGTGAAACAGTATATAAGGAATACCAGACACTGACAGAAGGTGATCTAACAAAGCTGAGGGCCAGTATTGTATGTGAACCTACCCTATCTGCCTGTGCAAGAGAGTTAAACTTGGGTGATTATCTGCTTTTAGGTAAGGGGGAGGATATATCCGGAGGACGGAACCGGGATTCTATATTATCAGATACCTTCGAAGCAATTATTGGTGCGATCTATCTCGACGGTGGTTTTACTAATGCAAAAGAGTTTATAAAAAGCTATGTTCTTGCTGGTATCAAGAATAAAGAGCTCTTTTTCGATAGTAAGACTATCTTACAGGAAATCATTCAGAATGATAATAATAAGCAGAAGCTGCGATATAAATTGATTTCAGAAGAAGGTCCGGATCATAATAAAACCTTCAAAATTGCAGTAATTGTAGGCAATGAGGAAATCGGCTACGGAACCGGAAGAACCAAGAAAGCTGCAGAGCAGGAGGCCGCTTATCAGGCAATTCAGTCATTACGTAATAAAAAGGTTAGTAGGGAATAGATTGGAGACTATGAATGCATTTAAAAAGTATTGAGATTCACGGTTTTAAATCCTTTGCAAATAAAATTGTACTGGAGTTTCATGATGGTATCACAGGTATCGTCGGACCAAACGGCAGCGGTAAGAGTAATGTTGCTGATGCTGTCAGGTGGGTACTTGGAGAGCAAAGTGCCAAGCAGCTTCGAGGAGCGAAGATGGAGGATGTCATTTTCTCTGGAACACAGACCCGTAAGCCCTTAGGCTATGCCTATGTAGCAATTACCATGGATAATTCCGATCATAAGCTGCCGATCGATTATGAAGAAGTTACAATTGCCAGAAGAGTATACCGCTCCGGTGAAAGTGAATATTTAATTAACGGTACCTCCTGTCGACTTAAGGATGTTTATGAGCTGTTCTTAGATACAGGTATCGGTAAAGAGGGTTATTCCATAATCGGACAAGGTCAGATAGATAAGATACTTAGCGGAAAGCCGGAGGACCGACGCGAGTTATTTGATGAAGCTGCCGGTATTGTTAAGTTTAAAAGAAGAAAAAATACCGCTGAGAAGAATTTGGAAGAGGAGAAGCTTAATCTCTCACGTATTACAGATATTATTAAAGAGATTGAGAAGCAGCTGTCACCTTTAGAGAAGCAGTCTGCTGTAGCAAAGATTTATTTAAAGCTTAAGGAAGAATTAAAAAGCCTTGAGGTGAATCAATTCTTAAAGGAATATGAGAAGCTTCGCTTATCAGGAGAGCAGTTAGAGGAAAAGCTGTCGATTGCTACAGCAGATCTTGAACGGGCGAAGGACGAATATGAAAATACCAAGGAAGAATATATCCGCTTAGAACAACAGTTAGAAGAATGCGATACAATCATTGAAGAGGATAAAATTAACTATAATGAATTAAAGCTTAAAATAGAAAAATCCGAAGGTGAGATCAAGGTATTACAAGAGCAGATCAGTTCGGTGCTTCAAAACGATGAATATATCCAAAAGCGTATACATACGAATAATCGTGACCTTCAAGCAAAGAAGGAGGAAGAGAACGATTATATGAAGGAAAAAGCCTCCATTGATGAGAAATTATCTGCAATGGATGACTTACTCAGTACAGCTTTAAATGAACTGAACTTCATCAAAGAGAATATTCAAAAATATACAAAGGAAATTGAAGAATGTAATAATGGTATCTATGAGCATCTGAATATCAACTCCGGTATTAAAAGCAATATGCAGCGATATGAAACGATGCTGGAGCAGAATAATATTCGTAAAGCAGAGTTAAACCAAAAAATTCTCAAGAATAAAACAGAAGAAAATCAATATGAGGAAACAATTAAGGAAGATGAGGATGCATTAAAAGACATCTCAGAGGCTATCTTAAAGAATACGAAGGAGAGCAGTGAAATAGAGAAATTCCTAACTGATATTCAGATAAAGATAGATACTGTCAGTACCGGATATAATGAAGTTCATTCGAAATTCTTAAGTGAAAAATCCCGTCTGGAATCCTTGATGAATTTAACAGAGCGCTATGAGGGTTATGGTATCAGTATCAAGAAGGTCATGGAAAGAAAAGCTGTAATGTCTGGTATCATTGGTGTCGTAGCTGATATCATCAAGGTTGAGAAAAACTATGAAACAGCAATTGAGACAGCACTTGGTGGTACGATTCAGAATATCGTTACGGATAATGAGGTGACTGCGAAGGAGCTGATTGTATATTTAAAGCAAAATAAATTTGGAAGGGCCACCTTTCTGCCACTGACGAATATATCCTCAGGGTCTGGCTTTTCCAATGATAAGGTATTAAAGGAGCAGGGCGTACTTGGAATAGCAAGCAGTCTTGTAGAAGCTGATGTAAAATATAATTCATTAATTGATTATCTTCTTGGTAAAATAATAGTAGTAGATCATATTGATCATGCGACAGCAATTGCAAAAAAATATCATTACAGCTTAAGAATAGTAACCTTAGAGGGTGAATTATTAACGCCTGGAGGCTCTATCTCCGGTGGAGCCTATAAAAATTCCAGTAATCTTCTGGGTAGAAGACGTGAGATTGAAGAAATGGAAGAATTGGTTTCTTCTTTACAAAGTAAATCCGAGGAGTTTCTTAAAAAGAAAGAGGAATATAAGGAAGCCAAGGCAAAGCATCGTACTGATTTAGAAAGTCTTAAGCTTTTGTTACAGAAAAATTTCCTTGAGCAGAATACTGCTAAGATGAATTTAGACAGGGAAAAGGCAAAAAAGGCAGAAGCTTTAGCCACCTATCAGGAGTATTTAAAAGAGCTTCAGGAAATTGAACTTCAAGCAAAGGATTTAGAGGATAATTTATATAAATTAAATGAAACGCTCTCACAGAATGCAATACAGAATAAAGAAAAAGAAGTAATGATTGAAGAATTATCAAAGCTTCTGGAAACGGAGAGAGTAAAAGAGCAGACAGCAGGAGAAAAGGCTTCACAGTTAAGACTTGAATTATCCTCTCTGGAACAAAGCAATCAATTTTTACTGGAAAATGTGAAGCGTACCAAAAGAGAGATTGATAAGCTCTTCGAGGAAGAAGCTGCCCTAAAGGCAGATATTTTGAAGGCCTCTAAGGCGGTAGAAGAAAAGAAGCTGATTATCAGTCAGACTTTCGATGAGATCCAGAGATATCAGCAGTCTCTTTCTGAACTGGAAGCTAAAATAAAGACTAAGACTACTGAGAAAGAACATATTACGGCTATTCATAAAAGCTTCTTTTCAAAAAGAGAAGAGCTTTCCAATCGAATGAATGAGCTAGATAAAGAATGCTTCCGCTTAAACGGTCAGAAGGAAAAGCTTAGTGAGCAGGCTGACCAACAGATTAGCTACATGTGGGAGGAATATGAGCTTACCTATTCCACAGCGTTAAATTATCCGATGGATGAGGAGATCAGTCTTACGCAGGCTAAAAAAATGATTTCTGAGATCAAAGTGAAGATTAAAGAGCTTGGAGATGTTAATGTCAATGCGATTGAGGACTATAAGAATTTATCTGAGCGGTATGAATTCCTAACAGGTCAGAGAGAGGATTTAATAAAGGCTGAGGAAGCACTTCTTCAGATTATACATGAGCTTGATACAGAGATGCGTATCCAGTTCGCAGAAAAATTTAAAGCAATTAATGAGCAATTTGATATTGTATTTAAGGAGCTCTTTGGAGGCGGTAAAGCAGATCTTGAATTAACGGAAAATGAGGATATTCTTGAGGCGGGAATACGTATCAATGCGCAGCCTCCGGGTAAGAAGCTTCAGAATATGATGCAGCTTTCTGGTGGAGAAAAGGCACTGACGGCAATCTCCCTATTATTTGCAATACAGAACCTAAAGCCCTCGCCTTTTTGTCTTTTGGATGAGATTGAAGCAGCACTAGATGATTCTAATGTCAAACGATTTGCAAAATATCTGCATAAATTAACGAAGGATACACAATTTATAGTTATTACCCATCGAAGAGGAACAATGGCATCCGCGGATATTTTATATGGAATTACTATGCAGGAAAAGGGTGTATCTACTCTGGTTTCCGTAAGCTTAATAGAGAACGAATTAGAGAAATAACTATTTGAGCCGCCTGTTGGCAGCATGGAGATAGTGTGAATTGTTGAAAAGAACAATTCACACCTAGAAGTTTGTGCCTGCGTAATCCTCGGCACAAACTAATTCAAAGGGTAGGTTATGGTAGGTTTAAAAATCAAAGATATTTCAATCAGCAAAAAGCACTGAGGGTGCTTTTCACTCAGTATCTGTATGCCGATTAAGCGGCAACATGGAGGTTAATATGGGAGAGAATAAAACAGGATTTTTCGGAAGATTGGTTCAGGGATTATCAAAAACCAGAAACAGTATTGCACATGGAATTGATGCTATTTTCAGCGGCTTTTCCAGTATAGATGATGATTTTTATGAGGAACTGGAAGAAACTCTGATCATGGCTGATTTAGGTATTAATACCACGACAGCGATTATTGAGAATTTAAGGCAGAAGGTAAAGGAAAATAAAATTAAAGATCCAGGTGAGTGCAGACAGCTTTTGATCAACAGCATGAAGGAGCAGATGCAGCTAAAAGAAACCGCATATGATTTTGAAAATCAAAAATCAGTTGTATTATTAATTGGAGTTAATGGAGTTGGAAAGACTACATCAGTTGGTAAATTGGCAGGACAAATGAAGGATAGAGGGAAAAAGGTAATGGTTGCCGCAGCAGATACTTTTCGTGCTGCAGCGATAGAACAGTTAACCGAGTGGGCGAATAGGGCGAATGTAAGCATTATTTCCCAAAAGGAAGGCTCAGACCCCGCAGCAGTGATATATGATGCCGTAACTGCAGCGAAAGCGAGGGATGTGGATGTTCTTCTATGTGATACGGCAGGGCGCCTTCATAATAAAAAGAATTTAATGGAGGAGCTGAAAAAGATTGATCGTGTCATTGAGCGTGAATATCCCGAGGCTTACCGTGAGACGCTTGTAGTACTGGATGGAACTACAGGACAGAACGCACTGGCTCAGGCAAAGGAATTTAATGAAGTAGCAGACATTACAGGTATTGTACTAACAAAGCTTGACGGAACCGCCAAGGGTGGTATTGCGATCGCTATTCAGTCCGAGCTTGGAATTCCCGTTAAATATATAGGCATCGGTGAGAAGATTGATGATCTTCAGAAGTTTAACGCGGATGATTTTGTAAATGCATTATTTCAAAAGACAGAATAGACATTTTGAAAGGATTTATGCCATACCCCTGAATTTAATGCCGCAGAAGGCAGCTCATGGGAGCTGTTTTATATAAATTGTGCTTAAAGTGCAAGCACCACTTAGCACGTAATGGAGGGTAATATCATGATGACACTGGATAAGTTTGAGGAAGCAACAGAAGCGGTCAAGAAGGTTATACTTCGCACGGAGCTGATTTACAGTGATTATTTTTCCGATGTAACTGGGAATAAAGTCTACCTAAAGCCGGAAAATATGCAGTTTACAGGTGCATATAAGGTACGTGGAGCCTATTACAAAATCAGTACCTTAACCAAGGAAGAAAGAAAGCGTGGTTTAATTACTGCATCAGCAGGTAACCATGCGCAGGGAGTTGCCTATGCAGCGAAGATCTATAACGCGAAGGCAATTATCGTAATGCCTTCTACTACGCCATTAATTAAGGTTAACAGGACCAAGAGCTATGGTGCAGAGGTAATTCTATATGGTAATGTATATGATGAAGCTTGTCAGTATGCTTATAAATTAGCCGAAGAGAAGGGATATACCTTTATTCATCCTTTTAATGACGAGATTGTAGCTACGGGTCAGGGTACAATTGCGATGGAGATATTTAAGGACCTACCTACCGTGGATATCATTCTTGCACCTGTTGGAGGCGGAGGCTTATTAGCAGGAGTATCTACTTTGGCGAAAATGCTTAATCCCAATGTTAAAATAATTGGTGTAGAACCTGCCGGAGCAGCTTGTATGAAGGCTTCCTTAGCTGCCGGTAAGGTCGTTACCCTCCCTAATGTAGATACCATTGCAGACGGTACAGCGGTAAAGACTCCGGGGGATGTAATATTTCCTTATGTTCAACAATATGTGGACGATATTATTACCATCGAAGATCACGAGCTAATTGTTAACTTTTTAGATATGATTGAAAATCATAAAATGGTAGTTGAAAATTCCGGTTTATTAACTGTTGCCGCATTAAAGCATTTGAACTGCGAGAATAAGAAAATCGTATCCATCTTAAGCGGCGGAAATATGGATATTATTACTGTCTCCTCGATTGTTCAGCACGGCTTAATTCAAAGAGGCAGGGTGTTTACCGTATCGGTTCTTCTTCCCGACAGACCGGGCGAGTTAGTTAATGTGGCATCGATCATCGCAAAGGAGCAGGGTAATGTCATAAGGCTTGACCATAACCAGTTCGTAAGCATTAATCGTAACAGTGCGGTGGAGCTTACAATTACGATGGAAACCTTTGGTCATGAGCATAAGCAGCAGATTGTTCAGGCATTAGTGGATCATGGTTATAATCCTAAGATATTAACCCCGAATAAGGTATATTAAATAATTCCATATAATAACCTCCAAAGGATATATAATAATTCATTCCAATTAGTTGTATTACATAATCGATACCTAAACCATAGGAATGGTATTAGTATTAATTCATAAAAAGTACGAAAAGATTCAGCAGATTTAACGAAGTGAAATTACAGCTATTTACATGAATAGTTAAGATTGTTATAATAAGAATATCTTTATATTCTGTTTTATGTCAGTGAATACTACATTATTCGGGGATTACGAAGGATGAAGGCCTTAGTAGATTGACATTAACAATTCATGATATCTTAGAAAGCTGCAACGTTTTATTTCTTCATAGTCCTCCTATTTCATAAGCTTATTACAAAAGCATAATAGATAAGAAGCTTTCCGATTAAAGCTATCATTTTATGCTGAGAGCGTGCTGTATCAGCATGTTTTGATAAAATAAGCTGGTAGAGGAGGTTAAGCGATGAATATGTATTGACATTGCTTAAAAAATAAGTTAATATGTGTATAAGAACATTAGTTCGTATTTTGAAGGCGACACCTTCATAAAAAGGGAGATTAGTTATGGCAAAGGATGATAGAATAAGAGCACTGGAATCTGCTCTTGCACAGATTGAAAAGCAATATGGAAAAGGCTCCATCATGAAGCTTGGTGATACGAATGCGAATATGAATATTGAAACAGTTCCAACCGGATCCATCAGCCTTGATATTGCACTCGGCTTAGGTGGTGTTCCGAAGGGAAGAATTATTGAGATATACGGACCGGAATCCAGTGGTAAGACAACCGTAGCCCTGCATATGGTATCCGAGGTTCAGAAGAAGGGCGGAATTGCAGGTTTTATTGATGCGGAGCATGCATTAGACCCAGTTTATGCAAAGAATATTGGAGTAGATATCGATAATTTATATATTTCTCAGCCGGATAACGGAGAACAGGCGTTAGAGATAACTGAGACTATGGTACGCTCTGGGGCAGTAGATATTATTATCGTTGACTCAGTTGCGGCATTGGTACCGAAGGCAGAGATTGACGGTGAGATGGGAGATTCTCATGTGGGACTTCAAGCTAGACTTATGTCTCAGGCACTTAGAAAGCTTACAGCGGTTATCAGTAAATCGAACTGTATCGTAGTATTTATCAACCAGCTGCGTGAAAAGGTCGGTGTAATGTTTGGTAATCCTGAGACTACTACAGGTGGACGAGCACTTAAGTTCTATTCCTCTATACGTATGGATGTCAGGAGAATTGAATCCTTAAAGCAGGGAGGAGAGGTTGTCGGCAACAGAACAAGGGTTAAGGTAGTTAAGAATAAGATTGCCCCGCCCTTTAAGGAAGCAGAATTTGATATTATGTTTGGTAAGGGAATATCGAGAGAGGGTGATGTTCTTGATTTGGCCTCCGATTCCGGCATAGTAGTTAAAAGCGGTGCCTGGTATGCCTATAACGATGCCAAGATCGGTCAAGGCAGGGAGAACGCAAAACAATACCTCCTTGATAACCCTCAGATATTTGCTGAAATTGAGGATAGGGTACGCGAAAAATATACATTAGCACCTACAAAGAATTATAATGAAGCGATAGAATAAGATTTTATTCTAAAACAATAATATATATTGATATCTGGCTGTCCAAGGAGGAATAACAGGTTGATCGGTATCCATGTTCGGATTCCTATACCGGTGTGACTCTTTCGGGCAGCCTTTCCAGTCATACGCGTTCCTAAGAAGGATAGGGCAGTTTGCGGATACAAAGGAGTAGTTATTATGGTTATAACCCGGTTGGAGGATGTAGGACAGTCGAAGATTAAAGTCTATATAGATTATCAATATGCATTTCTGTTATATCAGAAGGATATTGAAAAGCTTGAATTAGCAGAAGGAATAGAAATATCAAGAGTGTATTTTGAGACAATTCTGGAGGATACGATATTAAGGAGGGCAAAGCAGAAGGCAATTGCGATTCTTAAATTTATGGATCGTACGGAATTAGAGCTAAGAACAAAGCTTATAGATGCAGGATACCCTGAAGCTGTTGTCGAACAGACAATAAACTATGTATCGGAATATGGTTTTTTAAATGATGAACGTTTTGTATCAGCTTATGTCAGAGCGAAAATGCATACAAAAAGCAAACGTGTTATTAAAACAGAATTACAGCAGAAAGGTATACTAAAGGATATCATAGAGCAGATATTTTCAGAGGAATATGAGGAAGACGGCGGGAATGAGGATGCAGAGCTTATTGCGATCAGAAAGGCGATTGCAAAGAAAACAAAAAAACCTGAGACCTTAACTTATGAAGAGAAGCAAAGGCTTATGGCGTCTCTTTATCGAAAGGGATTTCAAATCAGTAAAATCAAGCAGCTATTAAGTTGATAGCTGAAAAGATAATATGGTAAGATACGAGGGTGCTGCTTATTTCTATATGAAATGTCATATTGCACCTTAATTATATAATTTATCCTTGCCTTTTTAAAATAAATATTATACAATTAGACTCGGCAGAGAATTGATTTATATAAACAATAGAAAAATGGAGGGCTGAAAATGAGCAGTACAGCACAACTGTCAGCAAGAGAAAGAATTACTTCTTTGCTTGACGACAATAGTTTTGTTGAAGTCGGCGCTTTCGTTACAAAAAGAAGTAC
>JAEZTJ010000027.1 GCA_023421505.1 Bacillota bacterium
ACTCTGGTGCTGAACCATAAATATACCATACCAGAATGGTTTGCAAGAGTAATTTCTGGCAGCAACTTTGCAATACTAAGTTCCAGTTTGAGGGTGAACGGACTGGAATTTAACTTTACAATTCACCTTGTATTTAAATTAGTACTTTAGGAAGGTGATGTTAATGAAATATAAAGCACCGGGTAAATGTCCGGTCTGCGGGGAGCAGCTCTCAATTACAAGACTAGGCTGCCAAAAATGCACTACCGCTATTGAAGGAGATTTTGAACCCTGTGAGTTTTGCAGACTTCCTTCGGAGGACCTTGAATTCGTTAAGGTATTTATCAAATGCCGCGGTAATATAAAGGATGTTGAAAAAGAACTGGGTATCTCATATCCTACAGTTCGGGGTAAGCTGGATGCTGTTATAAAAGGACTTGGATTTGAAGTATCTAGTAAAGAGACAATTAAGGATAATGAAGAAAAGGCCGCTGCCAGAAATGAAATACTTGACCGCTTATCTAAGGGAGAAATAACTCCTAAGGAAGCAACCGAAAGAATTAAGAATCTTTAATATAAGGGGGAATAAGTCAATGAGTGAACAGCAAAAAATATTAGAAATGATTGAGAAAGGGCAAATTACAGCCGCAGAGGGCATGGAGCTATTAGATGCACTCAATGCCACGAAGGAAGCAGAGACTAGTGCAGTGATAGAGGCGAATACTACTTCTGTTAAAAAAAAGTATAAATTTCTTAGAATTAAAGTAAGCTCTGATAATAAGACGGTAAATGTTAACGTTAATGTTCCGATCCGGCTGCTGACTACGTTCGGTGAGATTGCTGATAAGATGATCGTTATGGTTCCTGCGGATGCCAGACGGGAAATGGAAGCGAAAGGTATTGATATTACCAGTATGGATTTTGCGAAAATCATTGAAGAAATCCTAAACGGTACCTTAGATGACCCTACTATTGTAGATGTTGAAGCCTGGGATGAAACACATAATTCGATGGTGAAGGTGAAAGTATATGTCGATTAGGGGATTTAAAATATTATGGCTTAAGATGCAATTAGGCAGTGATAAACACATACATTTTTCTATTCCTGTTCCCTTTTATATTTTCCGGGAGTTACTAGATTGTCTTTTTGACCTACTATCATTTGTAAGCCTGTTTGTACCGAGACAATTGAAATCGAACGCCTACAATATTCCTATAAACTCAGTTAAAGAGCTGATGATATCTTTGGATAAAATTTTTGAGGCACTAACAGAGGAGGAGCCTTACGAGCTTGTAGGAGTAAGCTTAGAAAAGGTGAATGTATCAATTATAATAAGATAGTAGGACGAAAAAGCAATTCACAGTTAAAATAAGCTTGTATCTTACACATAGCTTTTAAAAAATATTCTTCATCAGTATGAGAGCTGCCTGAAGGCAGAAAGGAAGTTTTTATGGGAAGATTACTTTATAAATATTTGTCGATTATCATTACAATCTATTTATTATCCATGGCACTAAATTCTGTCTATGTGGGCAGTATACCCGCATTATTAGTCATGGGACTGGTTTTACTTGTTGTTAACATGATTATAAAACCCTTGCTGCTTTTAATTACCTTCCCCTTTAGTATCCTTACTTTAGGGCTGTTCGGTTTTGTGGTTAATACCTGGACCATCATGATTGCAGATGGCTTTGTCCATAAGGTCAATATGGGAGGCTTTTTTAATTCACTGCTAGCCGCACTAATAATCGTTGTGCTGCAGCATTTACTGCGTGATATGAATAAGTCAGTTAATAGGTATTAAAATATTATAAAAGAGTTTTAACAATAAAGTGCCAGGAGTTGACCGTAATATTTACACAAATAAAATTGATTAGGGGGGTCAAAAGCTCTTTGAATAGGATGAGCTTTTGACCTCCTAATCACACCGGTTTCATTCCAAAATAAACTATTTTGTAAGGTTCATCCATAACCACTCTTTTACTCGAAGTAAGGTTCTTCATGATATCCGTAAATGTAAATATATCATCGTCAGAAAGAATTACAGTATACATAATTTTGTGATTAACTATTTTACTATCTTCTAATATAAGCAAATGATGATATCCATTGGCGGTTAAATTATCAGTATCAGACTTAAATACATAATAAAGCCCATCTTGATAAAATAGATCAATAGATGCATTTGATTTATTCTCTGACAGAATTACCATACGTAGCTTGGCATTTTCTCCACTCATCGATGCATGCAGAAATTCGTTCCAATATTTAGTTCCTTTAAATTCCACACCGTCCTTCACGTAACAGCCATCAGCAACTGCTTTTTTAGCGTTCCTATATGCGGGTAGTTTGCTAAACCCGGTATAATTCCCATTACGATCAACCTCAAAAGAAATGTTGCTTTCGTTCTTGCTGTTACAGCCTGAAATGTTAAATAATGAAACTATGAAAAGCAGTATAATCAACCATCGTTTCATTCCGATACACTCCTTCGAATGTAAATCTATGGATAATAATATATTAATCTTGTGGAATGAAACTGTCAAGCGTGTAGGAAAGTTGAGGCAGCTACAATGGCTGTTTTGCTCTTTATCTTATTGTATTCTTCTTACAGTTCAATATTTCTCTTAAATAAGATACAGGTACTGGAGAAATAACACGCAAATAATAGAATGATTACAGAGATTGTCTTCAATATAGCAAGATATAAATCCTCCATACCTATGAACACATTGATAATATCTCGCGTAAAGTTAATATAAAAATGACTTATGATAAAGGCTCCTATCCCTGCAAAGATAATCGGAAGACCAAACCAGATTCCCATCTGCCCAAGGATGATTCTATTTATGGAGGTCTCAGAGACGCCCAGCTTTTTAATGATTTTAAATCTCTGCTTAAATTCAGTCGAATCAGAAAGCTGCTGCAGAGAAAGAACAGTAAAGCTGATAATCAATAAAACAGTCCCGCCATAAAAGAACAGGAGTTTAGACATTAAAGCTCCGGAGATCCCCTCATTTCTTTGAAGGGTCCGAAGGCGTACCTCGGTGCGATATGATATGCTCCCTTTATGAGAGACAGTGAAATAAAAAAACTGTTAATTATGAAGGGAGTATTTTCTATGCATAAAAGCAAATTGACACCAGAGCAAAGAATTGCAGCAGTAAAAGCTTATTTAGCAAGTAAAGGAAGTTACCGAACCATAGCTGCTAGATATGGTTTTAGCTATG
>JAEZTJ010000030.1 GCA_023421505.1 Bacillota bacterium
ACTCTGGTGCTGAACCATAAATATACCATACCAGAATGGTTTGCAAGAGTAATTTCTGGCAGCAACTTTGCAATACTAAGTTCCAGTTTGAGGGTGAACGGACTGGAATTTAACTTTACAATTCACCACAGCAAGATAACAGCAAGGTAACCGTTAAAGCATTGACAGAGGAAGGAGATGTCATATTATATGAAAGAATTCAATTCCTGCAAAGCCGCCATGGATTCTTGCATTACAAATCAAAATTTTGCGGTAGCACATTTATATAATGACGAAAAGCCCATGAGCATGCATATTCACGACTGCTATGAAATCTATTTTTCCATCTCCGGCGGTAAGCAGTTTTTAATTGATAACCGGTTTTATCCTATACAGCCCGGTGACATTTTCTTTATTAATCAATATGAGAGCCATCATTTAACGCAGATTGACCAGGAAATACATGAGCGTATCGTGCTTTCGATCTCTCCGGTATATTTATCCTCTTTATCCTCCCGGTTAACCGACTTAAATCAGTGCTTTTCTAATCCGGACAAAAGGAACCATAAATTATCCTTATGCTCCGATGATCAGAACCGGTTTTTGTATTTTATCCATAAAATCTTAAGTACCAGCGGATATGGAGAAGATTTAATTGAAAAATCTGCTTTTTTAGAGCTGATGGTATTTTTAAACCGCCTCTATCATACGCAGCAGGAACAGCATACCGCCGGAGAGCTACCGTCCTATCATCAGCAGGTGGACCGTATTCTTACTTACATCAATCATAATATACAAGGCACCTTATCCATTCATGAATTATCAGAGCACTTCTTTTTGAGTGAATCTTATTTATGCCGTATTTTCAAGGATTCAACCGGTACAACAATTAATAAATATATAACAGCCAAACGGATCACAATCGCAAAATCAATTTTATCACAGGGATATACGGTCAGTGAGGTCTGCGATCTATGCGGCTTTCGTGATTACAGTAATTTTTTAAAGGCATTTACAAAGGCTGTAGGGATATCTCCTAAAAAGTATGCACAATTTGTGTCATAGTTTAAATAAAATGGTATCGCTCTAAAAGCATATCAACGAATGCCTTCTGATTTAATTTTTTATATCACTGCACCTAACTATAATGAACAGCGCATTGGGGGAGGTTCTATGCGAAACGGATTATTGCAATATTTTCATACAATAAGAGCCCGGATTCTATTAAGTACAATATCTCTGATTGTTATAATAAGTACGATTATCTCTTCAATCAGTTATGTTGTCGTATCCTCCAATCTTCAAAAAAACCTTATTCAGACCTCAGAAACGAAATTAGCTTATTTATGTACCTCCATAAACACCAATATTAATAATGTCACCTATTTTATACGTTCCTGCCGTACCAGCAGTAAAATAAGAGACTTTGCCCTGGAAGAGGATGCTGATGACAATAAATTAAAAATGGAGGCACATGACTTTATTGATGATGCCTACAAGTCTAATTCTGCCCTTCGTTCTCAGGTGATTCGGTTAATCGTGATCGGAAAATCCAGAGATGATATGATTCAGATCGTGCAATCACCCTATTCCTCCGTAACAGTATCCGCAAAAAGCATTTTATCGCTTCCCTATTTTAACGTTTTACAATCCACTCCCGGAAAAGTATCTGCAGAAATACTAACCGACCCCTTTATTACAACAAAAACGGTTTATATGATACCGTTAATTCAAACGATCCCTCATCCCTATAAAGCCGGCGATATTGGCTATATTTTTACTGAAATGTCTCCCTCCGTCATCATAGCCCCGCTACAGAATTATATTTCAGAAACCAGCAGCCAGTTTTACTTACATATCGGAAATAGTCTATATAAATACGAGAATGATACGTTAATACCCTATACCGGTGCTTTCAATATTACAAATAACCTGTCGGACCAGGCGATGCGAAATGATACGGTAGTGCAAAGAATTCTTAATCCGGATGGCAGGAGCTCCTCCATATTATTAACGCGGCCTCTTGATACAAAGGGCTGGTATATAACAGAATGCCTCGACGAATCCATCCTGTCACGCAATATATTGAAAGCATTTCTTCTAATAGCCTTAATCATTCTTACGGCAAGCATATTGATTGGAATCCTGCTTTCTCTCTATTTATTTAAAACGGTAAATGTTCCTGTTAAAAAACTTCAAAAGAGGATGGTTCATATTGCAAACGGTGATTTTAGCAGGGACCCTTCCATCGAATGGAATCACGAGCTGGGTGATATCGGTAAAAACATTAATGATTTGTCTGAAAATGTAAATTTTCTAATGAACCAGCGGATTGAAGATGAACGAAAAAAGAATGAATATGAGTATAAAATGCTGCAAAGCCAGATTAATCCCCATTTTCTATACAATACCTTAAATTCAATCAAATGGATGGCAACGATTCAGAATGCTCCGGGAATTGCAGAAATGATAATTGCTTTATCAAGATTATTAAAGGATATCTCCAAAGGCACCAGCAATCTAATTACCTTAAAGCATGAGCTCTCGCTTATCAATGATTATTTCACTATTCAGAAGTACCGTTATGGAGGCACAATTACTCTTCATTGTAATATTGCAGACCCGGTGTTGAATACCTGCAGCATTCTTAAATTTACCCTCCAGCCAATTGTTGAGAATGCAATTTTTCACGGAATTGAGCCAAAGGGAGGAGTCGGCACCATAACTATTCAGATTTATCAGGATGAAAATACAGATATTCATATTGATATAACCGACAATGGCATCGGTATGGAGCCCGAGAAAGCTGCACTTTTGTTAAACAATGATTATCCGGGGGAGTCCTCCTTTTTTAAGGAAATCGGTATCAGCAATGTCCACAAACGTTTGCAGTATGAATTTGGTGATAAATATGGGCTTTCCATTACCAGCAGTCCAAACGAATTTACCACCATTTCCATACTGTTACCCTTCAGCTTTCAATCATCAGAAGATTATCAGGAGGCCGCTTATGATTAATTTACTAATAGCAGATGATGAACCTTTAGTGCAATCCGGTATTAAATCCATGCTGAATTGGAAGGATTATGGAGTAAATATTGTAGGAACAGCCATGAACGGAGCGGCGGCTTATGATATGATTAAAAGATATTCTCCTGAAATTGTAATAACTGATATTAAGATGCCTATAAAGAGTGGTCTCGAGCTTGTGAAGCTATGTCATGAGGAAGGAATGTCTCTGCCCGTTTTTATTATCCTTACAAGCTATGAAGATTTTCATTTTGTAAAGGAGGCTCTGACTTATCAGGTGGTGGATTACTTAATTAAACTGGAGCTGACAGAAGAAATTCTCGTAGGAGCTATCAAACGTGCTTTGAATAAAATATCCCAAATTAATAATACGGCTGATTTCTCCCATAGTTCCATAAGCAGCATATACCTGCTTAAAGAGCAGTTTTACACCCGATTAATACTGAATCTATTTGAATCACAGCACCAATTTGAATTGCAGTCTCATAATCTGAATTTAAATTTTAATTATGATGCCTTTGCGGCCTGCTATATCGGAATTGACAGCAAAAAGCTTTCAGAAATGACCTCGGAGAAGCAATTCAATTTATACACGAACAGTCTTCAAATGACACAGGAGCTTATTTTAAAATACATTCCCAGTCATGTCCTATCCCTGGATATGAAGCATTTTGCCATTATCTTCTTTTTATCCGAAAGTAATGCTGGTGATTACAGGAATATAATTTATAAAGCTCTCCGCCAGATATCTGATATGCTTTATAATTATTACAGCGTAACGATGTCGGCCGGTATAGGAGTACCGGTGACGGAACTGATACAGGTTTCGACGTCCTTTCAGGAGGCAAAGCAAAGCTTCGTACAAATTAACGATGAGCATCCGATCCTTTTTGCAGAGGATTATTTGAATGAGAAAGCTCCGAATAATGTTTTTAATATGTCTTTGTTTAAGGAAGATATCCGGATGGCTTACGCCGAATTCAACGAAAAGGCACTCTACGATATTTTTACTTCCATTATGGAATTATTTAAAAACCAGCCTGCCCATTACATGCAGGCACTGGATGCGGCCGGGAATATTCTATATTTGTCCCTTTCTCTTCTCAGCAACGGCGAACAGATTGTATCCGGGATATTCAAGAGCAAAAATAACGGTTACCGGTCATTATATGAGCTGAGCAACGTAGAGCAGATTATAGAGTGGCTGACACAACTGCGTGACGGCCTCTGCAAAAGCTTTGTCATACATAATCAGGATTATAAGAATTATATTGTTGCCAATGTAAAAAAATATATCAACGAAAACTTGAATAAAAAGCTTACTTTAAATAAGACGGCCGAAGTCTTTAATATCAGTCCGAACTATTTGAGTATTCTCTTTTCAAAATATAATGATATCGGGTTTACGGATTATATTAACCATTGCAAAATAGAAGCAGCAAAAAAAATGATAGCCGACGGAAGTTTGAAAATATATGAAATTTCAGATATTCTGGGTTTTGAAAGTGCCTTCTATTTTAGTCGTGTCTTTAAAAAAGTAACAGGATTTTCGCCCCGTGATTATATGAATCAATTTCTTTAGGAAATCTAAAGCACCCTGCCCGGACGGTAAAACCAGAAAACTGCAGTTTTACCGTCCGACAGGGTGTTCAGTTTTTGCTTAATTTTGGCGATCATATCCTGCTTCAATCTTTGAGATAAGCTCATTTTTTCCAGAATGAATTGCATAGCATACCGCAGGAATCCCTGTCTTCGGATGCAGTAGGTTCGTATTGGGATCTGCCATAATGACTGTTCCTCTCCCATCACCGCATACTGCCGTTATCCGGCAATAGGAATAGGAATTTTCAATCTGCGCCATGCATTGTTCCTCTGTAAACCTTTCACCCTCCGTGTCAATCTCCACTGCATAGCCGCAATCATATGCCCTGCATTCTATCGTACTATCGATACTGTGCTTCCTTATATGCCCAGTTCCGGTCGGTTTTACCGTTGTCACGACCGTTATTCCGGGAAATGGCGACCATCTGGCCGTTATCTGTTCCTCCGATATCTGAAGCAGCTCACTGCTTCTGCGTACATAAATATAATTATTAATGGAAAAGGCCAGCATATTATCCGGTGCTGCCTCATGAAGCTCGAAGGATGATTTTGCCACATTAAAGGCAAAGCGGGTATCATAGGAAAATTTCCCGTATTTGGCCTGCGACTGGCCATGCCCAAAGGGACTGTACTGCCCTGATACATAGGCGGTGACATGGTTTTGGTATCGGCGAAGCAACATGCCCGCATAGGGCAGCAGCTGCTGTTCCTGCAATTTTGGCATAGGCTCGGCTTTTGCCGTCCAGAACGGATGCTCATCCGGCAGCATTAGAAATGCAAAGGTTTTCAGCGCCCAATAAGGGGAACCCGGGCCGTTATAGCGTTCTCCCATTACCAGATTCGGATAACCGTAGCCTATCGTCAAAATATGGTCCCTGTCAAAGATTGGCTTTCGCAGCCAATCGGACAGATGCCTCGTAATCAGTCCCTTCATTACGCCCACCGAAAACGGCATCACATCTGCGGCAAGGCATGCCGACCAGAAGCTCACCTGAGAAAAGCGGTAGGTTAAGGAACGACCATAGGGGAGCGCGGCTCCGTTATCGTCAAACCAGAAAATGAACTGCTTTGCAAACAGCGCCGCCCTGTCCTTAAACAGGCCGCATCTGTCCGGATCTTCCTTATCCATTACTTTCGCATATAAGAGACAATAAAAATGTATTGCAAACGAAATATAATAGTCCTTCTGGCTGGAATCTCCGTCCTGATACCAGCCCTCTCCGAGATAAAAGGTATCAATACCTTCAAGGTACCGCTTCAATTTTTCCGGATGATACCTTCTTCCCAACTTTTTTAATGCTGTATTTACCAGAACCGCAAACAAGATCCAATTGCAGACCGGGAGCTCATATTCGTTAATTCCATACAACCAGTCTGCCAGATTATCCTTCTCCGCTTCATTAAGAGGCTCCCACAGCTTATCCGGCGTCAAAATTAAACCATAGGAAATTGCAGCCATTTCAACAAATCTCTGATCAAACGTATGAAATCCGCCCCAATATTCCTTTCCCTCCGGATTCGTCCCTTCTGCTAATCCTCTGCTATATATATTCTCGAAATCAGCTGCTTTTCCTCCTCCTGCCCAAAATGGCACCAAGCCCCACAGTGGCCTTGAAAAGGCTTCTAACCCAATAGCCCTCCGGTCATAATTCGTTGCCGTCACTCCAAGAATAAGCTCCGCCTTTTTATCACTGTAATAAGGCAGCAGCGGCTCGACTATTTCTAGAAGTAAATTTTGAAAATCCTTTTTACTAAATAATTCTCTCTCACAATCTATTTTCATTTTTACCCCATTCCTGCGCTTCTTTTCCGCGCATACGAAGTTTGTGCCGAGGATCTCGCAGGCACAAACTTTCTAAGTTGAAAGTGTATTTCTTTCAACTTTACCCCATTCCTGCGCTTCTTTTCCGCGAACTCCCTTAAAGCATCCTGCTTCTACCAATATGATATCCAGTTTTTATATAGCCTTGTCAGGGCTTCCATATAAAAATAATCCCCCCATGAATTACATTCATCCACTCCATAATGATTACATGAATTATACGGCGAATGGTTCGAATAAGTACTGTGCAGTACAAGTCCGTTGGAAATCTCAGGATTTTTAACGGCATAATTATCATAAACAGACTTCATGATCTGCATAGCCAGCCTATTATAAACTGTGGCTTCCTCTTCATCCAGATATTTAGTCATCTCTAATATCCCACATGTGGCAATGGATGCCGACGAGGAATCTCTTGGCTGGTCATCTCCGTCAGTAAACACCAGATCCCAGAAGGGTACCATATCCTTAGGCAAATGCTCAACAAAATATAAGGTCACCTGTTTAAATAAATCAATATATTCTTTCCGTCCCGTATATTTATAAGCAAGTGCCAGACCATAAATTCCCCAGGCCTGCCCTCTAGCCCACGCGGAACCATCTCTGTAGCCTTGACAGGTGGCGCCATGGTCTGCAGCTCCGGTTTTCATATCAAAATAATAGGTATGCCAGGTAGAATAATCCTCACGGATTACATTGCTAATTGCCGTATGGATATGTTTTTCAGCAATATCCCGGTACTTTTCGTCACCGGTTTCTTCGCTCGCCCAGTAAAGCAGTGGCAGATTCAGCAGGCAGTCGATAATCAATCTGTAGTTTCCAGGCTCATCCATTGCTCCCCAGGCCTGAATAAATTCTCCGCATGCATGATATCTGGTGATTAATTGATCTGCTGCCTTGATCGCCGCCTCCCTCCCTTTTCTGTTTCCGGTAAGCTTGTATCCCGCAACGCAGGAGGGTGAATATAAGAAGCCCATATCATGATGATCTACGCCAATTTTATTCTCAATTCTGTCTAAAAAGCTTTCAATTTGAATTTCTGCAGCATGCTTAAAACGAATATCGCCGCTGAATTCATAAGCCAGCCAGATTTCTCCCGTCCAGAAACCTGTTGTCCAATCATTATTCTCTATTGGTTGGTAAAAATTATTATCACTATAAGCTTTCTGAAATAGATCTGTAAATTCCGGCAGATTACGGAGTATCTGCTCACTGGAAAATTGAAGTGCATTTTTAATTTCTGATTTATTAATAACAGGCATCGTTTCAAACAGCATATTCATTCTCCTCACTCAAATCATATAAGATCTAAAGCCCCTTTTTCCTTTCAATCTAATTATTCAGCCCTTCAGGCCTGTGGAAGCAACCCCCTCCACAAAATATTTCTGTAAAATCAGAAATACTATAATTACCGGAATCAAGGATACTACCGAGCCTGCCATTATAAGTCCGTATTCTGAAGAAAACTGGCCGATAAACATTCTGAGCCCCAGCTGAATTGTTTTATGTGATTCGGTTTTTAAATAGATCAAGGGTCCCAGATAATCATTCCAGGTGTTAACAAATGCAAAAATCGTTAATGTCGACAGCGCCGGTTTTGATAGAGGCAGCATAATCTTCAAATATATTCTATATTCACTCATCCCGTCAATTCTTGCTGCCTCACATAATTCATCCGGAATATTTGAATAAAACTGTTTCATCAGAAATACTCCAAAGGCAGAAAAAGCCTGCAAGCAAACCATTGCCAATAGCTTATCATTTAATCCCATTTTACGCATCATAATAAACTGGGGCACCATATATACCTGCCAGGGCATTGCGATGGTAGATATATACGCCAAAAACAGCACATTCTTATATTTAAATTCCAATTTTGCAAAAGAATACGCAGCAAAGCTGCTGGTAAATAATTGTAAAGCAGTAACTACTACAGTTAAGTAGACCGTATTCTTTATAAATGTCAATAAAGGAATTTTTGTCCATATTTTAAGATAATTATCCCATTTCGGATTCTTGGGAATTAAGACAAATGGGTCCATAATAAATACTTCCCTGTTTGTTTTTATGGATGCAGACAGCATCCATAGAAAGGGAATAATCATAAACACGGTAATAAGCAGCAGTACAATATACAGACCTGTTCTTTTTCCTATCGTCTTTTTTTTAGCCGACTTATATTTTTTTATTGCAATTCCATTACTCATAGCGGCTCCGCCTTTCTCATCCACATTATGCTTCCAGCTTCTTTTGATAACTGAATTGTATGATTGTGACTATGAATACCAATACAAACAATACCATCGCTACCGCACTTGAATAACCCAGATTCCAGTAATTGAAAGCATTCTGATATATATAGTAAACCAGCACGGAAGCCGAAGTACTAAGCTTGCCGTCTCCGCCGCCTGCCAGCATGACAACGATGTCATATACCTTAAAGCAATTTATCGTTAGCATAACCACTACGAAAAAGGTGGTTTGACGAAGCTGGGGCCATGTTATGTACCGGAATTTCTGTATCGTATTGGCACCATCCAGGCCTCCGGCTTCATATAATTCCGCAGAAATACCCTGAAGTCCCGCCAAATAAATAACCATATAGTACCCCATATATTTCCATGCACTGAACAGAATTAATATAAAAAGAACCAGATGACCACTAAACCATTTTGGAAGATTATCCTGTGCCACTCCAATAATATTTAATAACAAATAGTTAATCGGTCCCTTGGACGGATGGAAAAGCATGCTCCATACCGCAGTAATAGATACTAAAGAAGCTACATAGGGAAAGAAGGCTACTGTTCTGAAAAACCCTCTTGCCTTTACTTTCTGATTAAGTATAATGGCCAGCAGAAGTGCTATTACCATTGTCAGGGGAACGGTTCCGACCACATAGATTATCGTATTCTTTAATGCATTAATAAAAAATGTGTCCGTACATAATTTAACAAAATTATCCAATCCGATAAATTTAAGCTTATTGCTTCCGTCCCACTTCATAAAAGCAAGAGCAAAAGCAAACATGATAGGAATAAGAGTAAATATGGCAAATCCTATGAAATTTGGTGCGATAAACGAGTAAGCAATTAAATTTCTTTTTGTTTCCTTGCTTATCCTTCTGTTATTTCTGATTGTTGTTACTTTACTCTGTATTCTTTCCCGTTCGGCTATAAGTTTCTGCTTTTTCTTCAAATCCGTTTCCGCATTGATCTGCCGAATTAATTCAGTGGACTCGGCCTCCAGACCTTTTACCCGAGCTGCTTTTTTCTCGTTCATTCTGATTTACGAAAGCCTAAAGAGGCTCTTACTCCTTTCCTCAATTCCTATTTCAGCGGCTGCTTCAATAATTCGGGGCTGATTAGCCAGCCCCGAATTATTTTTTCTGTGACGATTATTTAATAATCTTTCCAACTTCTTCGTTCATTGCCGCGATACCTTCATCAATAGTCTTTTCACGATTCATAATTGATTTATGGTAGGTATCCAGAATATTATTAATTTCAGCTACATTTTCTGCATAAGGAACCTCCAGATACAGATTTGACACCTTCAGAGCTTCTTTACTGTTTTCATCTGTCGGGAAGCCGTCTAATCCTGCAATTATGCTGGAAATCTGGTCATTCATAAGCGCCGGGAAATTACCGGTCTTGGCCATAACCTCCGCACCTTCCTCACCGGACACCCATTTGATAAAATCAAATGCAGCTTCCTTATTCTTTGATACGCTTGTTACGGAAAGGCCTGTAATTGTGCCAAGAGTAGAACCAGCCTCTACGCCGTCCGCATGAGGATATTTAACCATACCCCAGTTTCCGCATAGTGAGGAATCATATTCTCCGCTCTTTATATTAGCCATCAAGGTTGAGATAAACCATGAGCCCATATTCATCATGGCAACATCTCCGCCTGAAAAAGCTGCGGAATAATGAAGTCCTTCTGCACTTAAGTCCGCATAATTTCTACAAACCTTATCGTCCTCCTCTTTTAATACCAATTCATAATAGGGTTTAAAGAAATCATAATTTCCATCCAGAATTGTATGCTGTCCATCCAGTACACCAAACAACTGCACAGCACTTCTCCAGGTATGATAATGCGTGCCGTAAACCTGGGAGCCGTAGGTCGTATCGGTGAGCTTTCTCGCTAATGCATCGTATTCGTTAAAGGTCATATCATTGGTTGGATAATCAACTCCTTTCCTGTCAAAGATATCTTTATTGTAATAGACTACCCAAAAATCATTTCTAAAAGGAAGCTCATACAGGCTTCCATCCACCTTTACCTGGTCAACACCACCGTACTTGCTTAAATCAGTGCCTGCATTTGATATATAGCTGTCAAGTGGCTCTAATGTATTCTTGGAAACTAAAACAGCGTATCCCGGCACATCCTTAATGGTTACCACATCAAAATCAGAGCCGCTGCCGGAAAGCTCAGTTGCAAGCACCGTCATATAATCCGAGGAACCCAGGTCTGTTAATTCAATTGTCACATTTGGATTGGCCGATTCATATGCATCCTTTAAAGCTGTCCAATATGGTGTAATATCCTGATCCCAAATCGCCCATTTTAATGTTACAGGCTCGCTTTCGGAAGCCGGAGCCTCGGTCGCTTTTTCTGCTGCCGGTGTTACCGTAGCTTTATCAGACTGTGTACTTTCACTTTCTTTCTTTCCGCAGCCTGTAAACAATGCGGCAAGCATGCTCACAGTAAGCAGAACACTTAGTAGCTTTCTTCTCATAAATTAATCCTCCCTTGTTTATTATTGTAGAAGAAACTATGTATAACTCTACCGAGCTATCATTTCTTTAGTATAAACAAAATCATTCAGTTTTTGAATGAATTATATCTCTATTTCATTCAATATTCATTCTTTTCATAACAGGAACCTGTATTTTTTTTGAATAAAATGTACAATATTAAATTTTTGTAATATAAAATACTTATTGAAAGATGCAATAGGATAAATGAATATATATGCAATTATTCGTTATATAAAATATTATCCGATTAACTCCGGGTCAAATTTGTATTGCAACTTATATAGAAAGGTTGTAATATAATAGCTGCAACTGTATTGCAGCTCGTCAATACAACAGAAATTTTTATACAAGAAATGTATAAAAATACTATAATAGAGTATTTTGTTACTGATAAGATATTTACAATACCGATGCCGCATAAGGCGGCAGAATGGAGGCACGAATGAAGCTTTGGGGCGGACGCTTTACCAAAGAGACAAATCAGCTGGTTCATAATTTTAACGCATCAATTTCCTTTGACCAGAAATTCTTCAAACAGGACATAGAGGGCAGTATCGCTCATGTTACGATGCTTGCAAAGCAGGGAATCATATCAGCGGAGGATAAAGACCTGATCATTGGCGGTCTATCCGGTATCCTGAAGGATATTCTTAATGGCACCCTTGAAATTGACGGGGAGCACGAGGATATCCACAGCTTTGTGGAAGCACACTTGATTGAGCGAATCGGAGACGCAGGCAAGAGGCTTCATACCGGAAGAAGCCGCAATGACCAGGTGGCGCTTGATATGAAGCTCTATACCCGTGATGAGATTGCCGGGATTGATGAATTAATCAGGGACTTATTGCTATCCATACACATAGTCATGAAGGAAAATACGGGCACCTTCCTGCCTGGCTTCACTCATCTTCAAAAGGCCCAGCCTGTTACCCTGGCTCATCATTTCGGTGCATATTTTGAAATGTTTAAGCGTGACCGATCAAGACTTTCGGATATTACGAAACGTCTAAACCTATCTCCCATCGGCTCCGGTGCCTTAGCAGGCACGACCTATCCACTTGACCGTGAATATACTGCTGAGCTGCTGGGCTTTGACGGACCTACCCTGAACAGTATGGACAGTGTATCCGACAGGGATTATTTAATTGAACTGTTAAGCGCTCTCGCAACTATCATGATGCATTTAAGCCGCTTTAGTGAAGAAATTATTATCTGGAACAGCAATGAGTATCGGTTTGTTGAAATTGATGATGCATATTCAACAGGTTCCAGTATCATGCCGCAGAAGAAGAACCCGGATATCGCCGAGCTTGTACGCGGCAAGACAGGCCGGGTATACGGCGCTCTGATCTCCCTGCTTACCGTCATGAAGGGTCTTCCGCTCGCTTATAACAAGGATATGCAGGAGGACAAGGAACTGACCTTTGATGCCATTGATACTGTAAAGGGCTGTCTTGTATTGTTTAACGGGATGATTTCTACTATGAAGTTCAACAAATTTAATATGGAGGAAAGTGCTAAGAACGGCTTTACTAATGCTACAGACGCAGCAGATTACCTGGTGAATAAGGGGGTTCCCTTCCGCGATGCTCATGGAATCATTGGCCAATTGGTGCTCTACTGTATCGAAAAGGAGAAAGCGATTGAAGACCTAAGCCTCTTTGAATTCAAACAAATCAGTTCTGTGTTTGAACAAGACATATATGAAGCGGTCAGTCTAGAGACCTGCGTAAATAAGAGAAATACCATAGGTGCTCCCGGTCAAGAGGCTATGGCCAAGATCATCAAATTAAATGAAGCCTATTTAAAAGGTTAAAGTTAAGTAGTTATTTTCCTATATGCAATTCACAAACAAGCCTATATTCAAAACTAATTATATTGAATATAGGCTTAATTATTATATCTTCACAAGCTCCATAATTCACTACTTATATAATTAGAATTCATATAACAAATCTTTCAGGTAATTGTGCTTATACTTTTTGACATTTTATCATTATAAATTTAAACGGAGGTTTACTTTCATTATTCTTATGTGGTTCAATAATTTCAAAAAATTCTATTAGTCCATACTTTCCAAATTCTTGTCTTATAGAGTCAGAATCATAAAAAAACATTTTTACCCCATCCATTATCTCGAAGTAATCTTTATCTAATTGCTTACCTTTTCCAAACATTGGAGCCTCTTTTGAAATAGTAGTAAAAATCATATACCCGTTTGGTTTTAACTGATTATAACAGTCTATAATAAACTTATCTCTCTCCCGGTTATTCAATAAGTGAATAAGGGCATAACAAAAGATACCGTCATAAAGCTTATCATCAAAAGGCATATCATTTACTGAACCATGAAAAATGCTAATATTAAGTCCATTTTGTCTAGCTAAATTAATTGCAGTTTTTGAAATTTCAATACCTGTTACGTTTATTCCGTTGTCAATAAAAACCTTTGCGTTTCTCCCATACCCAATACCAGGTATCAATATATCCTTAACATTCTTTTCAACAAAAAAATCCTTCGTCATTATAGCTGAGTCTGAAGGTTCAAATCCCCACATCATTTGATTTTCTATAAAACTTGATTCCCAGAATTCTGTCATACGTCTATCTCCTTTCTGTTTTTATTAACTCTGTATTTTTTAATTCTATATATCTATTATCGCTTTAAGGAAGCTTCCTAATTACCGATAATGATAATTTATCCAGTTTCATTTATCATAGGTATTTGCTATATTATTATAAATGTATAAACACTTCCTTGCACTATAAATTATATTCTAAATCTTCATTTAAACATTGACACATTTTTAACAATATATTATACTTAACTTTGTTAAGTTGTTAACAATCCATGTACTCTGGAACTCAAATTTAATGATAAGTGTAGAGGTGCATTAATTATGAATGTTTACATCTGTGTTGGCAGCTCCTGCCATCTAAAAGGCTCCTTCGACATAATACAGTTAATGAAGGAGGCTATTGCCAGACATAAACTTGAGGAAACCATCAATCTGTCTGCAGCTTTATGTCTTGGACATTGTACAGATGGTGTTTCCGTGAAAATTGATGAAGATATCATTTGTGGAATATCAAAGGAAAACTTCCCTTCCTTTTTTCAAAATAGTATTCTTGCAAAATTAAAATAATATGCTTTCAATAATCCATTAAAATAGTCAGCGTAGTTAATCAAAAAACATGCAAGCCTTTAGACACAGGCTTAAAAAACTTGCTTAGAAACAGAGGTGAGAGGGAGAAATTTCTTAAATCTTTTATTCCACAAGCTTGTGTCTGCGATCACACACAAGCTTGAGATGCACAAAAAGCAGCACAGAAATGGGGAAAACTATGAATCATTACATACAACTCAAGAAATCTAACTGTAAAAATTGTTATAAATGTATCCGTCACTGTCCAGTTAAATCTATCCGATTTGCCGACCATCAAGCGAATATCGTAAAAGAGCAATGTATCCTATGCGGAGAGTGCTTTGTTGCTTGCCCGCAAAATGCGAAACAAATTCGTAATGATGTTGCGAAGGTAAAGGCTATGCTCGCATCAGACAGACCTGTTTATGTCAGTATTGCCCCCTCCTTTCCTGCTAATTACAACGAAATAGAGCTTCCTGCGATAAAAGAAGCCTTATTAGGGCTCGGTTTTGCCGATGTTCAAGAAACAGCCCTTGGAGCCACTCTGGTAAAAAGGCAGTATGAGGATATGCTTAATTCGGGTGAGGAAAAAACACTAATTTCTTCGTGCTGTCATACCGTTAATATGTTAATACAGAAATATTATCCGGAAGCCTTACCTTATCTGGCTAAAGTATTATCACCGATGCAGGCTCACTGTACAGCGATAAAAGAAGCACACCCTGATGCCTATACCGTATTTATCGGGCCCTGTATCTCAAAAAAAGAAGAGGCTGACCTATATCCGGGAATTGTAGATTGCGTATTAACCTTTGAAGAGCTTTCAGAATGGCTGCAGGAAGAAAACATCACCCTTTCACCAACACTTAAGAGAGATGCCTCTGAGGAAGGCCGTGCAAGACTCTTCCCCATTCCCGGCGGTATTATACGATCTATGCAAAACAAAAGAACAGATTATGACTATATTGCAATTGATGGTATCGACAATTGTATCCGAGCAATTCAAAATGTAATCAGCGGTAATCTCTCCCACTGTTTTATAGAAATGTCTGCTTGTGCAGGCAGCTGCGTCGGCGGCCCGGCAATGGATAAAGAGAATCGTATGCTGATATCCGATATCATCCGGATTAATCATTATGCAAAGGAAAAGGATTTTCTCATTTCCTCTCCTGGTGCCAATAGCCTGTCGAAGACTTTTTCCTATATCGGCATACACAGCCAGATGCCCGGAAGTGTTGCAATTAATGAAATCCTTCATAAAATGGGCAAACCCTCTCCGGAGCAAGAGCTTAACTGCGGCAGCTGTGGTTATAATACGTGTCGTGATAAAGCGATTGCCGTTTTACAGGGTAAGGCTGATCTTACGATGTGTCTTCCTTTTTTAAAGGAGCGTGCGGAAAACTTCTCCGATAATATTATCTATAATATGCCTAACGGTGTTATTGTATTAAATAAAGAGCTTGAAATTCAACAAATTAACCGTGCCGCTGTGCAGCTGCTGTCCATTAAGAACAGTCGGGATTTACTAAATCAGCCTGTTATGCGTATCTTAAATCCCTCCGTCTATTTTGAGGTTATGACCAATGCACGTAATATCCATGACAGGCTTACCTATCTGGAGGAATATCAGAAATACATTGAAGAAACCATTATTTATGATAAAACCTATCAGATCATAATCAGTATCATGAAGGATGTAACCGTGGAGGAAAAGCTAAGACAAAAGAAGGAGAAGGTTAATAAGCAAACCGTGGAGATAGCTGATAAGGTAATTGAAAAACAGATGCGTGTCGTTCAGGAAATTGCTTCTTTACTTGGTGAAACTACAGCAGAAACGAAAATTGCACTGACAAATCTTAAGGAGAGCTTGAATAATGAATAGTCTTTGTACTGATGTAAGCTATCTTAGTATAAATAAATTCGGCGAACAATTATGCGGCGATCATGTGGAGATTGTGGAAGGTGATGATCATTCCATTGTAATGGTACTTGCAGATGGCTTAGGTAGTGGTGTAAAAGCAAATATCTTATCTACACTAACAGCAAAAATCATATCCACAATGATGGCTAACCATATGTCAATTGAGGAGTGCGTTACTACAGTAGCCTCAACCCTACCTGTCTGTGAAAAAAGAGGGATCGCCTATTCAACCTTTACGATTATCCATGTTATTAATAATAAAACTGCCGAGATTATACAATATGATAATCCTCATGTAATTCTACTTAGAAATGGTATTCATTTTGATTACAGCTTAAATAGCATGCAGATTGGAGATAAGAATATCTATCAATCAAAAATCGAATTATTGCCGGGGGATATTCTGGTCGCAATGAGTGACGGAGCTGTGTATGCCGGTGTCGGCAAAGCCTTCAATTTCGGCTGGCAAAGACAGAATATTATTGATTTTCTGGAAATTATTTATGATAAAAACTATTCACCTAAGATGGTTTCAACCCTTTTACTTGAGCAGTGTTCCAAGCTGTACGGCGGAACACCTGGTGATGATACTACAATTGCCGCTGTAAAAATAAGAAAACGGGAGCAGATTAATCTGCTGATTGGGCCTCCTTCTAATCCAAAGGATTTAGATACCATGCTAGGAAATTTCTTTGAAGCAGAAGGCAAACATATCGTCTGTGGCGGAACCACTTCCTCCCTAGCTGCGAATTACCTTGGAAAGGAAATAAAAACAGCGTTGGAGTATAAGGATTACGATATACCTCCAATCGCTGTAATAGATGGTGTAGATCTTGTAACAGAAGGTGTAATTACGGTTAATCGCGTCCTTCAATATGCCAAAAACTATATGGAAGATAATACCTTCGATATGCCTTGGAGCTACCTAGAGGACGCTGCTTCAAAAATTGGCAAGCTGCTATTTGAAGATGCTACCGATATTAACTTTTATGTCGGACGGGCAATTAATCCCGCTCATCAAAATCCCAATCTTCCAATCAGCTTCAGCATCAAAATGAGATTAATTGAAGAATTGTCGGATTGTCTTCAAAAAATGGGTAAGCGAATTCATGTAAGTTATTTTTAAATAGCTATTTGATAACCTCTTAATATAACCATTTAAAATGGGGGAATTTAAAAACTGCTTTCCCTTTAATGTCTTTAAGGGCAACATATTTATTCTCCCAGTATCTGGCATCCGCAGATATATTACGGTTATCACCCATCATAAAATAATGATCCTCAGGGACTTCGTAAGGCCCAAAATCTCCTTCCGGTTTTTCCTTCAAATAATTTTCCTTCAAGGGTTCTCCATTAATATAAACAACTCCATCAATACCTTCTATGGTTTCGCCCGGTAACCCGATAATTCTCTTAATATAGTCTTCCTCAGGGTTATCAGGAAAAGGAAAAACCACAATATCTCCTCTATGAGGCTTTCCAAAGACATAGGCCAGTTTAAAAACTGTGACCTTTTCATCGATTAAGAAGGTATTCTCCATGGAACCGGTGGGAGAACTTACGTTATACAGAACAAATTTATTTATCGCTTTTGCAAGCCCTAAAGCAATCACAAATACTAATATCCAGCTTATGATTTCCTTTACTAATTTCTTATTCATACTAAACTGTCCCTTACCTTTATTTATTCCTAAAGTTTATATATTGTTTACTTAAACCAAGTTAAATGAGGATATTTTAAGAGTGCCCGTCCAATTATCTTACTACGCTTTACGAATTTATTCTCCCAATATCTCGAATCTTCTGAAACAGCTCTGTTATCTCCCATCATAAAATAACTGTTCTCCGGTACAATATAAGGGCCGAAATCATTATCCAGCAGAGAAGTCACATAATCTTCTAGCAATTTATCACCATTAATATAGACATATCCGTCCTTTCCTTCTATGGTTTCACCGGGAAGGCCGATGATTCGTTTAATATAATCCACCTTCTCATCATCCGGATACGGAAATACGATGATATCTCCTCTCTTTGGATTCTTAAACAGATAGGATAAACGCAGGGTAATTACACGGTCACCGACCATTATTGTATTTTCCATTGATCCGGTGGGTACTTCAACTCTAAAAATGATTACTTTATTAATAAATGTTGCAATACCAAAAGCAATTACAAAAACCATAATCCAGCTTATAATTTCTTTCATTACTTTACTCTTCATGCAGCGTTTACTCCTCTTTTATCCATAAACTTAGGAACATACCAACCATTATAAACTCAGACCTAATCTTTGTAAACCTATTAATTTGCATGAAATCAACTTTAATACCATGGATTTGAATGCCTTTTATGACGCTAAGCAACAAAGAAAAGCAGTCGAATTAGCTTCAACTGCTCTTATTATATCAAGCGTCTTATAACGCAGCATTATAATATAAACCATGTGATGGGGATAGCTATCATATTGACAATACCATGATACACTATAGCCGGAACTTTCCTTCACCTCCTCCTTCTTACATTTAGTCGTTATTTTGGGCGATCTTATTCACAATTCAGAAGAACAAGTTTAACAATTAACTTTTATCCATTTCTACCACTTAGTGATTCGGAAATAGGTTCTGGCTGTCATTCGATACACAAATATATAAATCAGTATAAAAACTGCACTGGAACCTGCCATGCATAAGACTGTAAGCTTTATATTATGAAGCATAAATATTTCAAGCATTTTAATTATCATATGGGATGCCATTCCAAGATGCAATAAGGCTCCTATTAGGGGAAGAAAAAATACCACTAGAATTTGCTTATTAATTGTCTTTTTGACTGCTTTATCATCCATTCCTACCTTTTGAAGCATTTCATAACGGTCCTTATCTTCATAGCCTTCAGAAATCTGTTTAAAATATATAATTAAAACGGTAGCACTAAGGAATAGTATCGTAAAGAATGCTCCCATAAATAACAAACCGCCGAAACCTCTATTGTTCATGATACGTTTACTAAAAATACTTAGAAAAGAAACAACATCAGCATTTTTCTTATACCTTTTCTGCAGCAGCTCACTAAATTTATATCCATTTTCATTCGAGCCTTTTATATTTAGTACGATCTTCATAGAACTCCTAGAATCCTTTTGAGTGATCTGCCCAAATACTTCCTGATCATTTGTTACAAGAAATATTTCACTCTTTCCTTCACTGTTTTTACCTTTTGTAAATATAGTATTCTTTACTATAGAAGCTATCTTATAAGTATTACCGCTTGATAAAGTTATTTCCTGTACCTCCTGATTCTCTTTATTCGATAAAAGAATAGCTTGATTCTTTTCTAGAACCTCTTGTGTACCACAAATTCTATTATAATCAGATAGCTTCATCATACTTACAAAAAGTATTTCGAGATTTTGTCTCTCGGAATAGTCTAGGTGTTTATCAGGAACTGATAATTTACCGTCCCTATTGATAATCATAAAATCTTTTGAATAATATTGAAATTCCTCTTCTATTTTAACATGATTACTAGCAGCTGCTTCTTGTATCAATTGATCCAAATTATCTAATTGTTCCTTTGATGTATGATCTGCTACCTCAATTCTAATATCATTCATATTCTCAATCTTTAATATATCCTCTTGTCCTAAGAATAAAGAAAGGCAGGTCGAGACAGTAACCAGTACCATAGTACTTAGAATACAGATAGAAGCTAAGCCAGCTGCATTCTGCTTCATACGATGGAGCATACCAGCGATAGAGATAAAATTTTCTGTTTTATAATAAAATTTTTTATTTTTCTTTAAAGCCCTTAAAAAGAATATACTTCCTGCGGTAAACAATGCATAGGTAGAAAGAATTACTAATACAACCGCAATCAGAAACTCATTTAAGGCAGCTAATGGGTTCTTAACCGTAAGTGCAGAATAATAGGAATAGCCTAGGCCAAGTAGCCCTAAGATTGTGAGCGGAATAAGAAACCGAGACTTCTTTTCGCCCTGATGCTCACTTTTCAATAAATCGATTGGATTTGCCACTCTTACCTGCATCATATTTATGAGGGATATCACAAAAAACAAAACACAAAAATAGACTACGGTATAGATAAACGCTTGTGGAGGAATGGAATAATAGGAATCTACCGAAACGTTCATACACTTCATTAATAACATAAAGATCAGCCATCCAAATACACAGCCTGCAGCAATGCCAAGGAGGATTGCCGTACCGTTGAGAATTAAATTTTCCAGCATAATAAGGCGTCCTACATGACGTTTTTCCAAGCCTAGAATACCGTATAGCCCAAGCTCCTTCTTACGCTGCTTTACTAAGAAGCTATTAATATATAGCATAAAGATAGCAATAAAAACATTTAACACTGACTGTCCGATTTTAAACATGTCCTTTAGGGCTTGATGTTCCGGAACATTATTCATTCCATCCGTGTGTAAAATCATAATAACCATGAAATATACGCTGATCATAATGGTAGCAGCGATAAAATAGGGTATGGTTTTTCTATAATTTCTTTTTAGATTATTGAAGGCAAGCTTTGTATAAAAACCCTTATCCAATGTCTACACCTCCATCTGTAAGTACTGATAGGTTCGACACTATCTTATCAAAAAACTCTTTTCTTGTATCTGCTCCTTTATATACCTGGCTGAAAAGCTCACCATCCTTAATAAATAAAACCCTGGCGGCGTAGCTGGCTGCCATGGAGCTATGGGTTACCATTAGAATAGTCTGTCCCATCTGATGCAGTTCTTCAAAAATATTCAAAAGATTGATAGACGCTTTTGAATCAAGTGCTCCGGTAGGTTCGTCTGCAAGAATTAATTTTGGATTAGTGATAACTGCTCTAGCCACTGCTGTTCTTTGTTTCTCTCCACCGGATACCTCATAGGGATATTTATCAAGCAAAGCTTTTATACCTAATCTTTCTGCTAAAGGCATAAGTCGTTTTTCCATCTCCTTAACCGGTACTTTTGACAAGACTAACGGAAGTAAAATATTATCCTTTATTGAAAAGGTATCAAGTAAATTAAAATCCTGAAATACAAAGCCAAGATTTTCACGGCGGAAAGCAGATAGCTCACGGTCCTTAATTGATTTCATATCTCTACCTTCTAATAAAATACTACCTGCTGTTGATTTATCTAGGGAAGCTATTATATTAAGAAGTGTTGTTTTTCCTGATCCTGATGCTCCCATGACTGCCACAAATTCTCCCCTAGATATCTCAAAGCTGACATCATGAAGTGCGGTAAATTGCTGCCCACCCAACCGGGTACTATAAGTTTTCTTTAAATTTTTAACCTGTAATAATTCCATTCTAATTACACTCTCTTTCAATAAGATTTAGATGTTCGCAAAACTGATTGCCTTTCGATATTGTTTTGCAGTGTACGATTTCATAAATGATTGAGTTCACAACTAATACTCATCCTCAATTTGATAACCCTATTATATAAAAATGAGAAATGCATTGCCTTAATAAGACCTTACATTTCCCGCTTCAAAACTTACATTTATGTCACATTAACTGTAAATCTTCTGAAATCCATTATACGAATACCCTATCCTTATCATATTATAAGTGATATCTGAATCAATCGCTTCATCTTTTATCTATTCTTAATTAAACTTCTCTTTAGGAAAATCGAGCTTAACAGCTGTTCCCATACCAACCTTAGAATGAATTTCAATTTTAATTGCAAGTGAATCTGCAACTTTCTTAACTAAATATAAGCCTATCCCACTTGCCTTCTTATCTAACCGTCCGTTATAGCCTGTATATCCTTTCTCAAATATGCGTTCTATATCTTCTTCTCGAATACCTATCCCTGTATCTGCTATCGTCAGCTGCCTGTTCTCATAACAAATCTTAATTTCTCCCTGATTTGTATATTTAATAGCATTTGATAGAAGCTGTTCAAGGATAAAGGATAGCCATTTACTGTCCGTAACGACATTTTCATGGAATTCATCCATTTGCAGAGAAAGCTTTTTGTATATGAATAACGATGCATATTTTTTCACACTCTGATTAACAATTTCTTCGAGTGCATATTCTCTGATCATAAGATCACTTGACAACTTACTTATCTTGGTGTATTGGAGCGCAAGCTCAACATATTGCTCAATTTTAAAAAGCTCCTGCTCTAATAGCTCTGTAGAATTATTAAGAAGCATATTACTTTGCAAGGCAAGACGCATGGCTGAAATAGGTGTTTTAATCTGATGCACCCACATAGTATAATATTCTACCTGTTCAGAATGAGCACTTTCTATAGTCTCAGAATGCTCCAAAATAATATCATAAAGTGAAACAATTATTTTATGATATTCCTCCTCTATACAATTATTTGACGCCGGAAGCAGATGCCTGTCTACAGAAATATGTTGATTGATATTATAGAGAAAATTAAGCTTTGTATAGAATTTAATATAGTCTATAATAGAACACAGAATAAGAAGAAAGGTTACAACTAACACACTATATAAAACAGATGATATAGGATAGTTATATAAGTAATTAATAAATAATAAGAGCGCTATAAGAGTTAGGTATATGCAAATTATATTTCTCCTAAACAACAAATATTTTCTAATCATGAATGATGTACCCCAAGCCTTTTTTTGTATTAATCATATCCGATAATCCAAAATCCTCAAGTTTTTTTCTTAACCTATTCACATTAACAGTCAAGGTATTATCATCTATAAAGCTGTCATCATCCCATAGCTTCTTCATAAGAAGATCCCTGCCGACAATATTATTCTTGTTTTCAATTAGGACCTGCATAATCTTATATTCATTTTTCGTAAGCTCCAGCTTCTTATCCTCATAAGATAATGTGGTATCATTTAGATTAAGGATTAGCTTGCCAACCGACAAGGTTGTTATATCAGCATAATAAGTATAGGTCCGTCTTAATATTGCCTGAAGCTTTGCAACAACAATATCCAGTGAAAAGGGTTTCGAAATATAATCATCTGCTCCCATATTCATCGCCATAATAATGTCCATATTCTCCGTATGGGAAGACAAAAATACGATGGGTACTTTGGAAATTTTTCTAATCTCATTGCACCAATAATATCCGTTATAAAATGGCAGTGATATATCAAGCAGAACCATATGTGGTTGATAGTCAATGAAAGTTTCAAGTACCTTCATGAAGTCTGTCACATACCTTGCCTCAAACCCCCATTTTATTAAGCCTTCTTCTAATAATGCTGCGATTACTTGATCATCCTCTATGATTAATGTTTTATACATATTAATCTCCATCTGTCGCTTATGCGGCATTTACTGAGCGAAAAGCACGCTTAGTGCTTTTTGCTGGTTGAAAAATGTACTTCTTTTCAACCTAATCTCCCTGCCAGTACTTAATAACACAGTTAATGTTACCATAATGGGGGTATTATTACAATATTATGTCGATTAAAGAGTTCCGCAGCTTTATCCACAAACTTCAGATTAGTAAATCTTATTACGATAACCATGTAAAATAGAAAGATCAGTTCGTAAATTTTTTTTAATAAATTTTCTAAGATACCTAGCATCACATTCCTCTAGACATATTACTTTAAAATAAAGTAAATTAAACCACCATAATATTACATCACTTTAGAGTAAAAGCTCGAAATCATCTGTAAATTCAATGAGTTTGGGTTAAATTAATTTACAAGGAGTTGCAAAGCCGTGGATAAAATCGCCTCCTATCTTAATTAATACATAATATCATATAATGATTATATAATTGCAGAAAAATGTAATAATTAATAGAAAGATGTAATATTAGATAGAAAAAAGTAATAATAGATAGAAATATGTTGACAGAATATACTAATTTTGTTATATTAATGTAAATAATATAAATATTGTGAATTAAATGTATGCATAAGCTATAATTTTCAAATATAAACATGCACAATAATTAACTATAATGTACAAAAAAGGAGGGAACATTCGGTAAAAAATAATCTTGGGTTGATATAATTTTATAAGGGGGCTGATATAATGCTAAACGTAAAAGATATATTTATAAAACCTATATACAACAAGTCGTTAAAAACTAAGCTCATAACTGTATTTACATTAATAACTTTGATTGTTAGTATGACTAGTATTTTTACATATTTCTCCATGAAATCAACAATGAAACAATTTGACGATATTTCACAAACGGTCTTTTATGCTAACCATATATCTGTTGTATTCCAAGATTTTCGTGATAATAGCATACCTAAAATTATAAACAATGATGAAAACCAAAAAAAGAGCAGTCAAAAAATGCTGCTGGAAGCAGAAGAGAGTATTAATAAATTAAAGAAATTGGTTAAAGATAAAGGAAGTATTGAAAAGTTTAATTATGTAGAAAAAATGACTAAATCAAATATAGAAAATGCTAATAAGATATTTGAATTAGTAGACAATAAATCTGCTGTTTCTGCAATTGCTGAACAGCAAAATAAGCAATATAATTTGCAAGATTTATTAAAAAAATCAGTAGATGAGTTCATATATACCGAATTATCAAGTCAACAGCATGTAAAAAAGAAACTAAATGAGCACGCTGATTTTATAGGAATAGTGGTATTGGTACTAATTATCTCTTTGGCTACACTTAGTATCTTGATTTCAACATTATTCTCTAAGTATATAGCAGGTATGATAGCAAAACTTGCTAACTACTCAAAGAATATATCAGATGGATATCTTCAAATCAATAAAATTGAAGTAAAGAGTAAAGATGATATAGGGGTCGTAGCTGATGCTTTCAACATAATGGTTGAAAATTTACGCAATATTATAGGAAATATAAGTAAGTATAGTGATGATATAGCACATTCTGCTGGAATAGTACAAGGTAGCGTAGAGCAAAGTTCGAAAGCGATTGAAAACGTAGGTCTATCAATGCAATCTGTCTCAGCAGGGGCTTCAGAACAAACGGAACAGACTAAGGAAACTTTTAATATTGTTAATGGTTTATTCGAAAGTAATAAAAAAATGCTTGAAAAGGCTAATCAGGTTTCAGCGACTTCACAAATGGCCATATCTGTTGCAACTGAGGGAAGTGCAAAAGTTGATGCTATGCTAAATCAAGTAAAGGTAATAGAAGAAAAAATAGTATTAACACAAAATAGTAGTGAAAGCTTAGAGAAAAAGACAAGTGAAATTAAAAATATCATAGATACCATTAATGGTATTTCAGGACAAACAAATCTTCTTGCTTTAAATGCAAGCATTGAAGCTGCAAGGGCGGGAGAATACGGAAAAGGGTTTGCAGTCGTAGCAGATGAAGTACGTAAACTTGCAGAAAGCTCTAAAAATGCAACGGGTGAAATAACAAAGCTTTTAAATGTAATACAAAACGACTCAAAAGATGTTTCAAACAGGATGCATGTAGGAGTTGATGAGGTTATAGCTGGAATCCAAATGGGAGAAGATGCCAGAAACTCATTTAACAAAATATTAGAAACAAGTGAAGCAGTTGATTCACAAATAAAAGATATTACTAATGAGATAAAAAATATAACGGGCGAAATAAAAAATGTTGAAGGAAAAAGTAAGAGTATTTTAGATATAGCCGCTGACTTTTCAGATGAAAGTTGTAATGTCTCATCTGCTGTTCAAGAACAAACAGCAACACTTGAAGAAATATCATCATCGTCTGTTGTACTATTAGAGATGGCAAATCAACTACAAAAGATAGTTAAACAATTTAAATTATAGAGTCAAATCGAGAAGTAATTAATTTCAACTGGATTTAATCTACATTCATTTTAAATTTAGATCGGAATACTTAAAGTGAGTAGATTGAACATATTTACTAAAGATAATCATTAAAATCAAACCTTAATGATTAAAAAAACAAACAAGGGGGTTAAGAAATGAAAAAGAGTATTTTATTTCTATTATCACTGTTAGTTTTGGGCGCAGTTATGGTTGGGTGTGGAAAGAAAGCTACAGAGGAAGACGAGACATCAAAAGAAGCTACAGATGCAACAAATGCAACAAATGAGGAGATGAAAATAGCATATGGAGTTCCAGCAATAAATAATGGATTCCATCAGGCACAAGCAAATTGGGCCAAAAAATATACAGAAGAAAAGTATGGAGCAAAAGTTGAGGTTTTTGATGGTAAATCAGATGCAGATACAATAAATCAAAACTTCAGAGAAATGGTTGCAAAAGGCTTTGATATGGCTACTATACAGCCATGGAAGGGCGAAGATATAAAGTCAGATGCAGAGGAAGCTATCAATAATGGCATGATTGTAACAACTTTTTACGGTTCTATACCAGGAGTATCTGTTCCGCAAGTGACCTCTGCTGAAGCTGATGTTTCAGAAGAAATGGGAAAAATTGCAGCAGAACAATGGAAAAAGGCTAATCCTGACAAACCAATTAAATTTGTTGCGATCGGATGGCCCGATAATGAATCAGTTAAAACCGGACGTACAGATCCTTTTGCAAAGGGTGTATTAAGTGTAGACCCAAATGCTATAGATCTTGGATGTAAGGATGGTAGTAAAGGAGCAGACGCGGCAAAAAAAATTATACAAGATCTATTAGTATCAGATCCTGATATCAACATAATATACTCTGAAGCTGGAGATCTTACAGTCGGAGTGTTACCTGCACTAGAAGAAGCTGGTAGAGGTAAAATGAATAATGGAGTTCCAATAACTGAAATTCTCTGTAGTGTAGATTGTCCTCAAAATGAGCTTATTTCATGTTTTGATCCTAACTCTTCACTTAAGATGTCAATGGGTATTCCACCAAAAGAAGTTGCATATAAAAAAATAGACACTTTGTTTGATATAAAGGATGGAAAGATTAATAAAGATTCTTCAGAATTGATTTATGTACCCAATAAATTAATTGGTTACTGGAGTCAAAAAGATGCTAAAGAAGCATTTGACTGGTATAATGAACAATTTGAAGCTGATGTAAAAATACCAGAATACAGTAAATAATATATAAATAGTTAGTTAAAAATAGAATGCAATATCAACAACAGTAAAAAGATATTAGGATGAGTGAATGAAGAAGACTCGTAAAATTACAAAGTATGAAAAAATGACCTCCTATGAAAAAAATCATAGGAGGTCGTTTTTCATACTTTATTAATTGTAAAAATTGCATCTGCAGCCAGCCAAAGTCCAGGAAAATATCTCATAATCTGCCATACACCAGAACCATTAAGCCCTAATTCCGGGATCAATCTAAGCTTTGCATTCATGCTTCTGACATCATCAAACCACACTACATGTTCCACACCCTCTTCATTCGTATAATTAAAAAAGGGGGACTGAGCCGTTTCGTCAAATTGTATTTCTACTCCATACTTTACAGCGCGCTCTATTGCCTCCTGATTTCCTATTGATTCTGCTGCCGTTGTACCTTTTACAAAGGGTAACGGCCAGTCATAGGCATAATTTGGTGTTCCCATTAATATTTTATCTGGATCAATCACACTCACACCATACTGTAAAACTCTTCTCATATTATTTATAGGGGCGGTTGCCATGGGAGGACCATAGGTATAACCCCATACTTGTTATATATGTTATGACTCCATATGATTTATGAATAATGTGGTCATAGATGCTATGATTTCTTGTTGTTTACAAAACCTTTTTTAGGTAATATAATATTACTAAACTTATGGTAATATAAGGGAGGTTGTTATGAAAAAGATTATAACATTTGTAATGTCTTTGTTTATAAGTTTAATAATAGTATATCCGTGTAAAGCAGCCGATAATTATATCTATATAAATAAAACTGAAGCCACTTTAGAAACTGGTGATACCACTCAGCTGCTTATTAATTTAAGCTCTGAGTATATAACGTGGGAATCCGACAATCCAAGCGTTGCTGAGGTAACTAATACGGGTAAAGTTACGGGTATAAGTCCAGGATCAGCAATAATTACAGCGCGCATATATGGATATCAAATAAATTGTACTATCACAGTTGTAGAAGCGAAAGAAGAGCCAATTAGCCATTTAGAAGCTAGTAGAAAGATAGTTATATTACCTATCATAGATGAAATTGATATTAAGTTACATGATTACAAAGTG
>JAEZTJ010000039.1 GCA_023421505.1 Bacillota bacterium
CGGTTGCTTCTGTTGGTGTAACTACTGCTGTAAGTGTTTCTCCTACCTGTGCTGTGCCATTAATTGTAGCCTCAGTAATAGGTGTCTTCGCTGCTATTACTGCACTTGTCGCAGCGCTGGTAACTGTTCCCAAATAATCTCCAGTTCCTGTTGCGGTTACAGTGATCGTTTTGCCTAAGTCAGCAGCCTGTACTGTGTAGGTCGCCGTATCTGTTCCTACATTGCTTCCATTTGCTTTCCATTGATAGGTTACAGTTGCTCCATTTGGATTAACTGCGGCTGTAAGTATTTCATTTACCTGTGCTGTGCCGCCGATTGTAACCCAATTAATTGGTGTCTTAGCGGCTATAACCGAACTCGTTGCCTCGCTTATAACTGTTCCCGAATAATCTCCTGTTCCTTTTACTGTCACGGTGATGGTTTTGCCAAAATCGGCAGGCTGTACTGTGTAGGTTGCTGCGTTCGAACCCACATTAGTTCCATTTGCCTTCCACTGATAGGTAACTGTAGCACCCTCCGGAATAACAGCTGCCGTAAGTACCTCTCCCACCCTCGCTGAACCGCTTATTGAAACCGAAGTAACCGGAGTCGGTGGCATAATCCTAAAACCATACCACAGCGTATCATTTGTGTTACCATCATTCACTGCCTTGTAGGCATCTTGTGCCGAAGTCAGCTCTGTTCCTGTCAAGGCAGTTCCGACTTCATCAACAAAATCAAGATATCTGTCTGTCGGGCAGACGTAAAAAGCATTATTATTCACATCTGCTGGTGGAGTTGCCGGCAACTTTAAAGTCACAAGACTTGAACAATTGCCAAATGCTATATTACCAATTTTTGTCACCGCAGAGAAGGTTGCTGTTGTAAGATTTGAGCAATTATAAAATGCAGCATAACCAATACCTTTGGTCTTTGCAATGTCTACTGTTTGTATCGAACTAGGAAAAGTGAAATCTCCATAATTATAATCAGGGATATCAGCAACTGTAGTTACCGAATCTGCTACTTTAAAGTTTTTTATAACAGTAAGATTTTTTATGTAATTCCAATCTTGCATAGTTACGATACCACCAGTAATTTCAATGGAGTTAATTGAATTAATCGGGGTACTGCCAATAGCACCGGACAGGCTTGCACCCTCAGTTTCAGTTCCATTGTTTATTTTTACAGTTATAGCAGATGTCACCTCACTCGTTTCAGTGCTGATAACTGTGCCTTTATAGTTACCTGTTCCTGTTGCGGTAACAGTAATTTTTTTACCTAAATCAGCTGTTTGCACTGTGTAGGTTTTAGCATTAGTTCCTACCTCTATACCGTCTACTTTCCATTGATAAGTTGCAGTAGCATTAATTGGTGTGACTGTTGCAGAAAGAATTTGTCCCTGCATTACCGTACCGCTGATCGTAACATTCGTCAGCGGAGTCTTTGCAGCTGTAACATAATAGGTAGAACTACTGGTTGCTTCTCCTTTATAGTTGTCTGTTCCTGTTGCAGTAACAGAGATTCTTTTGCCTAAGTCAGAAGCCTGTACCGTGTAAGTCGCCGTATCTGTACCTACATTGCTTCCGTCAGCTTTCCACTGATAGGTAACAGTTGCGCCATTTGGATTAACCGTAGCTGTAAGTATTTCATCCACCTGTGCTGTACCGTTTATTGAGACCCAATTAATTGGTGTCTTAGCGGCTATAACCGAACTCGTTGCCTCGCTTGTAACTGTACCTGAATAATCTCCTGTTCCTTTTACTGTTACGGTGATGGTTTTTCCAAAATCGGCAGGCTGTACTGTGTAGGCTGCCGTGTTCCAACCCACATTAGTTCCATTTGCCTTCCATTGATAGGTAACTGTAGCGCCCTCCGGAACAACTACTGCCGTAAGTACCTCTCCCACCCTCACTGATCCGCTTATTGAAACAGAAGTAACTGGAGTCGGTGGCATAATCCTAAAGCCATACCACAGTGTGTCATTTGTGTTACCATCATTCACTGCCTTGTAGGCATTCTGTGCCGAAGTCAGCTCTGCTCCTGTTAAGACAGTTCCTTCTTCATTAACAAAACTAAGATATCTGTCTGTCGGACAGCCGTAAAAAGCATTACTACTTACAACTGCTGGCGGTGTTGCCGGCAGTTTTAAAGACACAAGGCTTGAGCAATTATTAAATACACTACTATCAAGAATTGTCACCGCAGAGAAGGTTGCGGAAGTAAGATTTGTACAATTATTAAATGCAGCGTAACCGATCCTTGCTGTCTTTGCAAGTTCTACCGTTCTTATTGAATTAGGAAAAACGGAATAGCCATAACTATAATTTGGTACATTGTCTACTGTAGTTACCGTATTCGCTATCTTAAAATCTGTAAGTGCATATAAATTCCTAATATAATTCCAATCATTGGCTGTTACAATACCGTCTGTGATTTCAATAGAGGTGATGGTATTGATCGGTGTACTTCCAATCGTACCGGACAGGCTTGCGCCGCCTATTTCTTCTCCATTGTTTATTTTAACTGTTATAGCAGCAACAACCTCACTTGTTGCTGTACTGGTAACAGTGCCTTTATAACTGCCTGCTCCTGTTGCAGTCACAGTAATTGTTTTACCTAAATCAGCCGTCTGCACTGTGTAGGTGGCGGCATTCGTTCCTATCGTTGTTCCGTCAGCCTTCCACTGATAAGTTGCAGTAGCACCGTTTGGTTCAACTGTTGCCGTAAGTGTCTGTCCCAGCCTTGCCATACCATTTATCGTAACCTTTGTAAGTGGTGTTCTTGCAGCTGTAACCACTCCAGTCGCAGAGCTTGCTATCTTTCCCTTATAATTATCAATTCCCGTAGCTGTCACAGTGATGGTTTTACCTAAATCAGCAGCCTTCACTGTGTAGGTGGCAGAGTTTGTTCCTACATTGCTAAAGCCTGCTTTCCATTGATAATTAACAGCTGCGCCGCTTGGTTCTACTTTAGCGGTTAGGGTTTGTCCCACCTCCACCTCTTCTGCGTCTTCGATTGACACAGAGGTTATCGGTGTCTTCCCAGCTATTACGGCATTTGTTGCAGTACTGGTAAACTCCCCTGTATAGATACCGGTTCCGGTTGCTGTTACTGTGATGGTTTTAGCCAGATCAGTCTCCTGCACTGTGTAGGTCGCTTTGTCTGTACCTACTTTTATTCCGTCGGCTTTCCACTGATAACTGACAGATGCACCGCTTGGAACGACTGCTGCAGTTAGCGTTTCTCCCACCTGCGCCGTACCGCTTAAGGTCACCCCTGTTATCTCGGCTGCTTCTGACACCGTGATAGGAAAGGAGGCTGCAGAATTATTACCCGCAATCTGCTTATTATTACTGTCTTTTACAGCACCGTTCACCATACCTATCGTATAGCTTCCTCCATCAGCAATATCCCAGGTCCCATCGGGTGCCGATACAGTATATTGTACAACTACATCATTGGTACCGGCTCCGCTTACAATTCCTGTTCCTTCACCAGCAGTAGTATCCTTGCGTACTATATAGGATATACCATTTGCATTTTTTACTGTAACATCATTGTCATCAAACTGTACGTTATCAAAGGTCGCATCGCTCCCCTCAGCCGTCTTATATTCCACTGTAAAGGTATATTTGTGCGTAGATGCCGGTTCAAAGGATGCCGCATTAGCAGTTATTGTATAAATTGGACTGCCTCCGAATCCTGCATTAGGATTTCCCCCTTCCTCAAGAATATCCTGATTGGCCTTTGCGTCTGTTAATAGATTCAGGAATAATACTTCATTATTGCCAGTTACAGCAGGATTAGGAGTAGGTAATGGTGATAATATGTAATCCCAGTTATTCATATCTGTAAACAATGTAATACGTCCATTACCAACCGCTTGATCAACAACCAACGGTACTTTATCTAGATCGGTTACAACAGCCTGCGTTGATCCGGAATATGACATTTTGGCAGCCGCCGAATAATAATATCCTGTAAGACCATTCGTTAAATTTGACTCTCTTATGATACACTGGCCTGATACTACGCCTCTTTCCGGATTGGTACAGTTTGCGGCCAGAACAGAAAATGTTCCACCAAGCTTCGCTACAGCATTACTGATATATATGTTACCTTGTGCAAAATAATTGACATGCTCTCCGCTAAAAACTATTCTACCGCCGGTTGCAAGAAAATCGCTCATATAGGTAATATCATTTGCAGTGAAATCCTCGTATGGAAGGAATACCCATAACAGACTGATCCCCTCGAGCGAATTAGAAGAAAGATGCCCTTTGCTTATCGTTGTTACCGTTGCATTATTATCCTGATAGAATTTACTGACAACCGGAAAACGTTGCCTAGCATCAGAAGCAAAGTAATCCAGGTTTGTCGTCCATACCATAACATTACCAATTTCCTCAGAAGCCCGGGCTTTTGAGTGAAATAAGCTTGGCATCAATATAACAATAGCCATAATGAAAAGCAGAACCAGGGTCCTTGCGAAAATATTGCGTTTTCTTAAAATATCGTTATTTTCTAAGTTTATAAATCTAAACACGTAAATTCCTCCTATGTACTTAAATTCTTAGTAGGTTTCCATTCCTTCAGCCATATCTTTAAAATCTCTGATAGGTTGAAGTTTAATTCTAAATCCCTTCAGCATGAAAGGACTTCTATTTACAGTATTTATTCCCTCCTTTGAAGCTGTAATATTATATTATCGTTTGTATTTACACAAACCTTGCTGGCGGAAATAGCCGCCTTCCTTTTCAAAGACACCATAGGTACAGTATAAGCACTGTCGCAGATTAACTAAGGCGCCATCCCTGCGTCTAAAAAACGAGCAGCAGTCACATGGACAAATTCGGATTGCAGCAATGCGCCGCTCCACCTCACCGGTATGATCTGTTTTAGTGTCCATTACTTCACCTCCCTAGTTTCCATTGTTTATAACATAACATCATTCCTGTCTATATTTGACGATTCAGCGCGAAACCTACTTTATTTTGCACAAGACGTCGAAAGCACCCCTTAACCAGTCTGAAATACACCCATGGGCTAGACAAAATATATCTAACGATTGGAGGTGCACTTTAAACTGGTTAAGGGGTGCTTTCTGTTTGCCGGATTGTTTGAGCCGCCACATTCCTTCTTTAGCAGCTTATTTTAATTCACTTTTTATCACACTTGCCCCTTTCGGCATTCTGGCATTTTTAAAGGCAGCCTGATACTTACTTAGGTGATTTCCCGGTACGAGGATGGTGCATGCTTCATTCACCTTTTCAAATATGCCAAGGAAAGGGATTTCTGGAACTGTCATACTCTGAAAAGTCACTTTTGATAAAGACTTGGAATTGGAAAAAGCACAGCCTTCTATTCTGGTAACTGTTTTAGGAATGACTACTCCTGTTAAGTATTTGCATGCACTAAAGGCATAAGCACCAATTACTTTGATCTTCTTGTCAATTATGATGGTACCTTTTGCTGACGGATATGCAATCAGGATTGTGCCCTCTTTATTTAAGAGCATTCCTTTCTTTGCTGAATAATGTTTGTTGTCGGATGACACCGTAAAGGTTTTCAAGCTATCACAGGATACAAAGGCAGTTGTGGATATTTCCTCCACTCCGGCAGGTATCGTTACTGAAGTTATATTATTCATGTTATAGAAAGCACTCTCATCAATGGAGGTTACCTTATAGGTCTTCCCCTGATAGGTTATCGTTGCCGGAATAACCACCTTTTGGGGAAGGTTTTTGTTGATCTGATTGTTCGCCACCGCAGCCGTTCCTTCCGCCTTATCCGTAGCTTCTGCGGTAATACGATAATTAATATTATTACAGCTTACAATATCATCATAGTACTGGATGAATCCTACCTTGGTTCCTCCCTTGGCTTTTTTAACCGTTATATGAATGGTATAGGTTGTTACAGCACCGTCATAGGTTACATTTGCCATAAGAATTGCATTACCGGCTTTTTTGGTAAATAAGTTGCCATTATTGTCAATACTGATTAACGTAGGAGTACATACATGGTAAGTAATTGTTGATCCTTCCTTTATCCCGTCAAGATCTATCTTCGTTAATGTTCCTGCTGCAGCAGTCAGATTGGCGCTTATATGTGTTACATCGTCATACAATGTTCCTTCGGCATTATCCGCCAGATTATTGTCATAGTCGATGACGAACGCGTAAGGAGAGAAGTGTGTTGCCGTAAACTGGGCACAAGCTACTCCATCCTTCATTACCAGTGTTGAAGGCAGCACCTTAAGTTCTTCGTCGATTACGCATACCACCACAAGTTTATCCATGTTGGTAAGCATCGCTGCAGGGATCGGACAGGTAATGATAACTGCCGTACCCTCCTTGGGCTGCACCTTCGTATCAGTGCCTTTGAGATATATACTGATATCCAACGGGAATATTTGCGCGTTCTCAATGTTCAAGGTAGAGGATAGCGATTCCATCACCATTCGTACCATACCTTCTGTAACTGTGTCTTCTTTCAGTCGTACCTCTACGGATTTGTCAAAAGCCTCTCCTACCGGTTCCACCATCAGTAGTCTTTCATTCGGTATACTATGAGGAACTTCAATAACTGTGATGGTTTTAGTTTCAGGCTTAGTCACAAATGTCTGTGAGTCTTCGGAGGGGGCAGGAGCGGCAATCACCGTCATAGTAAGGCTCTTGCTGTCGTTAATGCTTCCCTTTGAGAGGGCAACTTCATACTTCCCGGTACTACTGTTATAGGTTACGACTGCGGTTACCCCTACTGCATCCGCAGTACTACTTAACTTATCATTTACATAGGCTTGTACCGCCGCTATTATTGCCGCTTGATCCGCACCGTAGGGTACATTGACAGTAACATCAACAAGTGCCGCTTTTATAGCAGCTACGGCCTGCACATCCGTGACTCCGGTGTATGCAGACGCTATGATTGTAATCGTTTTCTGTGCGGTGCTCTGGCTCTGCAATCCCTTGGATACGGTTATGGTAAACACATAGCTGCCATCTGTGCCACTTGGGTTAGCGGAGGTTCCGGATATCGGTGCGGTGTAGCTGATCTTGTTGATTGTTACCGTGATAGCTCCACCAGTTACCGCTGTTACGGCAGCGGTTTTTAGCGAATCGGCAATGACTGTTTCGTTATTTGCTTCTGCCTGTGTCATATTGGCATAGCTAACGCCCTCCACCGCTAATCTTGAGTCATTAACGACTACAATATCCGGATCAGTAGTTTCATTTAATGTCATGGTAAGGCACTTGCTGTCGCTTGAACTGCCCTTCATGATCGTAACCTCATACTGACCGGTAGTGCTATTATAGGTTACCGCTGCACTTACCCCTGCGGCATCCGTCATACCGCTTAAAATGCCATTTACATAGGCTTGCACGGCCGCTGTTTTTATGGCTTGATCTGCTCCGAAGGGTATCATGGCAGAACCATCCACAAGTGCCTCCTTTGCAGCAGCTACGGCCTGCACATCCGTGAGGCCGGTATATGCTTCCGCTGTGATGCTGATGGTCTTCTGTTCGGTGGTCTGGCTCTGTAAACCCCTCGTTACAGTAATGGTAAACACATAGCTTCCGTTTGTTCCGCTTGGATTTATACTGGTGCCAGCTGTAGGCTCGGTGTAGCTTACCTTATCGATTGTTATAGTTACACTGCTGTTGCTCACGGCAGCTTCAGCCGCCGCCTTTAATGCACTTACAATCGCTGTTTCTCCGGTTGCTACCGCTTGTGTCATATCTAAGTAGCTGGCATTCTGTGCCGCAGCCTTTGCAGCATCAATGGCTGCAATATCCGGATCAATAGTTTCATTCAATGTCATGGTAAGACTCTTGCTGTCGCTTATGCTGCCCTTCGTGATCGTAACCTCATACTGACCGGTGCTGCTATTATAGGTTACCGCTGCACTTACCCCTGCGGCATTCGCTGTGCTGCTTAAAATACCATTTACATAGGCTTGTACTGCTGCTGTTTTTGTGGTTTGATCTGCTCCGAAGGCAACATTGGCAGAACCATCCACAAGTGCCTCCATTGCGGCAGCTACGGCCTGCACATCCGTTATGCCGGTATATGCTGTCGCTGCGATGCGGATAGTCTTCTGTTCGGTGGTTTGATTATGCGCACCTTTAGATACACGAACCGTAAAGGAATAGCTTCCGTCCGTACCGCTTGGGTTAGCGGAGGTACCGGATATCGGTGCGGTGTAGTCTACCTTATTGATGGTTATATTTACACTGCTGTTGTTCACTGCTGCTTCAGCCGTCGCCTTCAGTGCACTTACAATCGCTGCTTCTCCGGTTGCTGTCTCTTGTGTCATATCTAAGTAGCTAGCATTTTGTGCCGCAGCTTTTGCAGCATCGACGGCTGCGATATCCGGGTCAGGCGCGACATTCAACGTCATGGTAAGACTCTTACTGTCGCTTATGCTGCCCTTCGTGATCGTAATCTCATACTTTCCGGTGGAGCTATTATAGGTTACCGCTGCACTTACCCCAGCAGCATTCGCTGTGCTGCTTAAAATGCCATTTACATAGGCTTGTACTGCTGCTGTTTTTGTGGCTTGATCTGCTCCGAAGGCAACATTGGCAGAACCATCCACAAGTGCCTCCATTGCGGCAGCTACGGCCTGCACATCCGTTACGCCGGTATATGCTGTCGCTGCGATGCGGATAGTCTTCTGTTCGGTGGTTTGACTCTGTAAGCCCTTTGATACGGTTATGGTAAACACATAGCTTCCGTCCGTGCCACTCGGGTTTGCGGAGGTTCCAGCGATTGGTGCGGTGTAGCCTAACTTATTGATGATTATAATTATACTGTTGTCGTTCACTGCAGTTTCAGCTGCCGTTTTCAGCGTATCGACAATCGCTGCTTCGTTTGTTGCCTGTGCTTGTGTCATATCTAAGTAGCTGGCATTCTCCGCTCCCGTTTTTGCGGAATTAACTGTTGCGATATCCGGGTCAGGAGCAATGATCACCGTCATGGTAAGGCTCTTGGAGTCGTTTGCGCTTCCCTTAGTGATAGCAACATCATAGTTCCCGGTGGTGCTGTTGTAGATTACTGCTGCGGTTACTCCTGCCGCATTGGCTGTATTACTGATAATACCATCCACATAGGTTTGTACCGCTGCTGTCTTTGCTGTCTGGTCTGCGCCGAAAGCTACGTTAACTGAACTATTTACAATCGCAGCCTTTGCAGCCGCTACAGCCTGAACATCTGTATCAGCTTGACTTACAGTAAATGGAACATGTATTACACTGCTGGCATTGCCTACATTGTCGATTGCCTTGATATGGGCATACCAAGTGCCTGCCGATAATGCAGTTGTTTCATAGGTGCAGTCAGTTGTTGTAACGGTATCGTCAGGAACTGTGGCTGCGATTTCATCAACTACAATTGCATAGCCGTTCATACCGCTCATTATTGTTTGACTTATGGGCTCTGACCATGTGGTACTATTGTCTGTCATCCCCATCGCTTTGAGCTGATAGCTATATGTATTTCCGTTGTCTTCCGAAGCTGCAAATGTCACAGTGGCTTTATTATCCTCACCAACGTTTATCTGAACTGTGGATGCATCAATGCTGTTTGGCGCCATGACATCCTGTGCTGTATGATCGTCAAAGGTGGTCTCAGTTGAGATTTGTGCCAGATACAATAACGTATTCGCTAAAATCTTTTTTTCATCGATCGTAGCATTCCCGTTACTGTGACCGGTCTGTATCATGGCTGCATTATTCCAAGTGGTTAGATAGAAATTATTTGTTCCTGCATTACCGTTATAAAACGTATTCTCAAATGTATTAAATTCGGAGGACGTATATTTCATCCACACATCTCCCATAGCGAACTGATGCGTTGAATGTGATGACGGAACTGTCAACGTAGTTCCTGACACAGTCCATGGATAATTGATTAAAGAGCCCTTTTTAACAATGTTAATATCTATAGTGGATGTCGGGTTACTACCTCCGTATAGCGGTATCATTGTATACGAGCCAATCGCCATATTTAGATTATCCCTTGCTAAAGCATTGAAATACGGATTTCGATTATTATAACCATTCGTCGTATCATGTCCTCCAAGATATCCACCGCCTGCAGTAATGAAGTTTTGAATTACAGATTTTGAGGAATTATTTAAATCTCTATAATTATTGTTATCCCATGCGCCGGTAAAGACAACATCGTAGTTGTAATTTCCGCTGTTATCTGTATACAGATAATTCCCTGGATTACTGTTGAAATCTGAAATACTGATGCAGTCAACTGTAATCAAGGTATTTCCATTACTTTTTCCAACACCCTCTTCTTCCATCCATAGCTTGACATTAGCGGAGGTATCCAATTGTCTGCCTTCCAAATCAGTTCTTCCAGCAATTGGAGTTCCTCCTCCCGGATAGATATTCAATACCTTGGCAGTTCTTTTTAGCGGTATTGTCTGATAGGTGGTACTACTTCCATCTTTCTTAGTAACCATGTAGCGATAGGAGCCTGCGCTGCCGGAATTACTCCAGTTAAGTGCTATATAATTACCTAAATTATTTGCCGTACCACTTATTGCAATTGTGGGTGCGGCTTTGGCAAAAGTCGCCGGAGTCATTCCCACAATTAAGGAAATTATCAAGCATACTATCAGTATCTTATTTAGATCTTTTTTAGCTGTCACTTTCATTTAATTACCTCCCTAGTTTCCATTGTTTATAACATAGCATTATTCCTGTCTTTATTTGACGATTTAGCGCGAAACCTACTTTATTTTGCACAAGACGTCGAAAGCACCTCTTAACCGGTCTAAAATGCACCCCAAAGGTTAGACAAAAATATCTAACGATTGGAGGGGCACTTTAAACTGGTTAAGGGGTGCTTTCCAACTATTCAGTATTTAAGTAGCTGTGAAGCTACTTAGTCCATTGTATAACAGTAAACAAGTTTAGTAATTGCCCTATTTGATACCCTAATCCTATATTCAAATTATTGAAGAGGGATAATGATTTGAACTATGAATTCATTGCCGGATTGTTTGAAGCGACACATTCCGCTATGCTTCTGTACGATACGAATAATGCTTTTGGTGCCTGTACCACCGCTCTCTTTTGTAGAAACCGGCAGTCCATTCCTAAATAATACCTCATAGCTTAGGTTGTTTTTTATCTCAATAAGAAACTGGCTTTCGTTCGTATCCGCAAATACAGCTATAAAGGGGCTGGGTTTTGTGTAGCTGCGGCATGACTCCCACGCGTTTTCTAACAGATTGGACAGTATGCCACCAAGCTCAGGAGCCGTTAGTGGAAGGGCGTTGGGAATATTAGCATTTACAGCAAAGTCGATACCATCCGCCTGTGCTCGGTGCTCATAAAGCCGGAAGATTGCATTCGCTACCGAGTTGCTGCAATACTGCTGTAGCACTGTTTCTACAATACTGTCATCGTAGTCTTTTAGGTATGCGAGTGCAGCGTTAATATCCTCTCTATTCAGTAATTCTCTAATTAATGCATTATGGTGCCGCATATCGTGACGGTACTGACGGGAAATATTAATGTATTCTTCATAAGCAGAAAGCTCCTCACGCAGCAATTCTTCTCCAGCCTGCATTTTTATATTTTCTTCCCGTAAAGCATATTCTTCTGAAGTAACCTTTAGTGAATAGAAAATACAGACATATGCCAATACAGCAAGTAAAATCAACAGAGTCATGGGTAAAAATTGTTCGGTTAGAGTTAATTCAATATCGCTGCTGTTCATGAAGTAGTAGATATTATTAATAAAAACACCTGCTACCAAAAGAATAAACACATTCCAGCGAGCCAATGCCTGTCGATACAGCGGACGCAGCCTATAGCGGAACAATAGTATCACTATTGCAAAGAGAAGAAAGCGCAGAAAGGTGACTGCGTAGGGAGGGTAAGGTAGGAAATAGCACATATGAAAGCTCAGTACAACGATTGCAGCATATACGTTAATGACCGTGATTAAGTTAAATAACCATTGCATCAGACTGTCTAAAAACAAGGGTTTTAGGGATATATAGAGCAGTATGAACCAAGGAAAACTATATTTAGCTAGCGCTGTAAGATCGCGTGCAAGATAAAAATAAACGCTTACCAATACATCAGCTACTAGTATAACGAGCATGACAACGTTGGTAACACGTTTGTTGTATTTGGGCTTAGCTAGTGAAAACAGCAGTAATATATTCATCACACTGGATACAATGGCACGAAGAAGATCAGTTGTTAACGTATTCATCGGCACACCCCTTTGCTTCTAAAAATATCCGGGGGATTATCAAACTCATAAATGGTTGACTCGATATCAGTATAATGCTCTATTGCATAGTGAATGAATTTCATATGATCAGTCTGATCATCACTGATAGTTGTCTTAATCATTGTATTCCTCCTGACGCTGTTCCTTGTGATGCTTATACTGTAAAAGCTCCGCAGTGCTCACCAAAATTATATTCAATTTCTACATTATACCAGCAAAAACGACAAAACGAAAGATCTTAAAATAAGATTCATGTCAAAGGAATACATAAAAATATATTCGAGATTACCCGTAATGCTGACTACTGTCTGTAGCTGAAACCTGAAAGACCACAATATCCGAGGTTCTAATTTTTCACTGTTAAACATATACAAGGCCAATGTAATATTTTAAAAGTATCCATCCTATTTATTGGTTGCACATTAACTCTAGTTGAGCTTACATAATTCTTTAAGTGATAGTTCAGGACTAGGTTATCCTCTATTCCGGCAGTAATTCTACAACAAATATAGATAACCAGTTTACTGAGGACATCAGCGAAGAAATCGATGTACATTATTAAATCTTAATTTAACTATTCAAATACCTTGGATTCAAAATAAGTGAATTTAATTTCTGATAGATCATGTCCGCATACTTACTATCCCATATTGTCCTGATTCACGACACGAATCTCGTCCGAAAGATCCAACATTTCACGGGTAACAATTATATCGCCGGTAGGTTTAAGCTCCTGCGTAACCTTAAGGTGCTCCGCCAGCAGGCTTCCCATGTTTTCATCTCCATGCTCTGGAATGACTATTTTCGGCTTAAGCTTTTGTATGATTGCATCCGCATCCTCCATACTAAGCTTGTTATAATCCGGATTCATAAATATCTGTATCAATAATACATCTACCGAACCGATCTGATCTAATACCTCGTCGCTGGGAAGCTCTCCCTGAGAAGCAAAGTGGGCTATGGTTATATCATTCATTTTAAGAACGAAGATATGATTGGTATCCTTTTCATCTCCCTTATTGTGCTTCCCGGCATATCCCTTGATTTCAACCTCCTCATATTGATATTCACCAGGCTTAGCTATCAGATCATAACCAGGCTCAAGCATGGTAGTATCCGTATGATCCGCATGCTGATGACTTTCAATTACCACATCAGGCTTAAGTATTTCATTAATGCTAAACGGATCACATACTATCTGAAATCCTTTCGGTGACTCAAATTTAAAGCAGGCATAATTGTCTATATATTTCCGAATCCATACCCCTTCCGTAAAATCCGTATCCTGTCCCGGAGCTAATGAAACTGCACCACTATCTGCTTCAGCTTCGATTTCATTTTTTTCCGCATTATGACCCGCACATGCTGGGCACATCAATAATAAAGTTAATAAAGCAGACGTTATCATATACCTTCTCATAAATATTCCTCCCCTTTAATCCTTCTCCTATTGTACTCCCTCACTGATACAATACTTAAATCCGCCCCCAATCTATTGCATGCCCACCTAATATTCATTTACACCCGTTCAGATTAGTCTGCGTGCTTGTAGATGCCATTAATTCCCATTATAACACCCATTTCTATTATTAACACTGCTTTTTTATATAAATACAATTTTCTGAATTATTTAAATAATGTTGCTTTCCAACATTTATTTCTAAAAAACAGATCTGTATGGCCTCTCTCCGTTAATAGACGATTTAGTGCGAAACCTACCATATTTTCCACAAGACGTAGAAAACACCCCATTAACCACAAGGGGTGCTTTCTAATTATTCAGAATTCAGGTAGTTGTATATTATGGTGTCAAAACTAAAATTTAAAATTATTGCAGAGGGATAATGATTTGAACCATAAATTCATTTTCTGATTGCTTGAACCGCCACATTCCGTTATGTTTCTTCACAATACGAATAATGCTTTTGGTGCCTGTACCGCCACCCTCTTTTGTAGAAACTGGCAGTCCATTATGAAATAACACCTCAAAGCTTAAGCTGTTTTTTATCTCAAGAATAAATTGGCTTTCGTTCGTATCTACATATACAGCTATATAGTGCCTAGCTTTAGCACAGCCGCGGCAGGACTCCCACGCGTTTTCTAGTAGATTGGAAAGTATGCCACCAAGCTCAGGAGGTGTTATCGGAAGCGTATTGGGAATATTTGCATTTATTGCATAATCAATACCATCCTCCTGCGAACGATGCTCATAAAGCCGAAAGATAGCATTCGCTACCGGATTACTGCAAAATTGCTGCAAAGCAGTTTCCATAATACTGTCATCGTAGTCTTTTAAATATGCGAGCGCAGCGCCAATATCTTTTTTATAAAGTAACTCTCTGATTAAGGCATTGTGGTGCCGCATATCATGACGGTACTGACGAGAAATATTTACATATTCCTCATAAGAGGAGAGCTCCTCACGTAGCAATTCTTCTCCGGCCTGCATTTTTATATTTTCTTCCCGTAATGTATATTCTTCTGCAGTAACTTTGAGCGAGTAGAAAATGCATACGTAAGCTGATAAGCCAAGCAAAATCAATAGAGTCATGGGCAAAATTTGTTCGTCGAGGGTTGCTTCAATATCACTTGTGTTCAATAAGAAGTAGATAATATTAATTAAAAATCCAGCTACCAAAAGGATAAACACATTCCAGCGAGCCAGTGCCTGTCGGTACAGTGGACGCAGTCTATGACGGAATAATAGTATTACTGCTGCAAAGAAAAGAAAGCGCAGAAGAGTGACTGCGTAGGAAGGATAAGGTAGGAAACGACTGATATAATGGCTCAGTACAATAATTGCAGCATATACATTAATGACCGTAATAAGGTTAAATAACCATTGCATCAGACTGTCTGAAAACAAGGGCTTTACGGATATATAGAGCAGCATTAGCCAAGGGATACTATATTTAGCCAGGGCTGTAAGATCGCTCGCAAGATAAAAATACACGCTTAACAATACATCAGCCAAGATTATAATGAGCATGACAAGGTCGGTAGTTTTTTTGTTGTATTTAGGCTTTGCCAATGAAAATAGCAGCATTATACTCATCATACTTGAGACAATGGAACGCATAAGGTCAATGACGAATGTATTCATTGGTGTACCCCTTCACGGAACCTGTATTCAAAAAAGGCCTCCTGTAACTGCCTGAAGCTGCCACGGGATAGGGGTAGGCTTTTTCCGTATCGCAGCGTTATTTGCTTCGGTTCAATCGTTACAATTGCTTTTTGATTAACAAGAAACCCCTTATAAGGGTTGATGAACTGCCCGGGTGCAGCCAACTCAAGTTCCTCTGCCAGTTGTGTTAAGGAAAGCCGGGCCTCTATATATTCCTCGTTTTCCATATATACACTCTGGGTATGCCCGGCACTCTCTATATAAAGAATACTGTCTATATCAACCATCTGCAGCATGCCCCTCTCTAACTTGAGGGTGATTTTTTTCCTCTGTCCACTCGTAAACTTTAACACCGCCCGATCCATTGCTTCGTCAAATTGAGCTTGCGTAAAAGGCTTAAGTAAGTAATGGGTGGCTTTCAGAGCAAAAGCATCTACAGCAAATTCATCACTGGTGGTAAGAAAGATAATCTCTGTCTTATCCCTTCTTCGGCGTACTTCTTTCGCAGCCTCAGTACCTAAAATGCCTGGCATACAGATATCTAATAATAAAATATCATAACCACCAATTTGATCTAACTCCTCCAAAAATATCAAAGGATTATTATACTCGTAAATGGTTGCTTCAATGTCTTTTTTTATGGTATAATGCTCCGCCGCGGAGCGAATGATTTTAATATGATCAGTCTGATCATCACAAACAGCTATATGTAGCATTGTATTCCTCCTAATGATTTTACATTGCTATACTGCTAAATCGAGCTTTTTCTACATTATACCATATGTTATTATAAAACGAAAGACACTTAATGATATCATAAACTGATTAACTAAATGAATATAATTGTCAAATATTAATTCATGGTTTAACTTTACTTCTGTATCACTAAATCCGATGAAAATATACGAAACGCAAATGCTTCAATGATTTTATGTGTCAAGCGGGTTTAGGTACATTTTTTTCCTATTAAAGCATTTTTTCGATACTCTGTTGGGGATACACCACATATTTTTTTAAATATTTTCATAAAATGCTTATCACTATCATATCCCACCGCCAACGCGATTTCAGCCACCAGCAGCTCCGTCGTTTCAAGCAGCTTTTTCGCTTCTGTTATTCGAATATTCTTCAGATAATTCACAAAATTATACCCTGTATATTGTTTGAAAACATACGAGAATAGTGAATAATTCATGGAGATATAATTTGAAACCATAGCCATATTTAACTCCTTGTTATAATTTTCACTGATAAAAAGAACAGCTTGTTGGATCTTTTGCTTATTTTTATAATCATCAAACTCTTTTATTAACTTAGCATTTAATTTTTCAAACCATTCTTTAAGCTCGTTGCAAAACTCTATAGCAGAATTATAGGTATAAATTTCCTTAAATAATACAGCCTCATTTTCATCTATATTAATAGCATTACTATAGGTTGATACTGCTTTATTTAATAAGCCTTTCATACCTTCACAAAAGGTATCCGGACTTAGCTTGCGCGTTTTTAGTTTGTAATAAATATGATCTAGTTCCTTTACCACTTCTGAAATTTTAGAGGTACCAATCATTTGAACGATTTGATTAATTTTCTGCTCATCTATCGCATCATATTGATTGTAATCCTCATCATATACCACAATATGCTCTCCTTGAGCAAAGGCTTGCTTTCTTGCAGCCATGGCTTGCATATAAGCCTCTTTTAAATTTTCAAAGCCCTTATGGGATCTGCTCCGGCCTATATAGTAGTTATTAAATTCCTCATTTAGCAGCTCATTTATTTTACTTTCCTCTAGAATAAATACTCCTTGTTTTTCTACATCCCGCAGGTAGACCAAGTCTCTCTGCTCAGGAGGCTCCTCATTATCATAATTCGTACAGCAAACTACATAGTCTTCTTTGATAAACAGATTTTCAAATTCCTTTTGAAGTAATTTCATCTCTCCTTGAGATATATACTTGTTAATCATCAGATATCTCAGCTGTTGTAATTCAATATTTACAATCCTGGAGCGCTTTTCTTTTCTATCTTGAATTTCTCTGTCCAGCTTTTCTAATATATTGATAATCTGCGTTCTCTCAATAGGTTTTAATATATACTCCTTGACCCCGTGACGCATAAGCTCCACCGCATAGTTAAAATCCTCATACCCGCTAACAATTACTGTTAATGGTATATGAGAGCAGTGCTGCATTTCTTTCACCAGGGTAATTCCATCCATTTTTGGCATCCGTATATCAGTGATCATGACATCTACTATCTGTGTTCTTATAATTTCCAATGCTTCTTGCCCATTTTTACACTCAATTATATTATTAATAGAAACTGATGATCTTGCAGCAATGGATTTGATTCCCTGTCGTATCATTTTCTCATCTTCAACAATTAAAAGTGTATTCATATTTTTCCCCATTCCTGCGCTGCTTATTTGGCTCGCTTGCGAGTCAATGCGCATCTCAATTTGTGTGTGCAGCGCAGACACAAACTTGCCGAGTGAAAGATTTGAAAAAGCTTTCACTCTTTACCTTTTTTCTGAGCTGTTATTGGTTGGAATTTCTATCATTAGGAGCAGCCGTATATAGCATTAACAATTATTTTTCAACAATATCCTCTCTATTTGCCACAACATTCGGTTTCATTGGGATTTTTACAGACACCTTGGTATAGCAGCCCAGCTTTGATGAGATATTGATACCATAATCCTTTCCAAAATTTATTTTAATTCTGTCTTGTACATTTTTTAGTCCTAAGCCATGACCTGAGCCTTCGCTCGTTTCAATATCATCTTCAATGCTCCTTCGAAGCTGTTCCAAATGATCCTCTGTAATTCCTTTTCCCTGATCCGATACCTCGATCATAAAATAATTTTCTTTCACAATTCCCTTTATGTAGATATTTGTATCTTCTGCTATGTCTTCAATTCCATGGCAGATTGAATTTTCAACAATAGGCTGCAATGACATTTTTGGTATTTCCTGTCCCCAAATCGCATCCGGTATATTTAATGATAAAAAGACCTCATAATCAAATCTCAGATTCATAATAGCTATATAATTTTTAATATAATCAATTTCTTCTTTCACCGTAACATTCTTTGATAACCCTTTCATACTATAGCGCAGCATTTTGCCCAGGGAAGTTATCGCATCTGAAATATCATAAAATTCTTTCACTTCTGCCATCATTTTTATCGTTTCCAAAACATTATAAATAAAATGTGTATTAATCTGATTCTGAAGTGCCCGTATCTCGGAATTCTTTACTAATATTTCTCTTTTAATATTATTTTCCATTAATTGCTTTATTTTTATAAGCATTAAATTAATATGGCTAGCTAATTCCCCTATTTCATCCGATCCGTGAACCGTAACCTCAATATCAAGCCTACCCTCCTGTACCTCATGAAGTGCTTGAAACACCTCATAAAACCTTTTTGACATTGCTTTTACGATCAGGTGAATAACAAGCAACAGTGCTCCCATAATAATTAACAAATAAAAGAAATACAACATATGAAGATTATTTGCCCTATGTATTACTTTCTCTATAGAAATAACCTTTATCAGATAGCCATCCAATTCCTTAATTGGCTTATAAGCTATTATAACATTCTCACCTGCAACTTTAGTTATCTGATAACGGTCTGCTTCGGACTCGAAATTAATATTTTTAAAAATATCTTTCATATACGGATTCCATTTATTCTGAACGCTGTTATCATAATACTTTATATTTTCACCATCAATAAAACAGGACCAGCCTTTACTATTTGTGTCAAATAAACCAGGAAACAAATCGTTCATACGTATAGCAACTTCTATGATTCCAAGATTATTATCATTGTAATTCTGAATTTTTGTAACAAGCGACATAATATGCTTTTTTGAACTCATCAACTCCATTGGAAAGATTTCATCCGTATAATCAAACTTCCATGATCCGCTCTTAATCTCTTCCTTTCCCCATCGCAAACGTTCCATCCTTTTCCTGCGATATAGAATCGGCATCATTTCAACCAGTTTATCGCTGTCAACATATACCCTGATTTGATATAAATACGGATTACTGTTAACTAGTCGTTCCATACTTGCAATCTCGTTCTGATAAAAATCCAGAGTATCTGTAACATCAATCTCATCTTTTGATTTAACCTTTTCTAAGTATCGTAACAATGTCGTGTTATTTAAAAATACTTGCGTTGACATATTACATAGTTCTATACTTTTTTGTACCTGGGCATGACTTTGCTCCATGGTATATTTTACAATACTTATCTGATCATTGATTGTACTTGCCCTCATATTATGAATAATAATAATGAAAAGAATAATAATTGGTATAAAAGCAAAGAAAAATACAGTCAATGTCAGCTTGTGTATAATTTTTAAATGATTAAGCTTACTTATTATTCTTCTCATTATTATAATTCCTCTTTCTCTATCTATAATTTTAGAAGTATTTCTGGCAGGATTATCATTTAATAATATCTTCCTCTATATTATAGCATACCACAAAACAGGCTGCATAAGTAAGCGTACAGCCTGTTTCTATCCTTGATTATATTCCCCTGTTTCTATTTCTTTTATGGAACGGAGCTTCAGAAAGTCCGTTCCAGTTTATTAATTTACTGTAATCCTAACTTTTCCTTTGCTGCAATCATGTACTCTGTCTGCTTAGCAAGCAGCTTATCAACTCCCCAATCCTTACGTTTCTGAATAAAATCATTCCATATCTGATCAAATTCAGCTTCGCTCTTGGATAATAAAAGCTTAGGCAATACTACACCCCATTCATTATCTATCTTATTCTTGATATCTGCTTCCTCTGTATCTGCCGGTAAAGTAACTTCATATTGAGAATTTATTACAACATAGGGATAGGTCCATCTTTCCATTTGACCTAAAGGTTCAGGTGTATCAACTGCCCATCTAAGTGCCATCGCATTATCCTGGAACATCCAGTAGCAGGAATCTGCACCATACTGTTTATCATATTCTGCTCTATCTGAATTGAGTAAATCTCTAACATCCTGATGCATTACTTCTTTCTTGTTAGCATCATAATCCCAGGTAACGCCTTCTACACCTAACCAAGTCATATGCTGTCCATGTTCACTCATTAAATAAGAACACAATTCGATAGCACGATCTGGTCTTTTACAATTCTTCGATATCATAGTAACTGTCCAGCCATTAATATTTCCACCTGGTAAAGTATAATCATCACCCTTAGAATTCTTAGGTCCATCTACTGCTATATACACACTATTTGGATCCTTCGCATATAATGTTTTCACCTCACTTGCTAAATCTGTTCTTTGGAATAACATACAGAAATAACGGCCCTGTGAGATTTTTTCTGACATTTGAGCTCTCTTATCTATGAACATATCATCTGCAAGGTAACCCTCCTGCCCAAGCTCTCTAAATGTCTTTAACCATTTTACTAATTCACTATCAACTAATCTATCGTAGAACTTTCCGTCTTTTTCAAAAGGAACTGCCAAGAAATTGCACAAAAATTTATCAAAAGATAAACATCCATTCGCTATGAATTCATGTGCACCAATGGGAATTAATGGCTGTCCGTTAACTTCCGGATATTTCTCTACTGCAGCTTTGACAGCAGCCTTAAACCCTTCCGGAGTTGTCATATCAGGACTTCCGATTGCTTCATAGATGTCCTTTCTTACTAAGAAAGTCTGGTTTGAAGCAATATTATCGTATTTCTCATAGTCAGCTGGAGAGAAGGATGAATTCGGATAACCATAAATATGGCCATCCTCTTGTGTATACCAGGCTACTCTTCCCTTATCTGCAACTGTATACCAGTAAGGATCATATTCTGTTGCTAACTCATCTAACGCATAAACCATACCTTCATCAATAATCTGCGGAACCTGAGGTTCATAATAATTAAGTGTAACAAGATCTGGCAGTGAATCGGATGCAATTAAGGAATTCAATTTTTCAGCTTCATTTCCTGCAGGAACCACAAATTCAATATTACATCCAGTTTCTTCTGTTATTGTTTTTGATACTAAATTCTCACCCCAGGGTGTGGTAAACCAGGAAAAGTTGACATACCAAGTCAGATCTACCTTATCATCTGCATGCAATTTCCAACCCGGTTCAGCCTCAGCTGCTTCGGTTACCGCTGCATCATCAGTTGTTTTGTTGTCTTGATTTGATACTTGATCTGCTTCCTGTTTATTGCCCGTCGTATCTGTCTCCTTGCTATCATCCTTTTTACCTGCACAAGCTGCTAAAGAAACGATCAGTGCAAAAATTAATAATAATGCTAAAATACTTTTCTTACTACTTTTCATTTTATCCTCCCTCTTAATTATGTTTTTATTCCTTAACCGCACCTATCATCACTCCTTTTACAAAGTACTTTTGAAGGAATGGATAGACACAGCATATAGGCAGTGTAGTAATAACCATAGCCGCAAGCTTGATGGAAGTTGATGTCGTATTGGTCGCCTGGATCTGCGTTGAGACACTTAACATCTGTGAGGATTGAACCTGTGCAACGAGTCGATATAAATATGTCTGGATAGGCTCCAAATCCGTCCGATTTGTCATAAACATCAAGCCGCCGAAATAATCATTCCATTGACCGACACCGCAGAATAATGCAATCGTAGCGAGTACTGGCTTTGACAGCGGTAAAATCACCTTTCTGAATACAGTCCAGTCATTGGCTCCGTCAATTCTCGCCGATTCCTCAAGTGCACTGGGTATTTCACGAAAAAAATTAATAAATATTAACAGATTAAAAAAATTAAATGCGGTCGGAATAATATATACCCAAAAGTTGTTCAGCAAATTAAGATTTTTAAAAAGAATAAAACTAGGAATTAATCCCCCTGAAAAGAACATCGTGATTGTTCCAAAGGTCATATAAAACTTTCTTCCCATTAAATATCTCTTAGATAAAGGATAAGCCACAATTGCTGTAAACAACACATTACAAAAGGTACCTATTACCGTTTTTTCAATCGTAACTATGAATGACCTAAGTACACTGCTGTCCTCAAATACAGCTTTGTAATTATCTATCGAAAAGACTCTTGGCCACCAATAAATTCCTCCCCGTAGCGCATCAGTAGCATCATTAAGGGAATTGACTGCAACATACCAGATCGGATAGATACATACAAAACAAATAATAAGCATGAGAATTGTATTGCAGGTGTCAAAAATCATCGTTCCCTTCGAACGCTTAATCCTGTATCCCTCTCTTGCCAAATAGCCTCCCATTTTCATATGTATACCCCCTAATATAATGATCTTCCTAACATTTTTTTACTTGAAGTATTGGCAATTAGCAATAAAATCAATGCAACTATGGATTTAAACAGTCCAACTGCAGTAGCATAGGAATATTTTCCCAAATTCATACCTACCTGATAGACATAGGTATCTATTACCTGGCTTCTTGAAATATTAATCTGATTCTTTAGAATTAATATCTGATCAAAATTCGAATTTAACAAACCTGCAATCTGCATAATCAGCATAATTGAAATTGTTCCGGTTATGGACGGTAATGTTATTTTTAAAATCTTTTGAAGCTTTGATGCTCCATCTACCGTTGCTGCTTCGTACATTTGCTGGTCTACTCCTGCGATCGCTGCAAGGTAAATAATTGCAGACCACCCCATCTCCTTCCAGGTATCTGTAAGTACCGACAACCCCCAGAAATATTTGGGTTCTCCCATGTATGAGATACGTTCCTTCGTTATATGCAGCCCTACAAGCAGATCATTAATTATTCCTGTCTTTGATAACCAGGTTACCAGAATTCCTCCAAGTACTACCCAGGAAAGAAAATGGGGCAGATAAGAAATTGTTTGCGATATTTTTTTAAATCTGTTTCCCTTAATTTCATTTAAAAGTAGTGCAAATATAATTGGAAGCGGAAACCCAATCATCAGCTTCAGCAGACTGATTCCAATTGTATTCGTCAATATGTCCTGAAAATTAGAGTCCGTGAAAAATTCTTTAAAATACTCAAAACCAACCCACGGAGCGCTTAATATTGTTTTTGTTATTTTATATTTTTTAAAAGCTATGACGATACCGCCCATCGGAAGATAATTAAAAACAAACATCCAAATAATACCCGGTATTACCATCGCCTGCAAATATCTTTGATTCCAAAAAACCTGCTTTGTACGATTTTTAACCTGCTTCCTGTGACTGTGTTTTGCCAAAGTCAAATCAGCCATAATAACCTCCATCTGCCGCTTATGCGGCATTCAAATAATGAGCGAAAAGCACGCTTAGTGCTTTTTGCCGGTTGAAAAATGTATTTCTTTTCAACCTAACCTCCATCTGCTGCCAACACCTGCGAATTTGGGCAGCGCACAAATTTGCCGGTTGAAAAATCAAAGATTTTTCAACCTAACGCCCTTGCTTCTCAATATCCATACCTAAATTATAGTGCATCCATCCTGATGCCATAATGTATCTAATTATTTTTAGGTGTCATTTTTTTATTTTTCCGAACTTCACCTGTTTCCACACCTTTTTATTAACTTTAATTTTATGTCCCTTTGTCATTTCCTTATAAGCAGTCTCATCATCAATGTTATTGCTGCTAAAATAGTCTTGATAATATCGGGTGGATAAAGCTATCTTCTTCTGCAGCACAAGAAGCTCCTCCTCTGTCAAATCCATCCTTTCCGTATCTTCCTTTGTCAATGTTTTTAGTATACTTTCTACCTTTCTGGCACAGCTTGCTATCTCCTCTTCTGTCAGACTATAGCTCTCATCCACAGCCCTATGGTATAAAAGCTCATACTTAATCGCATTATCCATAGCTTCCTGCTTCATAACATCGCCTATTGTCACACCCTTTGAATATTCCTTGTTCCAAAAATCCGTATCCTTTAGGAATGATGCGTATAATTGACCCTGTAATTCTGCCAGTGTAACATGATACATCAGTTCATTTAGAAAAATTGGGGAAGCATCTACTTTTACTACGGCAGTTTTAGAAAAATCCATATCCTCCAAAGCTTTATTATTACAAGCGGAGCTTACCGTAATAACAAAGATTAAGATTGTTAACATGCCTATTCTTTTGTTTTTAATCATAACATCCCTTCTTTATATAGGAATTATCTACATCTATTGCAATAGATACTGCCCTGCCATTACGTATATCCATTGCTAGCGTATGACATATTGTCTTGTCAGTTATTGTTACTTGCTTATTATCTGCATAGAGCACTTCTATGGACTTAACATTATAGTGTCCAGGAATCAAAGCCTTTTTTTCGCGTAAACGGTAGGTTACTGTAATAGTCCCAAGGAACTTAGCTGTAATTACTTTGCCTTCATCAATTAAATATTCCGGGATAGCGGGTTCAAAGGCAAGACTGAGTTTTCCGTCCTCTGAGCGAAATGGCTTCCTTCCAAACATCATAATCTGCCACATATTTAAAAATTCTGCAGTAGAACCGCTCAATCTTGCCACAAAGCCCTTACCATGTATTTTTTCATCAGGATTTACACTGCTCGCAATAAAAGAAACATTCTCTAAAATACTTCTTCCATATACTTCGGGATTCAAAAACGGAATACAAGTCTTTTTAAAATCCTCAAAGTATTCCTCATACAGCCCGGATTTTAACAATTCCAGTAAATATTTGTATTCCATATGAAGCCAGATTGATTCATTCTCCAACCATCCGGGAGTAAATGCTTTTGCTCTCCCTATCTCATAAGAAGCTTCTGCTAGACTTGCATTGACCTTATACATAGAAAGCTTTTTATCATACAAGGCACTCGATTTTACTTTATTATACAATTCCTTCTTATTCTGTGTTTCCTGCTCCAGCTTTAAAAAGCGTACCGGCCCCTCTAAAAATGAGGGCAGCGGATGAACTATAAATTTTCGCGGAACAATCTCTCCCCCTGCTTCATCATATTCAGCTATTTCATAGCTAAAATAAGTAGGGATTATTCCTTCGCCATACCCGGTTGCTTTCTGAATACCAATACTTACAACCTCATCCCACAGAACAAGAACATCAACTAAATAATGGTCAGATAAGACAATTTTTTCTCCACTCACACCATATAAGGTTTTTTCTCTGAAGCTTTCTTTTGCAGCATTTACCGCATTCCAAAATTCAAGCACCTCCTGATCTGAGGCTAGGTTATATCTCTGCTCCTGAGTAATCTGATCTATTTTTGCTATCAGCTCCGCCAATTCGACAAAGACAGCTACAGAACGTCTATACTTCCTTAAGCTTTCAATAGTGAAGTTAAGCATCCGACTTAATTCACAGGTTTCAGCCATAGAAGAACCAAAAAGTCCGGGAAGCCCATTTAATGCATCATACCAGCCTGGCTTTCCGCCCTCCATTTCAATTCCCATTCCATAAGGGTCCAGGGTCGCATATTTTAAGGTATTAAGCAGGATGAGTTTTTCAAAAAGCGCTGAAGAAACTGTTTCTCCTCTGCCATAATCAGCTTTCAAAAGCTTATGTACTGTATTTTTCTTAATCTCCTTATTAAGGAAATTATACTGCCTGATTCCCTGCTCTGTCCTTACATATCTTTTATTTCTTGGAAGTACCATAACCTGAGCTTCAAAATAAGTATAGGATACATCTTCAAATAGAAGCTCTTCTTCCTTATCCGGATAAATGCTTAAATAACTCTCCACCAAATCCAGATTGTAGGTCCAATGATCACTCCAGTAGCCTTCACTAAAGGTCCCATTCACTTCTTCAATAGAAGCATCTATGATAGACTGAAATAGCTGCTCTATCTCCACTTTATTTTCATAATTACTTCTCTCTAATGTCATAAGCAGTTTTCCAGGAGTAAACTCAGAATTTAGACACCGAAGTAAATCCTCTCTCTCCCCTTCGTTTAGACCGGTACTTACTAATCTTAAATCCTCATCTTTTATCCTATAGGATACCTTGTCAACTGATAAGGGATTATAGCCATCTATCTGAATTAAATTATAGAAGGTTTTAACATTCACCTCTTTAACATAAGGAGCAAATATGACATCCGATCTTCTATTCTGGTTCACATCCCGGTAATTTGAGTTTCCCTGTGAATAGAATTCCGGCAGCATAGTAAAGTAATTATAGTCTCGTTCTATGTCTCCATGCTTTCTGCTATAGAGATAGAATATCTTGTCCCTTCCTAATATAATTGGATATCCGCCTCTTAACACATTATCCAGATAGGTCTGTCTGCAATAGTTATCAAAGTTTTTGGAACCGGTCCTTGTCTCTATCACAGAGCATAACTCCTGAGTAAGTCTGACCGCCTCCCCTGCTTTTTGCTCAAAGTATGCTGGCTGGCTGCATTTTTTAGTAAACAGACTCAGAATTTCCTTATTTTCAGCCTTACCAAATACTTCCTTAATTGTTACGGCTTCTCCTGCGTTTAATAGGATTTTTTTACCAAAGAAGCAGCATGGAAGAGTATTTTGTATCACCTGCTTTTTAAGCAGCAATTCTTCAAGTGCAGTGCTCGCAAACCCTTCCGCTCTATCAAGTGACGTATCGTAATCAAATACAAGACCGGAATCAACTATTGGTGATAATACTTCGCCGTTTTCCAATATGGAAAACCCGAAATTGCCATCAATCACCTCAGTAACAGCTGCCGTATCCTCCATACTAACTCTTACACGAAAATACGGCCTCTTTTGATCGGCATCTTCAACCTTCATCCATGCCTTACTGGTCTGACCCATGTTCTTCATAGAATTTAGATTAACACCATATGGTACAACTGCGGGCATTCCATCCAGTATTTCCAGGGATACTTCTTTTGTACTGATATTGCGGATTGTCACCTTTCGAACCAAGGCTCCAACTCTTTCGTTCGGAAGAGTAAAATATTGCACACTGGTCTCAATTTCATTTTCATAATCAATTTCGATTATCTCCAGGTCATTCATTCCAATTGCCATTTTCTTATAGGTATCTTCTGTGCTAAAAGGTTCTATATACCTACCGTTCTTTTTTAAGAATGTACGAAATCCCAATTTTTTTGTGTTCTGGTAAGCCTGGTGAGCGGGAAAGAACTCCATGATTGCGTGATCTTTATTCTCAATTCCAAAGCTGGTAATGCATTGCCCCTTATTTACATAATAGCACCAGACAGGAATTCCGAATTTACCGCTGATACCGGGCAGAAAACCTGCAAAGGTGGATTTCTTACCATAGTTTTCAATCACAAATCTATTTTCATTGTCAAGCATACGATTCCTCCTTGCGTATGCAATTATTTTAGACGAAGCTTTTTGAAAAATAAATTTATCATTTTTTATAAAGGTATCTATATTTTATTTTATAGCCATACCATCCACAAAAAGCCAGATAACTCTTTGACCGCATAATCTATACTGATAAAGGCTTTATTAAAAATAAATTACAGACACCATATGAAACCAAGCACAATATTGAACAGAAATAGAAAAACAAAAGCTCATTGTTTTTTTATTTCAATTATCGATAACACCATAATTTTTAATGGCGTAATTGAAAATTTAGATAAAAAAACAATGAGCTTCTGAAAATCTTGACATATATTATAGAGAATTAACAGCTTGCATCCAAATCTGATGGAAGCTATTTTTAATAAATCACTTCTCAAACTGCCTGCCCTCGCTGTCTATTGCATAGTCTTTCGTATAGATCAGCTGCGATACCGGAACTAAATGATACCCCTGCTCTTTAAGTCCTGTAATTACTTGCTCCAGAGCCTCTGCAGTATGCTTTGTACCGCAATGCAAAAGAAGGATGGAACCATTAATTAAGTTCTCACTCTGTGTACATCTCTTAACAATACTGTTAATCCCGTAATCCTTCCAGTCCATGGAATCACCGTACGCAACAACTTTAAAACCAGTGTTTATAAGGGTTCTATGCTATTTTAACTATGGATAAAACAATTGCTACTATATTCTCCATATGCTTGCTTCATAGGGACGCAGCAAAGTAGACGCAGCGGCCTGTTCATAATTTGATATTAAGAGTGCTCCCTCCGGCTGCTTCTTTCGTTTGCCATTGCAGGGACTTAAATTAATTTCAATATATAGTGTTTCTGTTTTATCCTTTCGGTAATAAGTAAATAAATTTTTTACCTTCTTATTAGTAAGTATCACATCGCCATAACAGATGACAGGATGCTTCTTTCGAAAGTTTATCAAATTCTGATAAAAACGCAGGATAGAATGATCATCCTTAAGCTGCGCTTCGACATTACATTCCCTATAATCCTCATCCATCATAATCCAAGGGGTATGCTCTGAGAAGCCTGCATATTTCTGATTACTCCATTGCATAGGCGTTCTGGCATGATCTCTTGTACCGGCTAGCACCTTTTGAAAAGCAGCTTCCTGATCCATCTTAGTGCATAGCTCCTCATAGAGATTAAGTGACTCAACATCCTTAAGCTCAGTGATGGACTGAAAGCTTTGATTTATCATTCCAAGCTCCTGTCCCTGATAGATAAATGGGGTGCCTCGTAAGGTAAGCTGAATAACTGCCAATAGCTTTCCGAGGACAAACCGATATTGCGGATCTTTATTAACCTTGGAAATCATACGGGGATTATCATGGTTTTCGTAAAACAACGAAGGCTGACAACGGTTACCGTAATGCTCCATCCAGTCTATCATATAGTTCTTCAAACAATTTAGATCATATCGATAATCATCAAAGCGAGTATGTCCCGGAGCTTCAAGATGATCAAAGGAGAATACCATATCAAGCTCCTTTCGATCATCGGCAGTCAGAAGCTTACTCATTTCCATTCCCGTGCCCGGTGTTTCTCCGACCGAGAAGGCCTGATACGGTATAAATACCTTTTCTTTCAGTTCTTTAAGATACTCATGAAGACGGGGCCCATAAAAATAATTTTCCACACCATAATACCCCATGAGCCTTCCGATACTCTCATTACCCTCCGGTAAGCCGCTGCGCTTTGAAATGTAATTGATGACATCCATACGGAAACCATCAACACCTTTTTCCAACCACCAGCTTACCATCTGATGAATTTCTTCCCTAACAGCAATATTCTCCCAGTTTAAATCCATCTGCTTTTTTGAGAATAGATGTAATGCATACTGCTTTCGTTCCTCTACATAATTCCAGGCACTGCCGCTAAAGAATGAAGTCCAGTTATTCGGCTGATCCTTAAAGATATAATAGTCCCCATACTTAGAATTCGGTTCCTTAATAGCCTTCTGATACCATTCATGCTCATCGGAAGTATGATTGACTACCAGATCCATAATCAGCCGCATACCACGGTTGTGTATTTTCTCTAAAAGAAGGTTAAAATCCTCCATTGTACCAAACTCGGCCATAATTTTATGATAATCCCTGATATCATATCCATTGTCGTCATTGGGTGAATCATAAATTGGTGAAAGCCAGATTGTATCAATACCAAGCTCTTTTATGTAGTCCAGCTTTTCGATGATACCTCTTAGATCACCGATGCCATCACCGTTGCTATCTTTAAAGCTTCTTGGATAGATCTGATAAAATACCGCTTCCTTCCACCAGGCTTTTTTAATCAGTGTATACTCTTTATTGGGGATTGCCTGTTCACTGTTTAAAAGTGTAAGCAAAGTATCCACAAAGCCTACTCCCAGCTGTCTTTTTAATAACCTTTGCAGGGTATTTAGCTTCAAATTACCGACAATCGGATTAGTAACCGCTATTTTATTTATATTCATCTGTAATAATATTTTATTAATAATATCCCGTCCGATCGGATGAGCATATATATCCTTTAATCGGTTATTGCCTGTCAGCATAAAATCTCCCCTATTCACTTTATATTACATAATTAGATACTTGTGAAACGATATAGTTTTTTATTATATGTACAGCAGATACTATTCCTTCAGTCGATGTATTACGCAATCTCCTACTTCTCAATGTCACCGCGGGCAGTAAGCTCTAATATGATTTTATCAAACAGCTGTTTATCAATCTTAAACTTTTTACGGTAGATCAGATAGCCTATTACAATAAAGAAGAGGGGTAAAATTAACATTGAAAACTTCATAATCAATAAACCTGACTTTGTTACATCACTTGGAGTTGCCGCAGCATTAATGCCGGAAATGATTAAGGTTGCACCAACGATCCCGTTTGCAATTGCACAGCCAATTTTATTGATAAACGGCTGTATGGAAAAGGTAATGCTTTCGTTGCGATGACCAAGCTTCCACTGTCCATACTCAACCGTATCTGTTAAAAACATCAGCATCAATAATTGTATAAATGCCTGCCCAACAAAAAGGAATATACCGGCAGCACCTATAAAAATCATATTCATAGGGGACAGGAAGAAAATGATGTACCCTACTACTACCAAAACTGTAGCAAAGGCATAAAGGGTTTTTCTGCTTTTCTTCTTTGCAACGAATGGGAAAACCGCTAATGCTGCCAGCTGGGAGACTCCTAAAATAGCGGCAAATACAGAGTACATATCTTCATTTTTAAATGCATATTTAAAGAAATAAAGTCCAAAGCTTGTAGTAGTACAATACCCTATCATAAATAATGCCATTGATATTGCTGTAAATAATAACTGGTCATTCTTAAAAAGAATATGAAACATTTCCTTTAAGGAGGTAGCTTCCTGCTTAATATGTATACTCTTATCTTCCTTTACTCCAAATACAGTAAAGCAAAGAAATGCCCAGGTAATCAGAACAATTGCGATAGCCGTGATCTGCCAGGCTCTCCTATCTCCTCCTAGTGCATTTGTAACAGGTATAATGCCGACAACTACGGAAAACATTCCGACATTGGCACAAATTCTTGCAAAGGATCCGGTTTTTTCCCGTTCCTTCTGGTCGAGCGTCAAGGAGGGAAGCATTGACCAGTAAGCAATATCATTTGCACCGTAGGTTAAATCCCAGCAAAGATAGAGGATCACGAACGCTATAACATATCCCAGTCCGTGCAGGCCAAAGTCATAGAAAAGTAAAACAGTAAAAATTCCGCCGATTATTCCCCCAATGACAATCCAGGGCTTAAACTTTCCATACCGGGTACGAGTATTATCTATGAAAAACCCCATAACCGGATCATTGACTGCATCAAAAATACGGAGAATAATCAAGGCACCAGTCATCCACCACATGGTAGAATCAGGTAAATTCATGATATCTGTCAAGTAGAAAATAAGGTACATGCTTACGATTGAGTAGAGCATATCTCTGCCAATCGTACCAAGACCAAACATATATCGATTATGGTTCATTTTTGATTTCATATTTACAACAGCTCCTTTCAAGCTTCATTTTTTTTGGTAATTGAGAAACTATATAGTTTTACTAATCATCACAGAGCATTTTTTCAACTAAGCACTCGTTCTGGTTTTATATACATTAATCTTATTACAATGGTAAAATTCTGTCAATTTGTTATTGGATATACCATTCATTGTGATATTTTCTTGCTGGCTTCAATGATCAGTATTAGATTTTTTATATTCCTTGGGGGATAATCCCCAGGTTTTTTTAAATAGCCTGCTGAAATAAAGTGGATTATCATAGCCTGTAAGCCTTGCCACCTCAGATATCTGGAACAGGGAATTCATTAATAAATCCTTCGCCTTAGTCATACGGATATTAATAATGTACTGTCTAGGAGACAAACCCACATAATGGGTAAAGGTATCGATAAATCGGTAATAATTCAAGCCTCGCTCCTTCGTAAACTGCTTAATGGTAAAATCATCTTCCGGTACCAGATTAAATATCTGTATCGCCTCTTCAACTTCCTTGCTATAGCTTCCAATCGTACTCTCATCTCTAATTTTATTCCTCCCCATCTGTAATAGAAGCTGCTGCATTAAAAGCTTCAATTGTTCCTCACAATGCGGCGGTTTTAGTTGCAGCTCCTGTATGATACTATCAAAAAGCTTTATATAACTGTTATACACTCCTACATTATATACTTTTTCCTCTCCCCACCCCATATCTTTAAGAAATTCATGGTCCTCCCTACAAGAAAAATGTACCCAGTAGATATCAGGATGCTCATTTAAATTATAATAGTAATATTGTGCAACTCCCGGTTTATAAAAGATGCAACTACCTTTCTCCAAAACCTTTAAATCTCCATCTATTTTGAATCTGGCATGCCCATCTGCAATATAAATCAGTTGATAGTTATCAGCTCCCTGCGGTCGTTCTGTCTGAAATCTTTCCAGGTGAATTAACCGATATCTACCACTGCAATGCACAAAGAAATCCTGGTCTGAAACTGATTTTTCGTCAGACTGCCAATCATAACGACCTACAACTGTTAGCATAAATCACCTCATTATTCTGATAATTAATATTCTTGGTATGATATTATTCCTTTATATGCAAACATTAATCCATAAACTTCGTTCATGTTCTCGACTCTCAATCGAATATACACGCAAGCTTATCTCTAGCTCTAACTCCTATGCTTATAAGACTGCTTTCATTTTATCATATATTTGAAAACTTTGTGCATATATTAATCAATTTTATGTATGGAAATAGTATATTATTTGTTATATTCTATAAAACAAACAATTTTATGCATATATAAGGAGATTCGTATGTTAAAATCAGAATTACATTTGCCAGGATATCATGAAGATCCATCTGTTCTTCATATTGGCTGCGAAGAGAATCGCAGCTATTATATCCCCTATGCTCCAGAGGAGAAAGCTAATAGTTCACGTCTTCATCTCTTGAATGGAGATTGGGATTTTCTCTTCTATCAAAATCCTTATGAAATAGAGGATTTTACAGTCCCTGGATACCTTTACAAAAATTATAATTATATTCCTGTACCAAGCTGTATTCAGATGCAGGGTTATGATCATCATCAGTATACTAATGTTAACTTTCCTTTTCCCTATGATGCTCCTTATGTCCCTGCCGAAAATCCAACCAGTATTTATCACCGCACCTTTTCTATCTCTAAGGATCTTGACGAGTATGAAAAATATTTAAACTTCGAAGGGGTTGATTCTTGCTTTTATTTATATATTAACCAAATCTTCGTTGGCTATAGCCAGGTATCCCATTCTACCAGTGAATTTAATATAACACCTTATCTGAAAGCAGGTGATAATGATATCACTGTCGTGGTACTAAAATGGTGTGATGGAAGCTATCTCGAGGATCAGGATAAATTCCGTATGACGGGTATCTTCCGTGATGTATATCTATTAATACGTCCCAAAAATCATATACGGGACTTTTTTGTTAAAACTTATTTAAAGGATAACTATACAAAAGCATCGATTACCATCGATATTAGCTTTGCGGGTAATGAGATTCCAATTACCTACACTCTAGCAGATGCTGATAACTATCTTATCGCTTCACAGCAGACTATAGGTTCCTCCATCACGATAGAAGTCGACAATCCGACTCTGTGGAACGCAGAACAACCCTATCTGTATACACTCACTTTGATTACAGAGAATGAGATAATCTATCAAAAAATTGGTATTCGTAGTGTAGAAATCAAAGACGATATTATCTATCTCAATGGTACTAAGATAAAATTCAAGGGAACCAACCGCCATGACAGTGATCCTGTTACCGGCTATACCATCAGCAAAGAACAAGCCCTCAAGGATTTGATCTTGATGAAAGAGGCAAATATCAATGCTATTCGTACAAGCCATTATCCCAATGCGCCTTGGTTTACCGGTTTCTGTAACGAATTTGGCTTTTATGTTGTAGCAGAAAGTGATCTAGAAGCGCATGGCGCCGTAGCCTTCTACGGAGGAAGTTATTCAGATACTTATGGAGATTTAGTTCAAAAGGAAATGTTTGCAGAAGCTATCTTAGATCGTAATCAAAGAAATGTCATTCGGGATAAAAATAATCCTTGTATCATTATGTGGTCTATGGGTAATGAGGCAGGGTACAGTAAAGCCTTAGAGGATACCGGACGATGGATCAAAGCCTACGACCCGACAAGGCTAGTACATTATGAAGGTAGTGTTCATCAAACGGGCGGTCATATCAATGATACTTCCATGATAGACGTATTCAGTGCCATGTATGCATCTGTACCTGATATTGAAAAACATTTAGATAATCATCCAAAACCTTATATGCTTTGTGAATTTGTTCATTCTATGGGTAACGGTCCCGGAGATACTGAAGATTATTTTGAATGCATCTATGCCCATGAACGGTTAGTAGGTGGCTTTGTATGGGAGTGGTGTGACCATGCCATCTACCGTGGTATAACAGTGGATGGTCATAAAATCTACCATTATGGTGGCGATTCCGGTGAATATCCACATGACGGCAATTTCTGTGTGGATGGAATGGTTTCTCCAGACCGCATTCCTCATCCCGCTCTACTTGAATATAAGAATGTGATACGACCTGTACGCGCTTCTGTAATTTCTGCAAAAGAGGGATTGATTGAATTGGAGAATAAGCTTGATTTTACAAATCTGAAGGATTACCTTAAGGTACAGGCTGAGCTTTTCTATGATGGTGAGCTTGTTGAAGCTTATGACTTAGGGGCCATTGCCTTAATGCCACACTGTAAAACAACAATTCAGCTTCCTTATGCTACAAGCTATCTAATCACCGCAAAGAAACAATCAAGTGTTACGCTAAAGCTTACTTATATACAAACAAAGGCTCTGCCACTTACCGGTATTGGGCATGAGCTTGGTTTTGATCAACTGAGCTTAAAGGAATGCTGTATCCCCTTCTACCATGCTAAGGATTGCAAGGGTACCACCGTAAGTATTGAAGAAAGTTCTTCAAAGATCAGTATTACCGGAGCAAACTTTTGCTATCTTTTCAATAAGTTGAAGGGTACCTTTGATTCCATGGTGATAAATCATCATACGCTTCTTGACAAACCGCTTGAATATAATATCTGGAGAGCACCTATTGATAATGACCGCAATATCCGTCTCGAATGGGAAAAAGCAGGCTATAACCGAACCCTTATCCGTGTATATAAAACTCATGTAACCCAGGACAGTAACTATACTGCCGTTCATTGTCGACTTGCAATCACAGCAGTTCAGGTACAGCATATCCTTGATCTTGACGCAGTCTGGTACATTGCTAATGACGGAACTGTTACCTTAGAAATAGACGGAAAACGAAATACTGATCTCCCATTTCTTCCGAGATTCGGTCTTCGTTTCTTCCTTCCGAACGAATACAAAGCAGTTAATTACCTAGGCTATGGACCAAACGAAAGCTACATAGATAAACATCGTTCCTCCTGGTATGGTAGATTTGCTGCAAAAGTGAAGGATATGTATGTTGATTATATCAAGCCACAGGAAAATTCCAGCCACTATGGTTGCACAGAGGTTACGCTATCTTCCCGCTATCATAGAAGTATACGTATCACGGCAGACGTACCATTCTCCTTTAATGCAAATCCCTATACCCAAGAGGAGCTAGCTCTAAAAGCACATAATTACGAGCTTAAAAAAGCTGAGAGTACTATTCTCTGTGTGGACTATAAAATGAGTGGGGTTGGCTCTAATTCCTGCGGACCTGCTCTGAATGAAAAATATCAGTTATGTGAAGAAGATATTAAATTTAAGGTAACTTTACAATTTGATAGTCAATCATATTAATGTACTGAGTAAAGTGATAAGTTCCTGAGCCAACTGGTTTGTAAAGATTTTATTTATACCTATGTAAGATAAGATAGGTACAAAAATAGTTAAAGTCTCTGATTAACAAAGCCTCACCATCTATGTTAAAGGCTTGAGTTAAAAAGGGACTTTAGCTTTTTTACATTGGATTATACGAATTTAAGAAATAAATCTCACTTACGATCCTTTATTCTTTATAAATCTTTACTGTTATAGAATCTTCAGCTGCTACGACCTTCGAGAACAATTTTTGCTCTGATAAAAACTGCAATTCTGAGCTATCCGTTACTATACTTGGGATACATTGATCCATAGCTTCTCCATTATTTTCAATAAAAACTCGACATGGATTACCCTTATAATCCGTCCCTTCCAGCATATACCTTGCTGAAAGCGCAAATCTTCCATCATGGTAAATCATCTGAGTATCGATTCCTTCGCCAAGTATTTCCCCCCTAAAATAAGGACCTTCTGCAGTTCCTGTAAAGGGCAGCATGCAAACATCCAATTCCTTACTCTTTAAATAATAGCTCTTCTTAGAAAGTTTTACATGAATAATCATAACTTCTTCCATAGTTTCCCTCACTTTAAGCAGAAAGATCTCTTCCTGCGGAATAGTTGATTTATAGAATATTAGCAGCTTTCCGTTTGTATGCACGCATCGCAAATAGGTATGCGACAATCAGTATCCCTAAGCACCAGGCCAGCGCAACCCAGATGTCATCTCCGACTGGCTGCCCGGCTAAGAGCGCGCGGATGGCTTCCACCACCCCGGTTACCGGCTGGTTTTCGGCAAAAGCACGGACAACTGAAGGCATCGATTCTGTAGGCACAAATGCCGAACTGATAAATGGAAGGAAGATCAGCGGGTAGGAAAAGGCCCCTGCGCCATCTACCGACTTTGCCGACAGTCCGGCAATTGCCGCGATCCATGTCAAGGCCAGCGTAAAAAGCGCTAGTATACCGGCCACAGCAAGCCATGACAATACTCCGGCCGACGAGCGAAAGCCCATTAAGAACGCTACAAAAATGATTACGACAATCGAAATCGCATTAGACACCAGCGAGGTCAACACATGTCCCCACAGCGCAGCCGAACGTGCAATCGGCATAGAGTGGAAGCGTTCGAAAATGCCTCTTTGCATATCCATAAACAGACGATATGCCGTATAGGATATTCCACTTGCTATTGCTATCAGCAGGATTCCGGGCAATAGATAATTTACATAGTTACCCGTACCGGTTTGAATCGCTCCTCCGAATACATAGACAAACAGTAGCATCATCGCAATCGGAGTAATGGTTACCGTGATGATGGTATCCATGCTGCGGAAAATATGGCGCATGGAACGTCCAAGCATCACGCCCATATCGCTGAAAATATGTTTATTTAAAGTATCCATTAATTTTCCTCCTTCTTACCGATAATTGCAAGGAATATGTCCTCGAGGCTCGGCTGTTTTTCAATATACTCTACCTTAGCGGGCGGAAACAGCTTTTTTAGGTCTGCAAGCGTACCGGAGGCTATTATCCTTCCCTCATGTAAAATAGCGATTTGATCGGCAAGCTGTTCGGCTTCCTCCAAATACTGCGTGGTCAAAAATATCGTCGTTCCATTACCAGCAAGCTCTTTAACAGTCTTCCAAACCTCGATGCGTCCCTCGGGGTCAAGCCCTGTGGTTGGCTCATCTAAGAAGATAAGCTGCGGCTTCCCAATAAGACTCATGGCAATATCAAGTCTGCGTCGCATACCGCCTGAATAGGTGGAAGTCCTACGGTCAGCTGCTTCGATCAGACCGAAGCGTTTAAGCAGATCGTCTGCCACCTGACTTGGATTTGTGAGGTGACGCAGCTTGGCAATCATGATGAGATTTTCCCGTCCGGTCAATATCTCGTCCACGGCAGCAAACTGCCCCGTCAGACTGATCGTCTGCCGAACCTGGTCAGGCTTTGACTTAACATCAATTCCATTTACGATTGCGGTACCTCCATCCTGTCTTAGCAGCGTGGTGAGGATTTTAACAACCGTCGTCTTGCCTGCACCGTTGGAGCCGAGCAGGGCAAAAATCTCACCACGCTTCACTGCAAAATCAACGCACTTTAGGACAACAGTATCCTTGAAGGACTTCTTCAGACCCTTCACTTCAATAACTTTATCCATCTCGATATCCCTCCTTTTACTTTATTTTCGTTTTTTCAATAACCTTCTTCATAGCCTTGTTAACTTCTTGGTTAACAGATTCTTGGTAGAGGTCAGCGTAAGTTTTTGAATCTTTCATTAGCTCATCACAGAAAGCTGCTACATCACTGCCCGTTACTTCGAGCACACCCTTTCCCAAGGCAGCGCCCTCTTCAAAAAGATCGATAACCCCCGATAGTAAACCCGTCCCGTTTGCTAGTTCAACAGGGCCAACCTTAAAGAGATATTTTTGAAGCTCTTTGTAAACAATCTGATAATCTTGTGGGAGTGCTTTGACACGTGCCATGTGCGCTCGCCACTCTTTTTTGCCTTCGATAATGTCTTGTATTCTCATAATAACCTCCATCTGCCGCTTATGCGGCATTCAAATACTGAGTAAAAAGCACGCTTAGTGCTTTTTGCCGGTTGAAAAATGTACTTCTTTTCAACCTATTCTCCATTCTGCCATTTGCCGTTTTAGATTACATTACATAACATGCCTACTCTTATAAGTATGAATTACGCTTTTTATAATCACTCTAATGCCCTATTTACCTAACTTTTTAGCGATATTATTATTGAGTTGCTCCCGCCACTTGTCGCGATAGGACTTTGCACCTTCTTCGCCAACCAGTGCCAAACAGAAGCCTTTGATATCATCTCCCAAAGCCTCTTGGACACTCTGACCGTCTGCCGCTGTTTCTTCGAGTAAGCCAAGTACACCGTCAAGAATTGGCATTAAGTTACGACCAGTAAAATCTGAATGTGGCCAAACATTGGCTTTAATTTTTTCCCATGCTGCTTGATACTCCGCCGGTAGCATTTTAGCTCGCGCTTCTAAAGCTTTTAATTCTTTCGTCATATCACTTCCTGTGACTTTTTCCCATAAATTCATTATCTCCACTCCTTTAACTCATTTATTTTTGTTGATAAGAAGCTCCATTTCTCCCAGAACCTTTCTAGTTCCTTATGCCCTGCGTCATTGAGCACATAAAACTTACGAGGCGGCCCCATATCGGATGGTTTCTTTTCTATATCCACGAGTTTATTCTTCTCAAGCCTCACTAAAATAGTATATACCGTTCCATCCACTACATCTGCGAAGCCGAGTGAATTTAACCGCCTTGTAATTTCATAGCCGTAGGTTTCTCCTCGACTTATAATTTCAAGGACACAGCCCTCAAGCACACCTTTAAGCATTTCCGTTAGGTTTTCCAGTATAATCACCTCCTCACTATTCTGTATGACTGATATTCAGTATTACTTACTACCAGTATATAGTATCACGTAGTAGCTACTCTGTCAATCATCTTTTACATTGAATACTGAAGAGTGATATATATGCCGTTGTCAAGGATACACTGACTAATCATGTTATCCAAATTGACACCTCACTCTCTATGTATTATAATAGTCTATGTCGAATTTTCATTTAATTTGTCTAATATGAGAGGTTACAATTGATTTCTTTAATATTTCTTATTTATATTATATTCTTCTTAGGCTATCTTTCCTTTGGTATATATGTAATTATCAAAATGCCTGCCTCATTTAATAATAGGATGTTTTTTTCCTTGTGCCTACACTTAAGCATATGGTCACTCGGGTATGCTTTAATGTGCATTGCTCCTAATATTGTAAGTGCTAATTTATGGAGATGCGTTGCTTCTGTTGGTTGGTGTTTCATTTATGGTATATGGTTGGATTTTGCAATTCTTGTAAAGAATAATAATAAAAAAGAGTGGATGACTGATATAAGAAGACTTCTCCTTTATCTACCATCCTTTTTCTTTTTCATTGATAATCTCAGATATAAGCCGGAGGGCGTGGTCGAAAGATTAATGTACGGGTGGAGGGATATCTATCCAACTAGCATCTTTGTATCTTTATTTTATGTCTATTATATCTGTTATGCTATTGCCGGGATTATGATCATATATCAATGGGGAAAAAGATCGGTTCTGAACAGAGAAAAGAAACAGGCATTTATCATCATCGCTACTACCATCTGTACCTTGATCTTAGGGACCCTATTCGAAGCTGTTTTTAAGCTGGCAGATAATATATATCCAATGAATGTTCTGATATTCTCCATCGCACTTTTTGGAATCTATCATGCAATAACGAAATACGATATGATGTCCTTCACATCTCCTGTGACGAATGACTATATTCTGGGAGCGATTAATAATCCAGTTATTCTCGTCGGCAGTAATCTTCTGATCAAGGAGGTCAATCTTGCGACAATCGAATTGACCGGCTTTCAGGAAGCTGAACTGATCGGAACACCAATTCATAAAATTATTAATCATAAAGATATTGATCAGGAGGATTTCCTCCAACTGATCCTTAGCGGCTCCGCAAAAAATTATGAGATTGAGCTGATTTCAAAGCACTATTATAAAATACCATGCTTATTCTCTAGTGGACTAATTCTTAATAAATTTAAGGATGCATTAGGGATTGCCTGTATCTTTCATAACATCACAGATCGAAAAACCATGGAAAACATCCTGAGAGACAGACAATATCAGCTGGAGACTATGGTTCAGGAGCGAACTGAGGAGCTGCAGCTGATCAATCAACAGCTCCTGCTTGAGATAGCGGAGCGTAAAAGTGCGGAAGAAAGTGTACGTTCCGGTGAAGAACGGTTACGCGCATTAATCATGCAATCTTCAGAGGGTATCATAGTACTCGATATAGAGAAAAAGGAAATCCTTGAATGCACTCAGGAAGCCCGCAAAATTCTAAGTATCTGTGTTGAGCATCCACAGGAATTAACTGAACAGCTGATTTATTCGCCCAAATACTATCGAATTGGCAATATTATTCATAAATTAACAACTGAAAAGAAAAAACATATAAAGGAAACCATCAAATTCGCTTCAGATAATCATATGGAAAAAAATCTCGAGATTTCAGCCACAATGGCAGGCTATCTCAATAAGCAGTACATTATTATTACGATAAGAGATATAACAACCGCATTAATTATGGAGGAACGCAAGCAGCAGATAGCAAAGATGGAAGCACTCGGGACCATATCAGGGGGCATCGCCCATGATTTTAACAATATATTGGCCGGTATTATAGGATATGCTGATCTGACATTGGAGGATCTTGGGAATGAGCCCTCTTTAGCCGAAAATCTTAACGAGATATTAAAGCTTGGGGACAGGGCCAAAAAACTGATCTCTCAGATTCTAACCTTCAGTAAAAAAACATTACTAACGTACGAAAAAACGGACTTACGATTTATCGCCGGAGATGTCGTAAAAATGTTGAAAACTACCCTGCCGGCTAATATAACAATTATAACTCTACTACAGGAACAACCTTGTTTGGTGAATGCGGATAACGGTGAAATGTATCAGCTGATTATGAATTTATGCGTGAATGCAAAATTAGCCTTCGATAATTCCAGCGGGACGATAACTGTGTCCGTATTAAGTTCAATGCTCGATAAGGATTTAATACCGCTCTTTCCGGCTTCAGAAAGCAGACGGTTTATTAGACTGGAAGTTACAGATGACGGCTGCGGTATAGACGAAGCTGTTATAAAAAGAATTTTTGAACCATTCTATACCACCCGGGAAAGCCGCAACGGAACAGGACTTGGACTTTCAGTCGTGCACGGTATTGTAACCAGAATGCAGGGTGTAATCTATGTTAACAGCGAGCCTGGTAAAGGAAGTACTTTTCGTATCTTTCTTCCAGAGGTAACAGACGCCGTGGAATCAAATCTTCCAGATACCGAACCGGAACTTGAGGTAACTACTTTAAGAATACTTCTGGTGGATGATGAAGAAGCGATTGTTACCTCAGTTCAGAAGCTCCTTCGTCGATCCGGTTATTTTGTGAAAGGCGTCCTAAGCTCGGAGGAAGCCCTTACATTGTTCCGTGATAATCCAGACAACTTTGATCTATTAGTATCGGACCAGTCAATGCCCGGCATATTGGGTGATGAATTAATTAAGGAATTTCGAAGCATTAGAAGAAATTTTCCAGCTGTAATCTGCTCAGGCTACAGAAGGGAGCTAGTCAGCGATACAGATCTGCATACAATACATTTACAGAAGCCTATTGATATAAAAGAATACATCGCTGCAATCAATCATTTACTTCGTATCAAAAGCTACGAGGAATAACAGATAATAATATAAGTCCATCAAATACTCGGAGGATTAAGTAATGCATAATTTTATTATTCTAGATGATGATATCACACATAATAATTATACAAAAAAGAGATTGAATGCTATTATACAAAAGCATAGTATTCCGGTCCATGAGGTGTTCTGTACGACTAATCCCAAAGAGGTTTTGCTATACAGCTCTATGAATAAGATGAAAAATAATATTTATCTGCTTGATGTCAATGTCCAAAGTAAGATAACAGGAATTGATGTGGCGGGTATGATCCGAAAGCAGGAGGCTCAAGCCTATCTCATTTATATCTCGGCTTATCCGGAATATGTAATGCCAAGTCTTAAAACAAAGGTTTTTGATTATTTAATAAAGCCGGTTTCCACCGAGCTTCTGGAAACATGCATCTTATCTGTTATAAGAGATTATAGCATTCTGAATAAAAATAAGCCGGTTCAAACTCTAAATATAACGTCTGGATTTAAAGTATATCATATCCCCCTCGAGGAGATCGTCTTTTTTGAAAAATATGGACACGTATTGATCGTACATACCGTTACCGGCAGAATTGAAGGATCTGAATCACTTGAAAGTATTGAACAGAAATTGAATAGAATAACATTTTACAGAAATCATAAATCTTTTATTGTTAATATCAGTTATATTTCTGGAATTGATTATGCAAATAATATGATTCAATTAAAAAACGGCGAAGAATGCCCTGTATCAAAACGTCACAAAAAGGAATTGAAGCTATTATGCAGTCAAATATAATTTTTTATCTCACAGTAGTCATATCTCTTGTGCTTATTGCCTTAATGTTAAGTCTGATACTGCTTCAAAGACAGCAGCAACTCCGCAGCAGGAAGCTCGAAAAGCTCCAGCAGGAAGGTATCCTCTACAAGGATCTAATTCTGGACGAATATGCTAGAATGCGGCACGATTATAACAATATGCTGCAAACTCTCACGAATATGATTGAGGAAGAGGACATCACTGCCCTAAAGGAGTACCAACCTATATTACATGAGAAGGCTCAATACTACCATAAGAACAGTATCCTGCAGTTTGAGAAGGTGAGAAATTTATTCCTACTGAATGCACTTTACCGTATATCCCAAGAGGCTGCGAAGTCCGGAATAATGCTAAACATTATGATAACCGGTAAAATCGAACAACATTATCCATACGAGGACGAGCTTCATCCTCTCTTCGCAGAATGCATGAATTCCGTTTATTCTTCAAAATCGGATGCGGACCTTAAGATTACCCTGGGGCTTCGAGAAAGTCAAGAAGGATTGTATATTTCGTTCGTCAGTAAGCAAGAGCCATGTCTTAAGAATTTTAAGTTCGATGGGTTAACATCACTCCCTCCGCATGTACGAAAAATTTTTATCTATAATACCTTTATCAAAGATAATTGCTTTATTCAGGAAGTACTAATTCCCCGCTGAAGGAATGATGCATTATAATTTTATGCCCGTTTATGCCGCAAAAGGCTCCGTATAGGTAGAAACAATTGTTAATTAGATATCTTTATGATAAATTCTAGAATTATAATAGTCATAGATTTCTAGCATTTAGAGAGGTGAAGAATTGGAGAGTTTAAATTCAGCTCATGTGATTGGAACGCCGCGTAACATTCATATATTACTGATTGATGATGAAGAATACTTGGTCAATCTTTGGAAAAAGATCATTGAAAGGCATGGCTATCATGTAAGCAGTTATACGAACGGCTTGGAAGCATTAAAAGATTTCCAATCCAATCCTAATATCTATGATATAATAATCACCGACCAATCCATGCCGAAAATTAACGGCTTGAAACTGGCTGAGGAGATATTGGCAGTTCGTAAGGATATTAAAATCATCCTCTGCACAGGGTACCTTGGTGATATCGAATACCAGGCGAAGGATCATGTCTATGATATTCTACTGAAGCCATTTAATAGTAATACCCTGATAGAAGCAATTCAAAAAAATCTAGCAGATCGCATCTGAGTTCTAAAAAGTTAGATAATAAATTATTACAAAAAAAGATAGAGCAGATGTTTCTGTTCTATCTTTTTTTGTAGTTCTTTAACTCTTTTAAAAATAGGCAATACGAAGCAATATAGTTAATAATACAATCTACCAAGATCAATGACCGTTGATGTTTAAAAGATGACCGTTTGAGTTGAGCTTATTGTTTCTGTTTCGGATAGATGTTATTGTCGAATTATCAAACAAGAACTTACAGAAAGGATGATCATTATTAATCAAACATCAAACTACATTAAAAAATTTAATTTACATCATTTTATAAGCTCTAGCTCAATAAGGGGATCGAAATCAATGCGAAGTATAAAAACTCGAATCGTCATTTTTATGAGTGTTATACTCTCCCTGTCTTGTGCTGTCCTTGGATTTATAGCCTATTACTCATCCTATAATACATTAACTGATAACATTGAGACCCTTCTTCCCAAAAGTGCCGAGGAAGCCGCGATGATTATGAGCAGTCGTATCAAAGAAAAGCTGTCTATTCTTATTACAATTGCAGAAGCAGATGTTCTTCAGAACCCCACAGTCTCAGCGGAAGACAAGGTAGCCTTTATTAGTGATATGAAGAATAGTACGGATTTCAATAGCATAAGTATGCTTGACATGGAAGGATATACGATGCCACGTACTGATAAATCGATGTTACTTAATGACCGAGATTATTTTATCAAAGCCTCAAACGGAGAGCCTAACGCATCTGACCCTTTTGTATCTCGGTTAGATAATACCTCAATGATCATGACCTATGCAGCACCCATTAAGAGTGAAGATAAAATTGTAGGAGTTTTAGTAGCTTATGCCAATGGCGATGCACTCAGCGAATTATGTAAAGACATTCAGATTGGTGAAGGCGGAGATGCCTTCATGATTAACAGCACCGGCATTACCATAGCCAGTCGGGATCAAAAGAAAGTTCTTTCCATGGTAAACGACATGGAAATTGCTAAGGAGAATGCAATCCTTACCCAACTTGCTTCGATTGAAGAATTAATGATACAAGGAAAAACAGGCTTTGGTTCATATATCGACCTTGTAGAAGTGCAGTCTGAAGATGCTGATGAGGCAGCTGTAAATTCCATGGAAGAATCCGAAGCCGATGTTAATGCAACCGAGTCTGAGGCTGAACTGCAAAAAGTAGCAAAGTTTGTAGCCTACGCGCCAATTAGCGGTACAGGATGGTCAATTGCCGTGACTATTCCAAAATCTGAAGTATTTGCTAAATTAAATATAATGACCTTTATTATAATTGGCATTACGGTGTTGGTATTATCAATCAGTATGATAGCTTCCCTTATTCTGGCAGCACGTATCGCCAAACCGCTTAAATTAGCAGCGATCCATCTTGAAGGCGTGGCTTCTGGGGATTTTACATCGCAAGTCCCTCCAAACTTCTTAAAGATGAAGGATGAAACAGGAGTTTTGGCAAATGCTGTTAATACCATGCAAAAAGCTCTGGTTGAATTAATCGGTGGAGTAAGGCAATCCGCCGAAAACATGGTTGAAATGGTATCCCATGTTGATGAAAACATGGTTATCTTGAATAAAGGAATTACAGATATTGCAGCAACAAGCGAACAAATTTCTGCGAGCATGGAAGAAACTGCAGCTTCCTCAGAGGAGATGAATGCCACCTCTTCAGAGATAGAAACAGCTATTGATGACATTGCTAAGAAGGCCCAGGATGGTGTAATTACAGCAACTGAAATCAGTCAAAGAGCAAAAGAACTGACCTTGAAGGCACATACGTCACAGGAGCAGGCCTCCAGTATATATTCCTCCACTCAGACAAATCTGAAAAAGGCTATTGAGCAGACAAAATCAGTAGAACAAATCAGTGCTCTTTCCGACGCTATCCTTCAGATCACCTCACAGACAAATTTATTGGCACTAAACGCTGCAATTGAAGCAGCGAGAGCCGGTGAGGCAGGCAAAGGATTTGCAGTAGTAGCGGACGAAATCCGTAAATTAGCCGAAAATTCTAAAAAGACGGTAAGCCAAATTCAGGATATTGCAAAAACTGTAATTGAATCGGTTGGTAATCTAGCTACAAATTCAGAAAGTGTACTGGATTTTATCGACAAACAGGTTATAAAGGATTATCAGAATATGGTATCCATCGGAGAACAATACAGTAAGGATGCTACTTACATAGATGATCAGATGTGTGAACTGAGTGCAACCTCACAGCAATTGACAGCGTCAATACAGAATATGACCAGAACAATCAATGAAATCAGTTCCGCCACGAATGAAAGTGCTGATAACACTTTGGATATTGCAAATAAAACGGGTGACATATATCAAAAATCCAAGATTATCATTGAGGATTCTACTAAAGCCAGAGAAAGCTCTCTAAACGTGATTAATTTGATCCAACGCTTTAAAATTTAATTTCCGCTGTCACAAACAGCTCAGAATATTTTAAGGGAACAGGGTATGCACATAAAAAATTGCATACCCTGATTTTTTATAAAATGCTTTATTACTCAATCAAGCTTCGGATCACCAATTAAACCAGGTGTATTTTCAATTCGCCCACAGCCAAGGCACCGGAGCCTTCTAAACTTACTTTTGAATCTGCCTTCCCTCATGGTTAATACTAAAATCATCCTTATAAATCAGCTGCGAAATCGGCACCAGTTCATACCCCTGCTCCTTCAAGCCTGTGATTACTTGATCCAGAGACTCTGCGGTATGCTTTGTGCCACTATGCAAAAGAATAATAGAGCCATTTTCCAGGTTGTCATTTTGAGTACATCTCTTAACAATACTGTTAATTCCATAATCCTTCCAGTCCATGGAATCAACATCCCATTGAATCGTATAGTACCCACAATCCCTTGCAGTTCCGACGAGATTATCGTTATAATCACCATAGGGTGCACGAAACAAATTCATCTCAATTCCGGTCAGCTCTTTTACTCTATCATGCGCTGTCATAATCTCTTCTTTACACTGTTTACTTGATAATTGAGACATCTGCTTATGATTCTCACTATGATTGCCAAGATCATGACCAGCTTTTGCAATTGCTTTCATATCCTCCGGATATTTCTCAGTCCATTCTCCAGTCACAAAAAAGGTGGCCTTAACATAATACTTTGACAAAGTATCCAAAATACTTTGTGTGTCTTCATTCCCCCAAGCTACATCAAAGCTTAGAGCTACCTTCTTTTCATCCGTATTCACGCTGTAAATCGGAATATCTCTCCTGCTTCCTATTTTTGATACAGTAATAGCACCGGGAAAAACCTTTATTCCAAATCCGATGATCATTAAGATGCTTAATACAACAACCCCGACCTTTAAAAACAAAGCAATATTCTTTTTTCTCTCTGAGTTTGGCTCCATAGCTTCACCGCTTAATAAGTCTTAGTATAAATATATCGTAAAGGCTAGGCCATTATTCTTGTTGTAAGTAAGGCAAGTAATCCGATAACACTCCTTGTTTATAATTGAATTGAAAAAAGTATACACCCAAATAAACAATAGAATTAATCCGAAACGATTTGTTAATTATATCCAATAGTAGATAAAAGATGATAGAAGCCTACTGCTGTTTTGGCAGAATATTCTATCATCTTTTCTATTATAACAAATAATTTTGTAACAAAAATCTATCTATTCACTATTGCCCTCTATAATTAGCATCTCTTTGCTAAAACATTATTCTCGTATTCTTTTACTACCGCAAACCAGTCTTCCTTCTGTGGAACATTGTTGATCTCACAGAAATAATTCCATACATCACCGAAAGGATACAGCTTTAATTCCTCCTGCAGCATTTGAAGCTCTGTAAAGTTATTATCATTCTGCAGAGCCGCAAGCCTTTCATTCGGAGACAGCATCGCATATAAAAGGGCCTTCTGCATATTTCTCATACCCACTACCCAGGCTGAGATTCGATTGATGCTTGCATCAAAGAAATCAAGACCGATAAGTACACGGTTAAGTGCGTCACAACGTACGATTTCCTTTGCAATCTCTTTTAATTCATCATCGAAAATAACTACATGATCACTATCCCATCTTACCGGTCTTGTTACATGCAGAGCTAGTTTATCTGAGAATAACAGCATGGAAGGAATTTTATCTGATACCATCTCGGTCGGATGATAATGACCGTTATCAAGAAGGCATAGAATATTATTCTTCGCTGCGTAATTCATATAAAATTCGTGGGAACCTACGGTGCAGGCCTCTAAACCAATACCGAAAACCTTCGATTCTACCGCAACATTAACAAGGCTCTTATCATAATCGATCGATAAGATCTGGTCAAGAGAATCCTTAAGTCTTGCTCTTGGACTGAATCGGTCTGCAGGGATATCCTTAAAGCCATCGGGAATCCAGATATTCATCAAGCAAGGGGTTCCAAGCTCTTTAGCAAAATATTCTGATATTCTTAAGCAAGCCTTGCCATGGTTGATCCAGAAGGTTCTGATGCTCTCATCAGCATTTGATAAAGTTAAGCCTTCTGCCTTTGGATGAGAAAAATAGGTAGGATTAAAGTCGATTCCAAGTCCTCTTTCCTTCGCAAAGGTAACCCACTTTGCAAAATGCTTCGGTTCAAGCTTATCACGGTCAACTTCCTCACCCGGCTCAAATATAGCATAGTTTGCATGAAGATTTATTCTGTGCTTTCCAGGAAGAAGAGAAAATACCTTATCAATATCTGCCATTAATTCTTCCGGGTTTCTTGCCTTTCCCATATAATTGCCGGTAGCCTGAATACCACCCGATAACTGATCTGCACCCTCAAAGCCTGCAACATCATCTCCCTGCCAGCAATGCATTGAGATGGAAACCTTCTTTAATTCTTCCAATACCTGATCTGTATCTACTCCGATATTCTGATAAATTTCCTTTGCTGATTCATATCTTTGTTTTGTTGTCATATTAATTTTTCCTCACTTTTTATTTTCTCACTATACTTTATAATTGAAAAGGATTCAAAAACTCCCTGTCTTGCATCCTCGATTGTGGCATAAACTCCGTCCTTAAGCATCTGAGCCAGAATATTACCAATAGCGGTAGCTTCCGTTGGCCCTGCATAGATATCCTTTTTCGTACATTTCGCGGTTAATTCATTTAAATAACCTGCGTTAGCACCGCCACCAACAATATGAATTCGATGATAGGTTCTTCCCGTTATTGTTTCAATCTCCTCAACTGTCTTTGCGTAGCTCTCAGCTAGACTCTGATAAACACAGGCTGCTATCTCACCAACAGTATTCGGTATCTCTTGATTCGTATCCTTACAATACCCCTTAATTGCCTCCGTCATATTATCTGGTGCGAGGAAGCACTCGGCATTGACATCCACTCTGGAAGCAAAGTTGTCTGCTTCCTGTGCTAAGCTACATAGCTCGGCAAAGGAATAGGCATCCTCTAATTCATGTCTTACCGATTGGATCATCCAAAGCCCCATAATATTTTTTAAATATCTGAAGCGATAATCAATACCGCCTTCATTTGTAAAATTTGCCTCCCTGCTTTTCAGACTACAATCTGCATTCATTCTTTCTATCCCCATAAGCGACCAGGTGCCAGAGCTTATGTACAGATAGTCATCATCATTTGCAGGGACTGATAATACAGCAGAGCCCGTGTCATGCGTTGCAGGTAATACTACCACACAATCAAAACCTACTTCATCAATGATATCTTCATTAAAATTACCTACTACAGTCTTGGGAAGTGAGATGTTACCGAAAATATCTTTTTTATAACCCAATCGCTTAATCAGTTCGAAGTCCCAATTTTTACTTAGCGGACTAACAAGCTGAGTTGTTGTCGCATTGGTATATTCCGTAAGCTTATTTCCTGTCAGTAGAAAATTAAAATAATCCGGTATCATAAGTAAGCTCTCGGCCTGCTCCATAAGCTCAGGATTTTCCGTTTTAATTGCCATAAGCTGATAGATTGAATTAAAGATCAGCTTTTGTATACCTGTTCTTTGATATAGCTCCTCCTCAGATATACTTTCATACACCTTTTCATCCATTCCTTCTGTTCTTTTATCCCGGTAACCGGCAGTCTTACCTAGTATCTTATCCTTTGAATCAAGTAGTACAAAATCAACCGCCCAGGTATCAATCCCCATACTACAGGGTATTTTCCCTATTTCCTTACACCTTTTTAAGCCATTCTTAATTTCGGTAAATAATCGGTCAAGCTCCCAACACATAGTGCCGTTATTTTTAACCATTCCATTATCAAACCGATATATCTCTTCCAGTTTTATCTTACCATCCTCAAGATATCCCAATATATGCCTGCCGCTTGATGCTCCGATATCTACAGCAAGATAATATTTTTGTTCCATATGAAACCTCCATTTAAATAACGCTTATTTAGGTATTTACGAAGCTCAGTAATTGTAAATATTGTTTACAATTAATAAAACTATATAGTTCTGCAATTAACTAAATAACACTTATACTAGTTTAATATAAATTATGAAAATAGACGTATTTGCTAACTTCATTCGCATATCAATTAACTTAACATAACATGCCTTCCCTTTGAATTAGTTGTACCGAGGAAGACACAGGTACAAATTTTCAAGTGAGGATTATTCACAATTCACATTATTCTTATGTTTATATTATACTAAAAAAACGCAAAAAAATAAGGACGCTATTTGATTAGAAAAGTGTCCTTATTTGCATATTCAATTATTACTTTTTATCAGTTTATCCCTATACTTTTTGGGTGATACCTCATATTTTTCCTTAAATATTCGATGAAAATAGCTAAGATTATCATAGCCTACTGCAAGTCCGATCTTTTCAACCGATAACCTTGTATTGGCAAGAAGATATACTGCCTGGCTCAACCTTTTATTCTGTATTAATTCCGTATAATTTTTACCTGTCATTTTTTTAATCATACGGCTTAGATTATAATGATCATAATGAAGTTCCTCTGACAGTTCTAGCAATGTTCCGTCCTTATATCGCTCTTCAATAAATCGTACCACTGACAGCATTAACTCCTGCTCACTATGGTTTTTACCAACCGTTACCTTATCTGTATGGTTCATAAGCTGCAGAATAATTAGTCCCATCGTTATCTGATTAATTTTTCTTTTATTTTGTTGGCTGTTCTTAATCGTCCAAATCAGATTCTCAATAAGATTTTGAATCGGCAGGACATCCCGAACCCTAAAGTGCAGATAACTGACCCTTTCTTCTTCTCCCTTTATACATCCTATGATAAAGTCTCTGATCAGATTCTCTTCCTCTCCAATCATAAGCAGTGCCTGATCAAAAAATTCTGGAAGAATAATAAAATTAACAGCTATATCATCCATCCCTGCTGGCATAATTTCCTGGGTAGCATTCTGATTAAGGAATAGAAGTTCTCCGGCACAGAGTGTTATTTCATCCTTATTAATAATATGCTTTGTTACTCCTTTGCACATATAGATTACTTCAACATAATTATGAGTATGTTTTGGAAAGTGGACAAATCGTGTATGTGTACGGATTTGAATCAGCTTACCGTTTTCAAGCAGCTTTCGGCGATCTACAATCATAGATGTAGAATCCATATACAACTCCTTATTGATCTCAGCTTTCCCTTTAAGAATATCCTTTTCCTCCTGTGTTATTTCCTCCAGCTGTCTCAAAATTTCTATATTCATTCCCGCTTATCCCTCCTTCCGCCAGATTCATATTTGTATGATTTCTAATTATGCTTTCCAAACTTATTTATAATAAAATTCATATTGCTGATTACTTTATGTACAAATGATAAACTGAAATCCCGGAACCATAAAGCTCCAGGATTTCCATTAAACGAATCATTTCATTTGCGCAGTCTTATGCTCATTTAAGATAATTTTGTCAAGTACCGCTTTATATACTAATACAATCTGTGCATCAATATAGCAGAATTTGTTTGAAAGAAATTCATATGCTTTATAGACAAAACAAACATTCATAAGAATTAAAGCTACTATCGTTATTTCCGGCTGAAGTGATTTTGCAATTAAAAAAACGGATGCTGCAAGATAAAATAAAAATGCAAAGAAAAAGTTTTTACTAATGCGGAAAGCCAGAAGCATTGTGTCATTCAAACGACTGTGCATTTTTGAAATAGATTTTAAATCTCTGTACTTTAATTTTTCATACATATCATTATAGATTAATTGACTATCTGCTTTTTTCATTTCCATGCCCTTTTTTACAAAGGTAAAATAACGGTGATAATTCACTTCACCTAACTCTCTGCTAATTAATTTTTTAAATACATTAGACATTTCATCACCTACTCTCAATTACCATATCAGGATATCTTTCCTATTGACTTTACTACTCTTCCTATGTCCGGTCCAACATACCCTAACATCATTCATTCACTTTTTCTTTTGATGGATTTATAATTACTTAATATTGTTCTTAAGTTTTTCTATAATACTATTATTCGCTGTGGACACAAAATAAAACTCTGCAAATGCTGTAACAATTTCCTAATAAATCTATACACATTAACGATTTAAACATCCAACAATTTTCAATTATTTTCGATATGAAGTGCGATACGTCATAAACGATTTTTGAATTTTAAATATTAACAGAATGTTCATAATATATCCATACTATCAACATATATGTCTTTTATAATCAAAGATAAGTTAAGAACAAAATGTTGATTAATAATTAAATATTGCTTACAAGATAATTTTTTTCATAAAATAAGCCCGGCAGCTACCCTCCCCCCTCTACCGGGCTTCTCCTCTGTTTATGACTAATCCCGGGAGTTATTAAGCTGATTAAATTACTTAATTTCCTATTCTGACATATTACATGTCTTATTTTTTATTTCAAGAATGCGATTCAAAGCTTTTTCATAATTAAATTCTCTGATGTCTCTTAATGCCAATGCATATTCCTGTTTGAATCCAGATCGACCAAGTATAATTAATCGCTCTATCTCTTTGATAATATTATCGTATTCATATCTCTTGATATAATATATGGTGCTTAATAGGCATTGTTCATATTCTTCCTCAGTCATCTCATCATATACCTTACTGGTCTTCTCAGAACGCACTGACTTGTAATATTTTTGAAGTATTTCATTCAGTTTTTCTTCAAACAGTCTCAGCTTATCAACTAACAAATCATATTTCAATTTTATTTTAATCCAATCTCCCTGAAATATCAGCTTTTCTAAAATCATAGAATCATTTAGCAATTCCTTGGCACCAATATTTGACATGATATTCTTTAGCTTGTGAACTCCTGATTTTAGTTGAGAAATCGAATGAACTGTATGACTATTGACAATAATGTTAATACAGTCTCGAAGATCCTTTAAGGTGGCCTCCAAAATCATAAAAAATTGCTTAGGGTTTCCAAAAGCAGTACGCAACCCTGTCACATAATCAATTTGAATTACATTATCTACTACATTTTTTATTATTTCATAATATTCATCAGAAGAATCATACACATTATTGAAAACCTGAGGTTTTAGCTGTACCTCAGGACACCACTGATTTAATAAATTTGCTAACTCTGTTAAACTTAAAGGCTTCTCACATACAGCATTAGCACCGGCAGCCTTGTACCTATTAATAATACATTTAGTCAAATCTGAGGTAAGGGCTATGATTATGGGCTTCTGATCAAGATGTGAAGCTTTTCTGATTGCCTCTACTGTTTGTATTCCATCCATATCAGGCATAATATGATCGATAAAAATAATATGATAGGCTTTCTCTTCAGCCATCAATACTGCTTTCTCGCCTTGATAGATTTGATCAGTATGTATAGAAAACAGATCAAGCATATTTTTTAATATTAATGTATTTACTTCATTATCATCAACCACTAAAGCATTAAATATTGTATTCTTTTCTTTTATCATAGGCACTCCTTGCAGGAAGATACGCTTAATCATGGAATACTAATATACGGAATATTTTACACTAATTTCGATTAAAATCAACGAATAAATAAAGATCTTCTTATAAACTGACCGATAACTATATAATATCTGACAGCTTTGGTATCTGTACATCTGCAAAAATAATTAATTTTAACCTTTAATATGACACTATAATTTGTTATAATGGTCGTTAGGAATTGAGAAAACAAACTTAGGAGGTAGAAAAATGTCAAGTGTCACTATCATGGATCATCCGCTCATTCAGCATAAGTTAGGTATTATGAGACGAAAAACAACATCAACAAAAGAATTTAGAGATCTTGTATCTGAGGTTGCGATGCTGATTTGTTACGAAGCTACCAGAAAGCTTCCACTTGCAGATATCGAGATTGAAACACCCTTAGTAAAAACAGTAGCTAAGGAAATAGCTGGTAAGAAGCTTTGCATCGTTCCAATCTTAAGAGCAGGCCTTCATATGGCTGATGGTATCTTAAATCTTATTCCCAACGCAAAAGTAGGGCATGTTGGTTTATATAGAAACGAAGAAACCTTAGAACCAGTTGAGTATTTCTGTAAGCTGCCTTCTGATGCAGCAGAAAGAGAAATCTTCGTAGTTGATCCAATGCTTGCAACCGGCGGTTCAGCAGTTGCTGCAATTAACCTCTTAAAGAAGAGAGGAATCAACAAAATACATTTCTTATGCTTAATAGCAGCTCCAGAGGGTGTAGATCGTCTTACCAAAGCTCATCCAGATGTTGAAGTATATATCGGAAGCTTAGACGAAAAACTAAACGAAAAAGGTTATATTCTCCCTGGCTTAGGTGATGCTGGGGATCGAATTTACGGTACTAAGTAAGGAATAAGGTATTATCATATCAAAAAAACATACTAAATAATAGCCCTGGATAAGGTTGGTAAGTTAATCTTATACAGGGCTAATCTTTTTATGAAGTTACATATATGATTATAACTAAACTGATTCTATGAGTAAATTAATAAAAAAGCTCTGATTCTTTCTCAAATACTTTATAAAGATAAACATGAAATTTGAATTTTAACTTCTTCATCTCCTCATATTTATGCCTGGTAATTAGGTATGCTTTAAAGTTATATATGAATTATTAATTAAATTATTTACAGGAAAATTTATAGATCGTAACCGTATCATACTCTTTTCCTGCTTTTAGTAAACAGGAAGGAAAGTTATGAATATTACTGGAGTTCGGAAAATACTGTGTCTCAAAACAGACGCCATCCCGTTTTTGATAATTTGCTCCTTCTTTGGGATTAGGCACAGGCTGAAGGAAGTTGGCAGTATATAGCTGCATACCCGGAAGATTAGTAAAAACCTCCATTCTCCTGCCGCTCTTATCATCCACTAATTCTGCGACCTTCTCTGCTTCAGTACCGCTAATATCAAGGACATAATTATGATCATAGCCCCCTGCTTGTACCAAAGGCTCGTAATTTGCATTTATATCCTGGCCAAGACTTTTCATATTTCTAAAATCCATAGGGGTACCGGTTACGTCTCTGATTTCACCTGTTGGAATTAAATCATTCGTTGTAGGTGTAAATTGATTCGCTTTAATCCATAATTTATGATCCAGAACCGTACCTGAATTATGTCCAGATAGATTAAAATAGGAATGATTTGTAAGATTTACAATTGTATCACGGTCTGAAACGGCAAGATACTCTATGACAAGCTCATTCGCTTCCGTTAGGCTGTAGGTCACCGTAATATCTAAGTTACCTGGAAAGCCCTGCTCCATATGTGGACTAAGTCTTGAGAATTCAACACTTGCAATATCCTCATCCTCATACACTTCAGTCTCATACATAAATTTATTATAACCCTTCGGTCCGCTATGAAGATTATTCGCACCATCATTCTTTTCCAGCTCAAATACCTTACCATTTATTTCAAACGTTGCTCCGCCGATACGATTTGCATGTCTTCCTATAAAAGCTCCAAAACCCGGGCCATTTTCTTCATATCCGGCAAGACTATCAAAGCCCAAATTTACATCAGTCAAATTGCCTTTCGCATCGGGTACCAAAATGTCAACAATATGTGCTCCAAAGTCAGTAAATGATACTTTCATACCATTATTGTTGGTAATTGTATATAAAGTAGCCTCTTCTCCCTGCTTTGTTTTTCCAAATGATTTTTGCGTAATCTTCATGTTTCTTCCTACTCCTTAAAATAAATTCTTATGCATCTTAGCTTATAATTATAGCATACAGCAATAAAATAGCAAATACTTTATTATCACCATAGTAATATATTCCAGATTATGTATAAAACAATCCATGTTGATAAGGAAGCACAACTATTTTTACCTATGCAATAGCTATTATTCTACCTAATCTGAGGTTATATCTAATCTAGCTATCCTCCATTATTCAATTTATTGACACCATAATATAATGATGCTATACTCATTCATATATTTTACGATATAAGTGGTTAAATATCCTTAATTTATAATGATTAAATGTTACAATTGAATGGATATTTAGCATAATAGGGAAACAGGTTAAAGCCTGTACGGTCTCGCCGCTGTATTTGGGGAGTTTATTTCGACAAGGGATACCTTGGAAAGTCACTGAAAATATTAATTTTCGGGAAGATATGAAGTAAGCAATAATCCAAGAGTCAGAAGACCTGCTTATATCAGTGCCAAAAGTTCCACGAGGATTTGGACAAGGGTACAATAAAGCTTACTGCTTAGCAGTATAATTTTATTGTCCTTTAGCCTTATGGTTAAGGATTTTTTTTTGCAGTAAGGGAGAAAGAGATGCGCATTATCTCGCAAGCGAGCCAAATAAGCAGCGCAGGAATGGGGTAAAATATGAAAAGGAAAGAACTATTAAAGGTATTGATTACATTTGGCATACTTTTATTTATCGCTGTAATGATGTTTTTTATATATACAAAGTTAAAGCCTCAAGTGGCAACAGGATCAAAGCATGTTGTGGTAGAAGTTATCATCCCAGATGAAAAAAATCAAGAATTTTCTATCAACACAAATTCTGAATATCTTGGGGAAGCCCTGAAAGAAATTAATCTTATTAAGGGAACGGAAGGCGAGTACGGATTGTTTATTACTGAGGTTAACAATAGAACTGCGAACGATAATAATCAGGAATGGTGGTGTATAACCAAAAACGGTGAAAATGTATACACAGGTGTAGATATTACACCAATCACTGATGGAGATCATTACGAACTTACCCTGACTATTGGTTATTAACGACTTAAATCAACTTAGGTAATTGCGAAACCATATAGTTTTACTAATTGTATACACAGCATATACTATTCCTTCGCTCCAACGCTCCTATGAGCTTAACTTACGCTCCGTTATAGTATATGCTGTGTATACAATACTTACAATTAACGAGTTTCGCTATTATCTAATTTAAATTTACTTAAATGGAGGCTTACATGAAGATTAAGGATTTGGTAATCATTGGAATGCTTAGTGCTATTCTAATTACGGTTCAGGTAACACTCGCTTTCCTGCCAAATATAGAATTGGTGTCTATGCTGATAATTTTATATACGCTGATTTTTGGACGTAAAACGCTTTGTATCATTTATATTTTTATAGCTGCAGAAGGAATGATTTATGGAATAGGAATATGGTGGTTTAATTATCTATATGTATGGACTATTTTATATTTTATTGTCAGCATTTTCAGAAAGAGCCGTTCACCCTTTACCTGGGCTGTTATTTCCGGTGGCTTCGGGCTAAGCTTCGGTGCTTTATGCGCCATCCCATATTTTCTGACTGGCGGTATTCCATCCGGCGTAGCTTATTGGGTAGCCGGAATTCCTTTTGATCTAATTCATGGATTATCAAACTTCTGTATCGCTATAGCTGTATTTATCCCGTTTCACTTTATTATGAATAACATGAAAAATAATTATTATACTCATTCAAATTCATAATTCGCTTCTATATATAGTGATAATTAAATTAGTATAAGTAAGCTATTCTTGCCGCAAATACGATTGAATGTACTAAAATAGCTTATTAGAAAGAAAATAAAATGTGCAAATACACTTCTTGTATTTTATTACTTTAACTTTGTTGTATTTCATACTATTTCTTTAACTTTGATGAGCTGGCGTAATAAGCTTACGTCATACACGGTGAAAAAAGGTTCTATAATAAATATTGGGGTAGTACTTTACCCCGATATTTTTTTACATTAAAATGCACTTATAACCAGCCTGCCTATTCTTTCGGTTCTGCGGCAACATTTCTGAAAGAAGGTAGATT
>JAEZTJ010000051.1 GCA_023421505.1 Bacillota bacterium
TTGGTATCCAGAACAAAGTCATAATTCTCTTCTGTGGTTTCCAGTATATCCAGGCGTTTTTTCGGTGCGGTGCCTGCATTATTTACAAGGAGATCCAGGCGGCCGTAACGCTCTTTAATCGTAGTAAAAAAATGTAGCCGGTCGTTTGAGCAGCTGATATCACATTTTATATAGCAGACATCTGCACCGGAGGACTTAAGCCCGTCTATTAACCCTTCCGTTTCCTCTTCCTCTGTTACACCTGTCATAAGAACCCGGTATCCTAATTTAGCCAGTTCCTCTGCAACCGCCAGCCCGATTCCCCGGCGGGAGCCGGTAACGGCTGCTACTTTCTGTTCCATAAAAAATCTCCTTTCAACTTATCTTCTTTAAATTATTTAGCAAGAATTTGTTTGTAGTAGGGCTGATATGTTTTAGCATCACGGATTACGCAGCCGGCAACACTTCCTGCCCGCATCAGTTCGGAGCATTTACCGCAGGCAATACAGCATTTGCCGGATTCCAGTGTACCGGTATGCAGAAGGTCATTTGCAAATTCCGGATAGGCAAAAGCCTCTCTTCCAAACCCCGCTATATCGGCCAAGCTGTTTTCAAGCATACCGGCTGCCAGATTAGCGGAATACTGCCGCAGATAGGAGAGGCCGGAAGTAATGACGGTAAGTCCGGGAACAGACTGTTTTACCTGACCCACACAGCTGCACATTCTGGCCACACCCTCCAGAGGATGTTCTTCCGGTACATAAGGTCCAAAATCATAAGGGCGGTTTACATGGGGATTAAAGTAGGGGTTTCCTATGGTAAAGTTAAGGAGCTGTATATCCGATTCCTGATAGAGGAGTTCAACCAGCCTTGCGGGTTCAGTCATGTCCGGAGCCAGCCCGGTACCCTCTGAAACTCCGAACCCCCAGGGGTAGGGCAGTCCGTCATACAGGTTCATTCGGGAGGTGGTAATAAAGTCAGATGGAACAGCTGATTTTACGGCTGCTATGGCTTCTCTTAAAAGCCGTGTCCGGTTCATAAAGCTTCCGCCGTATAAGCCTGGCCTTTCATAGGCGGAAAGCAATTCGGAAAGCAGATACCGGTGGCAGGCTTTAATATCCACGCCGTCAAACCCTGCTTTTAAAGCCAGTCTTGCGGTTGCCGCATATTTTTCCGTTAAACTTTTCAAGTAATCATCACTTACAATACTAGAATCCGTTAGGGGCTGTTTTTCCTCCAGCACCGGATTGCGGTATGCGATTAACGGTGCCGGGAGACCGGCGGGTTTTGAATATCTTCCGGAATGAGTTGCCTGCATAATCAGGACGGGTTCAAAACCATTTGCTTTAAAGGAAGTTTTCCGGATATCTTCTACCATGGCTTTGAACGCATCCAGATTTTTTTCTGTCAGCAGCAGCTGTCTTTTGTTGGCTCTTCCTTCGGGAACAATTGCAACAGCCTCCACCCAGATAAGGCCTGCGCCACTTTGAGCAAAACGTTTATAACGGCGCAGGGTAAGGGTATCGGGGCTGCCCTCCGCTGTGCTGTCGCAGCCCTCCATGGGCTGTATTACCAGCCGGTTATGTACTTTGCGGCCATTGATATCAATGGGCTGCTTTAAGGATTCCGTATGAGTGGAAAGCGGAAGTTTTATCTGTAATTCCTCCGCCTTTTCTCTTACGGCCTCCAGGGATGCATAATGAAATTTTTCATGCTGCATAAAATCCACCTTCTTTCCAGTTTTTTCATTTTTTATTTTTATGTTGATTCTTATCTCAGATAAGGAATTGCCTGCGGCAATGTTATTGGTTTCTGAGAGAAATTGCCTTGATTTATTATAACCTGAAGTGACTTGTTAAACAGCAGGCTTTTCTGTGCAAAAACATGCGTTTTTTGTGGAAGAAGGTAATTTGATTTTTAAACAATGCGTGTTTGTGCTAAAATTAAAGCTAATTGCAGCGTTTATAAAAGAGTAAATAAGGCAGTGATAATTTGCGGTAAGATTATAAAATATTTTATAGGTTGATTATCGTATAAATGACACTGAAAGTAATAGGACATAGATAGTAAATGATAACCTTGAGAAGAATGGTTGGGAAGTATATAGTTAAAAGCTAAAAGCTCAGCAGGTAAATAGTTGAAAAAAATAGTTGAAACGTAGAGCTGAAAACTCATTAGTTGAAAAGTAATTGGCAGGAGTAGAAAAATTATAAAAGGAAAGAAAATATAAAAACGAAACATTAAAAATATAAAAGAAAAGAATATATTGGAAAGAAAACACAAAAAGAAAAAAATAAAGTAAATATATGAAAATATTAAAAGAAAGGCAGCCTCAAGAGAGAGGCAGTATCCCAGGCCAGCCTGGGATATTAGGTGGTTGTAAATATGACAGGATTAACATCAGTAACGTTCCGCGGTCTGAACGTGGAAACCATAGTGGAACTTGCCGTGCAAGCCGGTATCGACGGTATAGAGTGGGGAGGAGATATCCATGTACCGGAAGGAGACTTAGAAGCAGCCGGATATGCCGCCGGTCTGACGAAGAGAGCCGGATTAAAAGTCTTATCCTACGGCAGTTATTACCGGTTAGGGAATGGAGGGGACTTTTCCGTAGTACTTAAAACGGCCAGGGAACTGGGGGCTCCCAATATACGTATCTGGGCCGGCAGTATTTCACCGGAAGCTGCCGCGGAGGAAGATTATGAAAGACTGGCAGGAGAGCTGAACCAAATCTGCGCCCAGGCACTAAAAGCCGGTATTACAGTAAGCCTTGAATACCACAGGGGAACACTTACGGAAACAGCAGTAAGTACATTAAAACTAATAGGGCTGGTACAAAGTAAAAACTTATACACTTACTGGCAGCCAAACCCGGATATCACTCATGATAAAAACTGTGAGGAACTGCAAATGGTTAAGCCAT
>JAEZTJ010000040.1 GCA_023421505.1 Bacillota bacterium
AGTCCGAAAACTTCATAAACTCCGTTCGACTTGCATGTGTTAGGCACGCCGCCAGCGTTCATCCTGAGCCAGGATCAAACTCTCATGTTTAAGTTTTTGATCCAGTCATGATAAACCTAGCTCAAATATCCGTCAGGATATTTGCTTACAACTACTTGTAGTTGTTTGTTATCATTTACTGTTTTTGTGGTGTATCGATACTTTCATATCAATACGGTTCGTGATATGTCTTTCGACATATCTCATGAAAATCTATTTTTGAGACTCATGTGTAGTCTCAAGTTTTTTAGAATTTTCAGGGTTGTTTTACTGTTCAATTATCAAGGTTCATATTTGTCGAGGCTAAACTTTTAATTTCTGTTTTCGCCGCCAACTTTTTTAGTTTAACACACTCGTCGTATTATGTCAACCACTAATTTATTTTTTTATTTTTCGTGGTTGTTCAACAACAGTGGAGCTCTATTATACAATTTGAATCGAATTATGTCAAGTACAGAAATGAACTTTTTAATTAGTTAAGTTCTTCCAATTCTGCTTCATCCAATTCTTCAGCATCAATATTAAGTGTATGCATTGCTCTTCTTTTTCTTCTCGCTTCTTCTGAATATAACATAATATAATCTTTTATTTCACCAGCATTCTTTATATGATAAAGAATTAGCTCTGGATGCGTGGTATCCCCAGTATAGCAGGTTATTGTTCCTATCTTAAACATACGTTCTGATAAGCTTCTTGTCAAACGAACATCTTGTATCTTATACATATAAGCATCATCTTCAGTAATGTTTAAAAATCCTGATGTAATCGTAATCTTTTCCTCTGATACAAAATACTTTGTAAAAGTGAACGGTAATCCAAAAAACTTTATTCGTTTTCTCTCATTAAAACTCATATGGTTATCCTTTCTTGTTATTATTATTTAATCTCGATTACATATGATTTTTCACCCTTTGACACCACTAAACTTAAATTAGTTATATCATTATTCTTTGGTATCTCGAATACCAATAATACTTTTCTGGCTTTACCAGCGTCAACAGTAACATCAATAAACCGTAAATCATTTTCCAATAATGTAAGTAACGGTTTGTAAATTACATCATTATACGCTTTCATTTGATATAAGATATCATCTTTTGCAAGATTAAGATTTTGACTATTTTTTGTAATATTCTCAGCAGAAAATTCCGTTACCAGAAACTGAAAGCCTTCTCTTTTCGAAAGAGTAAAACCCAGACTTTCGGAATCTTCCGGATATGTATCAGCCAATTTATAGCCTGTATAATTTATCTTAAAATTCTTATTGCCAATCACTTCAGTGAGTGTATCAGTCGTATTAACCTCAGTTTGTTCCTCCTGACTGCTGGTTGAACCCGTTGAATTTTCACCTGTTCCCACTTTCGAAGCAGGAGTTATCACAGCTAGATCTGCATCGTCCTCAAGGATCTCATCTAAAGGAATTAAATCCTGTTCATATAGATCATCATATTTAAGCAATAATCCTGCCATATATTCTGCAACCGCATCACCCTTTTCTTTAGTCACTTCGCTCTCCTTTATACAGCCTGATAAAACAAATACAAAGAATATGATTATTATAAGTTTCAATCTTTTCATAAGTCTCCTCATTTCTGCGCTGCTTCATGGCTCTATTTGCAAGACTTCCAGTCATGCTTATGATTAGTAGTGATCGATTAATACAGATTTGTACAAATTACATCTTATCACCTTTTCCACTTTTCATCAATATCTATCATCAGTTTTTACTAAAATGAGTATGATTTTAAATTATATTTACAATTAATTTCTTACCATCAAAAATTTTTATATTGAAAAAGGCACTTTACTAACAAAACTGATAAAATAAATAACTAAATAATAATCTCTTTGGTTAACTCCTATTACTTCATTCAAAGCCCTATTAATTAATTTATAAACAATAAACGGTTCAATCTCTAAAATGATTTCAGAGACTGAACCGTTAAATTCCGCTAATTTATTCTAGCCGTTAAATTTAATCTAAATATGCTAGATGTTCAATTTAAGCCTTAGTATCAAGCTCGAACCAAAACTCTACACCAACCGGATGATTAATTACTCCACACTCCTTATTATGTGAATTCATGATTGCCTTTACAATTGATAAGCCAATACCACTGCCACCATATTCTCTGGTTCGTGCTTTATCTACCTTATAAAATTTAATCCATACTTTATTAATTTCATCTTCTGGAATATTATCACCTGTATTGAATACGGCTACTCTTACGGTGTCACCTCTCGGTATCAGCTTTATTTCAATTATCTTTTGACCACTTATATGATTTAAAGCATTACTGATATAATTTGTAACAACCTGCTCAATTAAAAATTCATCCGCCCAAACGTAGACCGGTTCATGCTGCTCGAAACGAAGTACTGCTTCTTTTTGCTTAAATAGAATCTCTGTAGCGCTCAGCACTGATTTAATTAATGTAACAATATCAAACCGATCCAAATTCACCTGGTTATTACCGAATTCCAATTCATTTAGGCTTAACAGCTTTTTAACCATATTGTTCATCTTATTGGCTTCATCCATAATTACTTCGCAGTAAAAGTCACGGCTTTCTTCATCGTCATTAATATTTTCCATCAGCCCTTCTGCATATCCCTGTATCAGGGAGATAGGTGTTTTCAGCTCATGAGAGACATTAGATAAAAACTCCTTACGCATCTCATCTATCTCGGTTTTTCTCTGGATATCGGACAAAAGCTCATTATTAGCCTGCTTTAACTCCATAATCGTTGATTCCAGTTTATCAGAAAGGATATTAATACTATTACCCAACTCTCCGATCTCATCTCTAGACCGCACTTCATATTCTACTTCAAAATCAAGATTAGACATTTTTTTAGCTATCCCAGCAAGATCAAGTATAGGCTTTGTAAACCTCTTACTGATAATGTACATGAGAGCTGATCCAATCATTGCAGCAAAAATACCTACATAGGCAAGAAATTCATTCGCAATTTTAACGCTCTCTCCAATGCTATCCATATTAGTGCGCATAATGATTATATTATCATCAATATCATCATTAATTTTAAAACCATTATGCCCAAACAAAATTGTTTTATCAATATTATATGAATTGGCCTTTTCTGTCTTCTTTGTTACTCCAATCAAACCCATATAATTTGTATTAATTTGTTTATATTGATATGTGTAGCTATAGATAAAATAATTATTTGTTTCTTTAATTAGTTTCTTATCCAAAATATTTAAACTAAATAAACCTACTGCGTCTGCGTAAATCTCATTTGCCTCATCAGCTTCTCTTTGTCCGATATTCTCTTGTGTAGGAAAAATAAATATTGTTGATCCAACATAGACATCCACATCATATCTTTGCTTATACTGTTCCAGCTGATTTAACTCTTCGTCTGTAAGAGCATATATATCATTACTGTTTTCTATTACAGATGAAATTTTATTATAAGCATCATTTAATGCATTTTTTTTACTTCTTATATAATAATCCGATAAAAAAGTACTATTCACAAACCAAGTAATAAATATAGTAAGTATTATCATGGTTGTAAGCATTAGCGTTATTCTGGTTCGAATGGAATGCTTCATGCATCCACCTCAAATTTATAACCTAGGCCCCAAATAGTTTTGATATAATCTCCCTTTGGGCCCATCTTGCTTCTGAGCTTTTTGACATGGGTATCGATGGTTCTGGCGTCTCCGAAATAATCATAATTCCATACATTATTAAGTATCTTTTCTCTGGAAAGAGCAACTCCCTGATTTGTAACAAAGTAAGTAAGTAGTTCAAATTCCTTAAAGCTAAGTTCAAGCTCCACGCCATCTATCTTCACCTGGTGCGCCGCCTTATCAAGAACAATTCCTCCCACTTCAAGCAATTCTGCTTCTGTATTAATGGTTCTTCGAAGCACTGCCTCTACACGTGCTACCAGGATCTTGGGGCTAAAGGGCTTGGAAATGTACTCATCAACTCCCAAATCAAAGCCTAACAGCTCATCCTTCTCATCACTTTTCGCCGTCAGCATGATAATCGGAACCTTAGAATACTGTCTAATCTCCCTGCATACCTGCCACCCATCTAATTTGGGCATCATAACATCCAGAATAACAAGTGCAATATCTTTTTTAGAGAAAAAGATATCTATGGCCTGTTCCCCATTCTCCGCTTCCATAACATCATAATCCTTACGTACCAAGAAATCCTTTACCAGCTTTCTCATTCTGCTTTCATCATCAACAACTAGGATTTTGAGCTTATCCATATAACACCTCCATAGTTATATTTTTATTAGATGATTGCAAATAATTGTAAGTATTGTTACACAGCCTATACTATTCCGGAGCGGAATTAAAGTGCTAAAACACTTAAGCTCACAGGAGTGTTGGAGCGAAGGAATAGTATATGTTGTGTATACAAATAATAAAACTATATAGTTTCGCAACCATCTATACAATCCAATCTATTTAAATAATTTCTTAATTAATTATTTTAGGATTAATTTTATTGATTATATCATCAAACTATGAAAGAATTGTGAAATCAGTCTATTTCTTGTTAATCTGCTTTATCCTGCAGCTCTTTCTCCTTTAAATCAAGTTCTTTTTCTCTGGCATCTAATGTTTCTTCCCAGGCAGAATATTTATTTAAAATCTTATTTTCATAATTAATAAACCTACTGCGATCACTAAAAATAGCAATTATAAACATTACTATTATGATAAGAACTAGAAAGATACTGATAATTCTGGAATTTCTTAAACGCAGCCTATAATTCTCAAACACAGTGTTTTGTTTCTTTTCCTGATCATGATCTATGGAGTTTGAATACGCCCTTATATGTTTTTTTTCCTTATCTACAGGAACACAGGGTATATTCTCTCTGCTTAGTATTCCTTCATTGATAATACGTTCCTGAAGCTCTTTTAAAAAAGCATATCCAATAACAGTCTTTAGGGTTTTTCGCTCAACCAGCTTATGATATAGCTTTGCAGCCTTATTTAAATCGGAAAGGTCTGTATTCGCTTTAATATATTCAACTGTCTCTGCTTCTCTCTTTGCCTCTTTAAAATCGTTTGAGTCAGAAAAGCTAAAACCTGCAACTTTGAATTCATTTTCACTCATATACTTCTTATCCTCCGCTAATAGAGTATCCTCCTTTAAAAAGCAGATATAACAGGTATCAAAATATATGCTGTCCTTAAGCTTATATCTGCTTTTGAAGAGCCTATCATTGATTTAGTGAGGTTTTCTTCCTAAAATTGCAGAGATTTCCTCTGTCAATCAGGAGAAATTACTCTTTTATAGTTATTTGCTTATTGCTCTTGCGGGTATATGAGTCCCCATTCAGTACGTAGTTCATCCATAATCTTCATAATATCCATTGTATCCTTTAAGGGTACTACAGTACTTTCTTTCTTCCCCTCACGTAAACAGCTATTGACCTCTTCCGCTTCATATACATAGCCATTTACCGCAAAAGGTTCTGAAAATTCCTCGACTAAATTCCCCTTAATATCATAGCGTTTCGCATGATCTGCCATCCAGAAATTAGGAATCACTATTTTGCCCTTATCTCCTAGTATCACTGCATCACGGCCCATTTCTACTGCCACCGAAGAGCTTAACTGTGCAATTACTCCCCCCTTATAGTTAAAAATAATTGTATTAATATCATCCACATGACTTTTACCCATTACAGCACGACTTATTATCTCATCAGGAAGCCTTTCCATCATATGAATTGTATATGTGATCGGATAGATACCGACATCAAGTAAGGCGCCCCCAGCAAGCTTCGGATTAAAAAGGCGATGGTTAAGGTCATACTCTGATCGATACCCAAAGTCAGCTTTGATACATCTTATATTACCAATTGCATTACTATTAAGCCACTTTTTTACAACCTTTGTTGTTGGCAGAAATTTTGTCCACATTGCTTCCATCAAAAACACATTATGTTCTTTAGCCAGATCTATGATATGCTGCGTCTCTTTTTGATTAATCGTAATAGGTTTCTCACAAAGAACCGCTTTTCCATTTTTTATGCATAATGCAGCATTATCCTTATGCTCTGTGTGCGGTGTAGCAATATATACCACCTCAATTTCAGGATCGCTAGCCAATTCCTCATAACTTGCATATGCTTTTCTGATATGAAAACGATCCGCAAAACCCCTCGCCCTTGCCAAATCTCTTGATGCAACACCTGTTACTTCAATATTATCTAAAGAATTTAATGCTTCTGCAAACGCAGATGCAATGATACCGGTACCAATTATCCCCCATTTAATTGTTTTCATGGAAAAACCTCCAATATTATTTTTTAATACGAATATATTTTACTATTGAAAGTATCGAAAAGCAAGTAGCTGTCAATCATGTAATTCTTTTGCATTTGCATGTATCCAATCAATATTTGATAAAAATACCGAAGAATAATCCTTTATAAATATAATAAAAGAAAATCTTCGGCTTCTGATCACGAAACAATTTATTAACCATTTTATATTATTATAGGTTTCATAACTGATTAGGACGTCACTGCCTTATACTCATATATCTCCTCTACCATTTTATACCCTACCTTTTCGTAGGCTCTATTAGAAAGCGGATTTTTTTTATCTATAAAAAGAGTACAAAATTCATACCCCTGTTCTAAAAGTGCTTTACTTAGATAATAGATATTAGATGCCGCATATCCCTTTCCTCTATATTCCTCCGGTGTGTATATATAGGTTATTGCTATACCATGTACTAATTTTCGCGCTGCAATTGCCATAGTAACAATCTTCTGTTCCTCATTTTCATAAAAGAATATTTTACCCTCTTCTATAAGCTTTGAGGCTTTCTGAAGAGCTGCTTCATAGTCCATCTCATTGGTTAATGCCTCCAACTGAAATTCTATCATCCATTCTGCCACCAGTTTAGCTTCATCAGGCAAAGCAGTCCGGTGCATTCCCTCGGCAGGTTTGATTTCATTAACCGACTTTATTTCCATGATATCCATACCCATTTTCTCTATAAAAGTATAATTCATATGTTTCTTATATTGTTCAATAAAGCCTTGGCATATATCATATCTGGCATAGATACCATTTATTGTTATATGGTTATTACCGAAGTAGTCAGCTAAAACCAAAACTGACTGCAATATTTCTTCTGATTTTACATCATAAAGTGCCATATTATAGGGTATTACATTACTGAACAGAAGATAAACCTCATCCTCTTCGACAACAGCTCCAAAAACCGCTTCCACACATGTTTCATCCTGGCAGCAATGATAAGCAGAATAAAGCACCAATTGACTAACCGATTCCTTTTCTAATAAAACAGCCTCATAAGCATTTAAAAAAGTACGGGCATCATTAAATTCCTTAACTTCCATTCTATATCCTTCTTTCTGCCAGTCTACTCATATCTTTTAAGGAAAAGTATAGCTATTCATTCAAATAAAAATGATCAAATATATTGTACCCTAATAATTTCCCCTGAAATCTCCTATTTTAAACTTATAAAAGGAAAGAATAATAATATAACAATATGATTATTTTTCCAAATCAACCGCTTTATAGTCATCCGTCTTACAACACTATAAGTGTATTCTTTAAAATATTTCAGCAAAAAACCGCGGGCTGTGGGATTTAAGCTCTCACAATCAACACCTAATTGCTGATGCCCTTCCTTCTTTAATTGCCTCATCACAATTATTTGAGCAATTGAATAAATTTCCTTCCTGATGCAAATATTGTATTGTAAATTTCTATTTTTATAAATTTAATTCGTACATCCGAAAATTTCTTTAAAAGGTCTGGGAGGCTAAGGTGGATCAAAACACTTTAAAGCAAAAAGCAAAGGAATATTTATTAATTACTTTCGGTATTTTACTTGTTGTAATAGGTGTTTATTATTTTAAATTTCCCAACAAATTCTCTATAGGAGGGATAACCGGAGCAGCGATTATCCTCAGCAGAGTATCAAACGGAAGTATAACCTCAGGTACAATCGTACTAATAGCAAATTCTATACTACTAATATTGGGATATCTTTTTATTGGCAAAAGCTTCGGAAATAAGACAGCCTATGGAAGCATATTATTATCCTTAGCACTTCGATTATTAGAGATTATTCATCCGATGGATCAGCCACTCACATTGCAACCCACGCTAGAGCTTGCATTTGCAGTTCTACTCCCTGCTGTAGGCTCAGCCATTCTTTTTAATCTTGGAGCCTCTACTGGAGGTACCGACGTGATTGCCATGATGCTAAAAAAATTTAGTAATATTAATATTGGGCGCTCCCTGTTACTCAGTGATTTTTTATTAACACTTCTGTCTTTTCCTGTATTCGGAATGACTACAGGTTTATTTTCCATGCTTGGATTATTTCTAAAATCAACACTGGTAGATACTATCATCGAAAATTTAAAGCTGAATAAATATTTTACGATAATTTGTGAAAATCCAAAGCCTATCTGTAATTATATTCTCGAAAACATCCATCGAAGTGCTACCATATTTGATGCAAGGGGGGCCTTTTCCAATCATAACAAGAAGATTATCATCACCGTCATGAGTAGGCACCAGGCTGTTTCCTTTAGAAAATTTATAAAACGGACAGACCCGAATGCATTCATCTTAATAACTAATACCAGCGAGATTATTGGACGCGGTTTTCGCATATAAACTTCTCTTACTGAGTATAGAAATATGCTCCTTCGAAGCATCAATTGCATTTTATTGCGCATATAATTTTAATAATGCAAGTAGATGAAAAATGGAGGTGCATATTTTGGAAATACTTAGAAATTCTGATGCAGCACTTTTTGAGCATCGCTTCTGGCTTCAAATTATGGGTGATCATTCAAGATTCATATTCTTTTCTCTGGCCCCGTCTGAGTCGGAGTATATTATTGCAGCACAGGAATTCATCATACTATTCGATCAGCTTTTAAAACAAGCGCAAAACCGGTTATCCTCAATCGAGTTAGAAGAGCTAAATCGTAAATCCTATGATGCTACATATCGGTTAAGGGAATTTAAAATAGAGCTGCTTTCCATGTCCCTATCCTCGGATCTAAAGTCTCATCTGTCTGCTTCTTTCTATAATGATATGCTTAATGAATTGGAGGAGTATTTATTTATTATAAATTCATTAATGAATGGTCATGTACCTATTTCACATCCTTTGCATTATCATATGCTCTGGCTGACTGATGCGGTTGGACATTCTGCTTCTATCATGGCGGCATTGGATTTAGTGGAAAAAGATTTCATTAATCAAGCAAAGCTTTATGAAATTCAATTTCAGGATTTAAATACTAAGTCTCTTATGATGAATGGCTATTTAAGGACCGGCCTTAGCAGCTTTCCTTCTCTTGATCGCCTTAACGAACAAGCCTGGCTTGCCATAAAAGCCTTCATGGAATTTCTTGAAACCCTACGAGATCAAAGAATGGACGGAAAAGTTCTGGGAACCTTGATGCCTCTTATGGCTGATCATATGTATCGTGAAGAATGCTATTATATATATAAGCTTTCCCAAAGCACCGAAAACATAAGAAAACCGGATTGCGACCCTACCAGCCCCCGTCTGGAAGCTTAATGCTGGCAGCTAAACCCCTCGATCCTTTGATTACAATGATGAAATCACATAAAAGCAGTATAGGGGTCATACTATATATTAATTGATTTTTACCAATTTGTTTGGAGGGTATATGGAATTTCAGCAAAGTAAAACCTACAGCAATTTACAGAGTGCCTATGAAAGAGAATTGATGACCAGTACTTTATATAATATTTATGGTGATAAGGCTTATGTTGAACAATATATTGAAATCGGAAATAACTTCTATGTCATCTCAAATTACGAGAAAGAGCATGCTCGGATTTTCCTGCAGAATTTGAATAATGGTATCATACCTAATACAGAACAAAATTTACAGACATCATCGAACTTCGAATTAGAAACAGCCAATCTTTATAGAACGTATGCCGAAACTGCTTTGGCAGAAGGTTATACAGATATCGCAGCTTTATTTAACGGAATTGCCAATATTGAGTTAAATCATAATCTAGTTTTCACGAATTCCTATGATAATGTAATAACAAATCAGGTTTTTTGCAAACCGGATGAAACCTTATGGATCTGTATGAGATGCGGGAATATTATGGGCGGCACCTGTGCTCCTGAAATCTGTCCTATCTGTGGCTTTCCGCAAGGCTACTATAGAGTTTATCCCACTACTTAGTTAAACACCTTTCAAAATTAAATAAAGGCTGAGCAGAAAACAAAAATACACTTCACATAAACGTAAGATAGTTAGGCAATTGCGAAACTCATTAATTGTAAGTATTGTATAACACAGCATATACTATTCCGGAGCGGAATTAAAGTGTTAAAACACTTAAGCTCATAGGAGCGTTGGAGCGAAGGAATAGTATATGCTGTGTATACAATTAGTAAAAACTATATCGTTTTGCAATTACCTAACGTAAGATAGTAATTGTGAAGTGTATTTTTTCATAATTTACCCCATTCCTGCGCTGCTTTTTTGGCTCGCTTGCGAGACAATACGCATCTCAAGTTTGTGTGTGCTGCGCAGACACAAACTTGCCGAGTGAAAGATTTAAAAAATCTTTCACTCTTTTATGCTGAAGGAGACAAATATCTATCATAGAATTCATCATAAGTTAAATTACTAAAATAGACCGCTTCTGCCAGTTCAGTTCCTAAGTAGCGAAAATGCCACGGCTCATAATCATATCCGGTTATAGCTTCTTTTCCTTTTGGATATCTAAGAATAAAACCATATTGGTAGGAGTTTGCCGCAAGCCATATACCCTCGGGGGTTGCTTCAAAGGTTTGTTCTAAATCATTGATATCCACAGCTAACCCTGTCTGATGTTCACTGTGTCCCGGTCGAGCAGATACCTTATCCCTCACAGGCATATAATCTTCGATCGATATATAAGGAGATATATTATTTAAATAGACCTTCCATTGATAATAAAAGCTTCGATAAGTTGATATTGCTTCCAGATGAAGGCCCTTTTGATCAGCGGCAATACACATCTCTTCAAAAGCAATACGTGCTTCATGTCTCAGCATTAAGCCCTCCGGATTATAAATTTTATTAATAACCTCCAAGTTCTTTGGCACATAGTTTTTAGCAAGTTGGTTAAATTTATCTACCAAAACTATAAAACTATCCGGATTGGATATCAGTCGTATTTCTTTATAAAACTCTCGGCTTTGTCTCTCCTCCAAGCACTCAACTCCTTCCAATAAGTAAATTTCAAGAAAGTATATGGATTTATTTCTTTATAGAAATATTCCACCATTTATAAAATTATAACTTAACAATACAGGTTTATGTCCAAAAGATTTTCTTCTATAAAAAAGGATCTGCCACAGCTAAATGTATTAGTCATACTGTGGCAAATCCTTATTTACACTTTCAAGTCACTATTTCAAATAGCTAACTGTTAAGCAGCAAAGAGTTAATTTGTGAATAACTGTGTCCAATAATATACGCCATCCTTCTGATATACGCCAATTCCAATCTTATTAAATTTGGCATTTAATATATTCGCTCTGTGGCCCGGTGAGTTCATCCAACCAGTTACCACCTCTTGAGGAGTCTTCTGGCCGTAGGCAATATTTTCACCAGCCGCCATAAAGGAAATACCATATTCCTTTAATACTGTTGAAAAGCTTGCTCCGCTCGGTCTTGTATGAGAGAAGGATACTTCTATTTCCTTCGCACGCTTATTTGCAGCTGAACCTAAGGTTTGATTGGTAGTAAAAGCTGATAAACCCGATTTAGCACGTTCTATATTTACTAAACGCAAAACTTCACTAGCATAACTGGATGACTTTGTGGAAGCTGCCGGCGTTGTTACCGGTTTTTCGGAAACTGCTGGTTTGGTAGTAGGTGTAGGCGTCTTTGTTGGTGATGGTTTTGTTGTAGCTACTGGTGCCTTTGTCGGTACAGCTACTGATCCTGTCTTATAGTTTCTTTTTTGTATAGCTGCAATTATCTCTTTTAATTTCTTATTATTTTTAATATTTTTTGTTGTTATATTTTTTATTCCACTTTTCTGAAGTGTCTTTACTACTTCCTTTGTAGATTTACATTTTGATAAATCTACATTTTTATAAACAAGAGCTGTTTTGCTTTTTAATCTCTGACTAGTGTTTATAACACTTGCCGATTTTACTTGAGGGGTAACAACCTTAGTATTAGCAAAAGCTGTTATATTCGTAGTATCAGCTGTATTCGCTGTTATCGTAGTCTGTTTGTCACTCTGAGAAGCTCTGACTGCATCTGCTTTTGTAACATTATCGACTACTTGTGTAGTACTCGAATTTATATCCTTCAACCTCTCAGAAGCGAAATAATTTTGATTTGAACCAAAAGCACCTATTAGTGACAACACTAGTGTACATACTGATGTTACAAGAATTTTCTTCATGTTTTGTACCTCCTTAATGGTATCTCTCTGCTGCTCCCTTAGAGTAACATATAGGGTATAGGGGTTCAATAGTTAGATATTGGAAGACTACACATGTCTTACCTGCTCTTATCCATGTATATACAATTAATTTTCCAGTTAGAGAAGAAAAATTCTACTTTCAAATCAAATAGATAGCATATAAATAGTACTGTAACCATTTATAATACTACATCTCCTGAGAAACGTATTCTATCAAGTAACTTTTACTTGCTGGAAATATCGTCGTAGATTATTGATTATTTATTGCCTGAAATTTATTGCAATTATTTTAATTATTTATTACATATTTATTAAATAAGCATCTTATAGCGTGATAAATGTCTCAATACTATACGGAAATTTTCATATTCTTAAATAAAATATGGTTTTATTATAAAATCATATTTTACAACAAGTCCTAATACTATATAAGACGAACCAGCTATAACTCTTCCTCTTTTTTCGAAAAAGCTGTTCAGAGCACTGATCTTCGAGATTTTAAAGCTAATAAAACACAAAGCTGTTGTGCCTACCACAAAGACAGTAAGCACCTGAATGATCTCCCAACCCCTGATGGTTGTAAACAAGGGAATATATATACCCAGATCGTCGGCTCCTAAAATAATGGTAATCACAAATACCTTAATCCAAAGACTATTATATTTCTCAGCTGTTTCTAGTGCTTTCTCCTCGTCATTATCATCTTCAAGGAAAGTTTTAATACCCATAATGAACGGTACTATACCAAATAAACCTATCACCCATTTTACAGGCAGTACGTTAAGACCAAATGCCCCAAGAAATCCAGCACCAATTAATACAAAGGTTCCAATGAAATAGGTTAACGTGATACTCTTTCCTTTTCCTTTATATAAGGCAGTAGTATATAACATAAATAAGATTGGTATTTCATCTAAACTGGTTGACACATAAGTTATGCAGGCAGTTACTATTGTCTTGATCATATTAACCCTCCATCTGCTGCCAAAACCTGCGAATTTGGGCAGCACACAAATTTGCCGTTTGAAAAATCTTTGATTTTTCAACCTAATTACTTCTTATGTAAAAATCTCCATACTTACGAAACATAAAAGCTAAGTTAATTGTAACAAGCTATACCTGCTCTCGGCAAAAGATAAAAGTTAAGCATTTATGCCATAGAGAGCATCAAAATAAATAACTAAATATTTGTTATTTTTCTTACAATTATTAATACAAATATAACATAAGATTAGAAGAAATCTTATCAGTAGAATATAACATTGTCAAGTTATCTGCAGGAAAGGCTAAATGAATATTTACGTCAACTATTATTTCATAATTTTACAATAATTTCATCAGATATTTCACAATATCATTTGCAACGTTGGTAATACTAATTCAGAAAGTAAGTGTACTCGCTGTTATTATGGAAAGTGAGGAAGCGAAATGGTAAAAGCGAAATTTCGAGGTTTTGCTATTGCGTGTATCGCGGCTTGTCTTAGTCTAAGTCCGGTAAGCGCCTTTGCAGCCGAAACAAATACAGAATCTGTAACACTATCAGATAATAAAAACCAAAATCAGAATGATAAAAAAGCTGCTTTTGATGATGCCATGAAGAAAGCAACCGATAAATGGAATGCTCTTACTGATAAGCAGAAGGCTGAAGTTTATGCATTGATTGAAGATGAGATAAAAGCAGAGATGAGACTTATGGATAAATTAGTTGAATTCGGCATTATTAATAAAGAGGATGCTTCAGCTTTTAAAGCTCATATAATGAACAAATTTAATAAGTTAAGAGAGAGCGGCCAATTTCCTTTGAGTAGACAAAGAAGTTCTAAAAAGCAGTAATAATCGAAACTGAAGCGATGGGTTACGATTTTAATAGCAGCAAGCAACACTAACTTTCGTTCATATAAATAGGTAATTGTGAAATGTATAGAAAGCTAAGCGCAATATCATTTCACAATTACCAATAATAGTATTTACTGTGTATACAATTAGTAAATTATATAAATTCGTAATTACCTACTAGCACCCAATAGAAAAGGAGATTATTTAACATGGAACAGTCCAATAACAACGATCGTGAACGTAATAGCAATCCAGATAATGAATTTAATAATTCCACACCACACAACACCGAGATTGAACAGCCAGCCCCCTCAACCGCAACACCTGACATACCACAGGAAATTCCAATTAGGCAGGGTTAAAAGCAACTATATTAAAAACAACATAGCTAATTTTAAAGAGGATGACAAAGCTTAAGCCAATCAATAAACTCAATATAAACAAAGGGAGAGTTATAAAGTATTATAGCTTTTTTATAATAGTCATCCTCTTAATTTACATAAACCTTCTATTTTCTAATGATCATAACTCATATATTCCAAATAGTTTTTCCTCTGCCAGGCTATACCAATCATTACACTTAGTATTTTAGCAGTCTTTATTGCCAATCTTCACAGAATCGCGAAATGCAACACCCCATAGAATTATGTTCACTATTAGCACCAAGCACAAAAAGATAAATACACCAAATTTAAAATAGGTACTGATATAATGCACACCAGCTAAAACTGCTAATATAAGAAGTAATAAGAAAACAGTTCCCCCATTATTCTGCTGAACTGCTTCGAAATTCTTCGTAAATGGAAGGCACTTATCCATAAGCATAAAACACAAAACAATAAAGATCAGCATATTAATAAATACTGCCATCAAATCCGGAACTATTCTCACACCATAAATAGCTGCAAAAATGAATGCTTCAATGATATATATTGGCAAAAACAGCCTTGTGATCAATGCTTTGATTGTTCCCTTAAACGCAGAATTTAACTCACCAATCGGTAAAGCTTTATAGATCCAGGCAGCTTTATAGCTTTCCGAATATCTCATCATCATGACCAGGGTTGGCAGCATAAATCCGCAAAAGTAAATAAATAAGTATGTCCTACCCTTAGTTATATTATCCTTTAGACCAGAATCATTTAAAAGCTGAAACAAAAAAATAAAGGGAAATACAATCGAGAAACCCAAGGAAGGATATACCTTCAGCTTAAAGCTTCTTTCCTTACTCATCATATTCATGGCAAACTGAAAGAATATTTTTTCTTCACTGCTTTGGCATAACAGCTTAGATAATAATATCGCAGATTTTCTTCCGCCTCTTTTTCTACTTTCGGCATTATTACTGAGCTTCTGTAGGTTTTTCTCAAATTGCGGTGTCAGCTTTAAATATATTAATAGCGTTATGACAGGAAGTATAATAGCCAACAGACTAAAAACGACATAATATAAATTATAATCTGATTTTAATAATATCTGAAATGGCCCTGAAAACCAAATCGGAGGAATAATATACTGCCACCAGCTGGGTGTAAATTCAATCTTTAAATCAACTATATTAAACATTCTGCCAATCAGCTGATAGCCGATAGTCACTGCAATAGATAATATGATTTGAATATAATTTATAATATCTTTAAGCTTTTCTCCATCAAAATATTTCAAAACCAGAAAATATATTAAAGTAGTCAAAATGATACAGAACATATCAATTAGTATCAACATCAGCAGAAACAAAAGAAAAAATATCGGTCCCTGAATAAAAAAGCTGGTGATTAATGCTGGGCCCGTAAGTGCTGCTGTGATAAAAAACATATAGATTAAGATATGTATTGTTTTTGCCATACTCAGGGTTTTACGATCTACTGGTTTCGTACCGATGATATTACGATCCCTGATATCCAAAAGCACCGACGAAAAATCTGAAATCAGAGAGGTTGTTACCAAAAACATTACTATTCCAAAAACAAGACTCATTTGAAAAATATAGTTACTTTTTAACATGATAAAAGGGATAAGAATTAGCCCAAATAGAATATAAATCCAAAGGGATTTTATAAATTTATTTCCCTCATCCTTATCACTCTTTCTTTTTGTATTGCCACTAATAACAGTCGGAACCCGCCGGCCATCCATTAGAAGTTTCAAGGCAAGTATTTCTCTCATAACCGGATAATTTATGCCCATTTTTTCAAAAACAGGTCTTATCTTATCTAGTAACTTTAAAGTCTTAAATTCCATAAGCTCCCCCTTGCTCCTATCAATTTCTTTATTCCTCTACAATAGAAACAAATTGATTCGCCAAAGTCTCATATTCGCTAAAGCCAGTGATTTGATTAAAGATCTGTTCTAAGGAGCCTTCTCTTGACCTTGCCTTCAACTCTTTGAAGCTTCCGTCTGCTGCAATCTGACCATCATTAATCAAAATAATTCTATTACTGATTCTCTCTACTACGTCCATGATGTGAGAGGAATAAAAAATAGTCTTTCCCTGTCTGGCAAGCATAGAAAGAATTTCTTTTACAATCATTACACTATTGGCATCCAGTCCACTCAAGGGTTCGTCAAGGAATAAGATATCCGGATTATGTAATAAGCTTGAAATAATTAATACCTTTTGCTTCATTCCCTTAGAATAGGAGTTAATTCTTGAGTCAAAAGCATCTCTAATTCCAAAAACCGTTACCAGTCTAATTGCTTTGTCAACGGCTTTCTCATGGGAAAGTCCATATAAGCTTCCAATAAAGGTAAGATATTCTCTCGCTGTAAGACTATCATAAATATCCGCAATTTCCGGGACATACCCGATTTTTCTCTTATATTCTATTGGATTCTTGGAAATGTCCTGCCCTAATACCTTTACTACACCCCGATATCCTTCTAAAATACCTAAAATTATTTTAATAGTTGTACTCTTTCCGGCACCATTTTTGCCTATGTAACCGATAATCTCTCCTTTATGCACCATCAGATTAATTCCCTTTAACACCTCCTTGGTACCAAAACTCATATAAAGATTATTTATTTCCACCGTTATATTGTTATCCATCCCATTCATCTCCTTTTATTTGAAAAATATATCTTTTATCATGTTCTTTTAACCTTTGCCAATTTTCCACAAATCAATTGCATGAGAGCAAAAGGTTTCAGCCGACTTATTATCAGAAAAAACACTTTTAGGAATAATGTGTACAGAATTATTCTTAAAATAAAGCAAAATATACTCTCTATTCTGCTTTATTCTCAAAAAGTTCTTCCATTCATAAATGCTCTCATCAACTTTAGTCTTCTCTAACAACCCATTACCCTCTATCACTATGATATGCTCTCCTAAGACATCTGAATTAGTGGTAGGTTTTCTTATAACAATCCATTTTGTGAGGTAATAAATAAGGATAAAAAACAAAAGCAGTACTATACTCTGTCCCACTCCTGTGCTCCCGTGATTAATCAGTGCCAATACAATAAAGTAAAGCACTATGAGCAAATAAAGAATTAGTCCATAGCGTAGTGTTGGATGATAGATAAACTGCAGCTTATTCATTCTCCATATATCTCTTTTGTCCAGATTATATTTAACTTCCATCCTAATCCTCCCATCCATGATATCATATTAACATTATTGTAGCATATATTGGCAATTAATCAAATAGGATTAGCTAAAGTATATACCATATTTTAACATAAGAGGGCTATGCAAGCTACTGGTTTCAATCAGCAGCTTGCATAGCCCTCTTATGTTTTTAGCAAATTATATATAGATTAACAAAACATATTTGAATTAGTTAATACCGAGGAATACGCAATCACAAACTCCTAAGTGTAAAATATGTTTTTATAAATCGTACAGAACTTAGCAATATTAATCTATTATTTTACCGTCTGTTGAAATGGTTACCACCTGCCAAGGAATAAATTTACCGCTATTTTGCAATGCTGTTTTTGCTGCATACTCTAAACCTCCACAACAAGGAACCTCCATCCTTACTATAGTAACACTCTTTATATTATTATTTCTGATAATTGCTGTTAGCTTCTCACTGTAGTCTCCATCATCAAGCTTAGGGCAACCGATTAAGGTAACCTTGTTCTTCATAAAGCGAGAGTGGAAATTACCATAAGCATAAGCCGTACAATCTGCAGCAATCAGGAGATTTGCATCTGCAAAATAGGGTGCATTAATCGGAACCAGCTTAATCTGAACAGGCCACTGCGCTAACTGGCTGGTAATTTCCTGCTCCTTAACACTAGTTTCTTGTTTTTCCTCGTGATGAATTGATTTCATCTGCTTGCCGGGGCAACCTAAAGGCTGCTTAGCCAACTGCTTACTCTTCATATTTTCAAGCACTGCTGTCTCGTTATATTCCTCAGCTTCCCTCTCTTCAAAAGAGATTGCTTCCGTTGGACATGACGGCAGACATGCACCTAGTCCGTCACAGTAATCATCTCTTAATAGCTTGGCTTTACCATCTATAATACCGATAGCGCCTTCATGGCAGGCCTCTGCGCATAGACCGCAGCCATTGCATTTATCCTCATTTATCGTGATTATTTTCCTTATCATGATCCATCCTCCATCATACCCCAAAGGGCTAAGTTTTTATGTCTGCTATTGACTTTCTGCTTTGAGTTTACTATATTAAAGTTGATAAGTATGTTGTTTTTACAACATAATAAAAAATTATAGAACTATTAGCTATAACGATAGATGAGGATAAATGCATTGGCAGCAATTCATAAATGAAATCGAAGGAATATGTATCTAATGTGTTTAGAATTAATAAAACTAGATAGTTCCACAATCACCAATAATAAATATTAGGATGGCGGTAACGATGCAAACTAAATACGATTTATTAAAAACTGTGGCCTTATTCGAAGGAATAACTGAGGAGGAGCTTGAAGCATTGCTTTCATGCCTATCCGCAAAAGTAACCCATTATAGCAAAAACGAAACCGTACTTAGGTACGGATCTGATACCAGTCAATTCGGGATTGTTATATCCGGTCATGTTCATGTAATAAAGGAAGATTATTATGGCAATCGATCCATCGTCGCCATAATTGGTCAAGGGATGCTGTTTGGTGAGGCCTTTGCCTTTGCAGACATAAAAACGCTTCCGGTCAGCGTACTCGCAACTGCCGAAAGCGATATCCTTTTTATTAATTTTCGTAAGCTTGTAACTACCTGCTCAAAGGTCTGCTCCTTCCATAGCAAAATAATCTATAATATGCTTCATATCGTAGCAGCAAAGAACATTTTACTGAGTCAAAAGATAGAATTCTTATCAAAGCGCTCCACGCGAGAAAAGTTACTTGGATACTTGTCTGCTGAAGCTCAAAAGACCGGCAGCAACTGCTTTTCTATTCCTTTTAACCGACAGGAGCTTGCTGATTATTTATCCGTTGATCGTAGTGCAATGTCCGCAGAGCTAAGTAGATTAAGCGAAGAAGGGTATTTACATTACCGCAAAAATCAATTTGAACTATTATAATTGCATCCTAGCTTTTATAGATATACAACTAGCTCTTATGAAATTGATGACTTGACGAGGATCTGGTTGAATCTCCACTGACATAATCACTAGGACTGCCTGAATCATCCTGATTATCTCTTTCTTCAATTTTATTCTTGCTTTGCGAGCTATTCTGTGTCGCAGCCTGTCTGTTTGCGATAGGGGTAGCAGCATCATTTGTTAAATTACTTCCAGACTTCTTCGTATTATTCGTAGATGGCATATATTTACCTCCTGTTAACTTTTCAATATTATGTGTAATACCAATTAAGTTATACAGGAAATAACACCTATCATGTTACAATATTTATTTCACCTTAAATCTTAGCTTATTTTCTTTTGCATAGGCTTGAATATATGAGCCAGAAATACCATATATGCAAAGGTTTTTGTTATCTTTATCAAAGGCATCAATTCCGACGCTTACAACTGACTCCGGCACAAAAACTGAAGTAAGCCTATCACAACGTATGAAAGCATAATCCCCAATATTTTTTGTAGAACTAGGTAGTGTTACTCTATTAAGCTTACTGCAATTACTAAATGCAAAATCTGATATTCTTTTTAGAGTATCAGGCCATTCAATGTCAGTTAAACTCATGCGCAGCCTTTGCTTTAGCCGGCATCCAAAGCAGTAATAATACAGCAGTGAAAACGATATATAACAAACCTTTCCAAAACAAATTATCAGAACAATTTCCCTTCATTACTTGCCCCCCCTTGAAGATATAGATCGTGCAAAATGACGAAGCACAAAATCTAAATAGGCTTTTGACGCGCTAATCAACTAAGCAAATGAGTTAATTTATAGTTTTGCGTATACGATACTTACAGTTCCCTCTATCAAACTGCTTTCACAGAAATTCCATTCACCTCTACCTGATCATTAATCTCTATAACCAGACATTTGCGGCCATCTACTATTTTTGTCTGTACTAAGTCGGTTCTCTCTGGATTAACCTTAACGATAACATCCGGTGTCTTTACTTCGAACACTCTGGTACTCACCAGATTTGCTGCTAATAAAGATACGTTCTCGCCAGTCATCTTCTCATAAGTTTTATCAAATTCAGCAAGCTTTTCTTCCTCAACACCGCTATCTGTAAACAGGTTTTTCACTTCTGTTTTGTCTAGTGTCAAAGGATCGCGAATTTCCTGTATTTTATGCTCCTCGATGATATCATTCAGTTTTTCATGAATATTCTTTACGATCTCATACTGGCAATCCTCACCAAGCGTCTCTTTAATTAATGTCTGAAAGGTTTCCTTTTGCACACCCGCAGATAGGGGTACCTCACAGCCGAGAAGCTGATCTACGAAATCACTGTGCAATTCCTCCGAATCCTTTGAATAATAAAGAATGCTATGTATATCCGTACTTCTATCATTGAAAGCCGGAAAAAGAAAACCGTTACTCGGCAATCCGACTACCCAGTCCTGCATCCTCTTCTGAATCTGATTCGTATCCTCATTATAGCTTAATCCCGGCTTTGACAAATCCACCGGACAGATTGAACATAGGATATAACGGTATACTTCCTCCGAAGCATCCTCCATCAGTATTTTATCACTGGATTTTCCCGGCACATCATATGCTGCATAAAGCAATAAAATCAAATAATTACCGGCATGGTCATATAATTGAATTAGCTTTTCATAGAATTCATCAATAAGGGGTTCTTCCTTTAATTCACTATCTCTAAGCTTTAAGAGAAATTGCTGTGTTCCACCGTCAAATTCCTGAGATGTGGGAAATTCCATATTAATGAGATTTTTTCCCAGCGTTCCCGATAGCGTCTTTTTAAAGATCTCAAAATATTTAAAGGTCTCCTCCTCAGGCATACAAAGAAAGGATTCTGTAAATTTTGTTTTGATTGTTTTTTCACCATCAACATAACAGCCACTCACTTTTGTGATGGCACAATTTTCATGGTTGAATTGTTTTTTGATTTCTGATATCTCACTATTTATCATAGGTTATCTCCTCCTGTTTTTAGCTTTTTGTCAAGTCTTTCTACGATTACTAATCCAAATATAAGCCTTTACCTTCCTGAAAATCGGCAGCAGTATCATTTACTATCATAGCATTTCCCGTAATTTTAATACTATCATCAACAGCTTCTGCCTCACTTGGGTTCGGATACTGTTTTCTATCTCAAATATTATATTACATGTTCTTCCAAATGTCCATTCGTTGTCAAAAAAGAGGAAGTCTCTAAAGCAAATATTGATTAACAAACTACAATATACAATCAAAATTGACCTGTATATTATATTCTATTAAGTCAAGCCTAAGCTTTATAGACATCCTCTTACTTCACTAATATTAATTTTAGAACAAACCTAGTACGCTATCTGCTCGGAACTTGGACTGATTTTTTAGTTTAATTGATTAAACCGCATTTTAGCTACCTGCCATAATATTCCAAGCTGACTTGTATTGATTTTATTATCTGTTTTGCCTAATTATCCAATCTATTTTTCATCAAACTGTTATCTTCTACCGCTCTTCTCTAAAATATGCTTCACCAAGACTCGCCGGAGGTTGACTCTCCTGCTTATTACGCTTACTGGAAATGATTAATACAATAATGGTCACTACATATGGAAGCATCTTACAAAGCTCCTGAATAGCTCTCGTAAGTCCCGGCAGATAGATATAAAGAATATATAAACCTCCGAACAAGAAAGAACCCCATATCGCATTCACCGGCTTCCATAATGCAAGGATAACTAAGGCTATTGCAAGCCACCCTCTATCCCCAAAGCCATTATTCGTCCAGGTTCCACCCAAATATTCCATTACAAAATAAAGACCGCCAAGCCCGGCGATTGCTGCACCTGTTATCGTTGCAATATACTTATATCTCGATACGTTAATGCCCGCTGCATCCGCAGTAGCAGGGCTTTCACCAACTGCTCGCAGATTTAATCCTTTTCTGGTTTTCTTGAGAAAGTAGGATAAAAGAAAAGCAACCGCAACTGAAAAATAGGTCAGAAAGCCATAAGAAAACAATAATTCTCCAATAATTGGTATCTTAGATAATCCCGGTATCGTTGCGCGGTAAGCATCTGCTGTTGTAGCAACAGAAATCTGTCCGACACCACCCGCAAGCTTAGAGATGGAACCGCCGAAGAAGTTACCAAAGCCAACACCAAAGGTTGTTAAAGCAAGACCTACAACATTCTGATTCGCACGAAGAGATATCGTTAAAAAGCTATAAATTAATCCTCCAAAGGCAGATGCCAATATCGCTGCAAGAAGAGATACAAGCATTCCAATCAATGCATTTGGGTGTTCAGTAGATTTTTCATAAAAAAATGCGCCCATAAGTCCAGAGATACCGCCCATATACATAATACCCGGTATACCAAGGTTTAAATTTCCTGATTTTTCTGTAACTATCTCACCGGAGGCACCAAAAAGAATACTAACTCCCTGACCAATTGCTTTTTGGAGAAATATTAAGATCACATCCATAATCGTTTACCTCCTTACTTTTTTACGAATATCCAGTTTATAGTTAATGAAGAACTCACAGCCTATTAAGAAGAATAAAATAATACCTGTAATAATATCAGATGCATTTTCATTCAAGCCGTACTGAGAAGCAATCTGGATGGAACCCTGCTGCATGAATACCAAAAATGCCGATACAATGATCATGGCAAAGGGATTGAATTTGGACATCCACGCTACAATGATTGCTGTAAATCCTCTTCCTCCGCCGGTACTGGTAGAGATCGTATGACTCGCACCGCTAACAATGATACTTCCTGCAAGTCCACAGATACCTCCGGAAATCATCATAGTTCTTATAATAACCTTTTTTACATTAATTCCTGCATATCTGGCGGTATCCTGACTCTCACCGACAACTGCTATCTCATATCCATGTTTACTATATTTCATATAGATATACATTCCGATTGTTATAGCCAGAACAATAATAATATTCATTCCGTAGTTCTGTCCAAATACCTTAAAAAACCAACCCTTTCTGGTAGCAGAATTAATTATTCCTACTGTATTAGACCCTTCGGGATTCTCCCAGAATACAATACAGAAGGTAACAATCTGCATCGCTATATAGTTAAGCATCAGGGTAAATAAGGTCTCATTTGTATTATAATAAGCTTTAAAAAAAGCTGGTAGCAGTCCCCATATCATTCCTGCAAGGCAGCTTGCCACAAATATGACAAGTAATAACAGCCAGTTCGGCATTGCATTACCACAATAAATCATAATAGCTGCTGTCGCTACACCACCCATTAACACCTGACCTTCTGCTCCGATATTCCAGAATTTCATCTTAAATGCAGGAGTAAGTCCAATTGCGATAATTAACAGCGTTAATGAATCACGTATTGTAACCCATAAACGGCGATTTCTTCCCACCGCTCCGTCAATAATTCCAAGATAAACCTTTATTGGATTTTGATTTGTAATAGCTACAATAACAAGTGCACATACAATTAGGGAAAGTACTACAGCGATAAGGCGGATGCTCCAAGCCTTCCTTTTTGAGATGGTATCACGCTTTATAATTCGGGCAAACGGTTCTTTGTTGGTAATCATAATTTCCTTACTCATTTTTATGTGCCCCCTTTCCCGTACCAGTCATCATAAGTCCAAGCTTCTCCTTTGTTGTTTTACGCGCGTCCACTATTCCTGCAACCTTACCACTGTTTAATACCAGAATACGGTCGCAGAGCTCTAGTAAAACATCTAAATCTTCACCCACGCAGATCACCGCAACGCCCTTCTTCTTCTGGTCATTCAGCAGGTTATAGATTGTGTAAGAGGAATTAATATCAAGCCCTCTCACCGGGTATGCTACCATTAGCACCACCGGATTGGATGCAATTTCCCTACCAACCAGAACCTTCTGTACATTTCCGCCTGAAAGTCTGCGTACAGGCGTATCTACTCCCGGTGTTACAACATCTAATTTATTTACAATATGAAGTGCCAGATCCTTTGGCTTTTTACGATCTGCAAAGAAATGCTTACCCTCCTTGTAGCTTCGTATCATCATATTATCTGTCAAATCCATTGAACCTACAAGGCCCATACCGAGTCTGTCTTCCGGTACAAAAGCAAGATTAATCTTTAATTCCCTGATATCTGCTGCCTTCATTTCCGAAATCTTTTCTACGTTTCCATCCGGTGCGAAATATAATATCTCACCGCTTTCTATCTGCTGAAGACCGGCAATTGCTTCTAATAATTCCTTTTGCCCGCTTCCAGATATTCCTGCTACTCCTAGAATTTCTCCACTGTAGGCAGTAAAGGAAGCTTGCTTCAAAACAGAAAAGCCTTCCTTGTTCTTACAGGTAATTCCTCTCATCTCAATTCTCTTCTGTGGTTCAACCGGATCCGTACGATCGATATCAAGGCTCACCTTTTCTCCTACCATCATCTCTGTTAAGGAGGAGACCGTAGCCTCTTTTGTATTAACCGTACCTATATATTTACCTTTTCTAAGTACCGCTACACGGTCCGATAATTCAAGGACCTCATTCAATTTATGTGTTATAATTATGATTGACTTTCCGGCTTTTTTCATATTACGAAGCACCTCAAAAAGTCTTTCTATCTCCTGTGGCGTCAGTACCGCTGTCGGCTCATCGAGTATCAGAATATCAGCACCGCGATATAGCACTTTAACAATTTCAACCGTCTGTTTCTGGGATACCGACATGTCATATATTTTCTGGGAAGCATTTAAATCAAAGCCATATTTCTTTGTCAGCTTATCAATTTCACTGACTACCTGGTTCATTTTCAGTCGTTCCTCACCCGGTAAACCTAGAATGATATTTTCTGCAGCTGTTAATATGTTAATTAATTTAAAATGCTGATGAATCATTCCAATACCAAGCATGAAGGAATCTTTAGGGGAACGGATGGTTACCTCTTTCCCATTAATAAAAATCTGGCCTTCATCCGGAAAATAAATTCCGGACAACATGTTCATCAAAGTTGTCTTACCACTGCCATTCTCACCCAGGATGGAAAGGATCTCGCCTTTCCTGACGGTCAAATTGACATTGTCATTTGCTACGACCTCACCAAAACGCTTGGTAACATTTTTAAGTTCAATTGCGTTTTCCTGTTCCACAAAAAGTCCTCCCATAACGTAAACTTGCGGGACTGCAATTTTAAGATAAAATATCGCTAATTTAGCAGTCCCGCTTTGATTATTAACCTTCTGAATTTATCATTCTTTGATTATTATTTTGTTAATTCTGTAATACCATCAATCTTTAAGTCAAAGGCAGGTGCAGATATTACCTCTGATTCATGGAAATATCCATCCTTTACATAATCAGTATATTTAGCGAAATCTCCGCCTTCTGTAATTAAATCTTCAATAGCTTTACCACCAACAGTAAAGGTTTTTGTATCAAATACATGCAAAGAGCCATCCTTTAAGGCTGCTTCTACTTCTGCTACCTTATCAGCGGTTCCGGCTGCTACTACAGCATCATTTAACTTAGAAATTGCAACTGCACCATCTTTATAGCCCTGGCACCAGTCAGTATCGATTGATGCGCCGTCGATAATACTCTTAACTGCATAGGTATAATAAGGACCCCAGTTAATTGTCGCAGAGGTTAAAGCAGCATTCGGAGCTACAGAGATCATATCTACATTGTATCCGACTGCAGGAACCTTCGCTTCTTCACACGCGGTAGGAGCACCGGTAGTATCTGCATGCTGGCTGATTAATACACAGCCGTCAGCAATTAAAGAGGTTGCAACTTCATTCTCGCCTGCCATGTCAGCCCAGCTGTTAGTATATTGAACTTCCATTGTAACTGTAGGGCATACACTCTTTGCTCCAAGATAGAAGGAGGTATAACCGGACACCACTTCGGCATATGGATATGCACCAACATAACCCATTTTTGCCTTATCTGCTGTAATTGTACCCTTTTCAATCATTTCATTTAATTTTAAACCAGCTACAACACCTGATACATAACGTGATTCATATACTGCGGTGAAGTAATTGTGCATATTAGCTAATTTGGAACTCTTTGCCTGATAACCTGTTGCATGACAGAATTGAATGTCAGGAAATTCCTCTGCTGCCTGCATCATGTAGCTTTCATGACCGAAGCTGTTTGCAAAAATAATATTGCAGCCCTGATCTGCCAAGTCAACTGCTGCATCATAGCAGGACTCATCTTCAGGAATATTGGTTTTCTCAATAATCTGCTCCTCTGATAAGCCAAGTGCCTTAGCCATAGCATCAATGCCAGCCATATGAGCAGCGGTATAGCCTTCATTCTCATCTCCGACATAGATAATACCTACTTTAATATCGGAAGCATCCGCAGCTTCCCCTTTGTCTTTTGAATCCTTCGATCCACAACCGGATACCAGTCCTACCATCATGACCAGCACCACAAACAAACTTAATAGCTTTTTCATAAATAATTTTCCTCCTAAGATTTTTGGCGTCTTACTGACCCATTTATAACAATATGCTCTTGAGCATATGTATACAAAAAATAATAAACTTATCTGTTATCTGCGTAAAATCAGAACAAATTAACTGATTACTGAATTTTTCTTGACCGATTGGATTATATATGAAATGTCCTTTACATAAAAATAGGGCTGCATGTAATCCGACTACATACAACCCCTCTGTTCTAAGTATCCTTCGTGCAGTAGCAAAAGGTTATTGTTATGTATAAATATTTAACTCATAAGTTTTTCTAATAAAAAAAATTAAATATACTTATTAATTTTACCCATTAATGAAAAAGGAGCTGTATGCATTCCCTAATACACACAAACCCTTCCTTGAGCCATATTCCGTTAACAAAACCTAGTATAACATAAAAAAGGGGATTGTCAATAATCTTGAATTATTATTCATTAACTTATTCGCCTAAAAACGCCATTATTTTACATGTGTTTCTATAAAATCACTAAGCTAATATTCACTTCATATAAAATAGTTTCAGTAACAAGATTGTTAAATGAAATAATTTGGATTTTTTGGGAGAGATGGCTTATATTTAATGTAGTAATAGATATAAGGATATTGAAACCTAAGACTAAGGGGGACGAATATGGAGCCTGAGCTTGAACTAATTATTAAACAGATTAAAAAACGTAAGCCGGAAGCCTTAAAGAAAGTAATAGACCTCTATATCAGTAATGTTTATCACGTTGCAAAAAGCATACTATTTTCTATCGCTTCCGAAGAGGATATCGAAGAATGTGTACAGGACACCTTCTTAGATGCCTGGAATAATATCAATAAGTATGATGAACACAGAGGCAGCTTTAAAACCTGGCTATTAATTCTATGTAAATTTAAAGCGCTCAACAAAAAGAAAATGCTTTTAAGTAAGCCTGAATTTATAGAATTAAAGGAAGAGCTATCATCAGCAGATGTTAATCCGGAAGAAGATTATATTATAAAGGAAGGCACCACAGAAATCATCGCAGCCATTCATACCTTAGGGCCTATCGACAAAGAAATATTTATTCGAAGATACCTATTTCATCAGGAAATTTCTGAAATCTGTGCGATTATGAAGCTAAGCCGTCAGGCTATTGATAACAGATTATGGAGAGGGAGAAACCAGCTAAAGAAAATATTATTTCCTACAGGAAGGGGGAATTTGCATGTTAAAGAGTGAACGAGAGCTATCTCGGTTATTGAAAGATATGACTTATGAGGATATAGATCATCAGCTGAATGATATTCTGGCATATGATAAAATGGATACTGCAAATTCTGAAGAATTCAGTGATAACTTCGACCGTATGGAATTAAAGATTATGAACAATATCAGAATTTCCTCCACAAGAAGAATACAAAAAGCCAGCCTGCTTGCTGCAGTTATCACTTTATGCTTACTGGTATCGGCCTTTACACCCTTTGGAAGAAGAACTTTAGCAGATATCATTGAAAAGTTATATTTTATTCCGGGTGCAGGAAAGGCAGAAACAGCAAAAGAAGATGACGTGTATGTCCTCCCAAAGCCAATTTATTATAATACTGAAAAGGGCAGTATAGTAATCCAAACAGCCACGAAGCAAGCCGGTTATGTAGCACTATATCTTACTGGTGAATTCCCTGTATATTCCAACAATATTACTATAGAATTTAACAAGAGGATTTATAAATACAGCAGAAGTGTTACCGGTATCGGGTCTAATAATATTGGGGAGTTCTTATTTGCCGTACCAGATACTGCTGATAGCTTTGTACTAAATATTAATGATCAATATCGAATTCCGATAGAGCTTAAGAAGGTTGAAGGCTTTCAGGATTATAAGGAATTAGGGCCAACTTCAATCGTTAACGGCTTCGGACTCACTCTAGTTCCTAACAGGATAGATGATAAAATCCAGTTTCATATCCTCGAACATCAAGTAAATAGCGCGGAGGTAGCCTTATATGGTAGCTGCGATAAGGAAGCTCACGATAATATTCACATTGAGATTGAAGATAATTATGAAAATAACTATTCTGTCGAATATCCAAAAGCTCATTCGGGCACGCAGTCTAGCTTTAGTTTTACTCCTGAAGATAATGCCACTTCCTTTACCGTCCGTATTCCGGAGGTTACGTTAAAATACAATCTAGATAATAAGTTAGAACTTTCTATGCCAAAGGAAGGGGAAACAAAGGTAAATATACCGATTAATCTTCAGGGTTTTCCCATAACGATAACAAAGATAATCAGGAAGGATAAACTGGTTACGTTATACACTGATACCAATTATTCTATTGATGCCAATGAGAACATTACCTATTTTATTCTTGATATGGATGCAATGTCCATTGATTATTATCACTATAAATTGAATGATAAAATAACTACTGAAGCTTTTGAATTCTATATTAATCCTGATAAAAAGAAATTAGTTATCCATTTTAAGGAGCTATATACTACGCTTAAGGGGCCTTGGTCCTTTGAGATAAATAACCTGCCATAAATCAAAAAGCTTAAATTCATTGTGTATACTTTTATTTTTCCATTGAAACAGGCTATTGCATTTAATTAGAAATCATGCAGTAGCCTCAATATTTGTCTACTATAAACCTGTGAAACTTATCAAATATTTTCTCTTTATCAATTCTTAAGCATTTCATCATAATATTATAATATTCACCAAACTAAATCAAAGGCGTTCGTTTAAGGCATTCTTAATCTCTTCCTTCACCGTATCTTTTATCTCCTCTGTTATTGTTTTTGTTGAGGCAGCTGCTTTATCTAATGACTTCTGAATTTTAATTACATTCTCAAAGCGGCTCTTATTCATATATCCGTTGCATACTACCGCTACCACTCCACCAACAGTAGTTAAAATCGTAATCAGGACTGTACTTGCTTCAAATTTCCAAATGTATACCAGAGAGTAAGGGATTAATATAAAATACAATAATACAACCGAAGATACAATCAGCTTACTATACTGTGCTCTCTTAAAGAATTTACCCATATGAATCCTTCCCTTAATGTTACTTATTGAGCTTTTTTTACTCTATTACTTAATTAAAAGTCATAGCCTATTACATCATATGCTGACATTTTACATTAGGAAACGTAAGAATATATAGTATAGCACTTTAAATATTTAATCCATATTCTCACTTTGTAAGAATTTATTTATAATTTAGTCAATTTATAGTAAGATTCAATTTATATACTTAACCTATCAATAGAGACGGCGTTCTCTAAAAGAAAGGATTACAAGAATATGTGGATCAGAAAAATCAAACGAAAAAAGCTGCAATTCTTCCTTATCGGAGTCATACTTTTCTTTGCAGCGGCTATATTTGCGGGATGTCTGTTATTTTCGACACAAGCCACAGTATTTGTTAAGCATTACTTTAACCGAGAAAAGAACTATGATACCTTTGCCTGTATCGCCTCACCTGATAGTATTAATCTATTGAAGGAAAAAGCGAAAACAGATTCCGGTATTGAGAAAATCCATTGTATGGACAGTTTAGTCGTAAGAGATGCTTATAAGCTAAATGGCGTAAGTATGAGCGGGTTACTTTTTCTTCTCAGTAAAATGGAGGATGTGAAGAATATGCCCTATACCATCTCTTTTTATAAAGGAACAGAGTCTTCTTGTCCTAAGGATAATGAGGTCTTTATCGCAAAGGTATACGCAGATACTAATCATGTAAAAATTGGTGATACGATAACTGTTAATAATAAGGATTTAACTGTAGCAGCTATTCTAAAATGTGCCATCTCTCCGAATACAATGATGTCCTACACACCTGTCTTTATTAATGAGACTACCTATAAAGAGTTATATAATCCTGCCGATTATATGAGCCTTTGCTCTGTAAAGTCATCTATTGATGAGGATTATTCCTCTCAATTCATTACGGATAATATGGAAGGTCAAAGACAGAATATTCATTTTATGTATAATCTCTCATCATTAATTAGCACTATGTTCTCCATAACACTGTCTGGTAGTATCGGAATGGTCGCTGCAATAATGATATTTATCGTATCCATTGTTATCATCAAATTCATTATTAATAACAACCTGATGAAGGAATACAGGGCAATAGGAATACATAAATCACTTGGAGATTCAGACCGCGTGATTAAGGGCTATTATATGAAGGCTTATCTGTTGATTGGATTTATAGCTATCACTGCCGGATCACTCTTTGGTATCCCCATCGCTTATTACATCAGTTTACTGAATACAACTAATATAGACAGTTTCCAATTTAGTAACGCGTTATTCCCTATTGTATTACTTAGCATATTTCTTCTGATGCTGATTTTAACCTTAAATTTATATACCAGCTTTAAATCAATCAATAAGATTACACCTGTCAATGCAATACATATGGGAATGACCTCCTCCAAAAAGAAGCTAACCCGTTCCCTAATAAAAAATGCTTACAGTCCCCTATCTACTGCAATGAATGATGTTATAAAGCATAAAGGATCAAGCATTATGATGATCATCATGTTAGCCTTCTCTTTCTATATGAGTATCGCCTTTGTTAACATGGGTTACTCTGCAACAAAAATTCCAGAGCAAGGAAATAAATGGTTTGCAACGCCAAAGTCTGATGCAACAATCTCCGGTAATACGGACGAAGCTATTCAAAAATATTTAAATAATAGCTCCTATGTAAAAGATTTTATCAAAGGCAAGTTCTTAGCCATCTTTAATTATGAGTATGATGAACAAAAATATCCATTTAACATTAAAGATATTAACTCTGTTATTTATAATAATTGGTCTTATGACTTAACGAAAATCCCTTTTACAAAAGGACGCGGGCCGGAAAATGAAAATGAGATTGCCTTTTCCGATCAGCTTCTTAAAGAGAGCACCTTGCAGGTTGGAGATTATATAGAATTAACGATTAATAATGTAAAAAATACTTTTTTGATAACTGGTTCCTTCAATGCTAAGCTAAATGGCGGCTCATGTATTGCTTATCATACAGATATTTACAAGCTTTTAAATATTACCGATGTCAGATACGATTTTCTTTTTGTCTATTTAAATAACGCTGAGGACTATGCAGTCTTTAAACAGGATATCATAGCTCACTTTGATAATGTTGATGTTGAAATTATCAATGAGGAGATCAGGACTTCGGCTTCTTCTGTGGTTAATATACTGACTCCGGTTTGTAATATTTTGATTATTATATTCATCCTGTTCAGTCTGATTAATATTATTAATCTGCTGGCTTTGGAAAATCTAAACAATCGAAGACAATTTGGTATTTTAAAGTCTCTTGGATTTACGACCCGCTATATTTGCTTAAAATGTATAGCAAAAACCATGCTTTTGACTTTAATCAGCATTCTACTGGCACTCGCTGCCTGCGCTGCAACAATGCGAACGATCTATCAATTATCATCAGGTATTGACAGCTTCGTATTCTCAATACCATATACAAGTATTTTAATCGCAACAATCGTATTGGCAATTTTCATCATTACCCTGATGTTCTGCCTGCCACTGCGAAAAATCAAACCCAGAGACTTAATGGAAGAATAAGATGGAGGTTAGGTTGAAAAGAAGTACATTTTTCAACCGGCAAAAAGCACTAAGCGTGCTTTTCGCTCAGTATTTGTATGCCGCTTAAGCGGCAGATGGAGGTTATTATGAAGAAGACAATTATTAAAACAAATAAATTATGTAAAAGCTATATTATTGGAAAGCAGGGCATCCATGTCTTAAAGAATATTGATCTTGAGTTATATGAAGGCGATTTTACCGTAATCATGGGAAGAAGCGGCAGCGGCAAATCTACACTCCTCTATTCCCTCAGTACAATGGATCAGCCCACAAGTGGAGGTGTATCCCTTCTTGGTAAAGAAATTACGAGTTTATCAGAGAAAGAAATCACAAATATACGAAAAAAAGAGATCTCCTTTATTTTTCAAAGCATCAACCTTCTCCCGGATTTGACAGCCTTTGAAAACATTGCCTACAGTGGCTACGGCTGCAAAAATGCCAGTAAACAGGAAATTAACCAAAGAACGGAAAAGCTGCTGGAAAAGTTTGATCTGGTTGACCTAAAAGATAAGTATCCAAATGAAATATCCGGTGGACAGCAGCAGCGAATTGCTGTTGCCAGAGCCTTAATTACAGGTTCAAAACTACTGTTTGGTGATGAACCCACAGGTGCCCTAAACTCTTCGGCTGGTAAGCAGGTTCTTGATACCTTAACGGAAGTAAATCGAAGCGGTCAGACAATCATTATGGTTACTCATGATTTAAAGGCTGCCAGACGGGCATCCAGACTGATGTATTTAACAGATGGGCGAATCGATGGTGATTTACAGCTGGGAGGCTACGAGGAGAATGATAAGGAAGGCCGGGACGAGCTCATATTTAATTTCTTGAAAGAACGTGGCTGGTAGGAGTATAATATATGAATGATATAATAATACAGAATACAAATTAGTTGTATTGTATATATAATAAGCAAAACTCTTTATAATATTAGAAACGTCAGATCAAAGGGTTCATGCTTGTTGTATATACAATATTGTATTATAAAACTGGAGCTTTTTAGTTAATAATTAAGGGATCAGCTTGATGCAATAAGCAGTACCCAGTATTTTATTTTACATATTTCAGTTACTTAAAAGATGAAACCACTGTTTGATACGGAGGCGAAAAGAGTACCTATGGCAAATGAGAAAGTATTGATTATTGAAGATGATATCGATTTATCCGGTATAATTAAGGATTATTTAATTAAGGAGGGCTTTGAAGTCAGACAGGCCTTTAGTGGAAAAACGGGAATTGAATACGCTGCCGACTTTAATCCTTCTCTTGTCATACTGGATATTATGCTTCCTCAGCTTGACGGTATAGAAGTATGCAGGATCATCAGACTCCGCTCCCACGCCCCCATCCTGATTATATCCGCTAAAAGCTCGGATTATGATAAGGTTGTCTCTCTGGGAGTCGGGGCAGATGATTATCTTACAAAGCCTTTCTCCTTAATCGAACTTATCGCAAGAGTAAAATCCCATCTGCGACGATTTACCTTCTTTACAGGAGAACAGAGTGATTCTACTATTTTGAACACATCAAGTCGAACCTGTGGAAAGCTAACGATTGATTCAAAGAGCTATACCGTAACAACAGGCGATAAAACCATCTCCTTTACCTCAAAAGAATTTAAACTGCTTAATTATCTGTCACTGCATCCATTCACTGTATTCTCAAAGGAACAGTTAATAGATAATGTATGGGGCTTTAATGAATATATTGACGAGAATACGATTGCCGTGTATATCGGAAGAATTAGAGAAAAGTTAGCCAGAGAAGGTCTTGACTATATCAAAACTGTATGGGGAGTTGGTTACAAATGGCAAGTGGAAAATTGAATATGAAATGCTATATCCTTATAGCTATACTTCTTAGCATCAGTTTGCTGCTAGGTCTTTCTGGCATTTTCTTAGTTCTTTCAAGCAAGAATAGACACTTTGATTATCGATCGGTAAGGCTTCAAGTTAATCAATATGTATCCGTGCTGGAAAAAGCATTAGGTTTTGAGCCAATCTCCGATACTGCTAAGTCTAAGCTTTCAAAGCTAAATTCCTATCCTTTTCATACCCTCTTAATAGATCTGCAAGGAAAGGTCCTATGGACAAAGGGCGATACAGAATATAAGACAGGAGATATATTTCCCCTGCGCACCTTATCCGGAATGAATATGGAAGTAATGGAGAAGGATATCTATCAATACATATCACCGATTCTGATTCATGATACACAGCTTTATACAGTTATAATCAGTATTCCCGCTGAAAAATATAAAAAAAGCGAGATTACCTATTTTCCACTTCTCTTTCTGTTCGCTTTCCTTCTGCTAGCTGCTGTTTTTCTGTCCTTCCGCTTTGTGGCTCTTCTTAAAAATTATATCTTTAAGCCGATTAATGCTCTTCATAAGGCAACCGGTAACATATTATCAGGTGATATGGAAACTCCGCTAACCTATGATTATGACGATGAGACTGGTACACTTTGTCATGACTTTGAGTTAATGCGCGGCCAGCTTCTGAATAGCAATGATCATGCCAAACAGCTTAAAGATAACGAAAAGTTGCTGTTAGCCTGTATTTCCCATGATTTAAAAACTCCCCTGTCCTCTATCTCGGCTTATGTGGAAGGGATAAAGGAGGGAATTGTTACCGATGAAGAAGGGATTAAGCGGTACGCCTCAATTGTTATGAATAAGGTTAAAATATTATCCAAATTAATTGACGATATTTTAGAGCATACAAAGACAGAGCTCGATGAGTTTTCCATTCATCCGGAGGAGGTCTACGCAAAGAGCTATTTTACAGAAATCTTCTTTGAGCTTACCCCGGATATCCTTCAAGCCGGAATTGAACTGCAAATCGGTGAAATACCTGATTATCTGCTTAGTATTGATGTAAAACGTATTCGTCAGGTAATCTATAATATTATATCTAATTCGATTAAATTCACACCCTCCGGCGGCAAAATACAAGTTAGCTTCTTTACGAACAAAAGAGAGACAAAGGAAGAGCTGGTAGTTTCCATCAAGGATACCGGAAAGGGAATTGGTGCCTCCGATCTTCCCTTTATCTTTGATAAATTTTACCGTGGAGAAAAGGCCAGAACCTTAAATATCGCAGGCTCCGGCCTTGGTCTTAATATTGCTAAGTATATTGTAACAAAGCATGGCGGATATATCGAATGTGACAGTATCCTTGAAGTCGGTACGACCATTCTATTTTCTCTTCCTCTGTAGAGATAATTGTAAAATCATCCCTCAATCACTCCTGTAAATATCGCATACGGCTTTATTATAACAGGAGCATACTCGTTCTCTAATCGAATATAGACCGGTATTTCTTCCTTCGTCTGATTAAGTATTACAACTGCAATACTAGCATCAACGTTTTGAAAGGCTGTAACCTCAAGCTTATCAGTATACTTAGAATGGCCTATTCTTACTGCATTTTCTTTAATAAAATGACTGAAATGCCAAATATAAGCCGCAGTATTTCTTCTCAATAAAAGTTTATTATTGGCATCATAAAGATAGGGTGCATCACAAAAATTTCCTACATGATTTGGCCCGCCCTTCTCATTCAGTAGGATGTTCCAATCATAAAAAGCGTTCATACCATTATTTAAGTTCCCAATGATATCATGTGCATACTTCTGCGCATTCTTTAAATAATCCTCCTGAGAGAATTTGCTGTATTCTATACAGGCTTCCGATAAGATCAGCTTTTTATCCGGAAATTTCTCTTTTATCATCCGAAGTGCTTCAAAATGATCTCCGCTATACCAATGAAAGGCAATTCCCGTAATCATGGGACTGGTTTCTTCATCAATTATGGCACAGGCTCGTTCAAATACCCGTTCTTTATTATGATCCCAGATAAAAATCTCAATCTCTGACATGCCATGCTTTTTAAGTGCAGGCCACATATAAGATCTTAGGAATTCTTTTTCTTCCACGGCACTGTATTCGCACGAATCCCAGGTCTGCTTTGCCTTTGGCTCATTCTGAAGACTTATTCTGGTTACCTTATAGCCTCTTAGTCTGAATTCATGTATGTATCGGCAGATATATTCAGCCCAGGCAAGATAATACTCCTTTTTTAGTTTACCGCCATGATTACGTTCCCCGTTCGACTTCATAAAAGCCGGCGGACTCCAGGGGGAAAGCATGATTTCTAAAGCATCTCCATATTGCTTCTGCGCAGCTTCCAAAAGCGGGAAAATATATTGTTCCACTCTGTCTAGCTGAAAGGTCTCAAAGTTAATATCCTGTGCTTCTGATACCGCTTCATAATGTCCTAAGGAAAAATCACAGCTATCGATCGGAATTCGTACGATACGATATTTCATCTTAACCTTTGAAAAATATTGTGACAGCATTTCCTCCTGATGTGCTTCATTCATGAGACTGTATATATATCCGGCGGATTCCGTTAATGCGCCACCAAAGCCTTCAAAGCTTTGATATTTTACCTGTGGATATAAATTAAGCAGCTGATTTTCCTCTCCCTGATCCGGCTCAAAGAGAAGTATCTTCTGATCTCTTTCTTCTTTTTGCTCCGAAAATGTAGTCATTGTATATTTTAACTTCATTCGCTTTCGCTCCTTATTCGATTTCTATTTTCTTATATTCCGAAGGTGTCTTTCCAATCAATTTTCTAAAAACCTTTGAAAAATATTTTTCATCATTATATCCTACCTTATAGGCAATCTCATAGGTTTTTAGATAATTCTGATGCAGATAGGTACAGGCATGATTGATACGTACTTCATTCAGATAATCTATAAAGGTACAATTCATTTTTTGTGAAAAAAGTGTTGAAAGATAGCCTGATGTAATGCCAACCTTCTCTGCTACCCCTATCAGGGTTAAATTCTCATAATAGTGTTCATTAATATATTGCTTGGCTAATTCTACAAAATTATTTTTCAAACTCAGTTTTGATATTGATTTACTATGTATTGTCCCAAACAGGGAATCTGCCGTATCGTTTATCATCTTTAGAATATCCGAGGATCTACTTGGCTTGAGCAGATAATCCTTTGCGCCATAATGCAGTGCCTGCTGTGCATATTTGAATTCATCATAACCACTCAAGATTATAGTACAAGGCATAATTCCTGCTCTTTGTGTTTCCTGCATAACCTCAATTCCATTTTTAACCGGCATCTGTACATCTAAAAGCATCAGCTCCGGTTGATCGCGAAAAATGATATCAATTGCTTCTTGACCGTTTTCCGCTAGATAGATTTTATCAAACCGATCCGTATGCAACTGAATGTATTTCGCCAAGCCATTTCTAATCATGTCTTCATCATCTGCAATCAGTAGTCTAATACCCAACCTTATATCTCCTTCTTCTCATATGGAATCTCAATGATTACAGTGGTTCCCATACCTTCCTTACTGTCTATCTCCAGTTTAAAATCCTCATGATACTTTAGTTCCAGCCGTTCTCTTATATTTTTTATCGCATATCTTCCAATCCGCTGGCTTGCATAGCGCTGTGAATCTTCAATCCTTAAGATCGCCTCCACTTGTTCCCTATTCATGCCAACACCGGTATCTTTAATACAGAAGCTGATATAATCACCCATCCTGCTGCCAGCCACGGTGATAAAACATTTCTCCCCTGCTTTTTCAAAGCCGTGTACAATAGCGTTTTCGACAAAGGGCTGCAGAATGAGCTTCGGTATGGAGGCATCCAGAATATCCTCCTCCATATTAATTTCATAATCCAGTCTTTTTTCAAAACGCATCTTCTGTATATGCAAATATTGGTTGATTAATTCCTGCTCATTCCTTACTGTAACAATTCCCTTTCCCTGTCCTAACACCAGACGAAACAGCTGGGATAATGCAAGTATGTCTTCCGCTATTTCCGCATGATTGGCATCAGTCGCCTGCCAATACAGGGAGTCCAGGGTATTATAAAGAAAATGCGGATTTATCTGAGCCTGCAGTGCGTTTAACTCACTTTCTTTTTCCCTTAAGGCCATAACATAATTATTGTCAATCAGTGACTTTATATCATCTACCATCAAATTAAAGCAGGCTGCGGCTTCCCCCACCTCATCCTGTGTATTCACTTCCACTCTCTGGCTAAAATCTCCCTGCTTGAATTTATCCATAGCAATACATAATTTATTTAGGGGTTTTGATACAATGTTGGATACAAATATCAGAATAGGACAAAGTCCCACAAGAAATCCAAGTAACAGCACAGCCGGTGTTAAGGCTATCGTATAAATCTGCTTATACATTCCGTCTTTTGGCAGTATTCTGTAAATTATTGTACCTGTATCCTCATCTTTGTTAAAAAATATTTTATAGTTTATATAATCCATAAATCCGGTAAGCTTTTTGTTGGTAATATTTTTATCTTCTTTCAATACCCTTAATAAAATATCTTCCTTTACCTTCCCGCACCGAACAAGCTCAGCGCCCTCGGCACTGACAACAATGATTGCCTCATTCTCCGTACTGAGCGTATTCTGACATAATCCCGTAAATTTATCAGCTGAAGCACCTATTACGAGGTAGCCAAGCTTATTTCTCTTGGCAAGGTCATAAATCTCACGGTACAGGACAATTTTATCGGTTCGATTCGCCTCATAGGTATCCTTGTCAGTCTTTGATACCCTTCTCCAGATAATCTTGCCTTTTTTCGCTACTGCCTGCTTGTAAATAGCCGTCTTACGTACCTGTTGCATACTTCCTAGATAAGATGTGGCATCCATGCATCGAAGGAAGGGATTAACACCATTCTCCGGATAGATAGCCAAGGTTTTAATCTGTCCATTTAAGGCCATCATATCCTGAATTATTCTCATTGGTGCCCGATGCAGCCAGACGAGAGAATCCTTATTTAACTTGTAAGGATTATCGGATAACAGAATCTGGTTAATATCATTGTTAATACAGATATAAGTTCCGAACTCCATTATTCCCTTCTGAAGTACATCAAGGCTTTCAGAGAGGTTCTGTGTACTTTGCAGGTAGCTTTCATTTTCCTTTAAAATAGTCGCTTTATAATTATTAATAAATAACAGGGCACTGATAAACAATAAAATAGGCGTAATGATTACATAGCTGTAAAATATTAATTTTTTTCTTATACTAAGCTGTCGGATCCAGTCTTTTAAATGCCGCATAATGCCCCCATAAAAGTATAATTTTCTTAATTTTATCCTTTTACAGCACCCATTGCAACCCCTTTCGTTATGTGCCTATTCAGCAAAATATATACAATTACCGCAGGGGCTGCTGTAAGAGCCATGACCGCAAACTGCACGGCATAGTTTGATGCATACTGCCCTGTAAATTCAAGCACAGAGAACGGAAGTGTCTTCCATCTCGGAGAACTCAGATAGGTACTGGCCATCATAAATTCGTTCCAGTTATTTAAAAAGGTCATAATCGCAACTGTTGCAATCGAAGGCTTCAAAAGCGGAGTTATGATACGAAATACAATACGGTATATTCCACAGCCATCCACTACTGCCGCTTCCTCAAGCTCCATCGGGATTGCCTCTATAAAGCCTGTCATCAAAAATAAGGCCTGTGGAAGGGAGAATGCAACATAGGGGATTAAAAGTGCCCAGATTTTATCTGTAATATCTAAAGTATTGTATATTTTATAATTCGGCAGTAACGTTGCATGTATTGGTATCATCATACCTAATAGTAACAGGGTTTTAACAAAGCCGTTTAATTTCCAATGCATTCTCCGGCAGGCATACGCAGCCATAATGGAAATCAGAGAAACCAGAAGAACTGCCAGGCCATTTATGATAATACTGTTCCTTAAATATAATAGAATATGTCCGTCTACAAATGCCTTCACATAATTACTGAAACGGACTTCCTTAGGAATAATTAATAATCCGCTAGTGAACATCTCATTACTGCTAGCAAGTGAAAAGTCCACCAGCCACACTAACGGAAATATCTGAATTACTGCAACTGCCGATAATATAATCCAAAGCAATGCTTTTTTAAGCCTGTTTTCTTTACTCATCATTTCGTCCTACCTCCTATGCCTTCTGTTTCTCACGAAACAGAGTATTTAAGCCCACGGTTGCAATTAGACAAATGATTATAAATACGACACCTATGGAATTACCATAACCGTATCGGAAGGCTTTAAAAGCCTGCTGATATAAATAGTTAGCGGCAAACTGTGTACTGTCCCCCGGTCCGCCGTTCGTAAGCAGATATACCGTTTCCATCTGCTTTAAGGCTGATATGATTGCCATTGTTACATTAATCTGAATGATTGGTTTCATTAGCGGCAATGTAATTCTAAAAAATGCCGACTTAGAATCTGCACCATCAATTGCGCCTGCCTCATATAATACAGGATCAATATTCTTAATTCCCGCATAATAGATTAACATACCCCAGCCAAAGCCATGCCAGATTAGTACAATGAGTACAGACCAAATTGCATGATCGGTACTAAGCCAATTAATCTTACCCTGATAACCAAAAGCTTTTAAAACATTATTTAACAGACCAAAATCCGGGTTATAAATGAATTTCCATAGATATGCAATAACTGCAACCGATATAACATTCGGAATAAAGTAAACACATCGAAAGAAGCCTTCTGCTTTTCCCTGCAATTTATCTAAAACTGCTGCAACGATAAGTGCAATCGGATGTTGTATACAGATAAAGCCTACGGCTAATAACAGGGAATTGATTAATGCCTTATGAAAGGTCTTGTCTGTTAATAAATTCTTGTAATTTTCAAAACCTATGTACTTTGCCTGACCCATACCGGAATAATCTGTAAAGCCATAATATATACTCAGGCAGATTGGTGCTAATATAGCTAGGACAAACATCAGCAGCCCCGGTAATACCAGACTAAAAATCACCCATTTATTACTGTATAATTTTTTCATGAAAACCTCCTCTCCTATAAGCAAGTGCAAATATAATAAATAGCACTGCTTAAAACTTCCCTTATTAAAGCGAAAAGATGCCCCTGAAGTCACCTCTGCATTATTTTTTACAATATACTGCTGCCTGAAGAGAGAGGTTTCAAATAATATATTGTAGTAAGATAAAACAGACATAACATCCGGGACATCCTTTATAGTTTGCTGCTTTGACTAAGCTTTACTTACAGGCTTCGCCGATCTTTACAAGGAAATCTTCGACAGAGGTGGTTCCATTGGAAACGCTCTGGATTTCACTTTCAATTGTAGTTTTGAAGGTTGACGGACCACAGTCATTGATCGGTGTTCCTGAAACACTGGTAGCATTTTTCAAGATATCAGTAAACACTTTTTGCAATTCTGTTTCATTTCCCGTCATGAATGGCGTCTGATCCTGAGCTGACATGCCTACGCCCTTTTCCCAGCCATATTTAGATAATTTGTCAGGCTGATACATATAATTCAAGAATTTGATCGCTTCCTCTTTTACCTTAGAATTGGCTGATACTGCATAGCCACCGCCATTCCAAGCTGCTATATCAGTCTGAGTACCTTTTCCGCCTTCAATAGCCGGCATAGTAAAGGCTCTGACATTTGTTCTGATCTCTTCATTAATATCCTGATTTAAAGCCATAGAAGATTCCCAGCTACCCATATAAAACATAGCAGCCTGACCGTTAGTAAATAGATTCATTGCTGTACCATAATCTTGTGAGTCATACCCTGTCTGGAATACACCGGCCTTAGCTGTCTGAACCAATAAATCAGTTGCCTGCTTAAAAATCGGATCAGAAAAATCTCCAGTTGAAGCCGCCTGATTGATTTTGCCAACTGCATCCTTACCATCGATGCGGATTAATAAATCTGTAAGATAAATAGCCATAGGCCAGCCATCTCCACCATCCATTGCTACCGGAACCATTCCGGCTGCCTTGATCGTATCGGCTAAAGCTAAAAGCTCTTCATAGGTTGTAGGAACCTTCCAACCATTATCCTCAAACATTTTCTTATTATAATAGAAGGACATGATATCTGTATTTCTTGGAAGACCATATAATTTACCATCCTTTTTAAAGCCCTCCAAAGAACCTGCAACAAATCCATAATCTGCATAATCTGCTTCCTTTAATTCAGCAAGAACACCAGCATCCAGTACTTCTCCTAAGAAAGAAGGCTGACCCCAGATACTTACGACATCCGGCATTCCATCCATTGCATAGGCCTTAAATTTTGTCTTATAGGCTTCTTCATCAAGCGCTTCTACTTCGATAGTAACATTTGGATTCTCCTTCATGTACTCATCAATAATCATCTGCTCCACTAAGCCTTGGCCATTTTTTCTATCCGGTAAGTTTGAAAACAGTTTTAAGGTTACCTCTTTATCCGAAGTATCTGCTCCCTCAGTTACTTCAGTCGTAGCTGCATCATCCTTTTTATCTGCTTCCTTAGAGGTCTCTGTTTTACTTGAGCAGCCTGTCAGCATAGAGATTGACATTGCTACTGCAAGTAATGTAGCTAATAATTTTTTTCTCATTTTTAATCCTCCTCTTGATTGATTTATCTTACCTCTAGATAGTAGCATTCTTAAAAGCTTAAAAACAGATATCAGATTTTCAAAATAGTGTATTATTTTCGAATTCACTTTTCTTAAACCAATCCTTGTCAAATTGATCAGCCATTCCTATATTGTGCAGATAGTTAATAAAACCATCTATATTATAGTTTACCGTCTGTCCATTTTTATAAATTACTTGCAGAATGTCATATGCTTTATCAGGCTTATTCGCTTTTATATAAGCAAATAAACACTCCATCATTAATCTATCTTCCCTATTTATTACTCCTTCATAATATTTTGCCCAGTCTAACCATTCGTCCTCCGATAAATCCGTTTGATTTTCAATTGGTGGATAGGAAGTAAAAGAAACGTATTTATTACTTAAGATGAAACCTAATTTTTCTGCAATTGCAATGGAGCCTTTATTGATGTCAACGCATAACCATTCCACCTGTTTATATCCCCTGTTAAAGCTCTTTCTGATCGTCTCAGCCGCTACAAAAGCTCCAAACCCTCTTTTACGGTAGTGTTCGTCAGTATGTATTCCAATCGCAATTTTGTCCTGATAGCTGCAATCGCTTATTGACCAGCACAAAATGCTATTATCCTTACGTATATAGGAGCCTACTCCATATTTACAAAAATTCTCGTCATCACCCCAATCTCCTATCCAGTCCAATAGCTTACCAGCGTTATCATAGTTAACTTCTCTCAGTTTCGCCGGTATAACATCCTCCATACTATAGCCTTCCGGTAAAGTAGGAGATAGATTATTAAATTTCTCCTCACCTAATATATAATGTCTTCTTTCATGACTTCTAATGAATTTGTTCTGATGTATTGTGGGAATAAGCGCGCCCCATTCCTTTGTATCCGGTGAGATCTGATCCCAGAAATCTAGTTTATCTTTTATTGACGTATTAAATTCATTATCCTCTACTCCTCCTGCTACTAAATTACATTCATTTGTCTGAATAAGTACTGCTGTTGGATTACTAATACTATTTACAAAGATCTCACCAGGTGTTATTCCGGCAATGACCGAGTAAACAGAAAGCTCATTTTGTGATTTAATTAAGGGTAATACCTTGTGGTAGTTCTCTTTCTCTAATTTAAACATAGTTATATTTATCCTTTCGATTTGATATTTTTTCTTCTAAATTCATTGTTTACCTCCAATTTTTTGGTACAAAAAAACTTGCCCATTGGCAAGTCTGTTTATACAACATTTACAAAAGGGTTGATTTTTGAGTATTCGAAAAAAATCATACGAATACCCCCATATGAAATTATTGCTTTTTCACCAGATTCATTTTTTCCATATTCTAATCACTCCTATCGCATTAAAATTGAAAGCAATTATGCTAACCATACTAATGGTAACAGTTTTGGAAAATAATATCAAGCTATATTTTAAATTCATAGATAACTAAAGTTCTTTTTAGACAGAGATAGCTTCACCAGGCAACATTCACCAAAAGGCAGCCTATGTTTAAGCTGCCTTCTCACCGATTAAGTAATAAAGTATCTTATCCTTACAAGCTTCCACAGTATTTCCATAGCAAGCTTAATTTAGATCTAGTTGTGGCACCGGATTTCGGAAGAACTTTGTGACACCCAGCAGATATAAAAATCCTGCTGCTAACCACGCGAAGCCGACAACATGTGCGTTAATTCCAAGATTTAAGAAAATCCAAACGGTTACAGTCAGTCCGATTAACGGACAGAGCAGATATTTTAAAACCGATATGCCCTTTTTCTTAACTCTACTGGCTTTGTCCTGTATGAAAAATTTATTAATGACAGTAATATTAAGTAACATAAAACCAAACAGGGCTCCGAAGCTGACAAGCGTAGAGATAAGCCCCAGAGAACAGATCAGTGCAATCGGGGTGATAATCACTCCAACAAATACAGTCGCTATAGCAGGGGTACGATATTTTTTACTGATATATGAGAGCTGTCTGGGAAGTACACCATCTCTGCCCATAGCATAAAGAACTCTTGCGACCGCAGTCTGGGAGGCCTGTGTAGTCGCAATACCAAAGGATAAAACAAGCGTGAAGGTAGTTAATGCAGTAAGCCACTTACCACCTACAAAACTGACTATATCTATAAATGCGGTATCCACATTAAGCTCCTCATAATTCGGATAAGCTATACCAGAAAAAAAGGTTATGATTATAAAGAGGATCCCTATAATTAAAATAGAAGATATAATTGCTCTGCCAACTGATTTCTCCGGTTTCACGGTTTCCTCTGCCAGAGTACTGATTGCATCAAAACCAAGATAGCTTAGTATCACTATTCCGGTTGCTTTAAAGATACCTGACATATTAAAATGCTCTGGATTGTATAACGAGATGATATTAAAATGTACGGTACCGTTTATTAAAAGACGAATGACGCATATGACAAAGGCGATAATTACAACAATCTGTAAGGCAAATAAGATCCAACTGCACTTAGACATTAAATCAACACCGACTACATTGATTACTGTGCTAAAAACGATAAAAAGCACTGCCCATACCCAGGTTGGTACAGAGGGAAGCATCGCATTGGCAAAGGAGCTTCCTATAATGACAACTGTTGCCGGCAGCAGGAAGTAGTCAAGAAGGATAGACCAGCCGGTTAAGAAGCCGAGCGACGGTGAAACCCCCTTCTGCACATATACATATACGGAGCCTGCCGTCGGGTATTTTTGCGACATGACCTTGTAGCTCATACCAGTAAAAAACATTGCTACCATTCCGATTAAATAGCAAAGAGCTACCATTCCACCTGCAGGTGCTAGAAAAGTTCCGTACATTGCAGCCGGTGCCAACGGTATCATAAATACCAGTCCATAAATAATTAAATCTCTTGTTTTCAAAGTCCGTTTGAGTGTTAATTGCTTGTCTTGTTCTTCCATAGAATTATCCTCCATTTCATATTTGAATTAGGTAATTACGAAACTATATAGTTTAATTAATTGTATACACAGCACATACTATTACTGATTTTCGCAATCACCTACTATGGTTGCTGAAAAGGTGCCTGCTCCTTACGGGGTTCAGACACCTTTGCGCTGATTGCCAAAATTAAATTTTTGCCTTAAATCGGTCATACCTAAACTCACTGATATCAAGAACCGTGTCTTCTCCTACTGCCATCTGGGATAATAAGGTACCAACCGTCGGTGATATTCCAAATCCATGACCGGATAAGCTACAGGCCAATATAAGTCCCGGCACCTCTTTCACTTTACTGATTACCGGTATGTGGTCAGCACACATATCTGCCCAGCCTGCCCAGGTCCGAACAATTTTTGCGTCTGAAAGACATGGGAAATATTTCATAATACCCCTGCATATACAAGAGGCAGTTACACTATTGGTAACCGGGGAGCCGTTATCCTTACTCACACCTTCAAAGCCCGAGGAACCACCAAATACAAAGGAGCCATGTGTACTCTGGTGACCATAAAAATCGGCCGCTGCAGTTCCAAGCATCTGATAAAACATTGGTGGCTGCGCTTCTGTTACTAGTACCTCAAGCAAGGCCTGAGTCATCGGTACATCAATCCCCACTGTTGCCGCAATTCTCCTGCTGTCATAGCCTGCTGCAAGTATAATTGTCTCGGCTTCATAATGGTTCTCAGTTGTTATAACCTTTCTAGCCTTCCCTTTGATCTTTTTGATCTCTATGACCTCTTCCCCGGTAATAAATCTGACACCTAACTGTCTTGCTTTCCTATAGTAAGCAAGGGTTGCAAGCATCGGATTGGCATGTCCGTCTGTAGGACACCAGCTAGCACCTATGACCTCCTCCGATAAATAAGGACATATTTCTTTGGCCTTAGCGCCATCAATCATCCTAACCTCCAGTCCGAGCAAAGCTGCACTATCTGTCAGGCCCTCCAGAATCTTGATATGACCTTCCGTCTTGCCAAGTCTTAAATTCCCTTCCTGATAGTATTCAACATCCATCTCCAATTCTTCAGAAAGCGTCGGCCATAGATTTTTTACGCCGTACATCGCAAGCGGCAATTCTCTTCTATCTCGTCCCGATTGTCTTACACCGCCTCCATTTCTAGAGGAGCCTCCGTTACCAATATGCTGACTCTTTTCCAGAACAATTACGGAGCAGCCTTTTTTCGCGAGATAGTAGGCCGTTGCGTTACCGATAATTCCTCCGCCGATAATAATGATATCCGCACAATTCTTCATGGTAATCAAACCTCCTTTCCCTCGTTGCCAAGGATTTTCATCTCTATTGGTCTCATTGGTGCTCTGGATACTGCAGGCTCTAACTCAAGCGTAGAGACGCCAAGCTCTCTTGCAACTATCCTTTTTACTAATAACCCACAGGTTTGGCCCTGACATAAGCCCATTCCGGCGCGAAGATAGCGTCTTACCTCTGTCATCGTATACATACCATCATGAACAGCCCTTCTAATCTCACCTTTTGTTATTTCTTCACAACGACAGATGATTATATTATCATCAGGCTCCGGAATAAATTCTCCGATTTCTATAGAACGGTCCTTTCGCTTATTCATTATCCCGCCTCCTGACTACGAAAAAATCTTGCATGCATTGCCATCTCTACCGGAACCTTCATCGTAAGTAGATGGGTATGATCAAAGATCTGCCTTGATTTGACATCAATAATTTCCGCCTCACAGATCGGTCTACCGCTTCTGTCAAGTGCTTCCCCTTTATTACCTGCATTCGGCAAGGGTAAGAATTCATAGGGTATTGTGATTGCTGCAAATCCCTCCTCATACTCCTCATTAATTAGAAATATAGCCTGCCCGGAACAGGCAGCTACACACATTCCACAGCCTGAACACTCTTTTGTTACATCTAACACGGGCAAAGAAGTTATTTTTTCACCTATTTTGATACACTTCTTAGGGCAGGCATCCTGACAGGGATTACAGGGAATGTTCTGCGTACATTCAATAACCGGATGCAGACCTTTTTTTCTTATTACGCCAGGAAATCTACTAATTTCGTCTATCTCTACAAAGCCTTTCTTTAATAAATTCTGAGATATTGGAATACCCTCTTCTGTAATTTCAATGCTTTTTCCTCTGTTTTCCGGTGCAAACATACCCTCTCTTAAGCTGAGCAATGCTTTTTTTAAGGAGCTTATCCTTTCTTTGGCTTCCTCTTTAGAGATATAGCCTAGGAACTCTGCAGCAGCAATTCCGGCTATCCGCCCTTCTATCATGGCAGAGCTTGCTTCCTCAATACCCGATACATCACCCGCTACATATATTCCAGCTACACTAGTTGCACCAGCTTCATCACATTCCGGCACATAGCCGGTCGGTGAATTCTTCATTTGGCAGCCCGCCATTTTACATAGCTGTGACATCGGTGATAATCCTACTGCTAGGCAGATGGTGTCAACATCAAAATGCTTTTCTGTACCGGGGATGATATTCCAGCTTTGATCTACTTCACCGATTGTAACACCGGTTACGGCTTCTTGTCCTTCCGCTTTTATGATAGTATGGGAAAGATAGAAGGGCACGCCACACCTGGCCACTTTGGCAGCGTGGACTCCATATCCGCCAACCTTCGGGGCCGCATCAACTAAGGCTACCACCTCACAGCCTGCCTGTAATAGCTGAAAGCTAACTACCAGCCCGACATTTCCCGAGCCTAGCATCAGTATCCGTTTACCGGGCTTGACACGATGCAGATTCATCATCGTCTGAGCTGCTCCGGCGCCGATTACTCCCGGTAAGGTCCATCCCTCAAAGGTAATCATATTTTCTGAAGCACCCGTAGCAACAATAACTGTATCTCCTTTAAAATGTGTTATTTCTTCTTCAAGCTTAACGGTGATTTCCTTATCTAAATAAAGACCTATGACAATAGCATTCAGCATTACCTCTACGCCGCAGTCACTTGCTTCCTTTAAAAGCTCCTCACCTATTTGAAAGCCCCGTATTTTTGCTTTATGCTCCTTAGATCCAAAGAATTTATGAATTTGCTTAAAGAGCTGTCCGCCCGGTTTCGCATTTTCATCAAAAACTATAACCGAGAGACCTCTCTTCGCAGCTTCTATAGCAGCTGATAACCCTGCCGGGCCGGCACCTATAACGATTAAATCATATCTTTTCATAGCTATCTCCATTCTGCGCATATTGAAGACCCTTTCACGAGACGATGCGCATATTAAGTATAAGCATAGGTATACAGGTATAACATAGGTACATGGTGGAATCAGTTCTTTGCTGCTACACCATATTGGGTCTGAACCCTCATACCCTCTTTCAGCGGTGTAATGCAGGTTCTGATATTCGGTTTACCATCAACTACCATTACACAGTCTGTACATCTGCCGATGGCACAAAAGATGCCTCTTGGCTTGTGATATTTCTTTGTATACCTATGTACCATAACCCCGGCAGCTTCAAGCGCAATCGCGATTGGTTCTCCTTCCAACCCCATGACTATCTGACCATCATAAGTAAATTCAACCACTCTTTTTTCTTCACCTTTTCCCAGTATTGGATGCTCCTTTATTCTCATGAGGACTAACCTCCCTTCTGCCTACCTCACATGATTTACCAATATTCTCATACAGCTTAATACACATTGCGTTAACTATATTAATTTTAATATTTATGCCAAATAGGGAGTGTTCCACAAATTCAGAGTTGTTCCAATCCCTTTTTCCAAGGCATTTCGATATACAATGGTACCCCACGCAACGTCTTCAACAGGCATACCGCCGACAGAGTAGATAACAATTTCATCCTCTTTTCGATGAACCGGAAGCTTTCCTATTAATACATCTCCCAAATCATCAATCTGTTCTTTTTTCATCTTTCCTTCCGCAATTAAATCCATGCAGTGAACAGCGGGAATTGGAATAGCATTATATGCCGGGAATTCCATCTCTTCCTCCCAAGCCTCATATAACTGAATATTATCCGTAACATTCCTTGCTCTGTTTAGGATAAAGTCATCATCAAACCTTGCTGCCGCAGGACAGCAAAGAATTGCCCCCGGCTTGATCCAGCTTTCTTCGATAAACGGGTATTCATTCATATCACCGGTCGGGCTTGAGGTTGCAATGCTTACAATATCTGCATCTCTCACAGCCTCTTCCTCGGTTTCTACGACTCTGATATCCTTAATCTGTGGATACTTCTCATTTAAATACTGTATAAAGCTGTCGATGGACTTCTTACTTCTGCCCTTAACCTTAACCGTCTCAATCATAGATCTTACTGCCATCGCAGCATCAAATGCGGTTTTGCTCATGACACCGGGTCCGATAATTCCAACCACTTTTGAATCCGGTTTGGAGAAATATTTGATGCCAACGCCCGGAACAGCTCCTGTTCTGAAGGCACTCAGGATATTAGCTGACATATATGCAAGCGGTGCTCCCGTATCCTTATCGTTTAAGGTTAACATAAGAATTGATCTCGGCAGCCCCTTTTTCTTATTCTCAATATTAGAGCCATACCACTTCATACCAGCCATATCAAATTTGCCACCAAGATAAGCCGGCATCGCCATGAATCTTCTGTCCGGGCCATCGGTGGGCATATTCGGGAAGGGTGATTCTGCCGGAAATGTCATCATTACACCATGAGAATTACCATTCGGTCCGCCCATTCTGTAATCTCCTATTTTAAGAAGCTTAAACATTTCCTCCATCGCTTCCACGCAGCCTGCCATATCGGTTACGCCGGCATTTATCATATCCTCCTCATTCAAATATAAAAAATCAATCTTTGGATACTCCATATCCCATTCCTCCTTATCGTTATTCTTAATAGATTGATAATTGCTAACTTTAATACACAGTATGAAGCTTGCCCTTTCAGCCAATCACGGCATCTAACTCCATTTCGACCTTTTGGGCCGGTCTATTCAAATTCGGGGTTTCTACTATTGTCAAAAGAGGGCGAATATCTTTAAAAAATTCAGAGAATGCTTCACCAACTTCTTTCGCATATCTGATATCTGTAATGTAAGCTTTTATTCTTATCACATCCTCTGCAACCGCTTCTGCTTCCTTAAGTAAATCGATGAACTTTTTAAATATGTACTTAGCTTGTTCATAAGAAGATTCTCCATATACTGAGCCATCCGGCTGTACCGAGGTTGTTCCTCCGATACAAATATAATTACCGACTTTAACCATCCTCGAATACCCTACTACATCTTCAAGCGGGGCTCCCGATGAGTAATTTGTTCTTTTCAACCAATATCCCTCCTTATAACAAAAGGCCTTATGATAATAAAATCATAAGACCTCTTTGCCTTTTATTTTTTCTACATCTTATATGATAATCTCTTTTTATGCTTGTAAAAATCGGAACTAGAAAAAATAATTTTAATATATAATGCAAATTTTTGTAGTATAGTACCTTATATCCTTATATGTTACTGTTCACAGCCAATGTGAAATGCTAGGGTGGCGACGTTGCTAATACTTCTGAAGAGGAGTATTTGCATTCGTCGGTACTTAGGTTCTGTACTTTAGAACCTTATGTACCGCTACGAAATG
>JAEZTJ010000003.1 GCA_023421505.1 Bacillota bacterium
ATAGACTTTTGCAATACTTACTTCCAGAATTTTAAGAACAGTTTAGTTCTCCGGAATTTAGTCTTGCAAGGGATATGCTGAACCGGAAGTTAAATTTGCAAACAGGAACCTCGGATTCCAATTCAGCTTACTATTAAGTATTATTAAGTAAAAGTAAAGATACAGTATCATTAACTTATCAAGAGTCAATAATAATTTATCGTAAAACAATAAATTATTATTGACTTTCGCTATGCATTATGATACATTAATACGGAAGAGTAAAGATGAAAATAAATGTATAGACTGATTCGAATGTTAAATTACATAAATGGATCAGTAATTTTCAACAGGAGGAACGAAGTTTATGGGGCGAAATCCATTGGTTAAACTAACAAAATTCATGTTAGATTTTATGTTTTATGTAGGAATTGTCATATGCATTACAGTACCGGGATCATTTAAACTAGTCGGACGCTACTATAGTATTTTTCATAGGTTTTATTATCCCTTTTGTGTCATTTTCATGATTGCAGGAGTATTTGCACTTGTAATATTATGGGAGCTTCGGAATATGTTTAAAACTGTGATGCAGGAAGATCCTTTCGTTTTAGAGAATGTTAAGTCACTTAGGAGAATGGGAGTCAGTGCTTTTGTAATATCTATATGTATGGCTTTACGGCTGATCCTAGTCATCACGCCCGCTGCTATGGTATTAGTTGCGGTATTCTTAATAGCAGGTTTATTTTCCCTGGTACTATCGCAGGTATTTCAGCAGGCCGTTACTTATAAACAAGAAAATGATTTGACCATATGAGGAGGGCCATACATGATTATTATTAACCTAGATGTTGTTATGGCTCAAAGAAAGATCGGGTTAACAGAGCTGGCTGAACAAGTGGATATTACCTTAGCAAATCTGTCTATTTTAAAGAACAATAAAGCAAAGGCAGTGCGCTTAAGTACGCTGGATGCAATCTGTAAGGCGCTAAACTGTCAACCGGGAGACATTCTTGAATATGTAGAGGAGGATAGTAAATCATTAAAAGACAATTAAAGAAAATTTATGTAATAGGCATTATAATGGCTATACTAATTTGTTCTATGTTGTTACTTGATTTTTACACAGCAGATAAATTAAAAGAGGATAAAGGCTTAAAAAATAGGATTTTTGAAACGATAAATAACGCAGAAAAAATTGATTTTGCTGAAATCACAGATTTTTATTGGGAACAGATGTATATATTTACCCCGTATTCTATTCCAAGGAATATCCTTAAGGAAGATGGGATAAAAACAGTTAATTCTAGATTTCAGATTGAAATCCTTGATACCATCAATATGATTGGGTTTATTGACACAAATAAATTAGTCGCATTTGTAGAACTGCCACGAAGCTTTGGAGGAGAGAACTTATTACATTTTCTAAAATTCAGCAGAGAGGAAGCTAAATTCAAAATATCCTTAGACAAAAAAGCAATAATATTTGATAGCAATTAAATTAGGGAGGTTAGCTCATACCTAAGTAGGAAATCATTGAATTAACTCGTCATTTATACTTCAAAGGCATTGAGCTATTATGGCACTTCAGAACATCCAACTATTATTATTTTGGCGGTGAAAGAAGCCGTAAGTTTATAGAACAGGAATTGAAAATCAGCTTTAGATAAAAGGAATAAAGGAGGCATATAGGTATGGAACAACTTAATAAGGTTCTTCCTGATACACAGGAAGAACTAAATGGTGCAGCTGAGCGAGTGGAAACTTCGCTGCTTGAAAAAGTGCGCTCAAAATTCGGATTTTTTGGCACAATCAGTTTGATTTTCGGTGGAATTTTAGCATTATTATTTTACAAGACGTGGATAGGTTTAAATGTTTTATTATTTACCGCAGTAATCGTGGCTTTGATCTGTATTATTATGAAAAGGTTATCCAGAAAAATAAAAACCTGGACCAAATTCTATTTTGCAGGAGCAATTTTACTTGGAATTTCCTCTTGTCTGACCTCAAATGCTATGTTACTTTTTTTAAATATCATTGGGATACTCATCTTATTTGATTTGATTTTACTCTATCAGTTTTATGAGAATGGAAAATGGGATTTTATAAAGCATTTTAGCCGTATGGTCAGTTTGGTTTTCTATAGCATAGCTTCGATTGCGCTGCCTTTTGTTGACGGCATCAATTTCCTTAGGAGAGTAAAAATTCTTAAAAATGATAAAATCAAAAATGTAGTTATGGGATTTATTATTGCGATTCCTTTCTTGTTCATTATTACGTTCTTATTGTCAGAGGCTGATATTTTATTTCAAAAACTAACCGGTAAGCTATTTGATACTATTTTCTCAACTGATATTTTTACTGTTACATCGTTAATTCTCTTGGGTTTTCTGTTTTGCTACAGTGTTTTATGTGGAGCCCTCATGCAATCAGCAAATGAAAAGATAAAACCGGTAAAAAGGGCAGATGCGGCAATAGCAGTTACCTTTTTAAGTGTTTTAGGTCTTGTGTATGCAATTTTTTGTTCCATCCAGATTATATATCTTTTTGCTAATGGATATTTCGTACTTCCACAGGAATTTACTTTTTCCGAATATGCGAGAAGAGGCTTTTTTGAACTGCTTGCAGTTACGGTCATCAATATTATACTCATGCTTTTATGCAATGCTTTCTTTAAAGACAGTAAGCCGCTTCGTCTGCTTTTGACTTTTATAACGATATGTACGTATATCTTAATCGCTTCATCAGCCTATCGGATGCTGCTTTATATCAGTGCCTATCACCTTACCTTTCAAAGATTATTTGTACTATTGTTACTAATCATAGATGCATTTGTTCTGGCAGGTGTGATTAGGTCGCAATTTAATAATAAATTTCCTCTTTTTCAATATTGTGTGGCAGTGACGACTATATGTTACTTGATATTTTCCCTTGCGAAGCCGGATTACTATATTGCAGATTACCTGATTAATCAGAAGGAGACCTTGGACATTGAGGATATGAGATTTTTAACTGAGGAGCTGTCGCTAGATGCTGCAGCGAAGGTATTACCGGTTCTAAACGATGAGGAAAGATGGCTTGAAGAGGAGGGTCAGGAAGAAATACTTTTGTATACTGAAAACGAGTATCAGGACAATTACAATATTAATTCAAAAAGTCATTACATCGATAAATATTATAATAGAATAGAAGAAGCGAATAAGAATACCGGTTTTAGAGCTTTTAACTACTCAAACTATAAGGCCGTAGGCTATGCTAATCAATATCCAAAATAATATTTCTGGTTAAAGCTTAACTTTTCGTTTTAATTTACCCAAAATGTGGTATAATCGTGATAAGTGAGAAATATGAGGAATTACATGTACTGGAAACAGTGTGTTTTTAAGTATATGTAATACTTCATGGATAACAGCTGGTATATGGCTGGAGGCTGCACTTATCACGATTATTTTATGTATAGACTTATACTCAGTGATAAAACATAATACATTTTGTTATATTTAGAGTAACTAGGACGAAAATCATAGACTGCAGGAGTTGCGAACAATCCATGTTCTGCATCAAGATTTAGAAGATATCGATTGTACAAAATGACGAAGCAAAAAATCTAAAAAGACTTTTGACACTCAAACCCTATAATCAAATTCTAGAATGAAAGGAAATACGTAAGGGAATGGAAGCATCAAATATAAGTGACAATAAGATTAATAATTATACAGTGGATGTAATCATACCGACCTATCGTTCGGGCGAAAAGCTGAATATGCTTTTAACTAAGCTTTACAGCCAGACAGTAAAGCCAAGCCGCGTAATAATACTTCATACAGAGGAATTTGAGGGACAGGAGCAGCCCTTACCTAATATCAGTGAAAGTAATATAACAGTGGTTCCGATTAACAAAGAAGCCTTTGATCATGGTGGTACGAGAAAATACGGAGCAACTTTGTCAAACGCGGATATTATCCTATTTATGACACAGGATGCAGTCCCTGCAGATAATTATCTGATAGAAAAATTGTTAGAACCATATCAGGATTCCTTCGTAGCGGCTTCTTACGCGAGACAGCTTCCAGATGATAAGTCAGATCTTTTAGAGAATTATATTAGATCCTTTAATTATCCCAAAATGAGTAGAATAAAGTCTATTGAGGATATTGATAATTTGGGTATTAAAACCTTCTTTTGCTCTGACGTTTGTGCTTCTTATCGGAAATCTGTCTATGAAAAGCTTGGCGGCTTTGTGGACAAGACTATATTCAATGAAGATATGATTATGGCAGCAGGTATGATTAACGACGGCTATAAAATAGCATATCAGGCAGAGGCAAGGGTTATACATTCTCATAGCTATTCCTACCTTCAGCAATTTACCAGGAATTTTGATCTGGGTGTTTCTCATAATCAATTTCCTGAGGTGTTCTATGGTATAAAATCGGAATCGGAAGGGATTAAGCTGGTTAAAAGTGCACTAAAATATCTGATCCGGAAAAAGAAATATTACTATATTCCTAATCTAATTATCAGCAGTGGATTTAAATTCTTAGGGTATCAACTAGGCCTGCACTATGATATCCTGCCTAAAAAAGTAATTGTCAGCTGCAGTATGAATAAGGCTTATTGGAAATAATACAAATAAGAGCATCGGAGATACTGAGGGTATGAGTACAGTAGCAATCGTAATGGCAGCCTATAATGGTGAGAAATATCTTACAGAGCAGATATCGTCTATTCTTTCCTCCTATTATCAGGATTTTGAACTATATATTTATGATGATGGATCAAAGGATAATACAATTACAATTATTCGGGATTTTGAAAAACAATATCCGGATAAAGTACATGTGATACAAAATAAAACTAATCTAGGTGTAACAACTAATTTTCTAAATGCATTAAGCACAACAACCATGGACTATATTATGTTTTGTGATCAGGATGATTTTTGGTTACCGAATAAAATATCCCTGACGCTTAAAAGGATGAGGCATATGGAGGCACAAGTCGGCAGTGATAAGCCGTTTGCTGTGTTTACGGATGCATGTATAGCAGATCAGGAGCTAAATATAATAAAGTCTTCTTTTTTTTGCTCAGAACACTTAAATCCGAAGAAGATAGATCTACCCCATATACTGATGGAAAACAAATTAATTGGCTGTACGGTAATGGTGAATGCTGCCCTGCGAAAGGTATTGCAAGGTAATCATCTGCCAACAAATGCTAAATACCATGATTGGTGGGTTGCGCTCATTGCTGTGTCCCTTGGAAAAATTGGGTTTATTAATGAAAGCACCCTATTGTATCGCCAACATGGGGCAAATGTGGTAGGAGGAACCGGTTTCTTATCCTATGTGAAAAAGAGACTTTCAGCCTTAAAGGAACAAAAGCAAGCCATACTTGTCCTTGAGCAGCAGGCAGAGGAATTCCTTAGGCTATATGGTAATTTGCTTACAGAGGAGAATAAAAGTATTATTAAGCTTTTTGCTGAATTAGATACGATGAGTTTCTTGAAAAAGAGAAGTCTGCTTCTTCGATACGGTTTCTTAAAGTCCGGTATCATAAGGAATATCGCATTACTTCTTATTATATAATTTTGCATTTTTATACAACACTTTATCAATTTAAATCAATAAAAAATTTATTAATATAGCCTGTCTGCAATACTTGACAAATAGAAATCTTGCTGATACAATAACTTAAAACTTAATAAATAATACTTTTTATACAGCAACAGAAGCCCCATTGCAGAGTGTCCTGTGGTGAAGGGCTTTTCTTATCGCTTATGACATTGAAGTAAAGTACATAAACAGAGAGGAGAATGCTATGAAAAGAATGGTATTATCAATTCTGGTGGATAACACCGCCGGTGTTCTTAGTCGTGTAGCCGGGTTATTCAGCAGAAGAGGTTATAATATCGATAGCCTGACTGTGGGTGAGACTCAGGAGCCTGAAATCTCAAGAATGACAATTTTAGCGCATGGCGATGATCAGATTCTGGAGCAGATCAGAAAGCAGTTGCTTAAGCTGGAGGATGTAATAGAAATTAAAGAATTAGTCCCCGGTGAATCAGTAACAAGAGAGCTAGTTCTGGTCAAGGTATGTGCATCAGAAAAGGACAGGGTTGCTATCATATCAATCGCCGATATCTTCCGGGCTAAAATTGTAGATGTAGCATTAGAATCTCTTATGATTGAGCTTACTGGTAATCAGGACAAGATAGATGCATTTATTAAGCTGCTTGGCCAATATCAGATTAAAGAATTAGTCCGTACAGGTATCACAGGATTAACAAGAGGATCTGGTGATATTGCCGATTATATTGATGATTGATTGGCAGTATAGATATAATCATATTGTAAGCAATTTTTTGTTTTGAGAACGGGAGGAGAAATCCTCTTTAACATTATTTATTATATTAGAAGGAGCAATCTTTCTAAAAAACAAGGGAGGAGAAATCCTCCTAAAAAACAAGGGAGGAGAAATCCTCCTATAAAACAAGGAGGATTATTAAGATGGCAAAGATTTATTATCAACAAGATTGTAACCTTTCACTGTTAGAGGGAAAAACAATTGCGGTTATTGGCTACGGCAGCCAGGGACATGCACACGCACTTAATGCAAAGGAATCAGGTGCACATGTTATCATTGGTCTTTATGAAGGAAGTAAATCCTGGGCAAAAGCTGAAGCAGCAGGATTTGAGGTATATACAGCTGCTGAGGCTGCTAAGAAAGCAGATATCATAATGATTCTTATTAATGATGAGAAGCAGGCTAAGATGTACAACGAATCAATCGCTCCTAACTTAGAGCCAGGTAATGCAATAATGTTCGCTCATGGCTTCAGTATCCATTTTGGTCAGATCATTCCTCCTGCAGATGTTGATGTATTAATGATAGCTCCTAAGGGACCTGGTCATACAGTTAGAAGCCAGTATCAAGAAGGTCGTGGTGTTCCATGTCTTATCGCTGTTCATCAGGATGCAACCGGTAAGGCTCATGATATTGGTCTGGCATATGCATTAGCTATCGGTGGTGCAAGAGCAGGAGTTCTTCAGACCTCCTTTAGAGAAGAGACAGAGACCGACCTCTTTGGTGAGCAGGCAGTACTTTGTGGTGGTGTAACAGCTCTTATGAAGGCTGGTTTTGAAACCTTAGTAGAAGCTGGCTACGAGCCTGAAAGTGCATATTTTGAATGTATCCATGAGATGAAGTTAATTGTTGACTTAATCAATGAGAGCGGTTTTGCCGGAATGAGATACTCCATATCCAATACGGCTGAATACGGTGATTATATTACAGGTTCAAAGATTATTACTGCTGAGACTAAGAAGACAATGAAGCAGATTTTAACTGATATCCAGAATGGAACCTTCGCACGTAACTGGTTACTTGAGAATCAGGTTGGATGTCCTAACTTTAATGCAACGAGAAGAATTGAAGCACAACATGAATTAGAGAAGGTTGGTGCAGAACTTCGTAAGATGATGAGCTGGACCAATAAGCCTAAGTTAATTAATAACTAGACGATATAGAGTAAATAATAAGAAAAACCCATCAATGCTGATGGGTTTTTTCTTCAAGTGCGCCCGGCGAGCGCACGTTTCAACGGGTGTAAGTCCCGAGTCCACCCGGTAGTGGGAAGGACATAGCCAATGGCAAGGGTGTCGTGGGTGACCGCGAATCTGAAGGAAGCCGGATGGCAAA